>NZ_JBLWFT010000007.1:0-165457 GCF_048323695.1 Aquisalimonas sp. APHAB1-3 | reverse complement strand
AACTGGCTGTTCAGCCACACGACGCGGGGTGCCCAGGCCAGTGCGACGATCTACAGCGTCATCGAGACGGCGAAGATCAACCGTCTGGAGCCCTACGCGTACCTGCTCGAGGTGTTAAAGAACCTGCCGGCCGCGGCCAGCGATGAGGCCATCGACGGCCTGCTGCCGTGGCATCAGGATGAGAGCCTATACGCGCTCAAACCCACCGAGTAGGTGTGGTTCGCGGATCGCTTACGTAGTGGCCCGTCGACTTACTCGGTGTCGCGGACGACCGACCCCAGTTCCACATCCACTTTCCCTAACAAAGACGCGCGGGACAGACCCGGGCCGCTGCCATGTTTTCCGACGGAAATAAGAAACTCACAGCCCTCTGTTGGATACCAGCGCACTTCCCTCAAGCCCATCAGCCCCAGGTCGAAGAGATCCTGCAGGAGAAGCCTGAAAGACGAGGGCACAAAGCACCACCCGTGGCAATCGACGTAGCCTTCAGCATTCATCCGTGCACGAAACATGTCGCGAACTGCCGCAGGCTCATTACGAAGTTCCGCATTCCCCAGACTCGCCGAACTCCACGCACCCTGGCCATCCTGCTCCGCGTAATAGAGCTGAAACTCAACCAATGTGCCGATACTGTGCTGGCAACGACCCTCTACAAACCGATCCAGCACCGCTCCCAAGCTGGATATGGGCCTATATCGATCGAAGCAATACCGTTTATCGGGTACCGCAAGCACAAGAACCCCCCGATCATTGAGGATTTCCTCGCAATCACGTAGAAAAGCGACAAGGTCCGGAACATGTTCGACAACATGCGATGCAATAATCCAGTCGAATCCCCCACGGGAAAGGTCTACCAGATCTGCATAGCGTTCCCCGCGCCAGACATGGTCAGTTTCCTCGACCTGTGACGCGTCCAGGCCACTGTTCAGGCAGTCCCGAACCAGCTCCTCCCTGGTAAGCCAATCGAGCGTTTCTACACGAAAGCCTTCCGCCTTGGGTGCCAACGGCCGATGCTTGGGACCAATTTCCAACCCCCGGCCGTCGGAATCCACACAAGCCAATATCTTCTCTGTCCGATCCACGAGCGTACCACTCTCCGTCCTGGCGCTTCGAAATCCCTATAAACCTGAACGCTGTCTACTGCCCCAAGGTTCCCTTTGGAACTCTGGACTTGCGTGCTGGCCATGCAAGCTCAAAACGTGCATTCTCGAGCGAAAGATTCGGATTATACATTGGATCCAGATCAATCCAGTCCCGCCAACGCCGACGCATGAATTGTACTTCCCGTGCGAAACGCTCGGACTCCGCGTCTTGATCATCCCTCGGTCTGCTGGCCGACTCATGATGATAAAGAACGGCCGACGGAACGAGTACGTTCCTGTAGCCCAGCTCTGCCAGTTTCAAACCCAGGTCGACGTCATTGAAGGCAACCGCCAACTGGGATTCGTTCATTCCCCCAACATCGAGATAAAGTTCGCGACGTATCACCAGGCATGCGGCAGTGACAGCAGAGTACTGCCCTGGGAGGGCCGCTCTCCCAAAGTACCCATAACTCTGACTGGACTGGCCCGCATGCGCATTCGCTGCTACTCCACCAACCCCCAGGATGATCCCTGCGTGCTGGACCGTATCATTGGGATAGAGGAGCCTGGCCCCCACAGCACCCACATCCGGTTGTAGCGCGTAACGAACCATGTCATCGAGCCAACCCGGAGCATTGACTTCAATATCGTTGTTGACGAGACCGACTAGCTCAGTGTCGATTCCAGCGATGGCGCGATTGTTAATCGCGGAGAAGTTGAACGGACCGTTGTCGCGAACAACACTTACGCAACTACTCTCCACCTCACTCAGATAGTTCAGTGTTATAGGGTCGTCGGAGGCGTTATCGACAATCAGAATCTTGTAGTTCGGATAATCCGTTCGCGCGAGGATGCTTTCGACGCAGCGCCGCAGCAAATCAACTCTGTTTCGGGTTGGAACCACCAGCGTAATGGCAGGCGGATTTTCTGGAAGGGCGAAACGGATTTGATAGCCGTAGGTAAGGGCATGCACATCAGAGCCCGAAACCCTCGCATTGACGTGCTCCGATAACGCTTTCTGACCCGCCCCGATCGCATAGGGTTTGGCGTTTATTCCCGAAGCGGTGCTTTTGTCGTGGACGCGCCAGTGATACAGAACGTGAGGTATGTGAGCAATCTGATCTGAACCAACGGCGGCACTGCACCTGAGCGCAAGATCGTAATCCTGGGCGCCCTCGTAGCCTTCCCGGAATCCACCCTGCTGCATGACCAGCGCCCTTTCATAGACACCAAGGTGACTGAACATATTGTGAGACAGGAACAGATACGGGTTCCAGTCCGACTTGAAATAGGGTCCAAACCGTTTTCCCTTTTTGTCGATCTTGTCCTCATCGGAATAAAGCATCCGGACATTCGGATTCCTATTTATGCATTCGGCCACCTGGTACAACGCATCCTCGGTAATGAGGTCATCCTGGTCCAGAAGAACAACCCAGTCGCCCTGCGCGAGTTCGAGCGCAGTATTGCTGGCCGCAGAGATATGGCCATTGGCGTCGCGGAAGGCGAGCTTGATCCTTGTGTCTTCGTCGGCGTAGCGCTGCAGGACTTCGTGGACACCCGCATCCGTGGAAGCGTCATCGGCAATACACAACTCCCAGTCGGGGTAAAGCTGATCACGTACCGACTGGATAGCTTCATCCAGCCAATCGAGGTTCGGGTTGTAGACTGGCATTACAACAGAGAACGTGGGCTGTCCCTGAAAGTTCGCGAGACGGTCTCGGATCGTGGTCCGATCTTGATCATCAAGCGTGTCACAGAGCTGTACCCACAGCCCGTAGTCCGACGGATCAACAACGCGTCCGTCCAGCAGGACACCCCCGCCCATGCCCGACGCGCGCGCGTCGTGCCAGCGCCGGCGTATACCCGCGGGTCCTTCCTGCGCCAGGATCCTCCCCGTGGAGCCGAACGCCCGCGCGAGCCCTCCTTTACTGCGGACGATTTGGCGCCCTGTCAGGACCCACCCACCTACCCGTCGGTAGGGGGCCGTCAACTTCCAGCTGCGGGAAGTGCGAATCTCGGCGACCTCTCCTTGCAGCTGCTCAATGGACCGCGTTCGGGCGACCAGTTCCTCCTGCAGCTCCTCGAGCTCCCGCCGCTGGCGAGTGATCCGCCGTCGCTGACGAGTGATCCGCCGTTGCTGACGAGCCAGCCATCGAGTGAGAGGTTCGACATATTCCACGGCAGGCCGATCAAGCTGGGCCCAGGGATTCTCCGCCTGTGACCAGTGCAGCAGGTGCGTCCCGGCAAGCGAACCAGTACCTGCGGTGACTCCTTCATCATTGCCCGCAATGACCCGCTTCCCCACGCCACGGACCTGGGAATCCTGCTTCTCGATGACACAGAGTGAATCATCGAACCGAACCGAACGGATCTGCCCGAGAAACGCCTCGTCCAGCTGTATCCCGAAGTGGCGCGAATAGCCCGTCAGCCAGTCTGGAACGGACCGCTCGACGCCCCAGTGGTCGCGGTTCAGCACATCCACCATGAGCTTGAAGAAGCTCACGGTGGAATACGGTGCATCCCGGCCTCCTCCATAGTCCTGCCAGTAGCTCGAGTGCAGATCCTCGACCACATAGACCCCTCCAGGGCGGAGTCGGGGAAAGTACTTGCCGAACACACGCACCACGTCCGCCACCTGATGCGATCCGTCATCGATAATGACGTCAAAGGCGCTGCTGTGCGCATCGACGGCTCGAACGGTCTCACTCACGCAGGCATCCCCCGACACGACCTTGATACGCGGATCGTGAAAGACCAGCTCGGCGCAAGCGGGATCGATATCGCAGCCCAGAATCAGATCGGCAGAATCAAAGTACTTCGCCCACAGCTCGAGAGATCCGCCGTTCTGCACACCGATCTCCAACAGGCGCCGCACATCGCCGCGGCGTGGGGCGAACAAATGCTCGTAGACATCCAGGGTGCCACTCCACTTGTCCGACACTTTTCCCTGATGTTCGTGGTAAAGAGTTGTGAGCGTCTTCATGGCCTCGCCTCAAGTGAAATACGATCAAATGGCACGCCCACCAACCCCCAACGCACCGTGCTCGAGGACACAGAGAACACCAGCGCGTCATGCAGCCAGTGGTGCTGAACATGGTCATGAAGTTCGCCCTCGGCCAGAGAGCCCATCACCACGTAGTCACCGTTGGGCAACATCGGCAAACGGAATCGATAGCGGGCCACGAGTGTCTGGCCCGCGGCGACCCGTGTCGGAGTCACGTTCGTGAAAGCGAGGGTATTGTCACCGAAGAGGTCCTGCCCCAGGCGATTGCGCACCATGAACCCGATGATTGGTCGATCCATTGGTTCGTACGCGACGGCCCGGATCACGAGCTCCACCCGCTCGCCCCCGCGAACTACCTGCCGCGGCTTGCCTTTCTCATCGGTGAACGACAGCTCGAGCAGCTCCCCAGCACCACTCTTCCAGCCGGAGGCGAAATCCAGGTTGTCCTGAACCGTCAATTCGCCATCGTACTCGGGGGTTAGGGCGTCAATGTCCGGGCCGCACGATGAGGCCTCGCCCTTGCCCCGCGCTGCAGGGCGAACGCTTTCGACGTCCACGTGCTCTCCATGGGCCTGATTGATGCTGTATTCGAGGTAGTCCTCGGTAACAGTTCGCGGGTGTCCCAATGCTCGAATTTCTCCTTGATCCAGCCACAGCGCCCGATCGCAGAGACTCATCACGGAGTTCATGTCGTGACTCACGAAAATCAACGAGCCCTGCTTCCGAAAACGTCGTATGAAGCGCATGCAACGCTGCATGAATATCGCGTCACCAACCGCAAGCGCCTCATCGATGACCAGCAAGTCAGCATCCACATGGGCAATCACGGCGAATGCCAGCCGAACGTACATACCGCTTGAGTACGTTTTTACCGGCTGCTCCATGTACGCACCGATACCGGCGAACTCGGCGATGCTGTGGAAACGCTCCTTCGTCTGGCCCGGCGCCAGTCCGTACAAGGAGGCCGCAAGGAATACGTTTTCTCGCCCGGTGAACTCAGGGTTGAACCCCGCGCCCAACTCCAGCAGGGCAGCGACGCGCCCGTCGATCTCGACCGATCCGGAGGACGGTGCGACCGTGCCACACAAGATCTGAAGCAACGTGGATTTGCCAGATCCGTTCGGACCGATGATGCCCAGTGACTCACCGCGGCGCAGTATAAATCCCACGCCATTCAACGCGTTCACCTCCTGATAGTAGGCTCGGCACTCCAGCCCCAGCGTCCCCTGTATTCTTGGGAAGACATACTGTTTGAGACGGTCGCGCGGCGAGGCGTACAGAGCAAATCGTTTGCTTACGCCGGCAACCCGGGCGACCACGTCGTCAGAGCACATCGGCAAAACCTCTCCGTGTTTTCTGGAACCACACGAAGCCCGCCCACGCCACCCCAGTCGACACCAGCAAATAGAGCGACCAACCCATCCAGTCCGGTGCGCGCCCCCAGATCAGTACGTCGCGGAGTGCTTCAATGATGAAGGTGAGCGGATTCAGCACCATCCACGGCTGCATGAACTCAGGCAATGCGCTGACAGGATAGAAAACGGGCGAGAGAAAGAGCAGCGCTGTCGCCAAAACCCCTGTCAGCTGGCCAATATCCCTCAGGAAAACGCCCAAAGAAGACAGAAACCAGCCGACACCCAGGCACACGACAAGCAGTGGAAGCAACACCACCGGTGCCAGCAGCGACGTGGTGTGCACGTACCCGTTGACGAGCCCGAACGCCAGCACGAGGATCACCCCGCTGACCAGCGCGTGAAACGCAGCACTGCACACCACCACCACCGGCAATAGCTCGAGAGGGAAAACCACCTTCTTGACGTAATTCGCCTGGCCGATCACGACGCCGGGAGCCCGCGTGAGAACATCTGCCAACATCGCGTGGACAATCAGGCCCGAGAACAGCACAAGCGCAAAATGAACCGTCGTGGGTTGTTCCACGGCCCAACGCGCCTCGAACACTACGGTAAACACGAATGTAAAGACCAGAAGCATCAACAGAGGATGCAGAAACGACCAGAACAGCCCCAGAAACGACCCCCGATACCGCCCGGCGACCTCTCGCCTGGTCAGGCGCGCCAGTAACCGCCTGTTTACCCACAGACTCTGACCCATGGTCCGTGGACCGCTCGAAGCAACAGCGTGCGGGTCCACTAGAATACCTCGGCACATGCAAGCGAAGGCGCTTCTGCATCCTTGGGCGACAGACGCGGCCCGTCTGGAACTGTTGGCCAGTGGATGCCGATAGCCGGGTCGTCCCACGCAATCGCCCGCTCCTGCTCCGGGGCGTAGACGTTGGTGGTCTTGTACAGCACCTCGGTTCTCTCACTCAGTGACAGAAACCCATGCGCGAAGCCGGGCGGCACCCATAACTGTTGTCGGCCTTGCGCAGTCAGTTCGGCCGCGACCCAGGCACCGAAAGTCGAAGATCGCCGCCGAACATCCACAGCCACGTCGAACACCGCACCTGCCACAACCCGCACCAGCTTGCCCTGCGCCTTCGGCGGCAACTGATAGTGGAGCCCACGCAACACCCCGGCCTCACTACAACTATGGTTGTCCTGAACGAAGCTTAACCCGCTACCGACCAGCGCCTCGAAGGCTGGCTGACTGAAGCTCTCGAAGAACCAGCCACGCTCGTCCTTGAATACACGAGGTTCCAGGAGAACGACTTCTGGTAGTTCCAATGGATACCCCTTCACGAAGACACCTCCCGCACCAGTTGCGAAAGGTATTCCCCGTCCGGAGCCCCCGCGGACGAGCGGGCAACCTGCATAAGCCGGTTTGCGTCGATCCAGCCCTTGCGATACGCCACCTCCTCCGGACAAGCGAGCTTCACACCCCTTTCGTCTTCAAGGGCCTTGACCCGTTGCCCCGCCTTCAGCAGTGAATCGTGGGTGCCTGCGTCGATCCATTCCTGATCGGCCCCCATGACTTCCACGCGCAGGTGACCCTCTTCCAGGTACAGCCGGTTCAGGTCCGTGATTTCCAGCTCATCACGAGCGGAAGGCTCCAGTGTTCGTGCCGCATCGACCACGTCTCCGTCATAGAAGTAGAGCCCTGCCACGGCGTAGGCCGACCGGGGAGCAGCCGGCTTTTCCTCCAGCGTCCGGACACATCCGTCCCCGTCAAACTCGACGACCCCGTAACGCTCGGGATGCGCTACCCGGGAGGCGAACACGGTTGCACCGTCTTCCCGATCAGCGGCTTGTTGCAGAGTCCTGTCCAGCCCATCGCCAAGGAAAATGTTGTCGCCCAGAATGAGGGTCGACGGGGCACCGCAAAGGAAGTTTTCGCCAATCAGGAACGCTTCGGCCAGCCCGTTCGGTTGCGGCTGCGCCGCATAATGCAGGGTGACCCCCCACTGGTCCCCATCACCGAGAAGTTCGGCAAAGGTACCGAGATCGCGCGGCGTAGAAATAATCAGGATTTCCCGGATGCCAGCCCGCATCAATGTAGTCAGCGGATAAAAGATCATCGGCTTGTCGTACACGGGCAACATTTGCTTGCTGAGGACCCGTGTGACCGGATGCAGGCGGGTCCCATGACCACCTGCCAGGATGATTCCCTTGCGTGCGCTCATAACAATCGCTCCATGATCTTCTGCAACTCCGCATCCCAGGCGGCGGGAGTGATGCCAAACGTCTGCCGGATCAGCCCCGTGTCGAGAACCGAGTACGGTGGCCTAATGGCCAGCGCTGGATACTCCGCGCTACTTACTGGCACCATCCGGTCTCGCGGCGCACGAAGGGAAACCCCGTTCTCATGCGCGTAGCCAAGCACCCACCACGCAACCTCGAACCACGTCGCCTCGCCACGCGCAGCGACGTGATACAGGCCATAGGGAAAGTCGTCCCCGTCGCGCGAGCACCACTCCCTTACCAGCTGCGCGGTGACATTTGCCAGCAGGGCCGCGGAGGTCGGCGCCCCTCGCTGATCATCAACGACGCGCAGTTCGTCACGCTCTTCTGCAAGGCGTAATATCGTCTTAACGAAGTTACGCCCTTCAACGCCTACCACCCAGCCTGTCCGCAGCACTACATGCCTGGAACTGCGCCTGATGACGGCCTCTTCCCCAGCCCGCTTGGTGTGGCCATAAACCGAAAGGGGGCGCGGCAAATCCGTCTCCCGATACGGCCTGAAGCCCTCCCCGTCGAATACGTAGTCCGTGGAGAAATGGATCAGCATCGCCTGCAGGCGCTCCGCCTCCTCGGCCATGACACCGGGAGCGATCGCATTGACCGCTTCCGCCTCGATGGGCTGTTCCTCCGCCCGATCTACCGCGGTATGGGCCGCTGCATTCACGATCACGGCCGGCCTCAGTGCCTGGATCACCCGCCGCACCGCGTCCACATCGGTCAGATCTGCTTCCGATCGCGTCAGGGCGTGGACCGTCCCCAACGACGCCAGGCTTTCCCGCAACTCGCACCCCACCTGACCGCCGGCACCGAACAGCAGAATATTTATACCAAGCTGGCGGGATACTGCCGGTCCATCCATTCTCGGTAGGCGCCCGTGGTCACTCGGGATACCCACTCGTTGTTGTCCAGATACCATTGCATCGTCCTGCGCAATCCGCTGGCAAAGGTTTCCTGAGGAGCCCATCCCAGCAAGTCCATGGTCCGCGAGGCATTAACGGCGTAGCGCCGGTCATGCCCAGGACGATCCTTCACAGTCCGCACGAGGGAAAAGTAATCCACCCCCGGTCGCGCCTCCCCCAGAAGGGCGCAAAGCGCCTCGACGACCTGGACATTGGTGCGCTGCGCCGACCCGCCCACCGCATACACTGCTCCGGGCTCACCAACCGCGAGCATCCTCCGCAGCGCGGCACAATGGTCCGAGACGTGCAACCAGTCGCGGATCTGCAGCCCATCGCCATACACTGGAATGAGTTGCCCGCTGCGCGCCCGGTGGATCACCAGCGGAATCAGCTTCTCGGGAAACTGGTACGGCCCATAGTTATTGGAGCAATTGCTGGTGACCGTCGGCAGCCCGTATGTGTGGTGATAGGCCCGAACCAGGTGGTCAGAAGCGGCCTTGCTGGCAGCATAGGGGCTGTTGGGCCGGTACGGAGAGTACTCATCGAACTCCGGATCGTTCTCTTTCAGCGACCCGAAGACTTCGTCGGTGGACACATGCAGGAAGCGGAAGCCGTCGCGCAAGTCGCGGTTCATGCCTTCCCAGTACTCCTGCACCGCCTCGAGGAGACCGAACGTTCCCATCACGTTGGTCTGCATGAACGCATCCGGCGCGATAATGGAGCGGTCCACATGGGACTCGGCTGCGAAATGAACAACGGCTCTCGGCTGGTGTTCCCGCAACAGCCGGACCAACAAGCTCCTGTCCCCGATATCCCCCCGAACGAATCGATACCTGGGATCATCCTGCACCGAGATCAGATTGTCGCGGTTGCCAGCGTAGGTAAGCTTGTCGAGGTTGACCAGCGGCTCGTCATGCGTGGCCATCCACTCCAGCACGAAATTCGAGCCGATGAACCCGGCCCCCCCTGTCACTAGAATACTCACGGTTCCCCGAATCAATCCTGAGGGCCTGAACCTCCAAATGCACCCGCCAATAACGAGCGGCATTTCGCCTGGAGAAGCCCTATTTTGCGTTTTCGTTTACACCACACCATAGCGATCTCGCACGCCGAATACCACACCCTGGGGATTGTCATGCTAACCTCGGTGGTAATTCTTATCGGTACCGCAGGGATCATCGGCGATGGACGCCCGAGTCCGGGCCTTGAGCACGCGGTCCGCTTTGCGGCATGCCTATTCGGAACGACCTAAGTCATGGAAGCGCCTTGCGAGAAGCCGCCACGGACCACTCCCGCCCCGGTTACGGTAATCATCGTTAACTGGAATTCCGGCCCCCTGCTGAAAGAATGCCTGACGAATCTGGCCAGGCAGACCGTGTCTCCTTCACGCATCATCGTGGTGGACAACGCCAGCACGGATGGCTCCGCAGATGACCTGAACGGGCCTGATAACATCACGGTGCAGCACGCGGAATCCAACCTCGGATTTGCCGCAGGCAACAACCGGGCCATGGAGCAGTGTTCAACGGAATTCGTTGCGCTCGTCAATCCGGATGCCTTCCCCGAGAGGGAATGGCTGGAGGAACTCCTCCGGGCTGCCCAGGCGAACCCGGAGGCCGCTGCCTTCGCGTCGCGAATGATCCAGAAGGAGCAACCCGAGCGGCTGGACGGAGTCGGAGACGCCTACCATGTCACCGGCGTGTTCTGGCGCATAGGGCACGGGCAAAAGCATTGGTCCACCAGGCTCCATCCGCACCCGGTGTTTTCCGCCTGCGCCGGGGCAGCATTATTTCGTCTGCAAGCAGTTCGTGACGCGGGAGGTTTCGACGAAGACTTCTTCTGCTACGGTGAAGACGTCGACCTGGGATTCAGACTTCGCTTGTCGGGCCACACCGTGCACTACGTACCCGAGGCCGTTGCCTACCATGTCGGGGGTGGCTCCAGCGGAGGCGCGCAAAGCGATGTCGCAGCCTACTACGGTCAGCGCAACCTGCCTTGGGTTTTCCTCAAGAACATGCCCTCCCCCTTGCTGTGGCCGCTCCTGCCAGCCCACATCCTGCTGAACGTGCTCCTCGTCGTTCGTGCGGCAGGGCGCGGTCAAGGCTATCTCGCCCTCCGCGCCAAGCGGGATACGGCAAGCCGACTGCCTGAAGTCTGGAAGAAACGGCGCGCGATACAGGCACGGCGCCGAATTGGCCTGTGCGCCTTGTGGCGTGTCTTGGCCAAGGGCTGGCCGCGATGATCACCGTGTCGATCGTCAGCCATGGACACGGCGAGATGGTCAATCAACTCGCACGCAGCCTCATCGCGCTCCACGAGGTGTCGCACATCCTGGTCACGCTCAACTGTCGGGAAAACCTGGATCTCCCCCATCACCCCGAAGTGGAGGTTATCCAGAATGAATGCCGTGACGGATTCGGGCGCAACCACAACAGGGCGTTTCAGCGTTCCCGTGAACCCTATTTCTGCGTAATGAACCCGGACGTCGTTCTCATCCAGAACCCTTTCCCAAGCCTGCTCCAGACCATGGGTGAAACCGGGGCCGGCCTTGCGGCACCGCTGGTCTACAACGCGGCCCACACCCTGCAGCCCAGCGCCCGTTACTTTCCCACCATCGCTTCGCTCACCCGCAAGCTCCTTAGGGGCGAAACCGGCGCCTACCCCCCATCCGCGGGGAGCGCGCCCACCTATCCTGACTGGGTCGCCGGCATGTTCATGCTCGCACGCAGTGATGTGTACGCCGACGTGAACGGCTTCGACAAGGCCTACTTCCTCTACTACGAAGACGTGGACCTTTGCGCAAGGCTATGGGCGGCCGGTCACAGCGTCGTGTTGGACCCGAACGCAGCCATCATTCACGACGCCCAGAAGAAAAGCCACTCAGACCCGGTCCACTTCCTGATGCATCTCCGCAGTCTCTTTCGTTACCTGAGAAAGCAAAGAAGCGGCTTTTCCGGGGGCCCATGTCGCCCCCCCGGGGCGCACTGACCTCGAACCCGGGCAGCCATCCTGCTCGTCGCTCTCTCGGGTCCACTTGCTGCGTCTGGCGATGATTCGGTCACGCATGGCTCGAATGCCCAGGGTCACCACCATCAGTATTCCGTTTTACAGCAACGCGAGATTGCGAGCTTGTCAGAAGAAGAGCTAGACGATCTCCGCGCGGGCAGAGACATGGGATTAGCCCTGCCGGCAGAACTGAATGGCTACCCCGGCCCGCGACACGTGCTGGATCTCGCTGAAGGAGCCCCCGTTTCAACCGGACACCTTGTTGTTGACCTGAAGGCCTAGGCATAGGCCTAGTGCAAAGGAGTGACCAAGGTGGAACGCATCGAAGTAGTCACGGGGGTGCATCGGCGGCGTCGGTACTGGCCCCGGGGGAAGTCCATCGCCGTTCGATATATGACCGTTGATTCGGCTGGGCGGTCTGAACTGAACCGTACCGGGCCTCCCAGGAGGCACTCGGCTGTGATTCATCCTCCTTTCCCCACCCTCGAAGGCCAGCAGCGACCCTGAGCGGTTAATGGAACTCGTCGTTACCAGTGACCGCTCAGGGTCCTACATTATGGGCAGTACCTGCAGATCGGTTTTTCTAGTGCACCACATGCATTAGCGCAGGCCTGCGCCAACTGCTTTTCAGCAGGTTACTCCGCTACAGTTTGCTCGATGATGGCCTCGACCTCATTGCTGGAAAGCTCCATCACCTCCGCAACCTCATCCGGCATCATCGGCAGGAAGGCCGATACATTCATCCGCGAGATGAAGACATCCCCCTGGCTATCCTGGTAGATGCTCACACGACAGGGCATGAACGCCGAGACCGGACGAAACGCGTCTTCCTCCAGGATGCGGGCGCTGTATTCCCCGCTACAGACGTCGATGATTACCACGGGGTCTAGTGTGAAACCCCGCTCCGACAGAACACCCGACATATAGTTCTTGTTCAGTACGCTCCAGCCCGCTTCTTTCGCCTGCGCCTCGAAGGCCTCGACGGTGTCCGGGAAGGACATCGGGCTGGGCGTCACCTTTGCCATCTCCGGCTGCTCGTCACCGTGGCTGCCAGCCTGGGCAACCCCCGCGAACAGCAAAGCCGCGAACAGCATCGCAAGCATCGGCAGCAATTGGCGCCGTGTAGGAAGTTTAGCCTTCGTGTACGTACTGGTCATTGCAGTTCTCCTGTTCGGACGGGCATGGTCCTCTGCCTGATGGACTTCCCACGGTGTCGGGGGAAGTCCAACAACTAGAATGCTTCAACGGACAACAAACACGGAGACATCAGTGTGCGATGCCAGGAACCCCGCATTTGATGCGAAGACATAGTCACGGAAGCCCGGAACGTGAGAAGCCATCACCACCAGGTCCGCATTGATCTCGTGGATGTAGCGGTCGAGGCACCGGTCAAGTTCAGTCACCGGATCAGCCGTAATGACGGCATGCGAATGGAACTCCACGCCTCGGTCTGCGCTCTGTTTGGAGGCGAACTCAGCAAGCTTTTCCTTGAATTGCTCCGCGCTATGGGAGACTTCGTCCGGCCCCGGCGCAGTGACGCCCACCATATGCAGGGTTGCGCCATAGTGCTGGCCCAGATCCGCGGCTATTGCCAGCGCCTTCTCCAGCCTTTCAGCGTGGACCAGAGCGACAGGAACAACGATCTTTTGGTACACAGTTATGCTCCCCTGAGTGATCGACATCCCTCAGCCTGACAGCTGTCGGTTGGCTAGGCGTTGATTCACGTCAACGTGGTTGAAGGAACTCCGAACCGGCGTGCAGCCCGGGCTGGAACTTCACCTGCTGGGAACCACAGTTCTGACTTTCTTGTTCGGTCTTCTGCTGGCCGTCACAGGTAATGTCGGCGCCCTAGTCATGCTCACGCGGCTGGGTTTGTGCGAATGGCAGGCTTTTCCTCTCAACGGCCTCCCGCCTGCCGTCCGGCTGGTACTGCCCCCCATGCCAGCGGGTTCCTGCCCTATCGGTGGCTGCCCCACCACCTCTTCATCGATCCATTCGCGTTAATCTGGCGCGACTACCTGTCGGTCATGCCGTTGCTCATGTTCCCGGAGCACTTCGTAACGGGGATACTTCAGGGACCACTGCCGATACGTTGGCGGGCGCACAAGAAGGCAAGGCGGGGATGACCCTGTTAGTGGAAAGGGAGCGAGCACCTTGTGTTTCCGGCTGGAACATCGTGGGAGCCGCCACCGCGATCACGCTGCTGACCGTGGGCGTGCGTTTGGGTATTGGCCCGTTTTTCCTGTCCATGGCCGGCGACTTGGCATGAGGCGGAGTCCGTTGGCCGCGCTACCCAAGGTGCCCGGTTCGTCCTGTTGCTGGGCACTTGAACTTGCAGGCAGCGGTTCCCGAGGCTCCCTGGTGAACACCTATCCCCACGGCGGCTTTACGCCCTCGACCTGGTACTCCCGCTGCAACGCCCGTTGCAGGTTGACACAAGCAAACACCAGGATGACAGCCACAGGCAATCCCGCGGTAATTGAGGCCGTTTGCAGGCTGTTGAGGGCTTCCGCACCGCCAACGATCAGCAGGGTCGCGGCCACAGCCCCTTCGGTAATGCCCCAGATCACGCGCTGACGCCGCGGCGAATGCTTACTCCCGCGGGAGATCAGCTTGTCGATCACGTGGGTACCGGAATCGGACGACGTCACGAAATAGGTCGCGATCAACAATGTCGCCGCGATGGAGGTCAGCGTTGTCAGCGGTAGCCTTTCAAGGGTCACATAGAGGGCCAGCGTGGTGTCCTCCGCCACCGCAGACGCAATGCCGCTTCCTTCATAGAAGAGTTCGGCGTGCAGTGCGGTGCCCCCGAACACGGTCATCCATACCAAGACGAAGAGCGTCGGCATCATGAGAACACCGATAATGAACTCGCGAATCGTCCGGCCGCGGGAAATCCGCGCAATGAAGATGCCGACGAATGGCGACCAGGCGATCCACCAGCCCCAGTAGAAAATCGTCCAGTCTTTCTGCCACTGGGATCCGGTGGTGGCGCCGGTGGACAAGCTCAGTTCCACGATCTGCTGGAGATAGGTTCCCGTGGAGTCCAGAAGGAACTGGACGATGAACAATGTCGGCCCCAGGACCAGGACGAAGGTAAGCACCAGCAGTGCCAGCGCCAGGTTGAATACGCTCAGCCACTTCAAACCCCGATCCAGGCCCGAGAGCACCGAGATGACGGCGACGCCGGTGATAGTGGCGATCAGCCCCACCTGAACCCAATGCGAGACCGGCAAACCGATCAACTGGTGCAGCCCGGTGTTCAGCTGCATGGCTCCGAAACCCAGGGAAGTGGCCAGGCCGAACAAGGTTCCGAACACCGCAAGGATGTCAATCACGTGACCGCTTACTCCGTAGATACGGTCACCGAGCAACGGGTAGAAGATTGAGCGTATGGTCAGCGGCAGCCGGTGACGGTAACTGAAGTAGGCAACAGACAGCCCCAGTACGACATATACCGCCCAGGCGTGCAGCCCCCAATGAAAGTACGTGTATACCATCGCCTGGCGGGCGGCGTCGGGCGTCCCGCCTTCACCGGAGGGAGGATTCTGGAAATGCAGTATAGGCTCAGCCACACTCCAGAAAACCAGGCCAATCCCCATACCCGTGCTGAAGAGCATGGAGAACCAGGCCAGCAGACCGAACTTCGGACGGTCTTCAGGCTGCCCCAGACGGATGCGACCGTATCGACTGAACACCAGGTAAAGCAGGAACGCGAGAAAACACGTGACGGCCAGAAGGTAGACCCAGCCGAAGTACTTGGTAATGAACGCATCGAGAGTCCCGAAGACCTTCCCCGCAATCGTTGGGAAGACAACCCCGAACAGCACGAACACCGCCACGATCACGCCGGTTGCCACGAATACGACTGGGTTGACTGTAGCGAACAGGGCGCGTGCCCTGGTGGGATGTCGACCAGTGGTCATCAGGTGGTGTCTCCGTCGGACGCTGGCGCTTCCATAAAACCCATCATCTCTGCGCGGTCGATGACATGCCCCTTGACGGCTCGGTCAAGCGCCCCGCGCGTCGAGCCCGTAGGCAGATCCAACCAGGTATCGAGGGCCAGCAGGATCATTCGGTAGTGATGCCGCCCTTCAGGCGGCGCCGGTCCGAGATACCCCACCTTCCCGAAACTATCGATACCCACACAGCACTCTGCGGGCAGGTGCACGGCATCGAGCGAAGCGGTCTGTGGCGGAATATTCCAGGCATGCCAGTGCGTCACCTCGCCCAAAGGGGAATCCACATCCTTCAGGACAAGCACCAGACTCTGCGCATTCTCCGAAACATCATGAATGCGAAACGGTGGTAGCTCGTTCTCGCCGGGTGCCGAGTAACGTCTGGGGATCGGCCCGCCATCGCTGAACGCCGGACTTGATAGTCGCATGAACACTGAACCCAGTTGGGACTGCCTCGCTACAGCCAATGGCGGCCTCGACAGTCATCAGTCTCTCGTTGGCGAAAGGATGCCCCCTCGGAGAATCCAATTCTCCGGACAGGCTCCCGATGGCACGATTCGTATACCCTCTATTGAGTAGATGTATTGATCCAAATCAATCGTGCCAGTGTCTGAAGACAACAGGAGCACTTCATGCCTTCGCGCACCCAGGCCATCGGACGGATGATGCCATAGACTGGGGGGAGGGAGAGAGGGAGGTCTGGAAGCCTGCGCCTCATGGATACTTGTAGCAACGCGATTGAACTGATCGGTAACACCCCTCTTGTCGAGATGAGTGCGCTCGATACGGGGCCATGTCGGTTGTTCCTGAAGCTGGAGTACATGAACCCCACGGGGTCCATCAAGGACCGTATCGGGCTGTCCATGGTGTAGGCAGCAGAAGCCTCTGGCGCGCCCCCCCCTGGCGGAACCCCGATCGAGGGAACGGCCGGTAACACCGGACTCGCCCTGGCGCTCGTCGCGCAGCATAACCGGACGCTGCTCGGCAAGGGTCGCCGTTTCTCAGCCCGACGCTGCGCGCGCAACTCCTGATGGCGATCGATCGTCGGTAGCCGGTCGCCACACCTAAACCGGCTGGTGTATCTCATCCAGCAACCACTCCCGGAACTGCCCGGCGATCGACCGCTCTTCGCCCGGACCTACGCTGGCGACAAAGTAAGCCTGCTCGCAGTTCAGTGACCGATCACTCACCTGCTCCAGTGTCCCGGCGGCGAGCTCCGCCTGGTGCAGAGCCGGTACACCCAGAAGCACACCCTGACCGGCCAGGGCCGCCTCCTGCGCAAGCAGCCCATTGCCAAACCGCAGCTCCCGCAACGCCTGGGTTTCGGAGCCCTGCTGCCTGAACCACTCCTTCCACCCGCACGCCTCACCGAAGCGATCGAGAGTGCCATCACGCAGTAGCGGCAGCTCGCGCAGTGAATCGACCCCGGTCACGCTGCGCGCCAACGCCGGGGCGCACATTGGTACCAGCTCCAGCCCCATCAGCCGCTCCGGCTCGATGTCGGCATAGTTGCCATAACCAAGCCGCACGGACACGTCGATGCCCGCGCGCTTGAGATCCGCTACGCTGAAAGCGCCGTCACGGGCGCGATCCACGGTCTGCAAGCTCGCCTGCAGCCGCACCTCGGCGTCCGGGCAAATGGCGTAGAAGCGGTGCAGGCGCGGCACGATCCACTTGGTGGCGAACAGCGGCTCTGCGCACACGGTGACGATCAGGCGCTCGTCACCATGGGAGCGAATCTTCTCCACGGCCTGCTCCAAAGCCTGAAAGCCCTGATGCAGGTCCGGCAGCGCCTCGCGCGCCGCCGGCGTCAAGCTGACCCGTCGGTGGTGACGGACGAACAGCTCAACGTCGAGATACTCCTCCAGTGCCTTGATCTGATGGCTGATCGCAGCCGGCGTGACGTGGAGCTCTTTCGCCGCCGCAGCAAAGCTCCTGGTGCGCGCTGCAACCTCGAAATAGGCCAGCGCGGTCAGGGACGGCAGTCGTAGCATGACCAGTACTCGCAATTAGTGACGGACCACCGACACGATCAAGTGGGAGGCCCTCACTATAATCAATGCCCCTCTGAAAGCCACGCCGGGGTCGGCCGGCTGACGCCAGACTCATGGCTGATCAAGCACCGTTGATCGTCACGTCGGCAGTGATCGAATTGCGAATAAAGCAGTTCTTGTGCGCATTGGCGTGGATTTTCTCGATTGCCTCCTCGCCGGGCACCTTATCGCCACTAAACGTAACCTGGGGCGATAGCTCGATTCGCGTGACTTCCCTGCCCTTCTTTTCATTCTGCTCCAGATAGCCTTTCGGGTTGTCTGTGTACGATTCAACCCGATACCCCTGAATCTCGGCGATTGCCAGGAAGAACAGCATGTGGCAACTGGACACTGCGCTCACAAGCATCTGCTCCGGATCGGCACAATTGGGGTCGCCTTTGAACTCGACGGATGCCGATACATCCACATTCTGGCCACCATTCAGCGCAACCCGGTGATTACGCGAGAACGTGTTTTCCTCGCATTCGTGGGGCTGACGCTCCCAATTGATCGCTGCACCATGGACTGACATAACTACGGCTCCCGTTAATTGACGCACGACCAACATTAGGAACTGGGCGAGTCCGCGTAAAACGACGATTACTAAGCAAGCTGCTTAGCCCGGCTAATGTCACAACCACCCGGCGAGACACCGTAGCCGAGGCAGAGCGATTGACAGTGCATAAAGGACAATCGAAGCCGCAAGCCTTACAATCGGGTCCCAGTGTTCAAAAAAAGGAACGACAGCGTGGCCTACGACCTCAATGACCTCTACTTCTTCGTGCAGGTGGTGGATCACGGAGGATTCGCCCCCGCCGGCCGCGCCCTGGGAACACCCAAGTCGCGCCTGAGCCGCCGCGTCGCCCTGCTGGAAGAGCGCCTGGGCATTCGCCTGATCCACCGCACCACGCGCCAGTTCACCGTCACGCCCATCGGCGAGACCTACTATCGCCACTGCAAAGCCATGCTGGTGGAAGCCGAGGCAGCCGAGGAAGCGGTGGAGACCACACGGTCAGAGCCCCGTGGCACCGTCCGCGTGAGCTGCCCGGTGGCGCTGCTGCAGTCTAACGTCGGTGACATGCTCACCGACTTCATGTTGCGGTATCCACTGGTCAACGTAGCGCTGGACGCCACCAACCGGCGCGTTGACGTGGTCGGGGAAGGCATCGACGTGGCGATTCGTGTGCGTCCGCCCCCGCTGGAGGACAGCGAGCTTATCCTGCGGGTGCTGGCTGATCGGGGCCAATGCCTGCTCGCCAGCCCGGAACTGGTGGAACAACAGGGTGGACAGCCTTCAGCCCCGAACGACCTTGCGGCCTGGCCGACGCTGGGGCTCGGCGCTCCCCAGGAGGACTTCACCTGGAACCTGTTCGGCCCGGAGGACAAGCCCGCATTCGTGCCCCATGCACCGAGACTGGTCACCACCGACATGAGCGCGCTCCGTAAAGCGGCCGTCGCCGGCATCGGCGTGGTGCAACTCCCCCGCATGATGGTTCGGCCCGACCTGGACGCCGGGCGGCTCGTGCCGGTGTTGCCGACCTGGGCGCCGCGCCGCGAGATCGTGCATGCGGTATTCCCGTCGCGGCGGGGCCTGCTCCCGGCCGTCCGGGTATTGATCGATCATCTCGCCGAGGCGTTCAACGCTCTGCACGAGGATTGAGCCGGCTCAGACTACACCGGCCGGATGCCTAATCAGCGGCCACGGGACGCGTTGCCGCCCCGTGGCCTCCCCATTGGTCTAGCTCGACGCCTTGGCGAAGTAGCTGGTCATCAGGTTCCGGTAGTTGGGGATGTGGTTGGAGAACAACTGCCCGAGGCCTTCGATGTCGTTGCGCCAGTCACGATGGAGCTCGCAGGCCATGGCAAACCAACTCATCATCTGTACCCCGGCCTGCTGCATGCGATACCACGCCGCGTCCCGGGTGACTGTGTTGAAGGTGCCGGACGCATCGGTGACGACGAACACCTCATAGCCCTCTTCCCTGGCGCTGAGCGCCGGAAATGCCACGCAGACTTCCGTGACAACGCCGGCAATGATCAGCTGTTTCTTGCCTGTCGCCTTGATCGCCTTGACGAACTCTTCGTTGTCCCAGGCGTTGATGTTGCCCGGCCGGGCAATGTAGGGCGCATTCGGGAACGTTTCCTTCAGCTCCGGCACCAGCGGGCCATTGGGCCCATCTTCGAAGCTCGTTGTCAGGATCGTCGGCAGGCCGAAGTAGTCCCCGCAGGCCGCGGTGGCGAGGACGTTGTTCTTGAACTCCCCCGGAGAGAAGTCCTGCACCAGAGAGATCAGGCCCGACTGGTGGTCGACGAGCAAGAGGGCCGCGTCGTCGCGGTTCAAACGGTTGTACTGAAACGTATCGCTCATGAGGGTCTCCTTATTCGAATCGTTGCCTCGCGTCCGGATAGCGCATGCCTTGCCTGGGACACTTCGTCAGGAAAGCAGGCGCCAACCGTCCTAGAAGCCTAGATCCTGGAACGACGGGCTGTGTAGACACGAATCAGCGACTTACCGTTCCACACATGGAACGACCGTCTACACGCCACGGCCGTGAGAGACACAGCTAAGCGACCCGCTCGAGAAGCTCCGGATCGTCATTCCGAGGGGAGTTAACGTGCGTGCTCACCGGATAGGCGTCCATCAACTCCGCGGGGAACGGCGCCAGAGCGGTGCGGGCATCATGGACAGAGCCGCCGAGCCAGACATCGCACTGCTCGGCGATCACCATGGCCGGCATGCGCTCCTTCGCGTGGATCTGCGCGACCAGGGGATTGGCGGGAACAGTGATGATCGTGCACGACTCCAGCGCCTTACCATCCGGAGCCATCGACACCTCCCACAACCCGCAGAGCCCGAACGGCTCACCGCCGGCGCGCCGGATGAAGTGCGGCAGTTTCCGACCTGCGACCTCCTGCCACTCGTAGTAGCCCAGCGCAGGGATGATGCAGCGCTGGCCGCGCTGCCAGGGGCCACGGTATGTGGCGGCTGTGTCGATCGTCTCGACGCGGGCGTTGATCGTGCTGTAGTTCGTCGGCCGGCCTTTCGCCCAGGTCGGCACCAGCCCCCAGCGCAACATCACCCCTTCCCGCTGCCCATCGGCCAGGCGGATCACGGGCACCTGCTGCGTCGGCGCCACGTTGTACCTCGCCCAGTCATGAGTCCACTGACGAGGAATCACATTGAAGGCCCGCTCAATGACCGCGTCGGTCTTGCTTACGAATCGGCCGCACATACCACGCACCCGCCGAAAAGCCCGATCTTCAGTCTAGCGCAGCCCGTGCGATCCCGTCGGGATCCGGAGATGCGACAGACCAAGACTGGCGCAGCGACGAATGCCGGCGCTCCAGGTGCGAAGTCCATCCTGATAGCGGAAAACGGGGCGGTACAACCACCTCGGAACGGAAAATCTGGCCAAGAGCGCTTCCTTGTCCAGACTACTGCCCCCTTCCCCGAATCCGCATGACCGACACAAGACTTATGCATCGCTGCGCGGCACCCCTCGTGTCCACCAGGTCGCTGACCAGTGCGACCAAAAAAAACCCCCTCGGGTGAGGGGGCAGAAAGGGCGACTTGGCCGTCGCCTGGAGGAGAAGCACATCAATTACAAAACCGGCATCTGCACAACCGGCAGTTTGAAGCTGGCAAAGTTCCCGAATCCGCTTTGGCGCTTCGCGCTTATGCCGCGCGCAACACAATTTGTACAATCCTTGTACACTCAAATGATGTCTCGGTCAACTCCCTAAGCGCCTCACTTTCACCCGACATCTTGGTTTCGACGTCTCACTGACTTCCGCAGATCGCCTGGGCACATGTAAGTCCGCTGTAAGGTCCCGCCTCGTATATGTGACGCGGCACCGGGTGTTCCCTGTCAGGGGTCTTCCCGGTTTTCGTGCAACCGATAAGAGGGCAACGCCATGGATTCAATCAGCGAGCGCCGGATGGGGCTGGTCGCGTGGACGATCCCGATACTGGCCGCAGGGCTGACCGGCTGTTTCGGCGGAAGCAGCAGCGACAGCGGCAGTGACGGCAGCACTGGTAGCGCGGGGGACAGCCTCCCCCACCTCTCCGGGCTTGACAGCGACGCGGACAATCACGATCTGCTCTTCTTCACGTCACCCATCGACAACGCCGAGGGTTTGTACGCGATCGACCCCGACACCCCCTCGGATCCCGCCATTGAGGTGGATACGGAGTTTGAGCAGGCACAGATGGTGAACCATCATCGCAACTTCTTCCCAATTCACGAGGCGTCCTGGGACAACGAGTCTCAGACGCTCTCGGAATTCCGGGTCGATCGGGTACTGTACGGTGACAAGCAATTCGGCAGCTTCGGCATGCGTTCCGTCAGTACGGACACCGGGGCAACCGTCAACCCCACGTCCCGGGAGGTGACGTCCGAAGAGCTCATGCCGCTCGACCTGAATGTTATGTTTCTGTTCAGTCTCGAAGAGGCGGACGAAACCGCCGTGGTCTACAGCACCGACGATGAGTACAAGCGCTTCCTGATGGGCGACGACGACGACACGAGCCCCCTGGAAGTCGACTCCCATCTTGTGCCGGTGGCTCTGGTCTGGGACCCGGAGACCGGCGCGGGCCGGGGCTGGCTCGTGGTGGATACCGCGGACAACAACCGCCTCAAGAAGACCGACATGGACTTCAACACGGGGCCGGGAACAGTTCAGGACCCCAGCGGCAATGACATCGAGGATCTGTACGCCGGCAAAGACGATGATCCCTGGCACTCGGTCTCCGCACTGGGCTCCGTGCTTGCCGACGGCTCTCAGTTCCTCACCCTTCGCTTTGAGGACCCGGACAGCGATGACACGCCGCCGGCCGAACTCTGGCACTACCAACCGCCCACCAACGATGGCGCCGGAACCATGACCCAGGCAGAGAACGGCTCCGGCGAGCCACTCGAGTTCGGGGAGACGATACTGCCCCCCGGAGGAGTCAATCTCCCGCCACCGAGCCGGATTACGACTGACGGGGACGCGTTGTACTTTGCACATGCCGAGCCATCCCTGATCGCCGGTGGCGCGGGGACGCTGTACCGCGTCGATGCCGACGGCTGGTCGGAACTGGATACGGAGGAAGATATTGGCGACTTCGTTCTGGCCTCCGCAGGGCGGGTCGCCTGGAGCGCTAATGAGGAGGTCATCAGCGTGGATACGCAAGGTGGTGACCGCCAGATCCTGGACACCACCGATAGCCTTTATGGTCAGGATATCAGTGGCCCGGTGCGGGGTAGCCGGGACGGCTGGATCTTCTACAATCGTGACGAAGGGATGACCGGCGAGACCCATGTCGCTGTTGCCGCGAAGGTGGACGGTTCCAGCCGCATCGACCTCTATGACGCCCAGTGGGTGGGAGCATCCACCAGTGGCCGCGCGCAGGCGGGGAACCAGGTCGATGAACTGGAACTCAGCGAGGTCCTGATGCAACAGGAGACGGACAGCGGCGTGCGCCTGGCCGCCGTTAGCGCCGAAGATCCCGAGGCGGGCAAGGTCATACTGGGTGACCTTCCCTCCGGCGCCCATACGGCCACCATGTTCGGCCTCGCGCCGGGGCCGCACCGTCTCCTGCAGACAGCGTACGGGGAATCGCCCGTCTCGTACGAAGTCATCTACGTGAACACCCAAGAAGAAGGCTCCCTGACCACCGTCAGCGGTCAACCGTCAGAGGAGCAAGACGTTCTGCGCCCGGTGGAAGGCTTCTGACCGGAAACGTCGGCGGTAGTGGTGCGCGCGACGACTGCGCGTGCACCACTACGAGACACTGCCCCCGACCACCTCTGATCCCGGGTCTTTGTGACTTAGTCACAGACCCCTGCAGACACCCTCGAAAATACTAATATGGAGGTATGCAGCCCAATCACCACGATGGGCTGCCGCAGAAGGCTCGGAGGAGCAGACATGACCCACGACTCAGGCAACAACAATCACGACAGCATCAACCCCGGCCGCCGCCGTTTCCTCCAGGCGACCGGCGCCACCACCATACTGGCCGCTGCCGGAACCGTCGCGGGCGGCGCCCTTCTTCGAACGGGCGCAAGCCACGCGCTGGCCTCCAGTGCGCGCATTGTCATCGTCGGCGCCGGCGCCGCGGGCATCTCGGTGGCGTCCCGTCTGGCTCGCGCTCTGGACGGTGCCCGCATTACGCTGGTAGACCCCCGTGAACAGCATTACTACCAGCCCGGACTCACCCTCGTTGCCACAGGCGCCTGGCAACCGGAACGCGTCATCGACCGCAATGAACGCTACATCCCGCGCGGCGTCGAGTGGGTACGCAGCAGCGTTGCGGAGTACGACCCGGAGAACGACCGCGTCGTGACCAGCGACGGCGACACCCTCGACTACGACTACCTGGTCGTTGCAACCGGCCTGCAGCTCAATTTCGCCGACATTGAAGGCATGGATCCCGCCCTGATCGGACAGGACGGCATCGCCTGTGTCTACGACACGCCGGACCACGCCAGCCGCAGCTGGAGCATGATCCGCGAATTCACCGACTCCGGCGGCACTGGGCTCTTCACCCGGGCACCGGGTGCGTTGAAGTGTGCGGGCGCCCCCCTGAAAGTCGCCATGCTCAGTGAACACCGCCTGCAGCGGCAGGGTAACCGGGAATCCGCCGATCTCCAGTACTTCCCACCCGGAGACGGCATGTTCTCGCAACCGGATATCGACGACTTTCTCAAGTCACATTTCCCGGACGACCGGGGCATCAACCTGAACTGGCACCACCAGCTCAAGGCGATCGAGCCCGGGGCCCGACAAGCGGTGTTCAACACCGAAGATGGCGAGCGCACCGTGGACTACGATTTCATCCACGTCGTCCCCCCCATGTCCGCCCCCGACCCGGTCCGCACGAGCGACCTGGCCTGGGCGGACGGCCCCTTCGAGGGCTGGCTCGAGGTCGACCAGTACACCATGCAGCACCGGCGCTACCCCAATGTCTTCGGCGTCGGTGACGTGGTGGGCACGCCCATCGGCAAGACCGCCGCCAGCGTGAAGGCACAGGTGCCCGTGGCCGTGGAGAATCTCCTCGCGGTCATTCAGGACAGCGAGCTCCGCGGGAGCTACAACGGCTACACCTCCTGCCCGCTCATCACCGAGCAGGGCCGCGGCATCCTCGTGGAGTTCGACTACGATCTGGAGATGGTGCCGTCATTCAACTTCATCGATCCGATGGAAGAGCAATGGGTGCCATGGCTCATGAAGGATCGTATGTTGCACGCAGCCTATAACGCCATGCTGCGCGGCCGCATCTGAGCCCTGGTACCAAGGAGGACGAATCATGGCATTTTCCTTAACCGGCATCCTGGCCGTACTGCTGGAGCTCTTCCGCGCCCTGCTTGTGCCGGCGGGTATCCTTCTCCTGGCTGCGCTGGGTGTTGCCGTATACGTATACCTGCGTCGGAGCCAGTTCAATCCCGCCCCGGCGGTGAAGGTTGCCGGAGCGGTGGGGGCTCTGGTGGCCCTGCTGGTGTTCGCAATGGGTCCCGGGTTTTCGAGCGCCAGCCACGCCCAGATTACCAGCATCGTTGATTACGCGGCCCTCATCGGAGCCAGTATTGGCTTCGGCGTAGGGGCGGGCGTGGTGATCTATCCGTTCGTGCAACTGATGTTCCGTCGAACGCCGCCCGCTCAGCGAGCACCATAGACTTGCGGAAGAGCAACCGGGCACGCCTTCCCTATTACGGTGGCGTGCCAGGTTGATTCAAATCAACCCGCGCCCGATTTCTGCTGTTACAGTGCAATCACTGGACTGGTCGCGGACCCTCCCATGCAGCACGCCCCGGCTTCTTCTCCTGAGGTGGTGTTCGCCACACGTGGCCTGACCAAGGTCTACCATAACGGCGAAATGGTCATCCACGCCCTGCGCGGGGTGGATTTGGACCTCCATGCCGGCGAACTCACGGTCATGCTGGGCGCCTCGGGATCGGGCAAGTCCACCCTGCTGAACATCCTCGGCGGGCTGGACAGTGCCACGGACGGCCAGGTGCGCTACGGCAATCAGGACCTGGTACGGGCCAGCGACCGGGTGCTCACCGCCTACCGGCGCGATCATGTGGGCTTCGTGTTCCAGTTCTACAATCTCATCTCGAGCCTCACGGCCCGCGAGAACGTGGCCATCGTCACGGACATCAGCCGCAACCCCATGCGCCCGGAAGATGCCCTGGCCCTGGTGGGTCTGAGCGAGCGGCTGGACCACTTCCCGTCCCAGCTCTCCGGCGGCGAGCAACAGCGCGTGGCGATCGCCCGGGCCATCGCCAAGCGCCCCGCGGTGCTGCTGTGTGACGAGCCCACCGGGGCGCTGGACTCCCGCACCGGCGTGCAGGTGCTGGAAGCCATCGAGCACGTGAACCGGGAGCTTCACACCACCACGGCGGTGATCACCCACAACGTGGTGATCGCCGAAATGGCCGACCGGGTGGTGCGGCTGAGCGACGGACGCGTCAGCGACGTCCACGTGAACGAGCAGCGCAAGGCGCCATCCGAGCTGAGCTGGTAACCGGCGTGCGCACCATCCACCGCAAACTGCTCCGCGATCTGGTCGACCTCAAGGGCCAGGTGGCGGCCATTGCCGTGGTGGTGGCTGCGGGCGTGATGACGCTGATCATCGCCGTGACCACCCTGGACGCCATCAGCCTGACCAAGGACCGCTTCTACCGGGACTATCACTTCGCCGACGTGTTCGTAGACCTCAAGCGGGCACCGGAGGGCCTCGCGGAACGGCTTCGCGACATCCCGGGCGTGGATCACGTGGAGACCCGTGTCAACGCACCGGTGCGGCTGGAAGTGCCTGGCTACGACGATCCGGTGCGCGGCCAACTGCTGTCCCTGCCGGATGGCCGACAACCGGACCTGAACCGGCTCTACCTGCGCGAAGGCAGCCTGCCGGACCCGGGCCGGTCGGACCAGGTAGTGATCAGCGAACCCTTCTCCGAGGCCCATGGCCTGCGACCCGGCGACACCGTGACCGCCATCATTCGCGGGCGCCTGGAGACCATGACGGTCAGCGGCGTGGCCCTGTCGCCGGAGTTCGTCTACCAGATCGGCCCGGCGGACCTGCTGCCGGACTACGAGCGCTTCGCCGTGCTGTGGATGAACCGCCGCGCCCTGGCCAACGCTTTCGGCATGGACGGCGCCTTCAACAATGCGGTGCTGACCCTGCAGGCCGGGGCCGACGCGGAACCGGTGATCGACGCCCTGGATACGCTGCTCGCGCGCTACGGCGGCACCGGCGCCTACGACCGCGACGATCAGGTCTCGCACCAGTTCCTGACCATGGAACTGGATCAGCTCCGGGTCATGGCCGTGGTGCTGCCGACCCTTTTCCTGGGCGTGGCCGCGTTCCTGCTGAACGTGCTCATGGGGCGCATCGTGCGCACGCAGCGCCAGCAGGTGGCGGTGCTCAAGGCCTTCGGTTACAGCAACCGGGACATGGCCGGACACTACGGGCTGCTCACCGGCCTGATCGTGCTCATCGGGGTAGCCGTCGGGGTGGGCATGGGCGCATGGGCGGCCGATGCCCTGGCGGCGGTGTACATGGAATACTTCCGCTTCCCGGCCATGAGCTTCCGACTGCAGCCCCAGGTGCTGCTGCTGGCGGTGGTCGTGGCCGCGGGTGCCGCGGCACTGGGCACGTACCGGGCCGTGCGCGGGGCGGTGAGTCTGCCGCCCGCCGAGGCCATGCGCCCGCCGGCGCCGGAGACGTTCCGCCAGGGCTGGCTTGAGCGCTCGCACCTGGGGCGGCTGCTGGATCAGCCCACACGCATCATCGTGCGCAATCTAGTCCGCCACCGCCTGAAATCCGGCCTCTCGGTGCTCGGCATCGGCCTCTCCGGCGCGCTCCTCATGGTGGGCAGTTACCAGTTCGGGGCCGTGGACGACATGCTCGACACCCAGTACCGGCTGGTTCAGACCATGGACATCAACCTCTACTTCACCGAGCCCGCCTCGGCCCACGCCGTGGCCGGGCTGCGCCACAAGCCCGGGGTCCAGTATGTGGAGGGCTTTCGCAATGTGCCGGTGCGGCTGGCCGCCAACGGCCAGGACTACCGCACGGCGATCCTCGGCATGGACGCGGAACCGAAGCTGCGCCGGCTCACCGATGCCCGCGGACAGCCCCAGCGCCTGCCGCCGGAAGGCCTGGTGCTCACGGATTACCTGGCGGACTATCTGGGCCTGCGCCCCGGGGATGCGGTGCAGGTGGAGGTCATGGAAGGCCACCGGCGCACCCTGGATGTGGAACTGGCGGCCGTAGTCAGCGAGCCCGTGGGGGTGAGCGCCTACATGGAGCGCCAGGCACTGAACCGGCTGATGCGCGAGGGCCCGGCCCTCTCCGGGGTATGGCTGCTCACCGATACCAGCCAGCATCCGGCGCTGTACGAGGCGCTGTGGGAGGTGCCACAGATCGCCGGCATCGGGCTGATCGGCGAAGCGGAGGCCGCCATCCGCGAGTACATCGACGACACCGTGCTGATCATGATGGCCATTCTGATGCTGCTGGCCGGTTCCATCACCTTTGCCGTGGCCTACAACAACGCCCGCATCGCCTTTGCCGAGCGCGCCCGGGAGCTGGCCACCCTGCGGGTGCTGGGTTATACACGGGGCGAGGTGAGCTGGATCCTGCTGGGCGAGATCGCCGCGCTGACGCTGCTGGCCATCCCGCTGGGCTGGCTGCTGGGTACCGGGTTCGCGATGGCACTGAGCGCCGCCATGAGCACGGACCTGTTCCGCGTGCCGTTCGTGATCACCCCGCAGACTTACGCCTTCGCCGCCGCAGGGGTGATCGTAGCGACGGTGTTGTCCGTTCTCCTGATCCTGCGACGACTGCGGCGCCTGGACATGGTGTCCGCACTGAAAACGGTTGAGTAGCCCATGACCTTACGCAAGAAGCTCATCTTCGCCCTTCTCGCGGTGGCCGTCATCGGCCTACTGGGGCTGGCCCTGTGGCCCTCGCCCGTGCCGGTCAGCACCGTTACGGCAGAGCGAGGCCACTTCGCCGAGACCGTCGAGGACGAAGGGCGCACGCGTCTGCCGGACCCGCACACGGTCTCCGCCCCGATCACCGGCTACCTTCGCCGCGTCACCCTGGAGCCGGGAGACGGTGTGACCGCCGGGCAAACGCTGCTGGAACTGGAGCCAGCCCCCGCACCGGCACTGGATGCCCGTTCCCGCAGTCAGGCCCGGGAGGCCGTGGCCGCGGCCCGGGCGCGCCTGGAGGCCGCGGAGGCCGAGCTGGAAGCCCGGCAGATCCAGCATCAGCTCGCCCGCTCCGAGGATCAGCGTTACCAGCAGATGTACGACCGGGAGCTCGTCTCCACGGAGCAGATGGAGCGCATCCGTGCCCAGCGCGAATCCGCCCGCACCGCCGAGCGATCGGCCCGGCACGCGGTGGACGTGGCCCGCTTCGAGCTGGACGCCGCCCGGGCCGTGCTGGAGATTGCCGACGGCGAGCGCGCACCGGGTGATCAGCCGCGCCTTCAGGTGCCCGCTCCCATCGACGGCGTGGTCACCCGCCGGCACCGCTATAGCGAAGGCCCGGTGAATGCCGGCGAGCCGGTGCTGGATGTGGGTGATCTGTCAACGCTGGAGGTGCAGGTTGACCTGCTGTCCATGGACGCCGTGCGCGTGCGGCCGGGTATGACGGTGATTCTGGAGCGCTGGGGTGGTGATGGTGATCTGAAGGGCGAGGTCCACCGGGTGGAGCCCGGTGGCTTTCTGCGCGTCTCCGCCCTGGGCGTGGATGAGCAGCGCGTGCCCGTGCGGGTAGCGATCACGTCACCCCGCGACAAGTGGGAGACGCTCGGTGACGGGTTTCGAGTCGAGGCCCGGTTCATCCTCTGGGAAGATGACGACGTCCTTCAGGTGCCCACCAGCGCCCTGTTCCGCAGCGATGACCAATGGTCCGTCTACGTGATCGCCAACGGCCGCGCCGAACGTCGTGTGGTCGAGCCGGGCCGGCGCAGCGGCCTGCACACCCAGATTCTCGACGGGCTGGCGTCAGGCGAGCGGGTCATCACCCATCCCGGCGATCGCGTGACCGACGGCGCTCGGGTTCGGGCGGAGGACTGAGCGCAGGACCGGCTCAGTCTCCGCGACGAATGGGCGGTGGTGTGAAGGCGGTCATGGGCGGGGGATCGCCCGCGTACGCCTCGATATCCACCAGGCATGACAGCGCGCTCGGCCCCTGAGCCAGCCGCGAGGTGCCCTGATCCCGCGTGAGCACGTTCGGGTTGCCGTGCAGGCAGGACAGCCCCGTGCCGCCATCGGCCGGCGGGTCATACCAGGCCCCGGTACTGACCTGCAGCACACCGGGCCGCACCTCGTCACTGACAACCGCCGTGCACAGGCAACTGCCGCGCTCGTTGAACAGCCGCACCGGGCTGCCGTCGCGGATACCGCGCGGCGCGGCATCGTCGGGGTGGATCACCACGGGCTCGCGACCGTTGCGCTTGCCGCTTCTGCTGTGCTGGCCGTGGTCAAGCTGGGAGTGCAGCTTCGTGGCCGGCTGGTTGGAGATCAGGTGCAGCGGTGTGGTGGCGTCCGCCGCGCCGAGCCACTCCACCGGGTCCTTCCAGAACGGGTAACCGGGGCACTCCGCGTAGCCGAACCCGGCCACGGTCTCGGAGAAGATCTCGATGCGCCCGCTGGGGGTTTTCAGCGGGTTGGCGTCCGGGTCTTCGCGGAACGCCTTCAACAACACCTGCGGCTCGTCCAGGGCCGGCGCCTCGAACCACCCCTGTGCTTTCAGCGTAGCGAACTCCGGCAGCTGGACGCCGTTCGTTGCCGCCCGCTCGCGGGTGCCCGCATACAGGTATTCCAGCCACGCGGCCTCGTCACGCTCTTCGGTGAAAGCCTCCCGCGCACCCAGGGCGTCGGCGATCGAGGTGAAGATGTCGTAGTCGGCCATGCTCTGCCCCACCGACTCGATGGCCTGTTCCATGTAGATCAGGAACGGCTCCCGCACCGACAGCGCGATGTCGTTGCGCTCAAGCGAGGTGTTGGCGGGCAGCACGATGTCGGCGTGTTTCGCGTGGGCATTCCAGCACCACTCGTGGGCGATCACGGTATCGGGCCGCTGCCAGGCCTCGCGCAGCCTGACCAGGTCCTGGTGGTGGTGGAACGGGTTGCCCCCGGCCCAGTACACCAGTCGGATGTCCGGGTAGGTGCCGGTCATGCCGTTGTACTCGAACGTCTCGCCGGGCTGCAGCAGCATGTCGCTGATGCGCGCCACGGGGATGAACCGCTCCACCGGATTACGGCCCTGGGGCAGTGCGGCGCCGGGGATGCCCCGGTAGTTGTCGCCGATGGCGTTCATGGCACTGTATCCAAAGCCGATCCCGCCGCCGGGGGTGCCCAGCTGACCCAGCATGGCGGCGACGGCGATGGCCGCCCAGTAGGGCTGCTCGCCATTGTCCTGGCGCGTCAGCGACCAGCTCACCGAGATCATGGTGCGCTGAGACGCCATCTCGACGGCCAGGGCGTGGATCCGATCGGCGGCCAGGCCGGTCTTCTCCGCCGCCCACTCGGGCGTCTTCGGCACGCCGTCCACTTCGCCCTGGAAGTAGGCGCGGAAGCGATCAAATCCCACCGTGTACCGGTCGAGAAACGCCCGATTCGCCAGCCCCTCGTTGTCGAGCGTGTGGGCAATGGCGAGCAGCAGCGCCACGTCCGTTCCGGGGCGGAGGGCGCACCACTCCATCCGCGCCTCGTCCAGCACGTCTGAACGCAGCGGGCTGACGTTCACCACTTTCACGCCGGCCTCGGCGGCGCTCAGCAGCCCCTGGCGCTGCACATGCCGGCTAACGCCGCCGTTGGTGACCTGGCCGTTCTTCAGCGGCACGCCACCAAAGGCGACGAACAGGCCGGTGTGTTCGCGGATGACGTCCCAGCTGGTGGCGCCGTTGATCATGGAGTAGAAGTCGCCAAGCACGTAAGGCAGGGTGACTTCCGCCGCGGCGTAACTGTAGGTGTTCACCGACGTGGTGTAGCCGCCGATGCTGTTGAGAAACCGCTTGAGCTGGCTCTGGGCGTGGTGGAAGCGCCCCGCACTGGACCAGCCGTAGGAGCCGCCGTAGATGGCCTCGTTGCCGTACTGGTCGCGCACCCGCGCCAGCTCACCCGCCACCAGTTCAATGGCAAGGGGCCAGGAGACTTCCACGAACTCGTCCCGCCCGCGGGCGCCGCATGCAGGGCCGGGCCCGTGCTCCAGCCAACCGCGGCGCACCATGGGGGCGTCGATGCGCAGGGGGCCTTCGAGCACGTCGACGATGCCCTGCCCGATGGGCGACGGGTCGGCGTCCTTTTCGAAGCCCGTGAGGGCGGTCACCCGACCATCACGGGTCTGGACGCGATACGTTCCCCAGTGGGTGGAAGTGAGGGTGCCTTCGGGCGCGTGCGGGTTGTTCATACGGCAGAGTCCTGACCAGTGCTGTCTACGTATCACAGCACAGAAGCGCACTGGTTTGCCATTCGCCCGGCGGTCTACTGCCCCCGGTGGAGCTCCTCGCCCACTTTGACGATACGCATGGTGTTGGTGCTGCCGGGAATGCCGGTGAAGTCCCCCTTGGTGACGATTACCGTGTCGCCGTCGTGCACGGCGCCGCTGGCGCGCATGGTCTCCAGAGCATCGGCGATCACGTGGTTCGGATCGGTGTGCATGATGTCGAAGGCCACGGGATAGACGTCCCGGTAGAGGGTGACCCGCCGAAGGGTGCGCTCATGGCGCGTGAGTGCGTAGATGGGGATGCCGGAGCTGATGCGCGACATCCACAGGGTGGTGGCACCGGATTCGGTGAGCGCGATGATGGCGTCCGCGTGCAGGTGGTTGGCGGTATACATGGTGGCCATGGCGATGGCCTCGTCGATGCGCTCGAAGTCCGAGTCCATGCGATGGGTGGAGCGCTGGGTGGTCACCTGCGCCTCGGCACCCACGCATACGCGCGCCATGGCCTCGACGGTGCGCACCGGGTACTTGCCGGCAGCGGTCTCGGCGGAGAGCATCACCGCGTCGGTGCCGTCCATGACGGCGTTGGCCACATCCAGCACCTCGGCCCGGGTGGGCATGGGGTGCTCGATCATGGACTCCATCATCTGCGTGGCCGTGATCACTGAGCGGTTCAGTCGCAGGGCGGTGGCGATGATGTGCTTCTGTACGCCCGGCAGCTCCGCATCGCCGATCTCCACGGCCAGATCGCCGCGGGCGACCATCACGGCGTCCGACGCCAGGGTGATCTCGTCGATGGCCTCCACCGCCTCGGCACGCTCGATCTTGGCGACAATGCCGGCATCCGACTCGGCCTCCTTCAGCAGGGAGCGCGCCAGTTCGATATCCGCTGCCGAGCGGGGAAAGGAGACGGCGATGTAGTCCACGCCCAGCTCCGCCGCAGACCGCAGGTCGTCCCGATCCTTGTCGGTGAGTGCGTCGGCGGAAAGGCCGCCGCCCTGGCGGTTGATGCCCTTGTTGTTGGACAGCTCGCCGCCCAGCTCCACACGGCAGTGCACGCGCGAGCCGGCCACCTCTTCGACGCGCATGGTGATGAGCCCGTCGTTCAGCAGCAGGAGGTCGCCAGGTCCCACGTCGTTGGGCAGGTTCTTGTACGCCACGCCCACCTGCTGCTGGTCACCGGCGTCCGGAGCCAGCTCGGCATCCAGGCAGAAGGCATCGCCCTCCTCCAGAGTCACCGCACCGTCACGGAAGCGATCCACGCGGATCTTCGGCCCCTGCAGGTCAGCCAGTACGCCCACGTCCCGACCCACCCGTTCGGCCGCCTCGCGCAACGCGCGGACCCGGGCCTGGTGGTCGGCGGCGGCACCGTGGGAGTAATTCAGGCGAACCACGTCGACGCCGGCGTGGATGATCTTCTCCAGCACGCCGGGCGCGTCGGTGGCCGGCCCCAGGGTGGCTACAATCTTGGTACGGCGCGGCATGGGCGTCTCCTCCGTTTTCCTTGTGATCGCTCCGCCACCCTCAGCCGGCGGCGTCCAGCAAGGCCCGCGTGGTGTCGAGCATGCGATTGGAGAAACCCCACTCATTGTCGTACCAGGCGCAGACTTTCACCAACCGGCCTTCCGAGACCCGCGTCATGAACGGATCATACGTTGACGATACCGGATCGTGGTTGAAATCCATGGACACCAGCGGCTCGTCGTTCACGGCGAGAATGCCCTTGAGCGACCCCTCGGCGGCCTGACGCAGCACACTGTTCACCTCCTCCACCGTGGTCTCGCGCGCAGCGGTAAACGTGAGATCCACCAGCGAGACGTTGATGGTGGGCACGCGCACGGCGAAACCGTCCAGTCGGCCGTCCAGCTCCGGCAGAACCAGCCCCACCGCCGCCGCGGCACCGGTCTTGGTGGGAATCATGGACTGGGTGGCCGAGCGCGCCCGGCGCAAATCCGAGTGGTAGACGTCCGAGAGCACCTGGTCGTTGGTGTAGGAGTGGATGGTGGTCATCAGCCCGTGCTCGACACCGATGCCCTCGTGCAGCGGTTTCACCACCGGTGCCAGGCAGTTGGTGGTGCAGGAGGCATTGGAGATCACCTGGTGATCGGCGGTGAGCGTGTTGTCGTTGACCCCGTAGACCACCGTGGCGTCCACGTCGCTACCGCCCGGCGCCGAGATCACCACCTTGCGCGCGCCTGCTTCCAGGTGGGCAGCGGCCTTGGCCTTGCTGGTGAACAGCCCCGTGCACTCCATCACCGCATCGACGCCCAACTCGCGCCAGGGAAGGTTCGCCGGGTCGCGCTCGGCCACGACACGGATGCGGTCGCCGTTGACGATCATGTCGTTGCCGTCCACCTGCACATCGACGTTGAACCGGCCGTGCACGGTGTCGTGGCGGGTAAGGTGAGCATTGGTCGCGGCGTCGCCCAGGTCGTTGATGGCGACGATTTCCATCTCGTTGGTACGGCCGCTCTCGTACAGCGCCCGCAGCACGTTGCGGCCGATGCGCCCGTAACCATTGATGGCAATACGATACGTCATGATGAACTCTCCTCGATCATGTATCAGATGTGCGCCGAGGCGGCTGCGGCAGCCGCCAACGCCTTGATGCCGCCCCAGTCCCCGACCGCGACGCGATCCGCCGGCGCCAGCCAGGAGCCGCCCACACAGGCGACGTTGGGTAGCGCCAGGTAGTCGGCGAACGACACCTGCGTAACGCCGCCCGTGGGGCAGAACGTCAGATCCGGAAGCGGGCCTGCGAGCGCCTTGAGCATGGGCACGCCGCCGGCCTGTTCGGCGGGGAAGAGCTTGAGCTCGCGGAAGCCGTACTCACGCGCCTGCATTGCTTCGCCAGGCGTCATCACCCCCGGCAGGAATGGCAAGCCACTGTCCCGGGCGGCGTCGGCCAGGGCCGGCGTCAGGCCCGGACTCACGGCAAAGGCCGCGCCGGCATTCGCCGCCCGACGCAAATCCTCCGGCTGGAGGATCGTGCCGACACCGACGATGGCGTCCGGTACCTCGCGGATCATGGCGGCGACGGCGTCCATGGCACACGGGGTGCGCAGCGTGATCTCCAGCACCGGCAGGCCGCCATCCACAAGCGCCCACGCCAGCGGCACCGCGTGCGCCGGGTCGTCGATACGGAGCACCGGGATCACCGGGGCGGCGGCCATGATGCTCCGCATGTCCATGGTCGCGCGCCCCCCTGCTGTCGGACCCTGCTCACCGTCAACGGCCATCACCGAACCTCCTCTTCCGCCGTGGGCGCACGCAGGGCACCGGCAAGCATGATGCTCATGGCCCCGGATTCGGCGTTCGAGGTCGTCGCGCGGAAGGTGTCGAACAGGTCCCGGCCAAGACCGGTGTGCTCGGGCGCCAGATCCGGCGTGGTGGCCTCACGGCGTGCCCATTCATCGGCGTCCACAAGCGCATCGACGACGCCAGAGCGACTGTCGAGGCGAATCATGTCGCCATCACGCACCTTGCCCAGCGGCCCGCCGCCCAGGCACTCCGGCGACATGTGGATGGCAGCGGGCACCTTGCCGGAGGCGCCGGACATGCGCCCATCAGTCACCAGCGCGACCTGGTGCCCCCGGTCCTGCAGGACACCCAGGGTCGGCGTGAGCTTGTGCAGCTCCGGCATGCCGCAGGCGCGCGGGCCCTGGAACGGCAGCACGGCAACCATGTCACCGTTGAGTTCGTCGGCCTTGAAGGCGGCAAGCAGCGCATCCTGGCTGGGGAACACCCGGGCCGGCGCTTCCACCACCCGATGCGCGTCCTTCACCGCCGAAGTCTTGATCACCCCACGGCCGAGATTGCCGGACACCAGCCGCAACCCGCTCTGGCCATCGAACGGATTGGCCACGGGGCGCAGCACGGAAAGGTCCCCGGAGGTCGCCGGCGTCTCCCGCCAAACCACCCGGCCGCCATCCAGGAACGGCTCACGGGTGTAGTGCCGCAACCCCGGGCCCATGACCGTGCTCACGTCCTCGTGAAGCAGGCCGGCGTCCAGCAGCTCGCGGATCATGAGGCCGGTGCCGCCGGCGGCGTGCAGATGATTCACATCCGCCTCGCCGTTGGGGTAGACGCGGGCCATGAGTGGCACCGCCCGCGACAGGGCATCGAAGTCGTCCCAGTCCACAATGATGCCGGCGGCGCGGGCCGTGGCCACGAGATGCATGGTGTGATTGGTGGAACCACCACTGGCCAGGAGGCCGACGATGCCGTTGATCACGGCCTTCTCGTCCACCACGCGGCTGATGGGCGTGTAGTCGCCACCCAGGCGCGTCAGCCCCGCCGCCCGGCGCGCGGCCTCGGCGGTGAGCGCAAAGCGCAGGGGGGTATCGGGGTTGACGAATGCGGAGCCCGGCAAGTGCAGGCCCATGAACTCCAGCACCAGCTGGTTGCTGTTGGCAGTGCCATAGAAGGTACAGGTGCCGGGGCTGTGGTAGGACTGGCTCTCCGCCTCCAGCAGTGCGTCGCGGCCGATTTTCCCCTGGGCGAACTCCTGGCGGATGCGCGCCTTCTCCTGATTCGGCAATCCGGAGGGCATGGGGCCACCGGGCACGAAGATGGTCGGCAGATGGCCGAAGCTCAGCGCACCGATCAGCAGCCCCGGCACGATCTTGTCGCACACGCCCAGGCACAGGGTGGCGTCGAACATGTTGTGGGACAGCGCGACAGCCGTGGACATGGCGATCACGTCGCGGCTGAACAGCGACAGCTGCATGCCCGGCTGACCCTGGGTGACGCCGTCGCACATGGCCGGCACGCCGCCGGCAAACTGCGCCGTGGCGCCCACCTCGCGCGCCGCCTGCTTGATGATGCCGGGAAAGGCGCCCAGGGGCTGGTGCGCGGAGAGCATGTCATTGTAGGCGGAGACAATGGCCACGTTGGGCCAGTGCATCTGCTTCAGGGCGTCCTTGTCCGAATCAGGCGACGCAGCGAAACCGTGTGCCAGGTTCGTGCACGAGAGTGCGCCGCGCTGGGGCTGATCATCCGCGGCACGGCTGACCGCGTCCAGGTACGCCCGGCGCGTGTCACGGCTGCGCTCCGTGACGCCCTCGGTCACCCGGACCAGGGTCTCGTTGAGCTGGGTCATTCCTCCCGTCCTCCTCCTGCAAGCACGGTCCCGAAGGCAACCGGGCGATTATGTAGCTTTACTACATGCTAGAACGCCGAACCAGGAAACGCAAGACGGTGAATCCGCGAATAACCATGGATAGCAATCCACCAATCTTGTAGTCTTACTACAGAGCCACCACAGCACCAACGCGGAATACCAGGCCATGACCAACCCAGACACCGCCAACCCCCCTGTGGAACACTGCTACGAGGACCGCGACACCCTCGCGGCCGACCTGACGACGGCGGTCACGACCGCACTGAATACCGGGCTCGAATACAGCCCGAGGGCGAGCCTAGTGGTGTCCGGCGGGAACACGCCGGTCCCGCTGTTTCGCGCGCTGAGCGCCACGGAGCTGCCCTGGACACGCATCGATGTGATCCTGGCGGACGAGCGCTGGGTTGCCCCGGACCACGATGACAGCAACGAACGCCTGGTCCGCGAGACGCTGCTCCAGGGCAATGCCGCCGGCGCGCGCTTCACCCCCCTGAAAACGCCGGCACCGTCACCTGAAGCCGGCGCGAGGGAATGCGAAGAGCGCCTGCGCAGGTTGTCGTGGCCACTGGATGTGGTGGTGCTGGGCATGGGCAGCGACGGCCATACGGCCTCGCTGTTCCCGCACACTCCGGCACTGGCCGCAGGCCTGGATCCGGCCGGCTCGCAGCTGTGCATCCCCGTGACCCCGGAGGCCGCACCCCATGCACGCATGAGCCTCACGCTGCCGGCCATTCTGAACGCACGCTACCTGGCCCTGCACATCACCGGTGCGGACAAATGGGACGTGTACCGGCAGGCCCTGGCGGGCGAGGATGCGCACGCGATGCCGGTACGTGCCGTGCTGCACCAGCACAGCACGCCGGTACACGTGTACTGGGCGCCCTGAGCCCCGGCGCAGGCCGGGTGATATACTCGATCCGAACCACTTGTAAACGGCTTTGGCCACGGCACGCAGACAACCGACCATGCTCACGAGAATCAAGGCGCTGCGTTCGGAACTGCGGCGCTCGGAACAGAAAGTCGCTGATCTGGTGCTGGAGCACCCGGCAACCGTGGTGAGCGCCTCCATCGCCGCCATCGCCGAGAAAGCCGGCGTCAGCGAACCCACCGTGATCCGGTTCTGCCGGGCCGTTGGCTGTGCCGGCTTCCAGGACTTCAAGCTCCGACTCGCCGGCAGTCTGGCGAGCGACATTCCTTACATCTCCAGCGGCGTGGATATCGGCGACAGCGCCGACAACCTCTCGGCCAAGCTCTTCGACCGTGCCATCGCCACGCTGGTACAGGCGCGCAACCACCTGAACACGGACGGCGTGGAGCGGGCCATCGACCTGCTCGCCGCCGCACCACGGATCGAGTTCTACGGCCATGGCGCATCCGGCATCGTCGCCCAGGATGCCCAGCACAAGTTTTTCCGCCTCGGCGTACCGACCATCGCCTACTCCGACGCCCACACCCACGGCATGTCGGCGGCGATCCTGCCTCCGGAGAGCGTGGTGGTTGCCATCTCCCATACCGGCCGCTCGGCGGAGCTCATCCGCAGCGCCGAGCTGGCGCTGGAAGCAGGCGCACACGTCATCGCCATTACCGCCTGCGGCTCGCCGCTGGCCAACCGCAGCACGGTCGCCCTCTACGCCGATGTCAACGAGGACACCGACACCTACACGCCCATGACCTCCCGCATCGCGCACCTGACCATCTGCGACATCCTCGCCGTGGGCGTTGCCCTGCGGCGCGGCCCTGAGCTGGCCACATCACTGGAGAAGACCAAGCGCAACCTGGCGGAGAAACGGGTGCAGGACGGCAGCACTGGCTAATGCGCCCTCGGAGCCACCGCATCGGGCCCGGGTGCGACTGGAAGGGGAATTCTGGAAGCATTCTGTTGCGTTACTACAAACCATGAGCCCGGATCCGGCCATTTGCCGACGCAGCCGGGCTGCGCAGCCGAAGCCAATGCAGCCGTAACACCCTCAGCCTTCTGGCGAAGACCCTTTCTTTCTATCTGTAGTTTTGCTACAAATCCAGTCGATCAAGAATCAACGCGGCGACACCAGACGGAACACACCCGTATCAAGCCGGAAACAATCGGCACCCGAGCCGCAGGACCACGGAGGAGAGCCACGTGCCCGAAGTCCAACCGTTCGACATGGTCATCTTTGGCGGCAATGGCGACCTGGCCATGCGCAAGCTGATGCCGGCGCTCTACCACCGGCATCAGGACGGTGCCCTGTGTGACGAAGGACGCATCATCGCGGCGTCGCGCCACGCCATCAGTCGCGACGACTACGTGGCCAACGCGCGGGACGCGTGCGAGAGCCATGTCGGCGCGGCGTTTTCGGAGGCCGTGTGGGCCTCCTTCGCCGAGCGACTCGACTACATCTGCGTCGACGTCACTCGCGAGGCGGACTTTCTGCCCCTGGCGGAGCGGCTGGACGAGCACCCGACGCGCACGCGGGTGTTCTACCTCTCCACCGGACCTTCCCTGTTCACCGGGATCTGCCACCACCTGGGCACCGCCGGCCTGGCCACGGAGAACGCCCGCGTGGTGCTTGAAAAGCCCCTCGGGCACGACTTGGAGAGTGCCGAGCACATCAACCGCGAGGTAGCCAGGGTCTTCGCCGAGCACCAGATCTACCGCATCGACCACTACCTGGGTAAGGAGGCGGTGCAGAACCTCATCGCCCTGCGCTTCGGCAATGCGCTGTTCGAGCCGTTGTGGAACCGCTCCAGCATCCGCGACGTACAGATCACCCTGGCCGAGCAGGTAGGCGTGGAAGGCCGCGGTTCGTTCTACGAGAGCACAGGCGCACTGCGCGACATGGTGCAGAACCATCTACTGCAACTGCTGTGCATCATCGCCATGGAGCCGCCCACCAGCATCAACCCGGATGCCGTTCGCGACGAGAAGCTGAAGGTATTGCGTGCCCTGCATCCGCTCACGGGTCGTGACGCCATCAAGAACAGCGTGCGCGGACAGTACAAGGCCGGCGCCATCGAGGGGGCGTCCGTTCCCGGCTACCTGGAAGAGGACGGCGTCGCCCCGGACAGCACCACCGAGACGTTCGTGGCCCTGAAGGCGGAAATCGACACCTGGCGCTGGGCCGGCGTGCCCTTCTATCTGCGCACGGGTAAGCGCATGCAGGAGCGCGTGGCCGAGGTGGTGGTCAACTTCCGCGAAGTGCCCCACTCCATCTTCAGCGAGAGCTCCATGCCCATGCCGAACCGGCTGGTGATCACCCTGCAGCCGGACGAGGGCGTGGAGCTCTACCTCATGGCCAAGGCCCCGGGCGACGACATGCAGCTGCGCCCGGTGGCCCTGAACCTGGACTTCGCCCAGACCTTCACCACGCGCAAGGCGGACGCCCACGAGCGGCTGCTTATGGACTGCCTGCGCGGCAAGCTGACGCTGTTCATGCGCCGCGACGAGGTGGACGCCGCATGGCGCTGGATCGAGCCCATTCTCGACGCCTGGGACCAGCAGGGTGACAGACCCAAGACGTACACTGCCGGCACCTGGGGGCCGGCGGCATCCAGCGCCCTGGTGGGCCGAGGCGGTTACTGCTGGCACGAAGAGGCATGAGAGCGCCGGTCACACACAATACCTGTCGGAGCGACACACCATGTTTCAACTGACCCGAAGCGTGACGTGGCAGGCTCTGCAGCGCCTGTACCGGGAAACCGAGAACGACCGCATCCGCGACTACTTCGCCGCCGATCCGAAGCGTTTCGAGAAGATGAGCCTGCGCGTCGGGGGGCTGTTCCTGGACTATTCCAAACATCAGATCTCGGACACCGTGCTCGCCAAGCTGCTGGAACTGGCCGATCACTCGGCGCTCGTGCAGCGGCGCGCGCAGATGTTCTCCGGCGACATCATCAACGTCACCGAGGACCGGCCGGTGCTGCACACCGCCCTGCGCAACGTCAGCGACCAACCCGTCTACCACGCCGACGGCAAGGACGTGATGCCCGAGATCCACCGCTCCTGGGAGCAGATCCACCGCTTCTCGGACGCCGTGCGCAACGGCGAGTGGACGGGCCACAGCGGCCAGCGCATCCGCGACGTGGTCAACATCGGCATCGGCGGCTCGGATCTGGGCCCCAACATGGCCTGCCGCGCGCTTCTGAACCAGCGCCACCCGGAGCTGAACTTCCACTTCGTCTCCAACGTGGACGGCACCCACATCCAGAAGGTCCTCAAGGGTCTCGATCCGGCCACCACGCTGTTCATCGTCTCCACCAAGACGTTCTCCACCCAGGAAACGCTGCTGAACGCGCGCACCGCCCGGCGCTGGTTCCTGGAGAACGCGGGCGATGACGCCGACATCGGTGCCCACTTCGTCGCTGCTTCCACCAACCGCAAGGCGGCCACGGAGTTCGGCATCCGCGAGGAGAACATCTTCGAGTTCTGGGCCTGGGTGGGCGGGCGCTACTCCATGTGGTCATCCATCGGCCTGCCCATCGCCCTGGCCATCGGCTTCGACGGCTTCATGGACATGCTCCGCGGTGCCCACGAGATGGACCGCCACTTCCTGGAAGCACCCAACGCCGAAAACATGCCCGTGCTCATGGCGCTGATCGGCATCTGGTACATCAACTTCGTGGGCGCCGAGACCCACGCCATCGTCCCCTACGACCAGGCACTGAATCAGTTGCCGTCATTCCTGCAGCAGCTGGACATGGAGTCCAACGGCAAATCGGTGGACATCTTCGGCCACCCGGTGAACTACAAGACGGGGCCCATCGTCTGGGGGCAGACCGGCTCCAACGGCCAGCACGCCTTCTTCCAGCTCCTGCACCAGGGCACCCGCTACGTGCCCATCGATTTCATCGCCTCGCTGAAGCCCGAGCCCGGCTTCGAGGAGCACCACTTCGCCCTGCTCACCAACATGCTCGCCCAGGCCAACGCCTTCATGGAGGGCAGCCAGACCGGCAGCCGACTGGATCCGTACAGCTGCCCGGGCAACCGCCCCTCCAGCACACTGCTGCTGGACGAGCTCACGCCCCGCAACCTGGGCGCCCTGATCGCGCTCTATGAACACAAGGTGTTCGTTCAGGGCGTGATCTGGAACATCAACTCCTTCGATCAGTGGGGCGTGGAACTGGGCAAGCGCATCGCCGGCGAGATCAGCGAGCGCATCGACACCAACGTCACCGATTTCGACCCGTCCACCCAGGGGCTGCTGCACCTGTTGCGGGACCGCTTCGGCGACGGCGAGGCGGATGATACCTCTACCGCCGAGTCCTCTCGAAACCCGTGATGGCCGCAAACGCCGGGTTCACCGCCTGGATGGAATTCAATGGTTTGCCCCTCGATCTACCGGTTCTCCCCATACTCCCGCTACCGGTTTTCCCCAATGCGCAGCGATGCTGACCGCCCTACAGTTGAAGTAACCCGCAGGAACGACCCAGGAGGTGCGCCATGCTCGAACTCACCATGCGCCGGGCCACGGACGGCGCCCTTGTGCCCGTGAACGTGGCCGCCCTTGCTCTGCGCGTGAGCGGGGAGTTCCGGTTCCCGCTGGAGGAGTCCGGCACAGCCCGGCGCACCGGCGACTGCCCGGCACTCATCATCCAGTGCCGGAGCCGGCAGGATGCGCTGGCGTGCGTGGACTTCGCAGCGTCCCAGGGAATCGTGCTGGCCATGCATAACGACGCCCGCAACCCGCACTGCTGGGAACACTGTGATCACGGCCTCGCCGTGGATCTCTCCGCGTTGCGCTGACCGGCCCACCCGTGGCCGCCGATACCACGGTCGGATCATTGATGTGACTGGCTCCTGGCGGCCGCCTCGTGCAGCAGATCGCAGCGAATGGCCGTCCGGATGAGATCGGTCAGCGAGCTGGATGCGGTCTTGGACAGGATTCTGGCCCGGTGGACCTCGATAGTCTTGGGGCTAAGGCCAAGCCCGTCCGCAATGTCCCTGTTGGACCAGCCACGCACCATGGGGCCGACCACGTCCCACTCCCGGGGCGTAAGCGTCCTGAAGCGTTGCCGGAGCTGGGCACGATACTGCTGGGCATGCCAGGTGGCACGATCCACTTCGAAGGCTTCATTGACGGCATCGATGAGCACCTGATCGTTCACGGGCGCCTCCAGAAAATCGAGCGCACCGCCTTTGAGCGCACGCACCGCCGCCGGCACGTCGCCGGATTCGGACAGACAGATCACGGGTAACCGAACGGCACGGTGGCACAGCGTACGAACGATGCTGGCCACATCACCTGGCTCACGATCGGAATTGACCAGGAGACAACCGCGGCTCTGCGGACTGACATGCGGGAGGAGACTGTGGAAGGAACGGAACAGCACGACCTCGACCCGCACTGATGCGAACAACGCCTCCAGTGCGGCGGCGGCAGGCCCATCAAGGCCTACCGCAAAGACTTTGCTGGCCGCTTTGCGGGTCATGGTGCACCTGCGTGAGCCGTCCTCCCGCGCCCGGGGGCCTCCCCGGGTCGGCGCTTGGCGCCTTTTTCAGTATAGTAATCGATCAGCCATTCAGCACCCCGTTGGGGGAAACCCCTATTCGATGCAGGGCATTCCACATTTACCCACCGGCGCGAGCCGCCTAGAGTCTATACTGAAGCCGCCAGCCTGAGCGGCGATAAGAACCGCGAGGAGACTCCTATGCCCCCTGCACCGGCATTTCAGGAATGGCTGCGCTCGGCCCGCGCACTGGATTGGTCGCCCCGCCGGCGCCAGCATTCCGCCCTGGAAGCATTCGCACTGCTCCAGCAAACCTGTATGCGCTTATACCAGCACGCAACCCCGCGACCGGGGAAACCTCCCGAAGCCCCTGTAGCTGCAGGGAGCAGAGCAGACACGGAGGCGACACGCTGACCGATGACGACGGAGCCAACCGTGTTCATCGTCGACGACGACCCGGCGGTACGGGAGTCCACGGAGTTGCTGCTTCAGTCACGAGGGATCGGAACCCGGGGTTTTCCGGAAGCGCAGACGTTCCTCGACGCATACAGGCCCAACCTTCGCGGCTGCGTATTGGTAGACGTCCGCATGCCCGGCCTCAGCGGCCTCGATCTTCAGGCCCGCCTCGCGGGCGCAGGCAGCACCTTGCCGGTTATCGTCGTCACCGGCCACGGCGACGTGCCCATGGCCGTGCGCGCCATCAAGGCGGGCGCTCTGGACTTCCTGCAGAAGCCTTTCGACGCCCGCGCACTGGAAGCCCTCGTGCGGCAGGCCCTGGACCTGGACGACCAGCGTCGCAGGGAACAACAGCGCATTGAAACCGAACGCGCCCGAGTGGCTCTGCTGACAGAGCGGGAAAGGCAGGTCCTCGCGCGCATTTCGCAGGGCCATTACAACCGCGTGATCGCCGACGAACTCGGCATCAGCATCTCCACGGTGGAAGCCCATCGACGGAACGTCATGGACAAGCTGCGGGCACACACGATGTACGAACTGGTGCGCATTGTTGACACCTACCTGTAGCCCCGTGGCAGGCCACGCCGGTACAACGGCAGCGTAAACCGGAACGTCGGCCCGGCGCCGGCCTCCGGGAGAACCAGCCGGCCACCGTGGGACTGGACGATCATGTCACTGATGGGCAGCCCGAACCCGAGGCCGTCGTGGCGAGTCGTGAAAAGGGGATCCAGCAGCCGCTCTCTCGTGCTCTCCGAGATGCCCGGGCCGGTATCCTGAACACGCACCTCGGCGAAGACCTGACCATTCTCGGGCACGGTCCGGGTGCAGATGGTCAGCCACCGCTCCCGCTGGTCCGAACTCTGCAGGGCATCCATGGCATTGCGCACGAGGTTGAGCAGAACCTGCTGAATCTGGACGGTATCACCGAGAACGGGTGGTATCGTGTCATCGAGCTCAAGAATGATACCACTACCCTGCTCCCGCGCCTGCCAGTCGACAAACGCCTCCGATTCCCGCACCAATGCGTTGATGTCCACGGCGGCACGTTCCACCGGCGCCTTGCGCACCAGTCGGCGCATGCGCTGGACGATCGCCGCTGCGCGGCGCCCCTGGGTGATGACCTTGTCGATCAATTCCCCGCCGTGGGCATCATCGACCCGCCTACGACACACATCCGCATAACTGATGATCGCCGACAACGGCTGATTGAGTTCGTGCGCCAGCCCTGAGGCCAGCCCCTCCAGCATGCCAACCCGCATCACCCGGGCCAGCTCTGCCTGGAGGGTGCGCAACTGGTCTTCTGCCTCCTTGCGCGAGGTGATATCCACTGCCAGCCCGATCACCCCCGAGACACGGCCTCCCCGGTCATGACGGGGTTCGATACGGATGTCGTAGACGCGGCCGGCCAGTTCGCAGTCCAGTGACTCCACCCCCCCGTCGATGGCCCTTTGATGCGCGGCAAGGAAGCGCTGGCCCGTGCGCGCGTCGCCCGGCAACGGACCCAGTGCCTCGTCCAGCCGCATCCCGGCCCGCGCATTCAGCCACGGCTCCAGGTCATCCTGAGCGGCCCCACTAATGTGCTCCAGCCGCAGCCCGCGGTCAGTGGTCCAGAGGAGGCACGGCAGCTGCGAGGTAATCATCCGCAACTGCTCTTCCTGCTTGCGCAGCGCCCGCTCCGCGCGTCGCTGATCGGTGACGTCGATGGCCGTGCCGATGGTCGCCGGGCGTCCGCGATAACGCATGCCCACGCCCCAGGCAACCACCTGCCGCACGCCGCCGTCCCGGGCAAGGCATGGTACCTCGTAAGGCACTCCGACCACCCCATCAATCCGCGCACGCACGCGCTGCTCGACTTCCTCGCGGTACTCCGGCAAAACCAGGTCCAACGGGCCCATACGCTCTTCCATCTCGTCCGGCGTGTAGCCGAACAGTTGGGCCAGCGCCGGGTTGACGTAGCGAAAGCGCATGTCCTGTATCACGAAGATGCCCGCTTGGGCCGCATCCAGGGTCAATCGGTAGGGGCCCTCGTCGTGCTGCCAGGCGGCGATGACCTCCCGGAAGGGGGTGACATCCCGGGTAAAACCGAGGACCGAACGAACGCGGCCGTCTGCATCGTACTCCGGGACGATCCGGGATTCGTACAACCGCCCCCCGTGGTCTTCGTCCTCCTCCGGCACGGCGAACTCCAGCCGCTGCGGCTGCCCGGTGTCAAAAGCTGTGCGCAGGGCACCCTCCCAGGTCGCCACCAGGGATTCCGGGAACCCCAGCTCCCGGTTCGTGCGCCCGAGAATGCTGTCCCGCGGCAAGCCCAGTGTGCGCTCCACCCTGGCATTGACGTAGACGTGACGTAAGGCGCGATCAAACCGGACGATGAGATCCGGCGCGTTCTCGACGATCGAGTCGAGCCCTTCTTCGGGCAGCGATGGTTCCGGCACTGCCTGGCGATCAGGGTTCGGCGTCCGGTGGATCGCGCCACCGTCGGTTCTCCCGGACATGGCTCCAGGTTTCTCCAGAGTACACGTGGACGGCATTGCGCCCACCTGATTTCGCGACATAGCAGGCGATGTCCGCCTTGCGCAAGGCATCGCCGGGATCGGCGACAGTACCGTCGATAGAGAGCACCCCGATACTGGCGCGGACGGTGAGCGTCTGCCGCCCCCACCGTTGCCTGATCCGCGGCACCAGCTCCCGGAGACCATCCGCCAGCTGGACGGCCACCTCCAGCGGGCAGTGCCGCAGAAGGACCCCGAACTCGTCACCGCCCAGGCGGCCGACGATGTCACCATCACGGAGGAACAGGCGCATGGCGCGTGCCAGACAGCCGAGCACGGCATCGCCGGCGGCGTGCCCGGCGTTATCGTTGACGCTCTTGAAACAGTCCAGATCAACGAAACACATGGCGTGCACCACGCCATCACCACACCATCGCGCCGGCTCTCCTCGACGGTCAGCCAGAGCCGGCGTTCGAACTCGCGACGGTTCATCAGCCCTGTCAGCGGATCGTGGGTCGCCTGGTAAACCAGCTCCCGCAGATGCCGAGCGTCCTGGATCACCACGACGTAGCCCGTATGGGCACCGTCCGCGTCACGCAGCACGGTGACGGTATCGCTGATGATCGCCTCACCGCCATCCCCGCGCAGCAGGAGGCGCCCATCGCCATTACACCGGTCGGACTCGCCACCATCGACGAGGATCGGCGCCGGCCGCCGGTCAGCGGGATCGACACAGGCCAGCACCTTGGACAATGGCTGTCCCACGGCGCTACCCGCCGATCGCCCCGTAAGCGCTGCTGCGGCAGGATTCAGGTAGACAACGCGCTCCGCCGCATCGGTGACAACCACGCCGTGGTCCAGCGCCTCAAGCACGCGCAGGCTGACCGGATCATCTCCGTGTGACGCTTGCACATCGGTCATGAAGCGCTCCCTGGGTTGAGTCGAGTCCGGCACCCGCGCCCGGATGCTCGTCATACCCGTGAATCGTATGAGCTCGACCACAGACTGCACAGTCGGCGCAACCGCAATGCAGCATCGGGTATCCCCGGATATCGCCCCGACGGTAGGGAAAACCGTGACCGGCATAGAACATGCCCCTGTATGCGCGTCCGGGCATCACCACTACCGTGTGCTAACCGCCTGATCACCGGCGGAGGCCTGGCCACGAGCCGGGCCGCGCTCAGACTCCCAACACACGAAGGAGACCCGGATATGAAACCTGCAAACCGCCCCGCGCAGTCCTCTGGCGAATTCGGCAGCACAATGCACTGGGGTGCGGGCTGGCTTCCGACAATGGAGCGGTCGGGACAACGACTGCAGCAGTTCCAGCATGCCGCCCAGGACTTTCAGAAAACCGTCAACCAGGAGTCCATCAGCCAGATCGAGGACATATTCGCTGCCATCAGCCAGATTTCCAGCGCCGTGAGTGACGCGGCCCGGGAGCCCAGCATCTCCAGCGTATTCAGTGCGCAGCCCAGAGTGCTGGAGTGCATGATGGAGATGAACCAGAAGGGCAACGAGCGGTTGATGCGCATCACCGAGCGCATGAACGCCTGCACTGCTGCCATGGCCAACGGCGAGGCCACAGAGTCCGTTACCCGGGCCACGGAGGAGGCCAGTGGCGACGGCAGTGAGACGCAGGCGTCAATCGATTCCGGCGCACCCGGCCGCGTGTCGGGGCAAGAGGGCAAGCGGGCTGCCGCCGCTCAAGGGAGCTGATCCCGAAAGGATAACCGGCTATGCATGAATCCTCGGTTCAGCTGTGTGAGGGCCCCGGCGGCGCGCGCGTGGCCTTCGCCAGTCTGGGCCAGGGTCCACCTCTGGTGCTCGTCCCGGGCTGGCTGTGTCACCTGCATGAACTCTGGACCCATCCCGCCGCGGCGAGCGCCCGCCGGAAACTGACGGCGGCACACCGGCTCACCTGGTACGACCGTCTCGGCTGCGGGCTCTCGGACCGACAAGGGTTCGAGCTGTCGCTGGAGAACGATGTCCAGCAGCTCACCGCCGTGATGGATGCCGCGGGGATCGATCGCGCAAGCCTGATCGGCTACTCCTTTGGCGGCCCGCCGGCGGCGGTATTCGCCGCACGCCACCCGGAGCGGGTCCAACGGCTGGTCTTCTGCTCCGCGTTCGCCCGGGGCAGCGCCATCACCACCGAAGAGCGGCTGGAGGCCCTCAAACACGTGGTGCGCATGAACTGGAACGTGGGATCCAGAACGCTGGCAGCCATGCTGGTGCCCAACGGCGGTGCCCGCGAGATGCAATGGTACGGCCGCTTCCAGCGCATGGCGGCATCATCCGCGATGGCCGCACGACTGCTGGACCATCTGTGGACCATGGACATCCGCGACCTACTGCCGACCCTGTCCATGCCGGTGCTCGTGGTGCATAACCGCGGCGACCGCGCAGTGCCGCTCAGCGCGGGACAGGAGATCGCCGCGCTTGCGCCAGGCGCACGCATGGAGATCCTGGACGGTAACGAGCACGACCCATTCCTCCGCGACTCCGGCTCCCTGGTAGAGCTGATTCTCGACTTTCTCGCCGGCCGGCAACCCGCAACGCAACGCCACCCGTCCATGCCGGGCGGTGAACTCAGCACGCGCGAGCGCGAGGTGCTGCAGCACCTCGCCGGCGGTGCGTCGAACAAGGCAATCGCGACAGCCCTCGGCATCTCGGTGGGCACGGTGGAGCGCCATGTCAGCAACATCTACGGCAAGCTGCCGGCACACGGCCGCGCCGACCTGGCGCTGCGCGCGGTGAAGCTGGGCCTGGTCTCGCCGGCACCCTGAACCTCCCTCGTACCGGTTTTCCCGTATCCCGTGTTGCGGGATCGCCGCGATGCGGCGCCGAACCGGTCCCGCCTAGACTCGCAGGAAACGCACCGCCTCCCGCTCTCCGGCGAGCGCGGGCGCCACCCACCGGGTCATGGGGGATTCATCATGGCGACCAACTCGGAACACCAGCACAATGCGGTCACCCAGGGGTATGCGCTGGAAGGGACGCTCCTGGAGATCTGCTCCTGCGGCTCACCCTGCCCCTGCTTCATCGGCGAAGATCCCGACGGCGGCAAATGCTACGGGGTCATCGCATTCAACCTTGAGCACGGCGTGATCGAGGGCGTGGACGTCTCCGGTCTCACGGTGGTCAGTGTGGCCGTCATCCCCGGCAACGCACTGGCCGGCCAGTGGCGGGTGGTGCAACTGGTGGACGAGCGCGCCTCGGTTGCCCAGCACGAGGCACTGCTGCGCGCGTTCTCCGGCGACCTTGGCGGCCCCCTGGGCGACCTGGCCGGGCTGGTCGGCGAACTGGTGGCGGTGGAGCGCGCCCCCATATCCCACGCCGCGAGCAACGCATCCGGGCAACTCCGTGTGGAGGGCATGGTGGAGGCAGCGCTGGACCCGATCACCTCGTCACCGGACGGCACCCAGACCACCCTCCACGACAGCGCCTTCACCACGGTCAAAGGGGCGCCCGCCTATGTGGGCAAGTCACGCACCTACCGCGTGGACCTGCCCCAGTACGGGATGACCTGGTCGTTCGAAGGCCGCAACACCATTCAGACCGCCTGGCGCATGGAGCACCAACCGTGAGCGCCGTCACCGCACCGCGCCGAATCTGGCTGGCGTCACCCGGGCTCCTCGCGCTGATTGCCGGCGCCTGGCTGCTGGGTCTGACCGCAGAGTTCACCGGCCACGCACAGTGGGTGCATCATCACCGGCCGCTCACCGGGGACATGTCGGTGCTGGCGAGCCTGGGTCTGTTGCTGCTGGCCTGGCAGGTGCATATCGCGGCAATGATGCTGCCGTCATCGTTGCCAATGATGCGGCTGTTCGCCCGCACGGCGGCGCGCCAGCCTCATCCGAGGACGGCGCATGCGGCATTCATCGGCGGCTATCTTCTGATCTGGACCGGTTTCGGCCTGGCGGCGTTGACGACACACAACGCAGCCATGGCCGACGTGCACCACTGGCACTGGCTGATTCATCGTCCGGAGCTGCTGACCGGTGGCGCCCTGGTTGTGGCGGGCGCGTTCCAGTTCTCGAGGCTCAAACATGCCTGCCTGCGCCACTGCCGTCACCCGGGCGCATTCCTCATGGCGCACTACCGACGCGGACGGCTGGCCGCACTGACTCTGGGGCTACGCCACGGGCTGTTCTGCTTCGGCTGCTGCTGGGCCCTGATGCTGGTGATGGTGGTGGTCGGCATCGCCAATCTCGCGTGGATGGCCCCGCTGGCATTGCTGATGCTCTACGAGAAGACCGGACGCTTCGGCGACCGCGTGGTGAAGCCCGTGGGCGTCGGTCTCATCGCCCTGGGCGTGTTGAAGCTGCTCGCCCCCGAATGGATACCTGCCGGTCACCATCATCACTGAACGGCGGGACCCGTGACCCTTCGTCAGCCGCCGCTTGACGCGCCACCCCGCCTCTGCTTATCTCAAGCTAATCAGTTGGTCGGGAGGTGACGGGGCATGGCGATCAGTAGCGAATCCACTCCGATCGGCGCAACGGCCGATACATTCCACCCGCTGGACCCGCTTGGCCCCGAGGAGATGCGCACGGCCGCCGCCCTGCTGCGGGAAGCACTCGGGCCCGAGCCGCTGCGCTTCGAACGGCTGACCCTGGAAGAACCCGACAAGGAGTCGATCCGAGGTTGGCAGCCGGGACAGCCGCTGGACCGCCGGGTCCGATTCGTGGTGTCGCGGCCCGGCGGTATCGGCGTGACCCTGGGCATTCTCTCCCTGGACGAACATCGTATCCTCTCCAGCGAACACCTGCCGGACGCGCGGCCCATGATCATGCTGGAGGAGTTCATGGCCATCGAGGACGCAGTCAAGGCAGACCCGGCGTTCATCAAGGCCTGCGCCCGCCGCGGCATCGACGACATGTCACTGGTCTGCGTGGACCCGTGGTCGGCGGGTCGCTTTGACGTCCCGGGCGAAGAGGGACGCCGCTTATCCCACACCTTCGCATGGGTCCGCAATCATGCCCGCGACAACTTCTACGCCCACCCCATCGAAGGGGTGAACGCCGTGGTGGACGTGGACACCCTCGAGGTCATTCGCGTGGACGATCACTACGCGGACCGGGAACCGGTGCCGGTCCCCCGGGGTGAGTCGAACTACGAGGCGGAGCTGGTCGGCGAACACCGTGGCGACATCAAGCCGCTGGACGTCATCCAGAGCGACGGGCCGAGCTTCACCCTGGAAGGCAATCTACTGCGCTGGCAGGGCTGGGATGTGCGCATCGGCTTCAACGCCCGGGAAGGGCTGACCCTGCACACGCTGGGCCATACCGAGGGCGATGAGCGTCGCCCGATCCTCCACCGGGCCTCACTGGCCGAGATGGTCGTCCCCTACGGCAGCCCTGCCGCCGGCCACTATCGGAAGAACGTCTTCGACATCGGCGAGTACGGCCTGGGCAAGCTGGCGAACTCCCTGACACTGGGCTGCGACTGCCTGGGTGCCATCCGCTACCTGGACGCCTACGTCAACGGCATCGACGGTGAGCCCATCAAGATCGCCAATGCCATCTGCATCCACGAGGAAGACAACGGCATTGCCTGGAAGCACTGGGACTTCCGTACCGACCACACGGAGGTACGGCGACTGCGGCGCCTGGTGATTTCCTCCATCTCCACCGTCGGCAACTACGAATACGCGTCTTACTGGTACCTCTACCAGACGGGTATGGTGGAATTCGAAATGAAGGCCACCGGCATCATCAACACGGTAGCCTGCGAGCCGGGCAAACCGTCGCCTTACGCCAATGAGGTGGCCCCGGGCGTGGCCGGCCAGATCCACCAGCACCTGTTCTGCGCCCGGCTCGACATGGACGTGGACGGCCCCGACAACGCGGTAATGGAGTACAACGTGGTGGTGCCGCCGGAGGGGCCCGAGAATCCGTATGGCAACGCGTTCCGCGAGGAGGCGACCCTGCTCGAGACGGAGCGGGCGGCGCAGCGGCGGGCGAACAGCGAGACCATGCGCTACTGGAAGGTGGTGAACCGACAGCGCCGCAACGCCGTGGGCCAGCCCACCGGCTTCAAGCTCGAAGCCACCAACCCGGTGACGCCATATACGCAGCCGCAGTCGCGGTCCGGCCAGCGCGGCAGGTTCATCCAGAATCACCTGTGGGTCACGCCCTTCAACGCGGAGGAGCGCTATCCCGCCGGCGAGTTCGTGAACCAGTCGGGCCCCGGGCAGGGCCTGCCGGAGTGGACGTCCGCCGATCGCAACTTGGTGGATACCGACCTGGTACTCTGGCACGTCTTCGGTCTGCACCACCCGGTCCGCCCCGAGGACTACCCGGTGCAACCCTGCGTGACCTGCGGCTTCAGGCTGATGCCGTCGGGATTCTTCGACCGCAACCCGGCCATCACCCTGCCACCGGGCAGGAACGCCGCGAGCTGCTGCGCCTGAGCCAACGGATGCGCGACCGGGCCGGCGCATTAGCCGAGGCCCGGCCACTCCGATAATCAGTCGTGGCGCTCCCGAACGTAGCTCCCCGGTGCATCCTCGATGGGGCGGTGCTTCTTGCTGCCCGGCTTGCGGGCGGCGACCTTGCCGCCACTCTTGTCGGCGAGCCAGTTGTTCCAGTCCGGCCACCAGGAGCCTTCGTTGAAGGCCGCCTTCTCCATCCAGTCATCCGGCGAGGCGGGTAGCTTGCCGCTCTTGGGATTCGTCCAGTAGCCGTACTTGTTCTTGCTGGGCGGATTGACGACACCGGCAATGTGGCCCGACATGCCGAGGGTGAACTTGACGTTGCTGGACAGCAGGCGCGCCCCCGAATAGGTTGCCTGCCACGGTGCAATATGGTCTTCCTTGGTCGAGATGTAGTAGGCCGGCACCTTGACCTTCGACAGGTCGATGGGTACGCCATTCAGCGAGATGCCGCCCGGCTCCCGCAGCTTGTTGCGCAGGTACATGTTGCGGAGATAGAACGAATGCATCCGTGCGGGCATGTTGGTGGAATCCTGGTTCCAGTACAGCAGGTCAAACGGGAACGGATCCTGGCCGTGCAGGTAGTTGTTGACGAAGAATGACCAGATCAGATCATTGTCGCGGAGCATGTTCATGGCCGTCGCCATCTGGCTGCCCTTGAGCACGCCGCGCTCCTCCATCTGCTTCTCCAGCACCTCCAGCTGCTCCTCGTCGATGAACAGCTCCAGATCACCGGGGCTCTCGAAGTCCAGCAGGGTCACGAAGAACGTCGCGCTCTGCGGTCGCTTGTCGCCCGTCTCGGCACAGTAGGCGAGAGTCGATGCGAGCAGCGTGCCCCCGAGGCAGTACCCCACCATGTTCACTTCCGACTCGCCGGTAATTTCCTCTGCCACGTCCATGGCCGCCAGCGGGCCTTCGAGCATGTAGTCGTCGAAAGTCTTGCTGGCAAGCTCCGCGGTCGGGTTGCGCCACGAGATCATGAACACCGTATGGCCCTGCTCCACTAGCCAGCGCACCACCGAGTTCTGCGGACGCAGATCCAGGATGTAGTATTTGTTGATCCAGGGCGGCGTGATGATGATCGGCCGCTTGCTCACCTCCTTGGTGGCCGGCTCGTACTGGATCAGCTGGATCAGGTCATTCTGATAAACCACCTTACCCGGGGCCACTGCGACGTCCTTACCCACCTCGAACGCTTCCGGGTGAGTCATACGGATCTTGAGTTCTCCGTTGCCGCGCTCAAGATCCTCCAGCAGCTTGTTGAGACCATCAAGCAGGTTCTGCCCGCCCGTGTCGATAGTCTTCTGCAGCACCTCCGGGTTGGTCGCCACGAAGTTGGATGGCGACATGGCGTTCACGAACTGGCGGGTGTAGAAATCCACCTTGCGGCGGGTCTTGTCGTCCAGGCCCTCGACGCCGGCGACCGTGTGGTGAATGTGATCGGCGGTGAGCAGATAGGACTGCTTGATGAAGTCGAACAGCGGATTCTCTTCCCACCGGGCGTCCCGGAACCGCTTGTCCCCCGGCTTGGGCTTCACGGCGCTTTCCGTCTCCAGCCCCATCATGCGCAACCCGGTGGTCTGCATCAGCGACATGTAGTCCTGCCAGAATTGCATCTGCGCCTGGACCAGCGTCGCCGGGTCGGACATGAGCCGGGCGTAGAAATCCTGAAACAGCTGCATCATGTGGCGGGCTTCGTCGCCACTGATGTTCTGGCTCGACTGCTGACGAGCGAGGAAGTCCTTGACCAGTTCCTGGCTCTTGCCAGCAACATCCATCATGGACCGGGAGAGTTTCTCGGGATCGACCTGGGAGAACTGACCTTGTGACTCGCTCATACGGGTAACCTCACTGCGTCGGGGCCGGACCAGCGGAGCCGGCCGTGCCTTTCGGGTACCGAACACCAGCCTGAACCATCCTTGTACAGGCCACTACTTCATGGTCGGATCGAATGAACGAAAACGCAACGTCCCACGAGAGAATCTACTCGTCCCGAAAGAAATCCCAGACACGCACGGGCTGACCCTCACCTTCCCAGTCGGCGTGGGGCTGCACCGTCTTGAAGGCCTCGTGAATACCGTCCTCGTCGGCAGCCCGTTCCACGGCCAGCAGGGTGTTGACCTCATGCTCGCAGAGCCCGGCGGCGTACTCCGCCTCCTGTCTGGCCACGGGTAACGCCGCCTCCATGCTGGGCGCACCGTACTCGCTGACGAAATGGTGGGCGAGGCTCTCGATCACACTCTTGTACTCGCCCTCCTCGATATCGTCCACTACCACCACGGTTGCCCAGCCGAAGCTGCGCGTTCCCAGAAAGCCGTGGCGGAACGCCTGCTTCTCCTTGCCTTCGAAGAGGGTCGGATCACGGTCGGAGAACGTGAACACGAAACTGCCGGGCACCGCCGGTTCACCAACCCGGGCGGCGTTGTCGTAGACGTGCTCGTCGGTGTCGTCGAGCCGGGCGACACGCATGAATTTCATTCGGCCATCACCTCACAAACAACAAACGGCAGGCGGTCCGGAGACCACCTGCCGCTATTACGGACAGCTGCAGCCGGGTTCAGGAACCCTGCTGCCCCGCCGGTCTCGACCCGCCTGGCGACGCCTGTTTACCGTCGCTCCGGAGTTCCTCCTCCGGAACCGGCTTCTCGCCGGACGCCACCACATCCTGATACCACAGGTCGTGGTGCTGCTTCGCCCATGCCGTATCAACACGCCCGCGGGTCATCCCCTCGAGGGCGCCCTCGGTTCCGAGCGTACCGATGTAGGCATGACCCAGGAACAGGCCGATCCAGAGAGTCGCCGCCACGGCGTGGATGATCAGCGACCACGACATGATCTCCCGGGTCTGGAAGCCCCAGTTCGGGAAGAGCGCGATAAAGCCGGTGATGATCACCGTCAGCCCGAGGGCGAAGACGCCGCCCCAGAACCAGACCTTCTCACCGCCGTTCATCTTGCCCGCCGACGGGTGTTTGTTCCCGACAATACCACCGCCCTGCTTGAACCACTCCAGGTCGGTCTTGTTGGGAATATTGTGGCGCACCCAGAGCACGATCATCATCAGCACACCCACCGAGAAGACGGGGCCGACCACGTTATGGGTCCCGTAGGCAAGCTGCGCGTACGCGGCAAAGCCCTGGTGACCGAAGATCGGGATCAGCACCGTCCTGCCGAACAGCAGGCTCAGACCGGTGATGGCGAGAATGATGAAGGAGATCGCCGTGAACCAGTGGAGGAATCGCTCGTAGGCCTGCCATCGCACGATGGTCTGCCCGGAACGGCCTCCCTCGATCTTCTTCTGCCCGGTGAGCAGGAAGAAGGCGGTAATCGCCAGGAAGACGATCACCAGGAACCAGCCACCCACCGTGGTCACGGGACCCGTGCGGATCTGGCGGTAATTCTCGCCGACGTTGGTCATCATCTGGTTGGTGACGTAAGGCCCGGTCTGGGTCGTGAAACCACCCTCGCCGCGCCGCCCGTCACGCCACATGTCGGACCGGGGATTGCTTTCGCTTTGCTCAGAGAACTGCCGCTGGGGCTCGCCCGTGGTGGTCTGCGCAAAGAGATACCCGGCAGAAGGCAGTGCCACGGCAAGGACAAAGATGGCGACGATGCTCCAGATCATGGAGCGCCACCTGCGCCTTGCGCGCACCGCTGCTTGCTGGTGCTCACTCATGTGGACCTCCTCGCGCTAGCGGTCAGTGTGGGCGGACTGCGCACGGTCTCTCAGAGCCCCTGCCCGGCGCTCGGCGGCTTCTTCCGATGCTGTCTCGTCACCGCCGCCCTTGTAGACACCGGGTTCGTACAGCGTCACATCGGAACAACCCGCCAACAGTGCCAGGCTCAGGGCCGCGGTCGCTGACAGGGTGAATTTTCTAGGCATCATGGAATGCTCCTCTCCAGCCTTGCTGTTCTTGTTCACCGGCCGATCGGCCGGGGCCCGCGCACAGGCCCCGGCTTCAACCCCGTCAGACATCCTGCCCGTAAGCAGCCTGCCAGCCCCACGTCTGCGGCCTGCCGCCACGGGTCATGACACGCTTGCGGTAGATATCCGCAATGACGTTGCCATCCCCCGCGATCAGCGCCTTGGTCGCACACATCTCGGCACACAGCGGAAGTTTGCCTTCCTCGACACGGTTGGTGCCGTACTTGGTCAGCTCTTCCTGGGAGTGCGCCGTTTCCGGGCCGCCTGCGCAGAAGGTGCACTTGTCCATCTTGCCGCGCACCCCGAATGCCGTCTGCTGCGGATACTGCGGCGCGCCAAACGGACACGCGTAGAAGCAGTAGCCACAACCGATGCATAGATCCTTGTCGTGCAGAACGATCCCGTCGGCGGTGGTGTAGAAGCAATCCACCGGACAGACCGCCGCACAGGGTGCGTCAGTACAGTGCATACAGGCCACGGAAATGGCTTTTTCGCCGGGCTGGCCATCGTTCATGACGATGACCCGGCGGCGGTTCACGCCCCACGGCACCTCGTGCTCATTCTTACAAGCCGTGACACAGGCCTGGCACTCGATGCAGCGTTCGGCGTCACAGAGAAATTTCATTCTTGCCATGACGGCTTTCTCCTCTCAAATCGTTCTCAGGCCGGCGTCACGCGGCAAAGGGTGGTCTTGGTTTCCTGCATCATGGTGACCGAGTCGTACCCGTAGGTGGTCGCCGTGTTGGTCGACTCACCCCGGACATAGGGCGCGGCTCCTTCCGGATACCGGTCGATGAGGTCCTCACCCTGGAAGTGCCCGCCGAAGTGGAATGGCGTGAACACCGTGCCGCGGCCGACGCGGTCCGTGACCAGGGCCTTGATGCGGATGCGGCCGCCTTCCGGGCCTTCCAGCCAGACCATTTCGCCATTGCGGACCCCCGCATCGTTGGCGTCGGCCGGGTTGATCTCGACGAACATGTCCTGCTTGAGTTCGGCGAGCCACGGGTTGGAGCGCGTCTCCTCACCGCCACCCTCGTACTCCACCAGACGGCCGCTGGTGTGGATCAGCGGGTAGTCGTCGGAGTAGTCGGTTGCCTGCACGGACTCGAAACGGGTCGGCAGCCGGTAGAACACCTTGCGGTCTTCGTAGGTCGGGAAGTCCTCGACCAAGTCGTACCGCGGAGTGTAGAGCGGCTCACGGTGCAGTGGCACCGGGTCCGGGAAGTTCCAGACGTAGGCACGGGCCTTGGCGTTACCGAAGGGATGGCAGCCATGCTCCATCGCCACGCGGATAATGCCGCCCGAGAGGTCCGTGGTCCACGAGCGACCTTCGGCGTACTCCTTCTCCTCGTCGGTGAGATCGTCCCACCAGCCCAGCTGCTTCAGCAGCTCCGAGTCGAACTCGGGATAGCCGTCCTCAATCTCGGCACCCTCGGACCACGAGCCTTCGGCGAGGAGATTCTCGCCCTCGTAGTCGGTGCCGAAGTTGGCGCGGAAGTTGCCGCCACCATCCATGACGTGCTTGCTGGTGTCATAGAGCACATGGGTCCCGGGGTGCTTGATCTCTGGCGTGCCGTAGCAGGGCCACGGCAGGCAGTAGGTCTCGCCGTCCACCGGGCCACCCTGCGCCTTCAGCGACTTGACGTCGAAGGATTTCTGGTTGGCCATGTGCTCCTTGAGCCGCTCCGGGCTCTGCCCGGTGTAGCCGATGGACCAGGTGCCTCGGTTGATCTCGCGCAGCACGCTCTCTGGGCTCACATGCCCGTCCGCCACTTCGATGTTCTTGAACATCTCGTCGGCGAAACCAAGCTTGCTGGCCAGCATGTAGGCGATATCCGAGTCGGACTTGTGCTCGTACAGTGGCTCGATCACCTGCTCCCGCCACTGTATGGAGCGGTTCGACGCCGTCACGGAACCGGTCTGTTCGAACTGTGTCGCCGCCGGCAGCAGGTAGGTGTCGTCGGAACGCTCGTGCAGTACGGCGGTAACCGTGGGGTAAGGGTCGATGACCACGAGAAGATCCACCTTCTCCATGGCTTCCTTCATCTCCGGCCCGCGGGTCTGGGAGTTGGGCGCATGACCCCACATCATCACCGCACGGACATTGTCCCTCTGGGAGATGTTGTCCGCGTCCTCCAGAACGCCGTCAATCCAGCGTGAGACGGTGATGCCGCCCGAGTTCATCGGCTTCACGGTGCCGCCCTGGCCGTCGTCGTACTCGTCCTGATCGAACCGGGCACTCAGCCAGTCGTAGTCCACATCCCACACACGGCACCAGTGCTGCCAGCCGCCCTCGGAGATGGGGTAGTAGCCAGGCAGGTTGTCCGGGTTCGGGCCCACGTCAGTGGCACCCTGGACGTTGTCGTGACCGCGGAAGATGTTGGCACCACCACCCTCGACACCGATGTTGCCCAGCGCCAGCTGCAGGCAGTTGTAGGCGCGGACATAGTTGTTGCCGATGGTGTGCTGCGTACCACCCATGCACCACACGAAGGTACCGGGGCGGTTCTCGGCCATGATCCTGGCCACTTCGTAGACACCCTCTTCCGACACACCGGTCACGCGCTCGACCTGATCCGGCGTCCATTTGGAGACTTCCTCACGGACCCGGTCCATGCCGAAGACACGCTGCGCCAGGTACTCGGTGTCTTCCCATTCGTTCTCGAAGACGTGGTAGAGAATGCCCCAGATCAACGCCACGTCCGTGCCCGAGCGGAATCGCACGTAGGTGTCCGCATGGGCGGCAGTGCGGGTGAAGCGCGGATCCATGACCACCATCTTGGAGCCCTGTTCCTTCGCCCGCAGGATCATCTGCATGGCAACCGGATGGGCCTCGGCAGCGTTGGAGCCGCACATTACGATGCACTTGGAGTTGAGGATGTCGTTGTAGGAGTTCGTCTGCGCACCGTAACCCCAGGTGTTCGCAACGCCCGCCACTGTGGTGGAGTGGCAGATGCGCGCCTGGTGGTCACAGTTGTTGGAGCCCCAGAAGGCAGCGAACTTGCGCTGCAGGTAGGCCCCCTCGTTGTTGGCCTTGGACGAGCCGGCAAACCAGAGCGAATCCGGGCCGGACTCGTCACGGATGTGCAGCAGCTTGTCGCCGATCTCCTCGATGGCCTCTTCCCAGCTGATCCGCTCCCAGCGGCCAGCGACCTTCTTCATAGGGTACTTCACCCGGCGGGTGCTGTGGCCGTGATTACGCAGGGCCGCACCCTTGGCGCAGTGCGCGCCCAGGTTGATGGGGCTGTCCAGCGCCGGCTCCTGACCGACCCAGACGCCGTTCTGCACTTCGGCAATGGTGCTGCAGCCCACGGAGCAATGACCGCAAACGGTCAACACTTCGCGGATTTCCGCATCCGGATCAATGCGGCGCGCGGCCTTCGCCTTGCGCATCATGGACGTGGGCAGCATTCCGGCAACGGCAGCACCACCAACGGCAAGCCCGGACCCCTGTAGAAAGGCCCGTCGCGTGAGCGCCTTGCCAAGCAGTCCGGGAGCCGCGGCACCGGCCGCCGATGCCTTTTTCTTTGTCAGTTTCATGGTCTTACTCCTCCACTCGGGACGATTTCGACGCAGTGACGGTCACCCGCACGGCTCAGAAATCCGCCCGCGCATAGTAGTCGCGAATATGCTTGGTCTCGTGGTAGCCCTTCTTGCCTTCCTGGAGGTCTTCCATCTCAGGGCCGTCGTAGTTGTGTGCCAACACCTGGCCGGCGCCAGCCGTCAGCGCCACGGCACCACCGGTCGCCACGACCGTCTTCAGAAAGCGCCGCCGTTCCGGACGGGTTTTGTCGTTATCGGACATGCTCATGTCTGCGTCCTCCTGCCATACCCTGTCGATACAATCGACCCTAAAGTTCATCAATCCGGCCTCAGCCCCGCTGTCAGGCCAGCATGGAAAAATAGTCCTGCTCCAGCGCCACGAACGCAGCGCCCACCTGCCCGACGGCGCGGTAGAAATCAGCGTTCTCCGACTGCTCCACATCCCGGAAGAACGCCTCCATCCATGGTTCAACGTGTTTCTGGAACAGCTCCCTCTGCCATTCGAACGAGACGTCCGGGTCGCTGATGATCAGCGCCATCACGTCACAGATCGCAGCGGCATGGTCTTCGGGCTCGCTGTTGCCCTCCTGGCGTTCCACCCCGAGCTGCTGAAGATCCTGCCGCAGGACGACCAGCGGTCGCTCCATGAGCGATCCGGTCTGGTACCACGACGCGTACGGAGTGATCTCGCCTCCGCCCACGCCGATAAAGAGGTCATGGAACTCGCGGTCGACGGCATCCATGCCGACCTGCCCGGCGGCTTTGCGCAATTCCTGCCAGGCCGTTGCCAGCGCGTCGGACTCGCGCTGCCCTGAGCCGCGGGAAATGCCGCGCAGCAGGTCGATCACCTCCCGGTCCGGCGGCGCTGCAAGCAGCCGGCCAAGCAGCGTCCACGTCCCGGCTCGGAGTTCATCTTCCCGCGTCGCCGCCGCTGCACTCGGTACTGACCAATCCGTCGTGCTCATAAACACTCGCTCACATCAACGTGTTACCCGAGCCCTGCTCGGCTTCGAACATGTCCTTGACCCGGCAGTCACCACACATCTTGAGCCGCCGCAGGTTCGCCTCCGACTGGAACATGTGGTGCCCCTCGAGCCGCTGGGTCATCCGCTCGATCACGCTCGGCGTCGCAAACGGTTTGCCGCAGCTCACGCACTCGAAAGGCTGCTCCTCGTTCAGCACGCGCGGCTGGCGGCGCTGCTCCCAGTCGAACAGGTAGCGCGCCTCCAGGTTGATGGCGTCCTCGGGGCACGCCGTCTGGCACAGCCCGCACTGCACGCACAGATCCTCGGTGAAGTTCAGCTGCGGCTTGTCGCCGGCATCGGTGAGAGCGCGCGTCGGACAGACCTGCGGGCAGGCCATGCAGAGGGTGCACTTGCCGGCGTCCACCATCACCTGACCAAACGGCGAGCCGGCGGGCATGGCCGTGACCTGTGGGCGTGCCAGCGCCTGCCCATAGAGGTGATCAATGGCCAGACGCAGAGTGCCGCGCTTCTCGTTGAACGTATCGAACCCGGCCGGCGCCACGGGAACCCATTCGGCCGCCGTCTCCAGCGTCGGCGCGAGGGCGCTTCCGGCGGGCGCCAGCGCGACCCGCTCACCGCCGAGTTCCATGGCGTCAAGCAGGCTGCGGGTATAGCCAATCTGGCGCTCGACCTCCGCGCGCACGGTGGCCGGCACCGCCGGAGTATCGAGCAGTACGACACCCGCCGCGCCGTAGGCGAGCGAGGTCAGCCACAGATCCATCCCCACGGAGCCGATTTCGGCGACACGCACGGGGATGACGTGATCCGGCAGCTCCGGTGCGATGGCGTGCAACCGCTCCGCTCCGGTTTCCTCGTCGTGGAACAGCAGCACAGGGCGTTCTCCGCCGGCCTCCCGGAACGCCTGCAACATCGCCTTGACCCGGGCGGCCATGTCCTTCGGCCCGGGATAGGCGTAGATGATGGCACCGGTCGGACACGCCGTGGCGCAGGTGCCGCCACCCTGACAGAGGTAGGGGTCCACCTCGATGATCTCGCCGATGGAGGTAATGGCGTCGGCGGGGCAGGCATCCAGGCAGCGGGTGCATCCCGTCAGCCCGCTGTCCCCGTGGGCACAGATGTCGGGACTGTAGTTGAAGAACTTCGGTTTCTCGAACTCGCCGGTCATCTCGGGGATTTCGGCAAGCGCCCGCTCCAGGGCGTCCGCGTCGCCGGCCGGTGCGTAGTAGCCGAATGGTGGCAGATCCATCTGCAACGCCGGCTCCCGGCGCAGATCCAGGACCAGGTCGAACCAGGGGTGATCGTCGTTGTTGAGGTCCGCCGCGCGCAGCGACTCACCACGCGGCGTTTCCAGCTGTGCATCAAAATGCCCCAGATGGCCAGCAACGCTGGCCGGTTCGCCGTGGAGCACGGTCACGCGGTGCTGATCGGCCTTCGCCGCTGCCGCATCCTCCGGCAACGCCCCTTCGTGGGCACTGGTGGCCATGATCGTGCACGTGAGCGACTCACGCAGGCGCGCGGCGCACTCCAGCGCATCGAGCTCCGCACCGATGAGCAGCAGGTGGCCCGCCGAGCGGTAACCCACCAGCGAGGTCGCACCCACTTCCACGACAGCACCCGCCTGCAGGGCCGCGTCGCGCGCAGCCCCGGAAGCGGGCAAAGCCATGTCGGCATATACGTTCAGATAATCAGTCATCGGTCCTCGTGGTCCGTGATCGGCTCATGGCCGTCGGCACCCGTCGCGGTGCCAGCGGCCGCCCGGTCCGCGTCTGCCAGCTCGACGCCCTCGTCGGCAGCCGTCATTTCGTCGTCCATGGCATCCGCCAGTTTCTGGCGTGCCCGTTCCGCCTCGCGTGCAATGGCGCGCTTCCAGTCATGGGGCACCACATCGCCCATGGGCGTCCAGGTGGTGTAGTCCTCGGCGTACTCCGCGCACAGTGAAATCTTGTTGAACTTCGAGGAACGGAACAGCGTCCGCAACGCCTTGCGCCGCAGATCGGGGCTGATGTTCCGCGCCATGAACATGCTCACGTCAGAGTCCTGGTTCAGCGACTCCAGCGGCGGCATGTCGTCGTCTGTCAGTTCGTCGTAGGGCTTGCCGGTGCGCTCGTCGATCCGCACCGGCGCGTCGTGGTTTTCCTCGGCAGCGCTCGCGGTGGCGTCCTCGACGACCGGGCGCTCCGGCTCGTCGGCAAGGACCTCCCCCTGTCGCCGGCTCGCCTTGCGGCGCGACCACCGATCGAAGAACCCGGCTTCGGATTCCTGCTGCTCCCGCTCGCTCACGTCTGCCCTCCGGACTCGGCCTGATCGCCCACCTCGGCGTCGTAAAGCGCCTTGCTGCGCTTCTTGCCACGCCCCTTGCCACCCTTGCGGCGTGGCTCGTAGTGCTTGAGCACAAACCCTTCGACCCAGCGGTAGACCTCCGCGGGCATCATGGTCCGCATCACGGTCTCACCGGCGTCACGCAGTTCGGTCGCATCCAGATTCTGCGCCTCGTCCAGACTGACCGTCAGGCGTTCGGGCACGAAACCATTCGCCCCGGAGCGCCCGATCACGAACACCGACGGCGAGTCGCCGCGGATATTCAGGTAGTACGCCTCTGCCTGCGCCCTGCGCAACTGCAGATGGTAGCCCGACCACATGTAGAGGCTGCCGTCGTCTGCGGAGCGGATGCAGGTCGACTGCCGCCGCTCCGCGGCAAACCGCTTCCCCACGACCACGCCGTTCACCTCTGCACGCCCCGAGGCGGTCTGCGCGATAATGACGGCCGCGGGAAGCACGGCATTGTCATCCCAGCCATCCCCTTTCGTCGTGGACCCGACCTGCTGCACCAGCCACCTCACATTGACGTTTACGACAAGGGCAGCAAGAAAGGTGCCACGAATGCCCCGCACGCCTGAAACCGGCTGTTTCACCCGCCCGGCCGCCACAGCCGGGGCTTTCCCGATGGAGCGGCAGGAAAGCGAGTCGGGGCGAACCGTCCACCGCTGGACACACCGGGACACAATGCACCATGCGGCGCTGCATCAATGCGTCGTTTTATCACAACGCCCCACGGCCCGCCCCGTTGCTATTCGGCGTCGAGATCCAGTTCGCCACTGATCGTGTGGCTGATGTCCAGCCCATCCACCTCCAGGGTCATGCGCACGGACAGCGTCTCGTCCCCGTTCAGAGCACCTTTCTCCAGTGCTGCCCCCAGGGCGCGCTCGATCTCCTGCTGCGAGGTCACGCCGAACTGCTTGAGGCATTTGCGAATCTGCATATTCAGGGCATCATCGTTCATCATCTACTCCGTCATGTTCAGGGCCGAAGCGGCCACAGATAACCGTCAAACACGTGGGCATCATGACTGAAAGCGGAAACCCGATCCAAAACGACCCCTCCTGCCACAGCGATCATGACCCGCAGTCGCTGCCGGTCACCGCGGCCTGGGAGCGCATCCGCACCGATCTCGCTCCGGTACGCGGAATCGAACGGGTCAGCACGCGGCTGGCACTGGGTCGTGTGCTGGCGGAGCCGGTGACATCCGGCATCGACGTGCCGGCGCACGACAACGCCGCCATGGACGGTTACGCCATCCGGGGCAATGACATCCCCGGCAGCGGCAACGCCACCCTGCGCTGCGTCGGCACGGTCATGGCGGGTCATACACTGGACGGCCACCTTCAGTCCGGTGAGTGCGCACGTATCATGACCGGCGCCCCGATGCCGGCCGGGGCGGACACCGTCATCATGCAGGAGAACGTCCACCGCGACGGCGACCAGGTGGTGATCACCGCCGACGAAAAGGCCGGACAGAACGTGCGCCCCGCAGGTGAGGATCTGCGCCAGGGCGAGATCGTGCTTGCCGCCGGCCAGCGGGTCGGCACCGCGGAGCTGGGCATGCTCGGCAGCCTCGGGCTGGTGGAGGTTCCGGTGTACCGGCGCCTGCGCGTGGCATTCTTTTCCACGGGTGACGAGCTGTGCACGGCGGGATCGTCGCTCGGACCCGGCCAGATCTACGACAGCAACCGTTACACCCTGTACGCGGCGCTCCAGGCCCTGGGCGCGGAGGCCACCGACATGGGCGTGATCTCCGACGACCCGGACACCATGGAGAAAGCCTTCGCCGACGCGGCGTCCTTCGCCGACGCCATCATCACGTCGGGCGGGGTCTCGGTGGGCGAAGCCGACTTCGTCAAGACGATCATGAACCGGCTCGGCCAGGTGGGATTCTGGAAGATCGCCATGCGCCCCGGGCGGCCGCTGGCGTTCGGCACCATCGGGGAGGCGCGCTTCTTCGGCCTCCCCGGCAATCCTGTGTCGGTGGTGGCGACCTGGTATCAGTTCGTGCAGCCGGCGCTGCGCCGCATGATGGGTGAGGATCCCGAACCGCCCACGACCTTCCGCGTACGCACGGCCACGGATCTGCGCAAGCGGCCCGGGCGCACCGAGTTCCAGCGCGGCATCCTGCAACGCGATGACGCCGGCGAGTTGGTCGTCACCACCACCGGCAGCCAGGGCTCCGGCATCCTGCGCTCGGTCAGCCTGGCGGACTGTTTCATCGTGCTGCCCCACGACAGCGGGGACGTGGCAGCCGGCACCATGGTCGACGTGCAGCCATTCCACGGCGTTATGGGGTGATCAGCTGCCGGTGCAGAAGGCCTGGTAGTCCACATAGCCGGGGAATTGCACGCCGTCGCCACAGTAGGCACAGCCGGTATCGCGTTCGACCCGCAGTTCATGGAAGCGCGCGGCCAGGGCATCGTAGTGCAGCAGCCGCCCCACCAGCGGGTCGCCAATGCCGAGCAGCAGCTTGATCGTCTCCACCGACTGCATCAGCCCGACCACACCGGGCAACACCCCGAGCACGCCGGCTTCCGCGCACGACGGCGCCAGCTCGGGTGGTGGCGGCTCCGGGAACAGGCAGCGGTAGCAGGGGCCCGGCGCCTCCGGCCGCCCCGGCCAGAAGACCGTCACCTGACCCTCGAACCGGTACACCGCCCCGTGCACATTAGGGAGGCCGAGCTTCACGCACGCGTCGTTGATGAGGTAGCGCGAGGGGAAATTGTCGGTGCCATCGACGATGACGTCGTAACCGCTGAACAGGTCCTCCACGTTGCCGGACTCGAGATGCACCTCGTGCCCGACCACCGTCACCGAGCTGTTCAGGTGGCGGATGGCCTCGCGGGCAGACTCAACCTTGGAGAGGCCCACCCGCTCCTCGCTGTGGATGATCTGGCGCTGAAGGTTGCTGCGGTCGACCACGTCGTGATCGACGATGCCGATGGTGCCCACACCAGCGGCCGCAAGATACAGCGCCGCCGGGGAACCAAGCCCGCCGGCCCCCACCAGCAGCACCTTGCTGTCCAGCAGCCGGGCCTGCCCGGCTTCGCCCACTTCGGGCATGAGCAGGTGGCGGGAGTAGCGCGCACGGGCGTCGGCGTCCAGTACACGCGGAATGCTGAACGGCAGGCCCTCGTTCTTCCACTGGTTGAAGCCGCCGGCGACGGAATAGACCCGGGTATAGCCCAGGCGCTGGAGGTCTTCGGCAGCGAACAGCGACCGCGTCCCCCCTCCGCACAGCACCATCAACGGCCGGTTCAGGTCGGGGATCTCGTCTTCGACGCGCAGCTCGAGATACCCCCGGCCGAGGCGCAGCGCGCCATCGGGGCTGCCCTCGGCGACCTCGTCGGGCTCGCGCACGTCGATCAGGGCCGCGCCATCGGCCAGCATGGCGTACGCCTGCCCAGGCTCCAGTTCGTCCACGCTCTGACGCAGCCGCTCCAGGCGCCGATCCCTGGCCCGGCCCGCGCCTCCGGCGACCGCCGGCAGCACCGACACCACCTGCCCCTCGCTCAGCAGGGTATGCCAGCCATCCAGCGCGGTCATGTTGTGCTCGCCCACGAACACGTTCACATAGGTGCGCACGTCACCTTCAGGCGTGAGCAGGCGCTGACCGAGTGCGGGGTAATCCGCGGCGAGGCGGCCGAGCACGTCGCCAACCGTCTGCCCCTCCAGGATCACCTCCGGCCGGCCCTCCGCATGGCCACGCAGCGGCGTGGGGATACGCACGGTGACAACGGGCATCAGCGCAGCACCTCCTCTTCAAAACGGCTGCCGTTGAGACGCCAGCCCCGGATCTCGGCCCCGCCATCGCCGGGCGAGCCGACGATCAGGTACAGCCAGCCCGCCCAGGCCGCGCGACGGTCGCTCTCGGAGGGCACCGCCTCCCCGTCCGGATGGCTGTGCCAGATGCCGATCACGTCGAGGCCGCGTTTGCCGGCGTCACGTTCGGCATGCATATACTCCAGCGGATCCAGGGCGAAGTGGTCTGCCGGGCGGCGCGCCTGATTGGTCATGCCCGCGATCTCCCGGATCACGCCGTGGTGCCCGAGCACAATGCCGCAGGCCTCCTCCGGCAGTGCACGGCGGGACGCTTCGATGAGCTCCTCGCGCAGCGCAGGCGTCAATTCGGTCTCGCTCATGCCGATATCCTATCAGTTCGTGATCGCCGGCAATCCACTTTTCTGGTGCAATACAGCCCGGTTCGTCATGCCACTCACACCGTCACCCGAGGAGCCCGATGCGCCAGCCTTCCCCGCACGATGCCACTCGCGTTGTCCTTCTGGTGGGAACCCAGAAAGGCCTGTTTCGCGTGACAAGTGACCGCAACCGGGAGACATGGCACATGGACGGGCCGCTGATCGCAGGCTACGAGATCCTCCACGCCTGGCTCGACCCCCGCGACCCGCAGCGCGGCTACGCCGCCGCCAAGCACCTGATCTGGGGCGCGCACGTCTACCGCACCGACGACGCCGGCGCGACCTGGTCGCCCACCGCGGCGCCGCCGAGCCACCCCGCCGGCACGTTCGACTCGGCGCTGAACGCCATCTGGTATCTGGCGCCGGGCGACACCGACGCGCCGCAGACGCTGTACGCCGGTATCGACCCCGCCGGGCTTTTCGTCAGCCACGACCGCGGCGACTCCTGGCAGGGGGTCGAGGGGCTGAACCACCATCCCACGCGCCGCACGTGGGAGCCCGCCAAGGGCGGCTTCTCGCTGCACTCCATCCACACCCTGCCGACCCGGCCACGGCGGCTGTTCGCCGCGGTATCGGCGGGTGGCGCGTTCCGCAGCGACGACGACGGCGGACACTGGACGCCCATCAACCGCGGCGTGCGCGCGGAACACCTGCCCCAGGCCGCCCCGGAGACCGGGCACAACATCCATCGTCTGGTGGTTCACCCGCGCAACCCGGAGCGGCTGTACCGGCAGTGTTACAACGGCGTCTACCGCAGCGACGACGCGGGCGAGACCTGGACGGAGATCACCGCCGGACTGCCCAGCGACTTCGGCTACGCGGCGGTGACCGAGGCCGACGACCCGGATGTGCTGTACGTGGTGCCCATCGACAGCAACCATCTGCGCACCACCGTGGAAGGCCGGCTGCGGGTCTACCGCACCGGCGACGGCGGCCGCACGTGGACGGCACTGACACACGGCCTGCCGCAGGACCACGCCTACGTCTCGGTGCTGCGTGACGCCATGGATGTGGACGATCTGCCGGAGTGCGGCGTCTACATGGGGACCTCCAGCGGCCACCTGTTCGCGAGCCGTGACCGCGGCCGGAGCTGGCGGTTGCTGGAGGGCTTTCTGCCACGAATCCTGTCGGTGAAGGCGGCCGTGGTCCCCGAGGAGGCTGTCAGGTGAACATCGAACCGCTGCTGGAGGCACTGGGCATCCGCGAGGGCATCGTCTGCGCCGTGGGCGCCGGGGGCAAGAAGACCCTTCTGTACCACCTGCTCCAGCACTACCCGGGCCGCACGGCCATGACCACCACGGTGTTCACCTACCAGCCTCCGCCACGGCTGGAGGCCACTGTTGTGGTGGATGACGAGACGCAGCTCCGGACGCTGGTGCCGCAGCATGCCGCCCCGCGCATTCTTTACGCCCAGCCCACGGACAAGGCCGGCCGCCTCGCCGGCGTATCGGCCGAGACCCTGGCGGGCATCCACGCGGACGGTGGCTTCGGGCTGACCGCGGTGAAGGCGGATGGCGCCCGCATGCGCCTCATCAAGGCCCCCCGCGACGACGAGCCGCGCATCCCGGCCTATGCGGATACGGCGCTGCTGGTGGGTTCGGTGCACGCGCTGGCGCGCCCGGTGAACGACCGGATCGCCCACCGTCTGGACCAGGTACTGGCCATCACCGAGCTGGCAGAAGGTCAGCTGCTGACGCCGGCGGCCATGGCGCGGCTCTACACGCACCCGCACGGGCTGCTGCAGGGCACGGGGTCGGCGACGCCGGTACCGGTGCTGAACATGGTCGACTCCGGAGTGGCCCGCGAAGCCGCTGAAACCGCGGCGCGCCACATCCTCGACGGCAGCGACCGGTTCGACCGGGTGGTACTGACCAGCCTCAAGGCGCCGGGCCTGCTGGTGGACGTCATCCGGCGCCAGTAGCTAGTGCAGCCGGTCCGGGTCCACGTCCAGGGCCTCCAGATGCCGCCGCAGTTTCTGCACCCGCGGTGACATCATGCCCAGCGTGCCCTCCACCGAGAGCACTGCCTGCTTGAGCAGCTGGCGCGCGTCATCGCGACGCCCGGTATCCCGGTACAGCGCCGCCAGGCGGGTCACCGCGTTGATGTGGTCCATATTGTCCCGCCCCAGCACCTGGGCGGTCCGGTCCACCGCATCCCGCAACATGGGTTCGGCTTCCTGGTAGCGCTGCTGCTCTGCGAACAGCCCGGCCAGTTCGCAGAGGGTCATCAGCGTATGGGGGTGGTCACCGCCCATCAGCGATCCCCACGTCTCCAGGTTGCGGCGATAGAGCTGCTCGGCTTCGTCGTACTGGCCCGTCTCCCGCAATAGGTCCGCGAGGTTGTTCACGCTGGTGGCCGTGGCCGGGTGCTGCTCCCCCACCAGTGCCTCCCAGTTGGCAATCGCCTTGCGGTAGAGAGGTTCGGCGTCGGTATAGCGACCCATGGCGTCCTTGACGCCGGCCAGATTGTGCAACGTGGACGCGGTATCCACGTGTTCCGCGCCGAACAGTTCCTCCCGGACATCCAGGGCGCGCTGGAACAGCATTTCGGCGGTACGGAAATCCTCCCGCGCGTCCATCACCGCGCCCAGGTTGTGGGCCGCCGCGGCGGTGGCCGCATGCATGGCGCCGAACACCGTCTCGGCGATACCAAGGGCGCGCTGGTAAAGCGTCTCTGCCTGATCGAAATCGTGCTCCGCATAAATCACGCCGGCGAGATTGTCGAGGCATGCGGCCGTGGTGGGGTGGCCGTTGCCGTACTGCCGTTCGGCGATATCCAGGGCGCGCCGGTACCACGGCTTGGCGGCGGCGATGTCGTCCATGGCCTTGTAGACTGCACCGATGTTGGTGAGATACGGGATCAGCCCCGCATCCCGCTGCCCCAGAGTGCGTTCGCGCTGCTGCAGCGCCTCGCGGTATAGCTCCACGGCCTGCTGCAGTTCCCCGCGCTCCTCGTGCCAGGTGGCCAGCTGGTGGCGGCTGGTACGGGTCTCCGGGTGGTCGGCGCCGTGGGCTTCCAGACGCAGCGCCAGCGCCTGGCGCAGCGGCGCTTCCGCCGCCCCGTGTTCGTCACGGTCCATGAGCCAGCTGCCGCGTACGGCCAGGGCCCGCGCCTGCAACGAAACGGGGAGCTGGGCCTGTTCGCTGTCCAGCGCGTCGATGTGGGCCCGGAGGGCATCCGTCGCGCCCAGGTCACGCAGCGCCGAGGCCAGCCCGAGCAGCAGCTCCGCCAGCGCATCCGGAGCCAGCTGCCGACGCCAGCCCGGAATCCGGTCGGCATACCAGTTGGCGAGCGTGTCCGCCTCGCCCCATGCCGACCAGTAGCGGAACAGGTCCAGCCGATCCGGCTGATCGAGCAGTGTCGAGAGGGTATCGGGGTCGGCCAGTTCCGCGGCCAGCTCCTCCCAGTGCCGCGCCTCCGCCCACTGCCACGGCACCTCCTGCAGCCGCCGGCTCGCACTGCCGGCGCGCTTCACGAGGGCCGCCAGAGCCGCGTGGGCGGCCTGGCGCTCGGCACCGTCGGGCAACAGCCGACGCTGGACGGCATCGCGCACGCAGGGACCCGCCAGGGTCAGGCGGTCCCCGAGGGGGCACACGAGCTCGCCCAGCGCCCCTGCATCATGCCCGGCCGCCGCCAGCTCCTCCGGCGTCACGCCGCTGCGGCTCGCCCAGAGCAAGCGCAGCGGCTCCGCCGGGTACGGATCCACCGATACCGGCTCAGCGTCCGATTCGCCGCTCTCCGCCAGGCCCTCCACCTGCCAGCCGCGGTGGCGCAACTGCTCGGCGACGGGCGCGCCGGCGGCGGTGCCGATGATCATGCGCACCCCGGGCGGGAGATGGGTCGGCAGCCACTCCAGCGCGGCACCGGCATCGTCATCCGCCAGCGCATCCACGGCATCGAGCAAGATCACCAGCGTTCCGCGCGCCGCCGCCCGGGCCAGCCAGTTCGGCAACACCTCGCGCCGAGCCTCGCCATCCACGGGCAGCGGGTCGGGCATGCCGCTACAGGCGCGCAGCCACAGCAGCAACCGCTCGAGCAACCGCTCCGTCCCCCGGCTCTCGCCGGTACAGCCGACGAAATGGGTGAAACAGGCAGCCTCGGGATGTTTGCGCTCATGGGCGCGCGACCACTGCGCCAGGAGGGGGGCCGTTCCCGAGCCGGTAATCACCAGCGGCGCCGCGTTCCGCGCGGCGTGCCGGTTCAGTCTGCGGATCGCGTCACGACTGACGGTCGCACCGGCCAGTGCTTCGGCATACGCGGCGTGATCCGCGCCCGCAAGCGGATCGCTGTCGCTTGGCATGTGCTGGTCTGGCATGAATCCGGGTCCCTCTTTCTCAATCTGCGGAAGGAACGGCAATCAGTGATCGGCTTCCGGGTGCGGGCGGCCCTCAAGCCGCGCTTCCAGCCGGTCCCGGTCGTCCGGTGTGTTCACGTTCAGGAATGCGCCTTCGGCGTCGTCGAACTCCACATCGACCACTGCATGCTGCGCATACCAGCGATCGATCTTGCGCCCGCCTTCGCTCAGGAACGATTCGAGATCCGGCAGCAGGCGGCGTGGCAGCAGCGCGAACACGGGCTGCATGCGGCCCGCGCCGGACGCCACACCAGCATCTGCGGCCGCATCAACAACCGCGCGACTGAGCCGGGTGACCAGATCCGCCGGTACCAGGGGCGAATCGCAGGGCACCGTCACGACCCATTCGGTCTCCGCCGCCCGCAACCCCGCAGCCATGCCTGCAAGCGGACCGGCGAACTCGCCGAACGCATCCGGCACCACGGGCCAGCCACGGGTGGCGTAGACGGCGTGACTGCGGTTGGCGTTGATCACCAGCGCCGCCACCTGGGGGCGCAGACGCCTGATCACGTGATCCACCATGGGCTCACCGGCAACCTCCACCAGCCCCTTGTCGGTGCCGTTCATGCGTGTCGCGCGACCACCCGCGAGCACGACTCCCGTAACGGTGTTAGTTTCAGGTCGGGTCATGGCGCTGTCCTGCCTGCCGCACAGGGTCGCATCATAGCAGCCAGGACCGCTGTCGCGGGACTGCAAGGACCCGGACGCTGAACATGTGGATTTGACGCACCAATGGCCTCATGGGTCATAATTGACCATGAAACAGCTGAAGTGGTCCATTGAGTCGCACCATGTCGGTCAGCGAGGCGGACCCCGTCGGCGCAACCCTTTGCGGGATTGGCCGCTGGGCACCCCTCACCCGATTGTCCGAATACGTCGCTTTCGATTGACCCATAAGGGGCTGACGCGTGAATGAATCCGTGAACCAGGTGGTTTCGGACGCGAGCTCGCAGGGAACGCGGAATACACAGCACCAGCTTGCAGCGCTCGTCGTCGATGATGAGCTGAACATCCGTGACTTCATGCGCTTTGCCCTAGCAAAGCTCTGTGCGTCCGTGGATGTTACCGAGACGGTGGAACAGGCCGATGCACTGCGTGGACAACGGCGCTACGACGTGCTGATCATCGATGTGCGCATGCCGGATCGCTCCGGCCTGGACTGGGCCCGGACGCTGCGCGAATCGGGCGTCAACACCCCCATCGTGATGATGACGGCGTATCCGGAGGTCATGGAGACCCGGGAAGCCGCCGAGTTGTCCGGCGTTCGCTTCGTGCCCAAGCCGTTTTCGCTGGATCAGATGCTGACGGCGGTGGAGCAAAGCCTGGAGGCCACTACTGCGTCCCCGGCCCACGTGGATCCGCCCCGAGGCCTGGAAGGCGTCATCGGCCACAGCGAGGCCATGCGCAGCCTCATGGGGCTGATCCGGCGCGTTGCCAGCCGTGGCACCACGGTGCTGCTGGAAGGGGAATCCGGCACCGGCAAGGAGGTCGCCGCACGCAGCCTCCACCACTTCAGCGGGCGGCGCGGCGCGTTCGTGCCGGTGAATTGCGGGTCCATATCCCCGGAGCTCCTTGAGAGTGAACTGTTCGGCCACGTGAAGGGGGCATTCACCGGGGCGACACAGTCCCGCGAGGGCCTGTTCATCCACGCCAACGGTGGCACGCTGTTCCTGGACGAGATCTGCGAGATGCCACTGGGCATGCAGGCCAAGCTGCTACGCGTTCTGGAGGAACGGACGATCCGCCCGGTGGGCTCGGAGCGGGAAATCACCGTTGACGCACGCATCGTCACGGCAACCAACCGGAGCATTGCGGACGAAGTCGCTGCCGGTCACTTCCGCGAGGATCTCTACTACCGGCTCAACGTACTCGGGCTGCGACTGCCGCCCCTGCGGGAGCGCCCGGAAGACATCCCTCATCTCGCCAAGCAGTTTGCGGACACGCTGGCAGAGGAACTGGCGCTGCCGTCGCCCCGCTTCACCAGCGCCGACATGGAGCGTCTTGCCCAGCATCCTTGGCCAGGCAACGTCCGTGAACTGAAGAACCTGATCGAGCGGGCGATGCTGCTGGGCCGCACGCCAGCGGAATGCCTGGTGGAGCAGCAGGTGGACGCCCCCATCTCCCTGGGCGACGGCGACAGCGACTACGGATTCCCGGCTGACATGCCCCTGGAGGAGGTGGAGAAGCAACACATCCTCAAGGTGCTGCGCACGACGGGGGGCAACAAGTCCGAAGCCGCGCGGCGGCTCGGCGTGTCGCGGAAGACGCTGGAACGGAAAGTGAAAGCCTGGAATCAGGCGGGCGACGACGCGTCCGCCTAGACGGGATCACGCCGTCGTGGGCGTCATCACTGCCCAAAACGGCGTAACGGAGTGCGCTCAGCGCTTCCGCGGAACGTACAGATCGCCGTCCAGCCGTGAATAGTACGACGCAAGATCACGGAGATCCTGGGTGGAGAGACCTTCCACCTGCCCCTGCATGACGGCATTCTCGCGCGTGCCGTCCTGGTACTGCTGCAGGGAACGGAAGAGATAATCCGCGTACTGACCGCTCAGCTTTGGCCACTCCGGGTTGCTCTGGGAGCCGTCCACCGCGTGACAGGCAATGCACTGGTCTTCGGCGATCTGCTGTCCGACCGAGGGATCTCCACGGTCAATGGCCAGCGCCGGTGCGGATATCATCAGCGCCAGCGCGCCGATTGCGGAAAGTGAACTGGATTTCATCATCGTTTTCTGACTTCCTGCTGGAAACCTGACTGTGTACCGGCGACCGCTGGCAAATCAGCGCTCCTGCGCAAAGAATGCGGCAATGTCGCGCATCTCCTGGTCGCTGAGACCGTGCGCCTGGGCGTTCATGGTGGGGTGATCCCGCTCGCCATCCCGATACGCTTCCAGGGCAATCACCAGATACTCTTCGAACTGCCCGCCCAGTTTGGGAACGCGGTACGACGGATAAGCGTTGCGCGCACCCTCGACGGCATGACACCCCATGCACGTATCAGCCAGGCGTTCGCCCCGCACCGGATCACCCGCTTCATCATCCGCCTGGGCGGTGCCAACTCCAGCCACGGCGCCGAGCGCCAGCCCGAGGAACAAGGTCTTCAATCTCATTGAGTGCTCTCTTGCTGAATCTTGATCCAGTGGTCGACCAGGACACACGCCCCCGGTGAATTGCGACCCGCAAACCAGCGCGTATGGTTCCATGGATCGACCCGACCGTAAAGGTTGAGAAGTAGCAGATGATAGCGCCACCGGCCTCCGAGACCAACCTGGGATGAAGCGCTTCTGCCGCCAAGCCGCGGACAAAGTGCCGTTCGCCGATGGAACAGGAGCGGCTCTACCGTACCTGAAAGCCCGCGGGCGGCGCGTCGGTCGCGGGCTCCCAGACCACGTCATCCACTCTTGCATTGGGCGGGCCCTGCGCGACCCATGCCTGAAACGCCTCGAGTTCCGCGTCGGGGCCACTGACCAAGAGTTGGACCCGCCCGTCCGGCAGATTCATGGCATACCCGCGCAGCCCCAGTCTGCGCGCTTCTTCCTGCGCGCTTCCCCGGAAGAATACCCCCTGGACCCGCCCGGAGACGTGACCAAGCAGACACTTTTGCGACATACCCCTCCTCCGTTCCGGTTACTACCCACTGCCGCCGCCAGCGGCCCGATCCGGTGGCCGGTCGTCGTCACCCTGCCCACCGCGCGCTGCCGGGCCCGCTTCGAACAGATCCCGCACCGGCTGGTCGAGAATGCCCTCGATCCGGCCGATCGCCTCGGCCAGGGTGTGCGACAGCGCCCGGTTCCAGGCATCGCGATCGCGCAACCGCGCCGGCACATCGGCCAGGACGAACGGGTAGCTGCGATAGAGGTCGAGCAGCGTATAGGTGGATGGGTCGCGGGCGAGCACCCAGCTCCCCTCCTCGGTACGACGCACCACCCGCGCATGTTCCAGCGCTTTCAGTGCCTCGGACACGGCGGCCTCGTCGGCGTCGGGTTCTCGCTTCAGGAGGTCCTGCAGGGTGAGCCCGTGGCCCTGCTGCTGAGCACGCCAGAAATCGCCAGTCAATCGCACCGCCAGCACCAGTGCCAGTCGCGGGTCCGACAGTGATCCACGCCGCCCCTGACGGTACCCGGCCAGGGCCTGGGTGAACTCGGCGCCAAGCAGCACCACGACCCAGCAGACGTAGATCCAGATCAGGAATATCGGCAACGCCGCCAGCGTGCCGTAGATGGCCTCGTAGGTCGGCATTGTCGTGACGAAAGCCGCGAACCCGTACTTGGCCACTTCAAACAACGCCGCGGCGACCACCGCACCGGTGACGGCGTGCCAGACCGGCACGCGCCGATTGGGCACCGCCGCATACAGAAAAGTGAACGCCAGCACCACGCCGACAAAGGGCGTGATCGCCAGCAGGCGCTGCTGCAGCGAGCCACCGTCGGCCACGTCGGTGAACTCAGCCAGGGCGATGAGATAGGACGACAGCACCAACGAACTTGCAACAAGAAACGGCCCCACGGTGATGACGGTCCAGTACACCATGAAGCTCTGCACCGGCGGGCGGCGTTTGCCAACCCGCCAGATACGGTTCATGGCCTTGTCGATGGCCGCCATCATCAGAATGGCGGCGACGGTGATACCAACCAGGCCCGCCGCCGTGAGGCCTGCCGCCCGGCTGGCAAACTGCTGGATGTAGTCCTGCACCACGGCGCCGGACGTCGGCACCAGGTTCTGGAACAGCCAATCCTGCATGCGCCCGCTGAACTCCTCGAACACGGGGAACGCCGTCATTACGGAGAAAACGACGGCAAACAGGGGCACGATCGACAACAGCGTGGTGTAGGCCAGCGTGCCGGCGCTGTTCAGACAGCCGTCCTGCACGAACCGGTCTGCCACGTGCCGCAGGAAGCCAACAGCCTCACGGGCACCGTTGATGCCCGAACGCATCAGGTGCTGCCGATCAGGAACTCGCGCCGTCCACTTCATGCCTGTCTCGTCACCCCTGTCCTTCGGGCTCGTGCCCACGCTGTCACCATGGTGTCACGGCGCCATGCCCGATGCAGCCTTCAGCCATAGCCGCCTCTGCCCTACAATGCAGCCTTCGAGCGACCACACCCGCCACCGGAGCACCGCCGGGAGAGCCATGACTCGCATTCTAGTCCTGTATTACAGCCGCCATGGTGCAACCCGGCACATGGCCGAACAGATCGCGCGCGGAATAGAGACCGTGGACGGAGCCAGCGCGATCGTGCGGACCGTCGCACCGGTGTCGGTGACGACCGAAGCGTCGGACCCGCCGGTCCCCGCATCCGGGCCGCCCTACGCCACCCTGGACGATCTGGAACAGTGCGATGGCCTCGCCCTCGGCAGTCCGACCCGCTTCGGCAACATGGCAGCACCGCTGAAGCATTTCCTGGACGGCACCTCGGGGCTGTGGCTGAGCGGAGCACTGGCCGGCAAGCCTGCGGCGGCCTTCACCTCCACCGGCTCCCTGCACGGCGGCCAGGAAACGACGCTGCTCACCATGATGATGCCCCTGCTCCACCACGGCATGCTCCTGGTGGGACTGCCTTACACACAGCCCGAGCTGGCAACGACCCGCTCCGGGGGCACACCTTACGGCCCCAGCCACGTGGCGGGCGGCGACGGCTCGGAGCCACACAGCGAGGACGAGGAGACCTTATGCCGCGCCATGGGACAACGGCTGGCGGCGACCGCCACGACACTGAAACGGGGGCGCGCATGACCCCTCTCCCGCGTCTGGCGCACCGCACGGCGATCGTGGCCCAACTCGGGCTGATTGCGCTGTTACTGAGCTGGCTGACCTGGCTTGCACCACCGGACCCGGCGCTGGTGGCCCCCCTGGTGCTCCTCGGTGTCGGCCCACTGGCCGCAGGGGTGCGGGGCATACTCTACGGCCGGCACTACACGTGTGCCTGGACGAGCCTGGTTTCCATGGGGTACTTCATCCACGGCGTCGCCTTCGTCACCACCCCCGGCATGACCGGCTGGCTGGCGGGCGTGGAAATTGTGCTCAGCCTCGCCCTGTTCACCGGCTGTGTGACCTACGTGCGGCTATCCCGGGCGTAACAGGACCACCCGGCGCGATCACGGTCAGGCCTGCGCCAGAACTTCACGCACGAACGGGACGGTCAGGCGGCGCTGCTCCGCCAGCGCCGCCTGGTCGAGTGTTTCCAGCAACTGGAACAGGGACGCCGTGTCACGGGGCTGGCGCCGCATGAGATAACGCCCCACTTCCGCAGGCAGATCCAGGCCCCTTAACCCCGCCCGGTGCCGCAGTGCGGCGAGCTTGTCGTCATCGTCCATGGGCCGCAGCCGCTGCATCAGTCCCCACTGCAACCGGGACACCAGATCCGGCAACAGAAAGCCGGCCGCCTCGGGGCGGTCGCCGGCACTGATCAGAACGCGGACACCGCTGTCGCGCAGGCGATTGAAGGCGTGGAACACGGCTTCTTCCCACGCCGGCTCGCCGGCGATGGCATCCAGATCATCCAGCGCCACCAGTGCCAGCCGCTCCATACCATCCAGCACCTCCGGCGACAACGGTAGCCCCTGCCCCAGGGGCAGGTACGCCACGGACTGCCCCCGGTCACCCAGGGCCCGGCTGGCCGCCTGCAGCAGATGGCTTCTGCCCGTCCCGGCGGCGCCGTGCAGGTAGACGCACTGTTCGCCGCCGGCCAGCAGCCGCTCGACCGCTGCCAGCGCCTGCGCATTGGCGCCGGGACAGAAGCTCTCCATGCTGGCGGCATCGTTCCAGCGGATGCCAAGGGGAAGCTGGGCCGACTTCAGGGGTGGCAACTGCGCCATGCAGGTCTCCAACACGCGAATCCCGGGATTTGCGGAGCGATTGTACGCCGCCGCCACACACTCCCGCGACCCCGGCTCTGCCAGCCGGGCCGGGAACGCCCGAACGCCGACATGCGGCGTCACCGGACGACGGTTTCCCCTGCCACCGCCGGTGGGTAGACTCCGGTGCAGTCCGGGCGAGCATTCACCGCGCGTTGCCCGCGCTCACTGCAATCCGCATTCACGCTGGGAGGTACTGTGCGACCACGCCATCTGCTGTTGACCGTCTCCGCTCTGGGTCTTGCCGCAACACACGCCGCCATGGCAGACACCGTCACCCTCGGCAACGGTGACCGCATCACCGGCACGCTGATCGAGATCGACGGCAACCGGGTGAAGTTCCAGCCCGAGGCATCGGACGACCCGCTCCTCCTCTCCCTGGACACCATCGTCCGGCTGGAAACCGACGAAACCATCCAGGTGCTGATGGAAGACGGCACCGAAGTCCGTGGGCAGGCGGTGGAGGCGGACGACGGGGCCCTGCGGCTCGACAGCGAACAGTTCGACGACCCGATCACTTTCCCGATTGGCCAGATCACCCGGGTCACCGGCCCCGACACCCCAGTGCGTGAGCCGATCCGCTCCACCGGTAACATCAGTCTCGGCGCGCGCGTGACCGACGGCAACACCCGCACCCAGACCTACAGCGGCACGGCGGATGCGAGCGTTCGCAGCGACGTCAACCGGGTCCGCTTCAACGCCGAGTTCAACCGCACGCGGGACCAGGGCGAGGACACGGTGGACAACGCCGCAGGCGGCGTGCGCTACGATCACTTCGTCACGGAAGCGCTCTACCTCAACAGCAATGTGTCACTGGCGCGGGACCGGTTTCGCGATCTTCGCCTGCGCACCACCGCCGGTGTCGGTCTTGGTTATCAGTTCTTCGATACCGGCACGCGGACGCTGTCTGCCGAGGCCGGTATCAGCTACGTGAACGAGGACTTCTACACCGATGAGAACCAGACCAACCCGGCCGGCCGCTGGGCGCTGGACTATGAGGAGCGGTTCGCGGGCAACGGCATCCGCCTGTTTCACGCCCAGGAGGGGCTGGTGAATCTCGAGAACACCGACGACACCATCATCAGCACGCGCACCGGGGTGCGCTTCCCGTTCATCATCGGCATGACCGGGACGTTCCAGATCAACTTCGATTACGAGAACCAGCCCCCCTCGGACAATCGGAAGACCGATACGGCCTACGTACTGACCGCGGGCTATAGCTGGTAACCGCTCGCGCGCGCCGGGTGCCATGGAGGCGCCCGGCGCAGGATGCCGCTCAGGACCCGCTCAGCCTGAAGATGTAGTCCGGCCGCGCCCCATCGTCATCGGCGTCCGGCGCATCACCCTCATCCAGCTCCTGCTCCGCAAGCAGGCTTCCGCTGCGCATGCGCTGCAGCGCCCGTTCGGGCAGGCCCTGGAACGTCAGCCGGAAATCGACGGCGCCTCCGCCCATGCGAATGGCGTCCACCGCCTCGACACCGCTCAGGTCACGCAGGTAGTTCTCGACCCGGGCATAGCCGTCAAGCCCGCCGACATCGCGCACACGCAGGGTCAGACGCCCCACCTCGCCATCTTCGGGGACCACCGCGTAGTACTCCGCCAGCCGGGTAACCCCCGCCTCAACGCCCACATCAAGCACGTCCGGCGCACTGTCGTTGTCCACTGTCCACGAGTGGCTCTCGCCCTCCCAATAAAGGACCCAGCGCCCGCGCCAGCCCTGCCCGCGCTGAGCCACCCGCCCCACCAGAACGGCGTCGGCGTCGTAGCGTTCGGAGGCGCGCTCGATGGGTTCGCGGAAACCGCCCCAGATTTCCGAGGCACGGATGGCCTGCTGATCTTCCAGGTCCATCAACGGAAACAGCACCGGCAGACCGGTGCGCGCACCGGCATCCCGGAGTGCTGCCTGGAGGTCCGGCGACTCGTCCCCGCCGAGGATGCGGCGGCTGCCGCCCTGATCAACCACGACCCAGGCCAGCGTTCTCGGCCGTCGCTCGCGCGGCCAGATGGGAATCTCCTGCTCCACGAGATCCCTTTGCAGCACGCGGCCGTCGTAGCGCACGCGCAGGTAAAGCCTGTCGTCGTCGGAGTCGTAGCCGTATTGCTGGACGTAGCGGGTAGACTGCTCCAGAACCTCGGCGAGCGCGTCGTCGTCTGCCGGGACCTCTCTCCCGGTGAGCCGGGTGAGAATCGTCTCCAGCCCGTCACGGGTTGCCTCGTCACGCTCCGAGGCGGACTCACTGTCCACCTGGATGCGCGCATCGAACAACCCTGTACCCGCCAGGCTCAGTCCCGGCAGGAGCAGCAATATCAGTAGAAGCCACTTCCGGTATTCCATGCCGTCCCCGCATGCCTCTCGTTCATTCCCGAATGCAATGAGACTCTAGCATGGACGAACGGTTCCCGCCGTCCGCGGCGGATGCCGACACGGCCCGTATCCGCTACCATACGCCCCCTGACAGATTCGCCCCGCCCAACAGGGAGAGCGCACTCGTGGCTTCGGACCAGACCCCGCCGGACGACGGCCTGACCTATCGCGATGCCGGTGTCGACATCGATGCCGGCAACAGCCTCGTGGACCGCATCCGGCCCGCGGTAGCCCGCACCCAACGGCCGGAGGTCCTCGGCGGCCTGGGCGGATTCGGTGGCCTGTTCGCCCTGCCGACGGACCGCTACCGCCAGCCCGTGCTGGTGTCGGGCACCGACGGCGTTGGCACCAAACTCAAGCTCGCCATCGAGACCGGACGCCACGACGGGATCGGCGTCGATCTGGTGGCCATGTGCGCCAACGACATTCTCGTGAGCGGCGCAGAGCCGCTGTTCTTTCTCGATTACTACGCCACCGGGCGGCTGGACGTGGACGTGGCGGCAGCCGTGGTCGAGGGGATCGCCTGCGGCTGCGAGCAGGCAGGCGCGGCACTGGTCGGCGGCGAGACGGCGGAGATGCCCGGCATGTATGCCGAAGGACACTACGATCTCGCCGGGTTCTGCGTCGGCATCGTCGAACGGGACGCCATCATCGACGGCAGCCGGGTCCAGCCCGGCGACGCACTCATCGCCCTGGGCTCCAGCGGCCCCCACTCCAACGGCTACTCCCTGGTGCGGCGCGTGATCGAGCACAGCGGCGCCAGCCTCGACGAAGACCTCGCCGGGGAACCTCTGGGGGCGGCGCTGATGGCGCCCACACGTATCTACGCCCGTGCCATTCGCGCGCTCATGGCGGAGGTGGATGTCCACGCCATGTCCCACATCACCGGCGGCGGGCTGCCGGAGAACCTCCCCCGGACACTTCCCGAAGGCTGCGGCGCGGTGATCGACACCACCAGCTGGGAGTGGCCGCCCGTGTTCCGCTGGCTGCAGACCCGCGGCAATATTGCAGATGCCGAGATGTACCGCACGTTCAACTGCGGCGTCGGCATGGTGGTCTGCGTGCCCGAGGACGATTGCGACACAGCGCTGGCACGACTCCGCGCCCACGGCGAGACCGCCTGGCGGATTGGCCACGTGGAAGCGGACGCGGCATCGGGCGTGCGCTTCACGGAGGGCGCATGACAGGCTGCCCCTCTCTGGTGGTGCTCATCTCGGGCAGCGGCAGCAACCTCCAGGCCCTGATCGACGCCCGCGAGGCCGGCACGCTGCCGGCAGAGATCCGCGCCGTCATCAGCAACCGGCCCGGCGCCTACGGGCTGGAGCGTGCCCGTGCAGCCGGCATCGACACCGAGGTGCTGGATCACCGCGATTACGCAGAGCGCGCCGCGTATGACACCGCACTGCAGCAGCGGATTGACGCCCGTACGCCGGACCTGGTCGTCCTCGCCGGTTTCATGCGCATTCTCACCGACGAGCTGGTGAATCACTTCCGGGGCCGGATGCTGAATATCCACCCATCGCTCCTCCCTGCATTCCGCGGCCTTCACACACACCGACGGGCGCTGGAGGCAGGTCACGCCGAACATGGCTGCAGCGTGCACTTCGTCACGCCCACGCTGGACGCCGGCCCGGTCATCGCCCAGGGCGTCGTCCCCATCGAGACGGACGATACTGAACCGGTGCTGGCGCGCCGGGTCCAACAGCAGGAACACAGGATCTATCCGCTGGTCGTTCGCTGGTTCGCGGAGGGTCGGCTGACACTGGACGGCGAAACCGCCGTGCTGGACGGCAAGCCACTGCATGCCCCTATTCGCCTGCGGGACGCCGACCCCGTCCCGTCCTGAGGAAACAACCCGCCGCTCCGGGAGGATCGATGCACCACCGGTACCTGGCACCTATCCTGCTCACGGCCTCCCTTCTCCCCGGCGCCATGCACGCCACCCCCTTTGCGGCCGGGCTGCCGGGGCAGATCGAAGGGGCGGCCGACGGCGTTCTGACGCCGGGCCCGCAGCTCACCGGCGCGGGCAACGCCGTAAGCGGCAATGTCGCGGTTACCCACGCCCGGCTCACGGACGTACAGTTCACGGCCATCGGTGCCTCACTCACCCTGGACGACCGGCTGGAGCTCAGTGCCGCGCAGCCCAATCTCGGCGCGGGCAGCAGCGACGATGCGAGACAGAATGTCTTCGCCGCCCGGTTGCGACTGGCGGGGTCGGCCCGTGCACCGCTCCGACCCGCGGCGTCCGTGGGTGTGAGCCACCGCCGGCAGCGCGATTTCGGACTGGAAGACCGGATCGGCATCGCGCCGGAGCGGCGCAACGACTGGGATGCCACGCTCAGCGCCGGCGGCGGGTACCGCCTCGGGCCGTCACAGGCGGTGCTTGTTCACGCCACGGCCCGTTACACACGGGCGAACGCCGGGGGCCTTTTCGGTTTCGGCAATGCCGAGCATGATCATCACCGTGTGCAACTGGAAGGCGCCGTCCACACCAGCCTGACCAGCCGACTCAGTATCAGCGGCGAATACCGGGAGAACCGGCACCAGCCGGCGACCGATCCCGGTGACCCCTGGTGGAGCGCCTACGCCGGGTATGGCGTCAATGAAGATGTTCATCTGGCACTGGGCTGGCAGGACCTTGGCCGGCTGGGCGGAAAGCCGCGCCAGAACGGGCCATTCATCGCCCTGCGCGGGCGTTACTGACGCCTGTCCCGCCCGCCGGCCGGCGACCGCTTACGAGCGGGGCAGCGTCACGCCGCTCTGGCCCATGTACTTGCCGCCGCGATCCTTGTAGGACGTCTCGCAGACCTCGTCCGACTCCAGAAACAACATCTGCGCCACGCCCTCGTTGGCGTAGATGCGCGCCGGCAGTGGCGTGGTGTTGGAGAACTCCAGGGTTACATGCCCTTCCCACTCCGGCTCCAGCGGCGTCACGTTGACGATGATGCCGCAGCGGGCATAGGTGGATTTGCCAAGGCAGATGGTGAGCGTGGAACGGGGGATACGGAAGTACTCCACGGTACGCGCCAGGGCGAACGAATTCGGCGGGATGATGCACACGTCCGACTGCACGTCGACAAAGCTGTTCTCGTCGAAATGCTTCGGGTCGACGATGGCCGAGTTGATGTTGTGGAAAATCTTGAACTCGTCGGCACAGCGAACGTCGTAACCGTAACTGGACGTGCCGTAGGAGATGATCTTGCCTTTGTCCGTCTCCCGCACCTGGCCGGGCTCGAACGGCTCGATCATGCCGTCCGCGGCCATACGGCGGATCCACTTGTCGGACTTGATTGCCATGGGCGTTATCCTGTTGTCTGGGCTGCCACAAGCCCGGGCGCGAAAGGCAGGATTGTAACCACCACCTCCGGCGGAGCCAACTAACCGCAGGGCATCCACACCATTCCAGTCAGGGGAGCGTTGACTATGAGCACGGCACAGGGGCCCAAGCTGCCACCGAAACCGGAACCACCCGACCCGTCGGAGTGCTGCGGCAGCGGCTGCGACCCCTGCATTCTGGAGCTCTACGACGACGAACTGGAGCGCTGGGAAGCGCGCGTGGAGCGGATCAAGGCGCAGTGGCAGGCCGAGCAGGCGGGGCAGCAGTAACGCCCCGCTGCTCTGGACCGGAGCATGGCGTGGTCGTAAGCTGAATCCGGAACACAACAAGATCTGCACGCTGCCCGCCGGGCCGTGATGCAGGCTGCCCGCGGGCCATGGAGGAGTAACAGCCCATGCGAGGAACGGTGACCCTGTTCAACAGCGAAGACGGCGTCGCCGCCGTCGAGACGGAGCACGGAGAGTTCACCGTGCTCGGCATCATGGACGATGACGCCGTGGCCGTGGGCGACATCATCACCGGCGACCTGGAGAGCCTTGACTACCAGGTCATGAGCAACGAAACCCGCGGCATCTCTCTGTCCGTCTACGTGGAAGACACGGAACTCCCCCTGGAGGAAGCGCAGCAGAAGCTGCAGTGACGGCTAACGCCGTATGAACCAGCAGCGGTGAATGCCGCGGTTGCGCTGGAAATCCGCTGGAATCGACCAGTCGCTCCGGTCCTCGACCCGCAACCCGCCAAGCGCATCGACATCGAGCCGGAACCGCCGCCGGTTGGTGGAGAAGATCAGCAGCCCGTCATTGGTCAGCAACTGCGCGGCGAGGGCGATCAACTCCGCGTGATCGCGCTGGACATCGAGCGTCTCCTGCATGCGCTTGGAGTTGGAGAAACTCGGCGGATCAAGCAGGATGAGTTCGTACGTCTCGGCGCCCCGCCTGGCGGCTTCCCGCATCCAGCTCAGACAGTCGGCCCGCACCAGCCGGTGCGCCGGACCCTCACTATGTCCGTTCGCCTCCAGGTTACGGCGCGTCCACTCCAGATACGTGGCGGAGAGATCCACGCTGGTGGTAGTCAGGGCACCGCCGAGCGCCGCATGAACCGTCGCCATGCCGGTGTAGGCGAACAGGTTCAGAAACGCGCCCCCGGTGGCGTTGGCTCCGATCCACTCGCGCACGGGCCGGTGATCGAGAAACAGGCCGGTATCCAGGTAATCGGTGAAATTCACCAGCGCGCGGGCGTCACCGTCCATGACCGTGTGGAAACGGCCGGCCTGCGCCTGGCGCTGATACTGCTGTCGGCCCTTCTGCCGCTGGCGCACCTTGAACGCGATCTGCCCCGCCGCGACGCCGGTTGCATCGGGCAGCGCCGCCACGGCGGCGCGCAGCCGCCTCGCGGCGTCCCTGGCGTCCACGGTCGCCGGCGGCGCGTACTCCTGGACGTGCAGCCACGGCCCGTCCTCCAGGGTGCGGTAGTAATCCACCGCCAGGGCGAACTCGGGCACGTCGGCATCGTAGAGCCGGTAGCAGCTCACGCCCGACTGCTTGAGCCAGGACTTGAGCCGGCGCTGGTTCTTGCGCACGCGGTTGGCGAGTGATGCCGCCTCCTCCGCGCTTGCGCCAGCATCTTCATCACGGATGGCAAACCGCTCCAGGCGGCACTTGATGGGGCCGTTGCGAACCATCCAGCTGCGCTCGGGTTTCAGCCCGATCTCCAGGTTGGCGCCATTGAGCACCATGGCGCGCCAGCCGGGAAAGCGCGAACGCAACAGATCGCCCAGCCGGGCATAGAGCGGCAGCAGGCTGCGGTCACCACCGATGCGCTCGCCGTAGGGCGGATTGGTGGCCACCAACCCGGCACCGGGGCTCCGCCGCGGCGGCTCCGCATCCGCCAGTTCCCGGCGCTCCACGTGCACACGCCCGGTCAGGCCGGCGGCCTCCACGGATGCCAGCGCAGTGCGGACCGCCTGGGCGTCCTGGTCATAGCCCACAATAGCGGGGAGCGCCGGCAGGCCCCGGTCACGGCGCCCATGGGCTTCGTCGAGCAGCACCTGCCACAACCCGGGGTCATGCCCCTGCCAGCCGGCAAACCCCCACTGTTCCCGGAGCAGCCCCGGCGCCACGTCACCAGCCATGAGCGCCGCTTCCACCAGCAGGGTGCCCGAGCCGCAGAACGGATCCACGAAACCACCGCCCTGCGCCGCGACGGCGGGCCACTCCGCGCGCAACAGCATGGCCGCCGCCAGATTCTCCTTCAACGGCGCCGCAACACCGGCACGGCGGTAGCCACGCCGGTGCAGGCTGCCGCCGGAGAGATCCACGGCCAGCGTGACGTCCTCTCCCGCCTGGTGTGCGTTGATACGCAACCCGGCACCCTCCACATCCACATCGGGGCGTTTCCCGGTCGCATCGCGGAAGGCATCCACCACCGCATCCTTGACCCGCAGGCTGCCGTAATGGGTGTGTTCCACGGCCGGCCGTAAGCCGCCGAAATCCACCGCAATGGTCATCCCGGGCTGCATCAGTGCCGCCCAATCCACGGCGCGTGCGCCCGTGTACAAGGCATCGCCGTCTGCTGCGGCAAAATGCGCCACCGGCAACAACACCCGGTTCGCCACCCGCGACCACAGACAGGCACGGTACGCGGTCTCCAACGACCCACTGAACCGCACACCGCCGCGTTGCTCGGAAACGTCCCCGGCGCCCAGGGCGGACAGCTCGCTGGCGAGCAGCCCTTCCAGGCCGCCCGGGCTGGTGGCAAAAAACTCTTGAGACATGGACACAGCTGGTCACCCGATCCTGAACGAGGACGCATTGTACGCGGGTTACGCCGCCGATTGGCAGCACGCCATTGGCGACCGGCACCCCGAAAACTGTAACGAATCTGGCATACTGGCGGCCTCGCACGATTCGTAATCGCCGCACCGGCCTTTCAACCCAAGACAACCGATCGAGGCACCATGCAACGCAACATCCTGGTGACCAGCGCGCTTCCCTACGCCAATGGCCCGATCCACCTCGGGCACCTGGTGGAGTACATCCAGACCGACATCTGGGTGCGCTTCCAGAAACTGCGGGGCAACCGCTGCATCTACGTCTGCGCGGACGACGCCCACGGCACGCCGATCATGCTGAAAGCGCGCGAACTCGGCATTACGCCGGAGGAACTGATCGAGCGCATCGGCCGCGAACACCAGGACGATTTCGCCGCATTCAACATCGGCTTCGACAACTACCACACCACGCACTCGCCGGAGAACCGGGAGCTGTCGGAGCTGATCTACAACCGTCTGCACGCCGCCGGACACATCGACAGCCGGACCATCAAGCAGGCGTACGATCCGAAAGAGGGCATGTTCCTGCCGGACCGCTACATCAAGGGCGAATGCCCTCGATGCGGCGCCGCCGATCAGTACGGCGACTCCTGCGAGGCGTGCGGCGCCACCTACACACCCACGGATCTGAAGAACCCGGTCTCCGTGATCTCGGGCGCGACGCCGGAGACGCGTGAATCCCTGCACTATTTCTTCCGCCTGCAGGATTTCGAGGCCATGCTCACCGAGTGGGCGCGCGGCGGCCATGTTCAGCAGGAAGTGGCCAACAAGCTGGAAGAGTGGTTCCAGGAAGGGTTGCGCGAATGGGACATCTCCCGCGATGCCCCCTACTTCGGCTTTCAGATCCCCGGCACGGACGACAAGTACTTCTACGTGTGGCTGGACGCGCCCATCGGCTACATGGCCAGCTTCCGCAACTGGTGCGACCGCAACGGCGAGGATTTCGACGCCTGGTGGAAGGCGGACTCCGACACCGAGCTGTACCACTTCATCGGCAAGGACATCGTCTACTTCCACGCCCTGTTCTGGCCCGCCATGCTCCATGGCGCCGGCTTCCGCAAGCCAACGAAGATCTGCGCCCACGGCTTCATGACCGTCGACGGCGCCAAGATGTCCAAGTCCCGCGGCACGTTCATCATGGCGCGGACATTCCTGAACCACCTGAACCCGGAGTACCTGCGCTACTACATGGCGGCGAAGCTTGGCAGCAGCGTCCACGACCTGGACCTGAACCTGGAGGATTTCACGCAGCGCGTGAACTCCGATCTGGTGGGCAAGCTGGTGAACATCGCCAGCCGCAGCGCAGGTTTCATCAGCAAACGGTTCGACGGCCGGCTGGCCGGTGAACTCCCCGCGCCGGAGGTCTACCGCGAGTTCGTCGCCAAGGGCGAGCAGATCGCCGAAGCTTACGAGAACCGGGAATTCTCCCGCGTTGTCCGCGACGTGATGACTCTGGCGGATCAGGCGAACCAGTACTTTGACGAACAGCAACCCTGGGTGCTGGCCAAGAGTGAAGAGACCCTGCCGCAGGTGCAGGCAGTCTGTACCCAGACCCTGAACCTGTTCCGCGTGCTCATGGTGTACCTGACGCCCGTGGTGCCGAAGATCGCCACGGAGGCCGAGGCCTTTCTGAACCTGGATGCCCAGGACTGGCAGTCGGTGCAGACGCCGCTGCTCGACCACACCATCAACCGGTTCAAACCGCTGGCAACGCGGGTGGAGCGGGACGCGGTGGACGCCATGATCGAGGAATCGAAGGAAACCCTGGCGCCCAAGGGGGACGCGCCGGCGGCCAGCGGCCCCCTCGCCGACAACCCCATTGCCGACCCGGTGGACATCAACACCTTCGGTCAGGTGGATCTGCGCGTCGCGCGCATCGAGGAGGCGGCCCTGGTGGACGGCGCCGACAAGCTGCTGCAGCTGACCCTTGACGTGGGCGGCGAAACTCGCAACGTCTTTGCCGGGCTACGCAGCGCCTATAGCCCCGATCAGCTGCGCGGACGCCTGACGGTCATGGTGGCGAACCTGGAGCCACGCAAGATGCGCTTCGGCGTCTCCGAGGGCATGGTGCTGGCGGCGGGTCCCGGCGGTGACGAGTTGTTCATTCTGGAGCCCGACAGCGGCGCCCAACCGGGCATGCGCGTCAAGTAGCAGCAACCGGTGACACCAGACGGTCTGCCCGGCGAATCCCCAGCTCCGTAGGGTGGACCTTCAGGTCCACCATCGCCAGACATAGGGCCAGGACGGTTCATCGAAGGCCGACATGGTGGACCTGAAGGTCCACCCTACGGGCCCTGCGGGCCCTATCCGAGACGTTGCAGCCAGCGCCCATGACCGAACTCGCTCTCATTCTCGTCGCCACCGTGCTGGTCAACAACTTCGTGCTGACCCAGTTCCTGGGGCTGTGCCCGTTCATGGGCGTGTCCCGCAAGGTGGAGACGTGTGTGGGCATGGCACTGGCCACCGGGTTCGTGCTGACGCTCTCGTCGGTGGTGAGCTACCTGGTCAACACATGGGTGCTCGCGCCCCTGGGAATCGAGTACCTGCGCACCATCGCGTTCATCCTGGTGATCGCGGCGGTGGTGCAGTTCACGGAAATGGTGGTGCGCTACACCAGCCCGTTGCTACACCGGGTGCTGGGGATCTTTCTGCCGCTGATCACCACCAACTGCGCGGTGCTGGGCGTGGCCCTGCTGAACGTACAGCAACAGCACAGTTTCGCCGCGTCGGCGCTCTACGGCTTCGGCGCCGCCGCCGGGTTCGGGCTGGTGCTGATTCTCTTCGCAGGGCTGCGGGAGCGCCTGGCGGTGGCCGACGTCCCGGTGCCGTTCCAGGGCGCCGCCATCGCACTGATCACTGCCGGCATCATGTCGCTCGCGTTCATGGGGTTCACGGGGCTGGTGCGCCTGTAGGCAGAATCCCCTGTTGTGGGAGCGGCTTCAGCCGCGAGCAGCGCAGGGTGTGTGCTCCCCCCTTGACGGATACCGGTGTGACGGCTGCCGCAGGCGCTGGTCGGGTGATCCGGTCACGGACTGTCACTGGCCATGGATGGCCAGTGCAAGCGTACAGGGATGTATTCACAGCGTGTCCGTGACCGGATTACCCGAGCGGCGCCCCCGGATCGAAGCCACCCGGTCGGGGCGGCACCAGACCCTGCGCTGCTCGCGGCTGAAGCCGCTCCCACAACATGCGATCATGTCGGGCTGGTAATGGATGGGATGCTCACTGCCATGGCAACAGCAATTCTGGCAATCGGCCTCCTGGCCGCGCTGTTCGGCCTGCTCCTGGGCTACGCCGCCGTGCGCCTGCGCCCCGCATCCGACCCGGTGGTGGACCACATCGACAGCCTGCTGCCACAGACCCAGTGCGCCCAGTGCGGGTACCCCGGATGCCGACCCTACGCCGAGGCCATCGCCAGCGGCGAGGCGGACATCAACCAGTGTCCGCCCGGCGGCGACAACACCATCCGCGCCCTCGCCGATCTCCTGGACCGGGAACCGCAGCCGCTGAACACCGCCTATGGCGAGGCCAAGGAACAGGCCACCGTGGTGCGCATCGACGAGGACCGCTGCATCGGCTGCACCCTGTGCATCCAGGCCTGCCCGGTGGACGCCATCATCGGCGCTCAGCGGCAGATGCACACCGTCATCGAGGACCTGTGCACCGGCTGCGACCTGTGCATCGATCCCTGTCCCGTGGACTGCATCCACCGCGTCACCGTGCCCACCACCACGCGCAACTGGCGCTGGCCGCAGCCCGAAAACACCCCTGACCACGCCGCATGAGCATCGCACGCGCCCTGTTCGGCTTTCCGGGTGGCGTCCGGCTGCCGACCCACAAGGACGCCTCCACCGGCAGCCCTATCGCCACGCTGCCGGTGCCACCGGAGCTGGTCATTCCCCTGAGCCAGCACGCCGGCGACCCGGCCAGACCCGCCGTGAGCGCGGGCGACACGGTTCACCGGGGGACGGTGATCGGCCGCGCTCCGGGCGACTTCAGCGCCACCGTGCACGCGTCCAGTTCCGGCACGGTCACCGCGGTTGAGAATCGCCCCGTACCGCACCCCTCCGGCCTGCCCGAGCCGTGCGTGGTGATTCGCACCGACGGGCTGGATACACGCCCTGCAGACGGACCCGAGCCCCTGAAGGACTGGCTCTCGGCGTCACCCGCCCGGCTGCGCCGCCGGGTCGCCGACAGTGGTGTCGCCGGGCTCGGCGGCGCCGCGTTTCCTGCGGCTGTGAAGCTCACCCCGGGGCCGGACACCGACGTGGCGCTGCTCGTGGTCAACGCCATCGAGTGCGAACCGTGGATCACCTGCGATGACGTTCTGCTGCGTGAACACGCCATGGAGGTGGTCACCGGCGCCCGGATCATGCGCCACATCCTCGGTGCGCCCGAGGTGGTCATCGCCCTGGAGGCGGAGAAGCGCGCGGCGCTGGACGCCCTCACGCGGGCCCTGGACGACGCCGGGGAACCGGGCATGACCATCACCCGGGTTCCGGTTCGCTACCCGGCCGGCGGCGAGAAGCAGCTCATTCAGACGCTCACGGGGCGCGAAGTCCCGTCGGGCGGCCTCCCCCTGGACCTGGGGATTCTGTGCCACAACGCCGGCACCGTGGCCGCCGTGGCCCGTGCTGTGGAACACGGCGAGCCGCTCACGGACAGGATCGTCACCGTCGCCGGCACGGGCGTCGGCCAGCCGCGCAACTACCGCGTGCGCCTGGGCACGCCCATCCACCGGCTCATCGAGGCCGCGGGCGGCTATCGCGGGCAGGGGCACAGACTCATTGTCGGCGGACCAATGATGGGGTTCGCCCTGGAGCACGACAACGTCCCGGTCACCAAGGGGTGTAACTGCATTCTCGTGACCGAGTCGCATGCCGTGCCGCCGCCGGAACCCGCCCTGCCCTGCATCCGCTGCGGCGACTGCGCCGACGTCTGCCCCATGCGCCTGCAACCCCAGCAGCTCTACTGGCAGGCCATGGGGCGGGATCACGAGGGCATCCGCGAGGACGGTCTGTTCGACTGCATCGAGTGTGGCGCCTGCGCCTACGTCTGCCCCAGCAAACTGCCGCTGGTGGGCATGTACCGGCACGCGAAATCGGAGATCCGCACCTCCGACGAGGATCAGCGCTTCGCCGAGCAGGCGCGGCAGCGGTACGCCTTCCGGCAGGCTCGCCTTGAACGAGAACAACAGGAGCAGGCGGAGCGCCGGCGGCGCAAGAAGGAAGCGCTGCAGGCGGAGCGCGGCGCCGGGGAGAAAGCGGACAGAAAAGCCGAGATCCAGGCGGCGGTGGCGCGCGCCCGTAAACGCAAACGCGGTGGAGGCGAGAGCTGACATGGCGCTGAAGACCCCACCGGCGCCGCACATCCATGGCGACAACAGCGTCTCGCGCATCATGCGGCGCGTTCTGTACGCCCTGGTCCCCGGGGTCGTCGCCATGACGGCCGTGTTCGGCTGGGGCGTCGTGGTCAACATCCTGATCGCCGTGGCTGTCGCCGTCGTCTGCGAAACCGCAATGCTGCGCCTGCGCGGCAAGCCCGTGGCGCTTTTCCTGAACGACTGGAGCGCGGTGGTCATGGCCGTACTGCTGGCGCTCTGCCTGCCGCCGCTGCTGCCCGCCTGGATGACCGCCGTCGGCGTTGCGTTCGGGCTGATCTTCGGCAAACACCTGTACGGGGGGCTCGGCTACAACCCCTTCAACCCGGCGATGGTGGGTTACGCCGTGCTGATCGTTGCCTTCCCCCAGGCGATGGTGCAGTGGCTGCCGCCCACTGGGCTCGCCGAATCCGCCCTCGGCCCGCTGCAGACGCTCCAGGTCATCGTCTTCGGCCAGCTGCCCCCGGGCCTGGCACCGGACGCCCTGACCCACGCCACCCCCCTGGATCACGTCAAGACCCGTCTCGCCGAGGGGCTGACCATGCAGGAGATTCGCGGCGGCCCGGTCTTCGGTGTGGTCGCCGGCAGCGGCTGGGAGTGGATCAACCTGCTGTTCCTGACCGGCGGTGCGTGGCTGTTGCACGTGCGGGTCATCCGCTGGCAGGTCCCTGCCGGGGTGATCATCGGTCTGGCGGCACCAGCTCTGCTGTTCTGGCTGATCAACCCGGAGCAGCAACTGTCGCCGCTGTTTCATCTGCTGAGCGGCGGCGCGATGCTCGGCGCCTTCTTCATCGCCACGGACCCGGTCTCCGGCGCCACCACACCGTGGGGCCGGCTCTGCTTCGGGCTCGGCGTCGGCGTGCTGGCCTGGATCATCCGCACCTGGGGCGGCTACCCGGACGGCATCGCTTTCGGCGTGCTGCTGATGAACATGGCCGTACCGCTCATCGATCGCTACACACGGCCGCGCATCTACGGCCACGGAGGGCGCTGACGTGGGCGGTCGCAGGCGATTGATCCGGGGCATGCTCACCGCGGCCATGCTCCTGGCGGCGGTGGCGGCCGGCGGCGTCGGCCTGGTCGCACTGATCCAGCAACTAACGACCGACCGGATCGAGGCCCGGCAGGCGGAGCAGACCCTGCAGCAGCTCGAGGCGGTTCTCCCTGCCGGACATTACACCAACAATCCCGCCGAGGATGTGCGGCGGGTGCGCGATACCCGCCTGGGGACGGAGCAACCCTTGCCCGTCTATCGCGCACGCCGCAATGGCGACCCCGCGGCGCTGGTGCTGACGGTGATTGCGCCGGACGGCTACAGCGGCCCCATCGAACTGCTGGTGGCCGTGGACACAGCGGGAGAGGTACTCGGCGTCCGTGTGGTCGACCACGCCGAGACTCCGGGACTCGGCGACGCCATCGAGGCCCGCCGCAGCGACTGGATCGACGGCTTTCGCGGCCGCAGCCTCGGCGATCCGCCGCGTGACCAGTGGACAGTCCGCCGTGACGGCGGCGCATTCGATCAGTTCACCGGTGCTACCATTACGCCCCGCGCCGTCACCCGTGCCGTGGCGCGGGCCCTGGACTACCACCGGGAGCACGGCGACGCCCTGTTTCAGGATGCGAGCGAGGACCACTGACCATGGCGGCAACGGATTTCGCCCAACTGGCGCGCGACGGGCTCTGGCACAACAACCCGGGACTGGTGCAGCTCCTGGGCCTTTGCCCGCTGCTGGCCGTGAGCAATACCACGATCAATGCCCTGGCCCTGGGGCTGGCAACAACGCTCGTGCTCACCGGCTCGAACGTCACGGTGTCACTGATTCGTAACGCAGCGCGGCCGGAGATCCGCATCCCGGTATTCGTGCTGATCATCGCCTCGTTCGTCACCGTGGTGGAGCTGGTGATGAACGCCTTCTTCCACCAGCTGTATCTGATACTGGGTATCTTCATTCCGCTAATTGTCACCAACTGCGCCATCCTCGGCCGCGCCGAGGCGTTCGCCTCGCGCACGACACCCGCCCCTGCGGCCTTCGACGGGCTGATGATGGGCCTCGGGTTCACCGGCGTACTGGTGGCGCTGGGCGGCCTGCGGGAGCTGCTGGGGCACGGCAGCCTGCTGCGCGACGCCCCCCTGCTTTTCGGGGATCCGGGGCAGCACCTGACCGTGCAACTCCTCCCGGTGGACCAGGGGTTCCTGCTGGCGCTGCTGCCACCCGGAGCCTTCATCGGCCTCGGGCTGCTGCTGGCCCTGAAAAACGTGATCGACAGCCGCGCCCGGCGCCCGGTGCCAACCACACAGACGGAACCATTGACCACGCCATGAACAAGGAAAAACGACGCGAAATCTTCCAGCGCCTACGCGACCACAACCCGGCGCCGACCACGGAGCTCGAGTACTCCACCGCGTTCGAGCTGCTGGTCGCCGTGGTGCTCTCCGCTCAGGCCACCGACCGTGGGGTGAACAAGGCGACGGCCAGGCTCTTTCCGGTGGCGAACACCCCGGAGGCGATCCTGGCCCTGGGCGAGGACGGGCTCAAGGAGCACATCAAGACCATCGGGCTTTTCAACAGCAAGGCGGCCAACATCATGAAACTCTGCCGCATGCTGGTGGACCGGCACGGCGGCGAGGTCCCGCGCACGCGCGGCGAGCTCGAGGCCCTCCCCGGCGTCGGCCGCAAGACCGCCAACGTCATCCTCAACACCGCCTTCGGGCAGCCCACCATGGCCGTGGATACGCACATCTACCGGGTCTCCAACCGCACCGGGCTGGCTCCCGGGAAAACCGTGCGCGAAGTGGAGGACCGGCTGGTCCGCTGGACGCCGAAGGCGTTTCTCCACGATGCCCACCACTGGCTGATCCTGCACGGGCGCTACGTGTGCGTCGCGCGCAAGCCGCGCTGCGGCGCCTGCGTGATCCACGACCTGTGCGAATACCGTGAAAAGACCGAGGAGTGAGAAACCACACCATGTTCTCCAGCAACCGCAACGAACTCCGCCAGCAGTACCTGGACGCCTGGCGTAAATACCGTGACGGCGAACCGGTCACGCCACTCGAGTCCATGATTGGCGAGGTGGTCGCCGAACACCCGGAATATCACAACCTGCTCGAGGACCCGAACCGGGCCATCGACGCCGACTGGCAGCCCGAGGACGGCGGCACCAATCCCTTCCTGCACATGGGGCTGCACCTGGCCCTGCGGGAACAGGTGGCCACGGACCGACCGGCGGGTATCCGGGCAGTGCACGAGCAACTCACCCGCCAGACCGGCAGCCACCTGGAGGCGGAGCACCGCATGATGGATCCCCTGGCCGAAGCCATGTGGCAGGCGCAGCGCAGCGGCAGCATGCCGGACGAACGGGCCTACCTGGAAGCGCTCCGGAAACTGGCCTCACGGCGCGGATGACGCCTGGAACAATCGCCTGGCAGACGGTCGAACTCCTTGTCAGGCAAGCAGAATCCTTTACCTCACTAACCCGACACCGTTACCATGGCCGGCTCAATTCATTCGTAGAGGTTTTCCCTAATGCAGATTGCTAAGGACAAGGTCGTTGCCATCGACTACACGCTGAAGGACGACGACGGCAGCGTCCTGGACACGTCCGAGGGCAAGGAGCCGCTTGCCTACCTGCACGGTTCCGGGAACATCATTCCCGGCCTGGAGAAGGCCCTGGAAGGCAAGGAAGAGGGCGAGGAAGTCAGCGTGAACATCCCGCCGGAAGAGGCTTACGGAGAGCGCCGGGAAGACCTCACTCAGGTCGTGCCGCGCAACCTGTTCCAGGGAGTCGATGAGCTCCAGGTGGGCATGCAGTTCCAGGCGCAGGCCGAGGGCGGCGAGCAGATCGTCACCATCACCGGCATCGAAGGCGATGACGTCACCGTGGACGCGAATCACCCGATGGCCGGCGTACCGCTGAACTTCGACGTCAAAGTCGTCGAAGTCCGCGACGCCACCGAAGAAGAGAAGGAGCACGGCCACGCTCACTGAGCGCGGCCGGCCTTTCTTGAGCGAGGCGCGGCCCCGGCGGGCGCCGCGCCTTTTTTGTGTCTATCGGATGAAGCGCTGCTGAACCCGCCGGAATAGATCCGTGTCCGCGCGGTGCAGCCACTCGAACGCCACCATCTCCCGGGTCACCACGCGCACACCCGCATCGCGCATGCGCTCCAGGGCCAGTTCCGCATCCCGCGGCTTGCGGCTCGAGACGGCGTCGGCGACCACGAAGACCTCGTACCCCTCCTCCACCAGCGCCAGCGCGCTCTGCAGCACACACACGTGGGCCTCGGTTCCGGCCATGATGATCTGGCGACGCCCGATACGGGCCAGTTGCCGGCGAATATTGTCGGACTCCATGCAGGAGAAGTGCACCTTCTCCAGCACCTCATCATCGAGCACCTGGGCGCGGACCTGCGACACCGTGGCCCCGAGCCCCTGGGGATACTGCTCGGTGAGGCGCACGGGCACATCCACCTCCCGAGCGACCTTGATTAGCCAGCCGGCATTCTCGATGACCCGCTCGCCCTCGTGAATCGCTGGCGCCAGGCGCTCCTGGACATCGACGACGAGCAGACCGGACGTTGCGGCATTGATTCGCAAAAGGGAGACCTCCCGCTGGGTTCTCGTTATTGGTCTGCGCCGGCCGCGCGGGCTACACGCGACCGCATCACAGGGCCATAAGACCACAGCGAGCCGGTGTTGCCAATGGCTGCACGCATAGCGCTGCCGTCGCCCGCGGCCGATGCCGGCCGGGTACTAGTCCATCCGCATCCGGTAGACCCCCGACACGCCTTCTGGCCCGCTGACGCTCACCTCGAGATCGTTGAGCAACCCGTCCCGGAGCCCGTAGATCAGGCCGTGCACCGTGAGTTCCTGCCCCCGCGCCCAGGCGTTCTGAACGATGGTGGTGGAGCAGACGTTGCCGACCTGAGCCACCACGTTGAGTTCGCAGAAGCGGTCCGCGCGTTCCGCCTCGCTGGCGACGTCTGCCAGCGACGTCTCGTAGCGGGCGTACACGTCCTTGATGTGGCGTAGCCAGTTATCGATGAGCCCGAACTGCTGGTCGCCCATGGCAGCCTTGACGCCTCCGCAGCCGTAATGGCCGCAGACGACCACGTGGCGCACCTTGAGTACCTCCACCGCATACTGCAGCACCGCCATGCAGCTCATGTCCGTGTGCATGACCACGTTCGCCACGTTACGGTGGACGAACAGTTCCCCCGGGCCAAGCCCGACCACCTGATTAGCCGGAACCCGGCTGTCCGAACAGCCGATCCACAGGTACTCCGGCGACTGCCCTTCGGCCATGCTGGAGAAGAAACCGGGGTCCGTCTGCTGCATACGCTCGGACCAGTCACGGTTGTTCCTGATCAATCTTGCTATGCCGTCATCGTGCTCGCACATTGCCTTCACCATCTGTTGCCCTGGCGCTCCGGGCAGGTCTCAACCGGTCCCATCAGAGCGCGTCGTCTGCTGCCCGATCCACTGAACCTGATAGAGGTCGAGTCGCCGGTCCTGATAGTTACGCACCGATCCCTGATAGCGCATCTCCCGCAGTTTCTCCAGGTCCAGGTCGACGATCAGCGTCATCTCCGTATTGGGCGTGGCCTCGGAGACGACTGCATCGTGCGGGAAAGCGAAATCGGACGGCGAGAACACGCCCGACTGGGAATACTGGATATCCACGTTCTCCACGTTGGGCAGGTTACCGACACTGCCGGTAATGGCCACGTAGCACTCGTTCTCGATGGCCCGCGCCTGGGCGCAGTGGCGCACGCGCTGGTAGCCGTTCTTGGTATCGGTCCAGAACGGCACGAACAGGATGCGCATGCCCTGCTCCATCAGCACCCGGGACAGCTCCGGGAACTGGACGTCGTAACACACCAGAATGCCGATTTTGCCCACATCGGTATCGAACACCCGCAGTCCGTCGCCGCCGCGCAGGCCCCAGTAGGCGCGCTCGTCCGGCGTGATGTGCAGCTTGTGCTGGGTATCCCAGGTGCCGTCGCGCCGACACAGGAAGGAGACGTTGTAAAGCTCTTTCTCGGTATACACCGGCATGCTGCCGCCGATGATGTTGATGTTGTAGCTCACGGCGAGGGAAAGCATCTCCTCGCGGATTTCGTCAGTGTACTGTGCCAGACCACGGATGGCCTCTGCCGGGTTGTCCTGATTGAAGTTCGACAATAGCGGCGCATTGAAGAATTCCGGCAGCATGATGAAGTCGGCGTTGTAGCCCGCAAGGGCGTCCACGAAGAACTCCACCTGCTGCATGAGCTCTTCCACCGAATGCATGGAGCGCATCTGCCACTGCACGGCACCAATGCGGATCACGCTCTTGTCCCCGCCGAGGAGCGATTTCTGATCCTCTTCCTCGTAGAAGATATTGTTCCACTGCACCAGCGTGGCGAAGGCCTTGGAATCGCGGTCCTCCGGCAGGTAATTGGTAATCACCCGCCGTACGTGGAAGTCGTTGGCAAGCTGGAAGCTCAGTATCGGGTCGTAGACCTCCTGGCGCTTGACCAGCTCGATGTACTCCTCCGGCTTCATGTCACTGGCGTATTCGGTGTAACCGGGAATGCGGCCACCGGCGACGATGGAGCGGCAGTTGAGCTTGCGGCACAGCTCCTTGCGGGCGTCGTAGAGCCGACGCCCGAGGCGCATGCCCGAGTAACGCGGGCTGACGAAGACATCCACCCCGTAGAGGACGTCGCCATTGGGGTCATGGGTGGTGAAATAGCCGTTGCCCGTAATCTGGTCGTAGGTATGGCGATCACCGAAGCGGCGGTAATCCACCATGAGCGTCAGTGCCCCCGCCACGACCTTGCCGTTGTCCTCGATGCAGATCTGACCTTCCGGGAACCGGTTCAGCTGGGCGTGGAACTGTTTGCGCGTCCAGGGCCCCATGGAGGGGTAGACCTCCTCCATGATCTCGGCGATGTCGTCATAGTCCTCGACACCGAGGTTGCGCAGGCTGAGCCGGTGCTCCTCGGTGTCTTCCTGCTGTTCACGGGTGTCGCGGGTATCGGTCATGGCGGCGAGGCGTCTCCGGCATCAATGGGGCGTTCCCGGGCTCCGCGCCGCCCGGGAGCGGCACGGATCGTGGGATCATCATACGCAATTCGCACTATCCTGCAGACCACCGCGTGGTTGCCGGCAACGCCGGCAACCACGCAGGCGGAAGAGGCCATCAGAGATGTTGCAGCGCCCGGTCGTAGTCCGGCTCCTGGCCGATCTCCGGGACCTGCTCGCAGTGCACCACGTCGCCCTGCTCATTCACGACCGCCACGGCACGGGACAGGAGTCCGGCAAGAGGGCCGTCAGCCATGGCCACGCCGTAGTCTCGGCCGAACTCCGGCTGGCGGAACGTGGAGACCGGAATCACGTCCTCCAGGCCTTCCGCGCCGCAAAAGCGGGACTGGGCAAACGGCAGGTCCGCGGACACGCAGAGCACGACGGTATTGTCCCGCTTGGCAGCGTCCTCGTTGAACCGCCGCACCGAATTGGCGCAGACCGGGGTATCAACGCTGGGGAAGATGTTGAGGACGACCTTCTTCCCCTTCAGATCCTGCAGCGATATGTCGGACATGTCGGTCCGCGTGAGCTTGAAGTCTGGCGCTTTGCTCCCGGCAGCCGGAAGCTCCCCGACCGTCTTGACTGGTGTACCGCGCAACGAGATTTCCGCCATCTATGCTCTCCTGAATGGTTAATGTGTGGGGTCAGCCCACGCTGCTGGCGCCGCGGCCTGCAGGCTGCGGCGCCAGCGCGATAGTCGTGAGGTCATCCGTTGCCGGATGCTTACTTGAAATGGGACCAGGCCTTGCGGAATCCCTCGTCGAGATCCTTCCAGGCCTTCTCCGCACTCTTCCGGAAGTCATCCCAGGCCTCTTCGCCGGCCTGCTCCAGCTCTTTCATCCGCTCCCGCGCTTCTTCCCGGCGCTGACGGAGCTCCTCGATCTCGGACTCGTAGCGCAGGCGCGCGTCTGCCTGGGCCTCGTTCGCTTTTGCTTCCAGCTTGGCCAGCTCGGCGTTCCACTGATCGAGCTGTGACTTGAACTTCTCCAGATACTCGTCCCGCCGCGCCATGGTCACCTCCTGTTGTCGCCACCATTCTCAAACTCCCGCCTAGAGTAGCAGGTCCGGGGCGGCCTCACTCAAGCGCGGCCGTGAACCAGCAGATGCCGATCGGAGACGGTCTCGACCCGGAGATGGTGCAGACTGGCGGAGGCGAGCTGCTCGCGAACCTCCCCGGGGGTGAACGCGGCCAGCAGCGAGTTGAAGAAGTCACGCCGGAGCACCTCCGGCTCATCGGCCGAGTAGGTGGCCACAATCTCCGCTGCCCGCTCCCTTGAATCGGGGCGATAGAGATCCATGACCAGCACGCCGGCGCCGGGGCGAGCTGCGTGCTTCACCAGCCGCCAGAGCATCATCGGCTCGTGCAGATGGTGCAGCAGACTGTTGCTGACAACGGCATCGTATGCCACTGCGGGGACCGACGCGGCAGCCACGTCGTCGCGGATGAACCGGACCCGATCGCCGATGGCCGGCTCCCTGGCGAGCGCATCCCGGGCCAGGGCAAGCATTGCCTCTGCGCCGTCGAGCCCGTCCACGTGCAACCCGGCGAAGTGGCGTGCCAGTCGCAGGGGGATATCACCCGGCCCGCAGCCCACATCCAGCACGTGCCCCTCGGTCACCCCGACAAGGTCCGTGTAGCGGTCCACGAAGGCAGAATTGGGCGCCTCGAAATCCGCTCGAGCATAGGCAATGGCCTGTTCGGCCTCGTCCATCAGCTCCGGCTCCGGGATGCGCTCCATCACCGGCCCTCCCCGCTGTCCTTGAGTCCGATCACCACGTCCATGACGTTGGTGCCGGTAGGGCCCGTGCGCAGGAGGTCGCCGCTTGCCTCCAAGAACCGTCCACTGTCCGCGGCCTCCAGACTGACGTCGGGGTCGAGCCCCGCCTGGCGGCCGCGGAAGCAGGTCTGGTGATCCACCAGCGCGCCGGCGGCGTTGCCCGGGCCGTCGGTGCCATCGGTGCCGGCGGCCAGCAGCCAGACGCCCCTATGCCCTTCCATGCACGCGGCCGCTGTCAGCGCCAGCGCCTGAGCACGCCCGCCCTGCCCGGGATTGTCCGGCAGGGCCACGGTGGGCTCGCCGCCCCAGACATGAATACCGGCCGCTCCGTGGACCAGTTGATCGGCGATCGCCTCCCCGGCACGCAGCGCGTCACCGGCGAGTTGCTCCCGGTGAACCTGCACGGAAAGCCCAAGGCGACGCCCCCGCTCCTCTACGGCATCCAACGCATCGGCATTGGTCGCAACCAGGGAGCGGGTGAGCCCGGCCAGTGCCGGATCATCGGCGGCCGGTGGCGCCGGCACGGCCTTGGCGGCCTCCCTGGCCCAGGCGGGCAAGTCGCCCGGGAGGGTGCCGGAACCGGCCGACGGTACGAACAGCCCGGAACCGATCACGGCCGGATCGTCACCGGGAACGTCGGAAATGAGGAGCAGGCGCGTTCGGCGCCCGCGCAGATGCCGCGCGAGCCGGCCACCCTTAATGCGGGAGATCGCGCGGCGCACGGCGTTGATGCCGTCGATGGCCAAGTGCTGACCGAGGAGCCACTGGTTGAGCTCGGCCAGGTGGTCGGCGGTCAGCCCCTCCGGAAGCAGCTCCACCAGGCTGGAGGCGCCACCGGAGATCAGTACCACCAGTTCGGCGTCGTCGGCGAGCTCATCCAGGAACGCCACCACAGCCGCACCTGCGGCCAGACTGCTGCCGTCGGGGATCGGGTGAGCGGTCTCCATGCAACGGAACCGAGGGTCTTCGGCAACGGCGCGTCCCAGGTGATCCGTCTTGGTCACCACGAGACCGCTGGCAATGCGATCATCCAGCGCGTCCAGGGCGCCCTGGGTCATGGCCGAGGCGGCCTTGCCGATGGCCAGCAGATGCACCGCGCCGGCTGGTGGGTCATCCTCCAGCGCGTGCCGGACGGCCGGGCGCCCGCCCACCCGCTCCAGCGCCGCACGAAACAGCTGCTGCAATGTCTCCCGATGATCCATGCGTCCCCCTTGCCAGTTGGTCTCCGGCGATCCGGGCCACACGACCGGGATGCCGTTCAGATCGCGTCCAGCGCGCGCTCCAGGTCGGCCTGGATGTCAGCCACATCCTCCAGCCCCACGGAGACCCGCAGCAACCCCTCTGTGATTCCGGAGGCGTCGCGCTCCTCTTGGGAGATCCGGCCATGGGTGGTGCTCGCCGGATGGGTGATCGTGCTCTTGGCGTCACCCAGGTTGGCAGTAATGGAGATCATCTCCGTGCCGTCGACCACCCGCCAGGCCGCCTCGCGCTCACCGGCCACTTCGAACGACAGAATACCGCCGTAGCCGAGCTGCTGCCGACTGGCCAGTGCGTGCTGCGGATGCGCAGCCAGCCCCGGGTAGTTCACGCGGGACACGCGCGGGTGATGCTGGAGCCAGTCCGCCAGTGCCTGGGCGTTCTCGGAGTGGGCGCGCATGCGCAGCCGCAACGTCTCCAGCCCCTTGATGAAAACCCAGGCGTTGAACGGGCTCATGGTGGGCCCCGCCGTGCGTAGCATGCCGAAGATGTCCTCGCCCACGCGCTTGGCGTCGCCGACCACGGCGCCACCGACGCAGCGCCCCTGCCCGTCCAGATACTTGGTTGCGGAATGGATGACCAGGTCGGCCCCCAGTTCCAGCGGGCGCTGCAATGCCGGGGTACAGAAGCAGTTGTCCACCACCATCACGCAATTGTGGGCATGGGCCAGCTCCGCGATCCAGGCGATGTCGGCCACTTCGGTCAGCGGGTTCGACGGCGTCTCGAGAAACAGCAACCGCGTCTCTGGCCGGATCGCCTGCTGCCAGCCGTCGTAGTCGGTGGGTGAGACAAAGGTGGTCTCGACCCCGAACTTGGGCAGAATCCGGGTGAATAGAGAGGTGGTTGTGCCGAAGACCCCCCGCGAACAGACAATGTGATCCCCCGAGCGCAGCAGCGCCATGCACATGGCATTGATGGCGGCCATCCCCGACGATGTGGCAACACACGCCTCGCCGCCTTCCAGGCCCGCCAGCCGCTTCTCGAAGGTCCGCACGGTCGGATTGGTGAAACGGGAGTAGATGTTCCCGGGCTCGTCACCGCCGAAGCGCGCCGCCGCCTGCGCCGCACTGTCGAAAGTGAAACTCGACGACAGAAACAGCGGCTCGGACTGCTCCTGCTCGCCGGTACGGACCTGCCCGCCCCGGACTGCCTCCGTATCGAATCCCCTTCGCTCGTGATCGTGGGTCATGCAACCATCCTCGTCATGCCAGTCGGGAGACGCAGCATCGAACCGATCAACGGCAACCCGGTCAGCAATGACCGGATGGCCGCCCTCAGTGATTCAACCGAAGCGGACGCGAAGCAGGCGGGACCCGGGCGACGCCCGGAGCAAGAAAGCTGGACTCCCTCGCTTTAGCGGCATTTGTTCAAGGCCTCCCGGCATGGCGGTCCACACCCACCGGTACACCTTCGGCGCCCGCAAGCTGAAACGGTCAAATCAGCGCCTCGAGAGCACTCTATGGAACGCCCCTGCCCTTGTCAAACCGGCACAGCGCCGCGCCAGCCAGCACTCAGTCCGGGGCACTGTGAAGATCGATCAGGGCGTGGTCGGCATCGCGGGTGCTCTTGGCCTGATCGTTGCGCTGCTCTTCGAGCTCGTCCAGATACGCTTCGGTCACGTCGCCGGTCACGTATTCGCCATTGAAACAGGAGGCATCAAACCCCGCCAGCCGCGGATTGCCCTGCTGCACGGCGGTAACGAGATCGCCCAGATCCTGGTAGATGAGCCGGTCGGCACCGATGAGCCGCGCAACCTCCTCCTCGCTGCGCCCGTGCGCAATGAGCTCCCGCGCGGACGGCATGTCGATGCCGTAGACGTTGGGGTAACGCACGGGGGGCGCGGCAGAGGCAAAGTAGACATTGCGCGCCCCCTCATCCCGCGCCATCTCGATGATCTGGTCGCAGGTGGTTCCGCGGACAATGGAGTCATCCACCAGCAGCACGTTCTTGCCCTTGAACTCCAGACCAATTGGGTTGAGCTTCTGGCGCACCGATTTCTGCCGCTGCTGCTGGCCCGGCATGATGAACGTGCGACCGATATATCGGTTCTTGATGAACCCTTCCCGGTACTTCACGCCCAGGTGCTGGGCCATTTCCAGGGCCGAAGTCCGGCTGGTGTCCGGCACCGGGATGACCACGTCGATGTCGTGATCGGGCCAGTCGCGCTCGATCTTTGCCGCCAGGGTCTGGCCCATGCGCAGGCGGGCCTTGTAGACGGCCACGTTGTCGATGATGGAATCCGGCCGCGCCAGGTAGACGTACTCGAACAGGCAGGGCGCGTTGGTGGGATTGTCGGCGCACTGGCGCGTGTGCAGCTTGCCGTCGAGGGTCACGAACACCGCCTCACCGGGCTCCAGTTCGCGAATGAGCCGGAAGCCCAGGGTATCCATGGCGACGCTCTCCGACGCCACCAGATACTCCATGCCCTGCGGCGTCTCCCGCTCGCCGAAGCACACCGGGCGAATACCATGAGGGTCACGGAACGCCAGCATGCCGTAGCCGTTGATCATCGCCACTGCCGCGTAGCCGCCGCGGCTACGCCGATGCACGCCGGCCACCGCATCGAAGATGTCATCCACACCGACTTTCAGCTTGCCGGGGCGCGCCAGCTCATGGGCAAAGACGTTGAGCAGGATCTCGGAGTCGGAATCGGTATTGATGTGGCGGAGATCCTCGCGGAAGAGCTCGTCCTTGAGTTCCTCGGCATTGGTGAGGTTGCCGTTATGCGCCAGGCTGATGCCGTAGGGTGAGTTCACGTAGAAGGGCTGCGCCTCGGCGCTGCTGGAGCAGCCGGCCGTCGGATAGCGCACATGGCCGATGCCGATGTGGCCGCGCAGCTGGAGCATGTGCTCGGTGCGGAAGACGTCACGCACCAGACCGTTGCGCTTGCGAAGGTACAACCGCCCGTCGTCCCAGGTCATGATCCCGGCGGCATCCTGTCCGCGATGCTGGAGCACGGTCAGACCGTCGTAGATGGCCTGATTGACGGGCCCGTGGGCCACCATTCCAATAATGCCGCACATGCGCGATGGAACCTCTCTGCTCGGTATTGCCGCCGGCGCTCAGTCGTCCCCGGCTCCGGCATCGTTACAGAACTCCTGCCAGTACTCTGGAGCAGGCGTCCCCTCGTTCTCAGGGTCTTCGGTCAACGGCGCGTACACAGTGAGGCCATCCAGCCACTCACGCACGCCGATATCGCAGACCCAGGGCTGAAAGTGATGCACCACCACCGACTCCTGCCACCAGGGCTCACGCGGCAGTGCAGTCAGACCGGCGGCCAGCACCAGCACCCCGACCACGACAACGCCACGCAGTAGCCCGAAAATAACGCCGATGTAACGGTCGGTTCCGGTCAGGCCGGTACGCCCGACGAACTGCCCGGCCACATAGTTGATGATGGCGCCGATGATCAGCGTGACCACGAACAGCGCGACGAAGGCAACACCCAACTGAAGCGTCGGTGACGCGATGTAGTCGGCAAGGTAGACAGCCAGCCGGTCGGCATAGCGGATGCTGATCCAGAACGCCGCCACCCAGACCACCAGCGAGATCACTTCGCGCACGAAGCCCCTGATCAGGCTGATCAGTGCGGACAGGACGATGACGGCGAGGATGGCGTAGTCGAGCCAGTTCATGGGCGGAAATCAGCGCCGGGGCAGCACGGGGAGCGCAATAGTAGCAAAGGGGGCTCGCACGAGAAAGCCACCGGCAACGCCACAGTCAGGCTCATGGGTGCGACACCACCAGGCCATCCAGGTCGGCGTCCTCCTGCAGATCCTCGAGAAGCGCCTCGGCCGCGTCGCGTTCGACCACTGGTCCGACCCTCAGGCGATAGGTGGGATCCTGCCCGTCACGTTCCAGACGATCCACGTAGGCGGAAAACCCCTGGTCCCGCAGTCGGTCCCGCAGGCCCAGCGCATTACTCTCGCTGGTGAAACTCCCGACCTGGACGGCCCATGACGCCAGCTCGTCATCCTCGCCTGCGGTCTCCGCCCCGGCATCCTCCGCCCCGGCATCCTCCGCCCCGGCATCCTCCGGCGTCGCATCCTCCGGCGTCGCATCCTCCGGCGTCGCGTCGTCGGGCGTCGCGTCTGCCGTCTCCTCGGGCGTGTCCTCCTCGGGCACCGGTTCCGGCGGCGGCGCGTCACCCGGTTCGTCGTCCTCCACCTCCGCGCGGTCGGACTGCGGCAGGGGCACGGCCTCCAGTTCGGAGACCGCCTCGCCGGGTTCATCCGGGGCCGGGGCGGGCTCGCTATCGGGCTCGGGCTGGTCCGCGTCGGCCGGGCCCTGCTCCACCTGCGGCCGTGGGGGAATATCCATGGCCATGTCCGTGGTGCCACGATCCACTGGCCCCTGCAACAACATGGGCAGAAAGATCACCGCGAGTGCGACCACGACGACCGCACCGATCAGCCGCTGCTTATGATGTTGCTGCAATGGACATTCCTCGCTTGCTCGTCACCGACTGCCTGCTCCCTGCGCCAGAGCCTCCGGATTCACCCGTCAGCCATCCCGGTTACGCGCATCATCTCTTCGACGGTCCGGAACGATCCGAATACCAGCACGCGGTCGCCGGGTTCGGTGGTCTGATCCAGCCACTCCCGCAATGTGTCCGGCGTACCGGTCACCGCGACCGCGGCACTGCGCTCGCGCAGCACTGTTTCGACGTCGTCTGCCGGCCGGATATCCTCGTCGGGCAACAGCAGGGGGCACCAGGCGTCCACCCGGCCGGCGAGGGCATCCAGCACCGGTGTCAGCTCCTTGCGCGCCATGATGGCGAAGACGGCGAAACAACGCCCCGGCACCGGCCGGCGCTCGAGCTCCGCTGCGAGTACGCCCACGGCGTCGCCGTTGTGAGCGACATCGAACAGCCACTCTACCGCTCCGGGACGCACGTGCAAACGCCCCGGCAGCCGGGCCTCGCGCAACCCGTCGCGCAAGGCCTCTTCGCGCAGGGGCAACCTGTCGCCGAACGCATTCAGCACGGCCAGAACGCCCGCGGCATTACGGTACTGCATCGGGCCCGGCAGCGCGGGCTGCGGAAGGCCGTGGAGCTCGGCGTCGCCCTGCTGCCATGACCAGCTGCCATCGCCCCCCACATGCCAGGTGTAGTCCTCGTCCGCCACTCGCAGCGGCGCATCCAGCTCCGTGGCCATGCCACGGATGGTGTCGGGCATGGCATCCCCGGCGAACACCCCAGGGACGCGCGCACGGAGAATGCCGGCCTTCTCGCGACCGATGCGTTCCCGGTCCGGCCCGAGCCACTCGGAGTGATCCAGGCCGATGCTGGTGATCAACGCCACATCCGCATCAACGATGTTCACGGCATCCAGTCGCCCGCCCAGGCCCACCTCCAGCAGGGCCACGTCGACACCGGACTCTCGACACAGCCACAGTGCCGCCAGGGTGCCGAACTCGAAGTAGCTCAGGGTGATTTCGCCACGGGCCTGATCGATGGCGTCGAACGCCGCCATGATCGCCGCATCGGAGGCGTTGTCGCCATCGATGCGAATGCGTTCGTTGTAGCGCAGCAGATGGGGGGAGGTGTAGGCGCCCGTGGAGTAGCCGCCGGCGCGGAACATCGCCTCCAGCAGCGCCACCGACGAGCCCTTGCCGTTGGTTCCGGCAACCGTGATTACCGGCATGGCCACCGGCCGCAGGCCGAGCCGGTCCGCCACTTCCCCGACCCGCTCCAGCCCGGGGTCGATGGCGCGGGGATGGAGCCCGGCCTGCCAGTGCAGCCACTGGTCCAGCGTGTCGAAGCGCATCCCCTGTCAGCCAGTCGCCTCTTCGGGCGACGGCTCCGGTGCGGGATCGGCCGCCGGCGACGCCTGATGCGTCAGCATGGCGAGCAGGCGCGCCAGCGTATCGCGCATCTCGCGGCGGTCGACGATCATGTCGATGGCGCCGTGATCAAGCAGGAATTCGGCGCGCTGGAACCCTTCCGGAAGGGTTTCGCGCACCGTCTGCTCGATCACCCGCGGGCCTGCAAATCCGATCAGGGCACCGGGCTCGGCGATATTGACGTCCCCGAGCATGGCCAGACTGGCGGAGACGCCACCCATGGTCGGGTCGGTGAGTACCGAGATGAAGGGCACACCCTCCTCGCGCATGCGGCCCAGCGCGGCGCTGGTCTTGGCCATCTGCATGAGCGAGAACAGCGCTTCCTGCATGCGGGCGCCGCCACTGGCGGTGAAACAGACCAGAGGGATTCGCTCCTCGAGCGCGATATTGGCTGCGCGCACGAACCGCTCACCCACCACCGAGCCCATGGAGCCGCCCATGAACTCGAACTCGAAGGCGCAGGCCACCACGGGCCGCCCCTTGAGTCGCCCCTGATAGACCACCAGGGCATCGTCTTCGCCGGTGCTCTTCTGCGCCTGGGCGAGACGGTCCTTGTACTTCTTGCCGTCCTTGAAACGCAGCATGTCCACCGGTTTCACGTCGGCGCCGATCTCGGTGAGATCGTCACTGTCCAGCAGCGACTCCAGGCGGATGCGGGCGGTGACGCGCATGTGGTGCCCGCACTTGGGGCAGACCTCGTGGTTGCGCTCGACCTCCGGCCGGTACAGCACGGCATTGCACCCGGGGCATTTGGTCCAGAGCCCTTCGGGCACGCTGCGACTGCGGGCCTTTTCCGTCGCATCCGTGCGGATGCGGGAAGGCATGAGTTTCTGAAACCAGCTCATGATGTCGCGTTCCTGTATTCAATGACGTTAAGCGTTGATGCGCCCGACCCGCATTGTCCGGCTGGTCAGGTACTGGCCGCTGCCGCGGCATCCATGGCATGCCGCATGTCGGCGACCAGCTCGGTGACGGCTTCATGCGCCTTGTCCAGGTCGTCCTGGTTCGCCTCGATCCGCCGGACCAGGGCGCTGCCCACTACCACCGCATCGGCGACCGCGGCCATGCGCGCGGCGGTGGGCGCGTCACTGATACCGAACCCGACACCGACCGGCAGCCCGGTCATGGACCGGAGGCGGTCGACCCGTTGCCCCACCGCGTCCACATCGAGGCTCGCCGCCCCCGTAACGCCTTTGAGCGAGACGTAGTAAACGAATCCGCCCGCTCGCTCGCAGATGGTCTGCATGCGCTCCTCGGTGGACGTGGGTGCGACCAGGAACACGGGGTCCAGCCCGGAATCGGCAAGCAATCCGTCGAGGTCGCCCATTTCCTCCAGCGGCATGTCTACGGTTAACACGCCGTCAACGCCGGATTCCAGTGCGGCCTTCGCAAATTCCGCATAGCCCATGACCTCGATGGGATTCATGTACCCCATCAACACCACGGGCGTCTCTGTGTCGTCCTCGCGGAAACGGCGGACCATGGCCAGTACGTCCCGCAGTCCGACGTTGTGGCACAGGGCGCGCTCGCACGCCTGCTGAATCACCGGGCCATCGCCGATCGGATCGGAGAAGGGGACGCCCACCTCCACCACGTCCGCACCGGCGGCCACCATGCCGTGCATCAGCCGCACCGTGAGATCCGGGTGCGGGTCCCCGGCTGTGATGTACGGGATCAGCGCGGTACGCTGCTGCTCACGCAGCGCCTGGAAACGAGTGGCTAGACGACTCACAGCTCAATCCCCTCCCGTTCGGCGACGGTCTGAATGTCCTTGTCTCCCCGGCCGGAGAGATTGACCACGATGCTCTTCCCGGGGCCCAGTTCCCGCGCGAGTTTCTCCGCATAGGCCAGCGCATGCGCAGTCTCCAGCGCCGGGATGATGCCCTCGGTCCGGGTCACCTCATGGAATGCCGCCAGGGCTTCATCGTCGGTCACCGATGTGTACACGGCACGGTTGATGTCCTTGAGCCAGGCGTGCTCCGGCCCCACCCCGGGGTAGTCCAGCCCGGCAGACACGGAGTGGGTGCCGATGATCTGGCCGTTGTCGTTCTCCATGAGGTAGGTGCGGTTGCCGTGCAGCACGCCGGGGCGGCCCGCGCACAACGGTGCGGCGTGCTGACCGGTCGCGACGCCGTAGCCACCGGCTTCCACACCGTGCAGGGCGACTTCCTGGTCCTCCAGGAACGGGCGGAACAGACCAATGGCGTTGGAGCCACCGCCTACACACGCCACCAGAGCATCGGGCAGCCGGCCCTCGCGCTCAAGCATCTGCTCCCGCGTTTCCTGACCGATGATGGCCTGGAAATCGCGCACCATCATGGGATAGGGGTGCGGCCCGGCCACGGTGCCGATGATGTAGAACGTGTCATCCACGTTGGCAACCCAGTCACGCATGGCCTCGTTGAGGGCGTCCTTGAGCGTGCGCGAACCGGACGTCACCGGCACCACCTCGGCACCCAGCAGACGCATGCGGTAGACGTTGGGCGACTGGCGCTGGATGTCGTCCGCCCCCATGTAGACCACACAATCCAGACCCAGCCGCGCAGCCACGGTGGCGCTCGCAACGCCATGCTGCCCCGCACCGGTCTCGGCAATAACCCGGGTCTTGCCCATCCGCTTGGCGAGCAGGGCCTGGCCAATGGTGTTGTTGATCTTGTGCGCACCGGTGTGGTTGAGGTCCTCGCGCTTGAGATAGATGCGCGCGCCGCCGACCTTCTCGCTCCAGCGCTCGGCGAGATACAAAGGCGACGGCCGCCCGACGAAGTCCTTGCAGTCGCGCTCGAACTCGGCGCGGAAATCGGGATCGTCCCGGTAGCGCGCATAGGCATCCTGCAGTTCCCGCAGAGGCGCCATGAGCGTCTCGGGCACGAACTGCCCGCCATAACGGCCAAAATGGCCGGTCTCATCCGGAAACCGGGCGAAATCAATCGACTGCTGCATTGCCTCGGACGTCTTGGACACCTTGGACCTCGCTGATAAAGCTTGCCATCCGCCGGGCATCCTTGATGCCCGGCGCGGATTCAACGCCACTGCTCACATCCACCGCCCACGGATTCGCCTGACGCACGGCCATGGCCACATTACCCGGGTGCAGCCCGCCGGCAAGCACGATCGGACGCTCCGGCGACGACGGTACACTGCTCCAGTCAAAGACCCTGCCGCTGCCGCCTTGTTCCCCGGCGCCGTGCCCGTCCAGCACGAAACCGGCCGCATTGGGGTGGCGCGCCATGAGGGCGTGAGGGTCGGCACCGTCAGCCATGGGCACGACCTTGATGTAGGGCCGGGAAAACGATTCACAGTACGCCGCGTCTTCGCCACCATGGAACTGCAGCAGATCGATGGCGACACCATCGAGCACGTGGCGAACGCGCTGCTCCGGCGCATCCATGAACAACGCGGTGACTGTCACGAAAGGCGGCAGCAGGGACCGGATCCCGCGGGCGGTCGCCACGTCGACACCCCGCGGGCTGGCGTCGTGAAACACCAGACCGACCGCATCGGCACCAAGCCGCGCCGCGGTGCAGGCCTCATCCGCCCGGGTCAGCCCGCAGATTTTCACACGCGTGCGCACGCGCCCCACCCCACGTCGGTAAAACATTGAATGGTAACCCGGCCGTGTAAGTCAGGCAAAGCGCGGCGGCGCCGGCGGGGCCGGCAGACCGAACGCCTCCGGATAGTCCACGGCGACCATGTAGAGGCCGGCGGCCGGCGCGGTCATGCCACCCACCGTCCGGTCCCGTGCCCCGAGGACGTCCGCCACCCAGTCCGGATCGCGCTCCCCCGCGCCCACCGCCATGAGCGTACCGGCGATGTTGCGGACCATGTGATGCAGAAACGCATTGGCGCTCACGTCCATGTAGATGAACTCGCCGTGGCGGATCACATCGACCCGGGTCACCTCGCGCCACGCGTGCGCCGCCTGACAGGCAACGGCGCGAAACGATGTGAAGTCCTGCTCGCCGAGCAGGTGCCGGGCCCCCGCGTGCATGCGCTCCGCATCCAGGGGCTTCCAGGTCCAGGCGACCTGACCGTGAAGCCACGCGGGACGCACGGGCCGGTTGAGGATCACGTAGCGATAGTGCCGCTGCCGTGCGCTGCGCCGTGCATCGAATTCCGGCGCCACCGGTTGCGCCCAGGTCAGCGCAATGTCATCGGGCAGATAGGTGGTACCACCGAGCCGCCACCCGTGCATATTGCGCCGCGCTGGCGTGTCGAAATGGATTACCTGGCCCAGGCCGTGGACGCCGGCATCCGTGCGCCCGGCACACACCACGTGGACACGGTGGTCGGCCACCCGCGACAGCGCCGCCTCAACCCGCGCCTGCACCGAGTCGCAGTGGTGCTGCTGCTGCCAACCCGCGTAGCGACCACCCAGGTACTCGACGCCCATGGCGATGCGCGTGGTGTTCGCCCTGCTGTCTGCATCAAGACTCACGGTCGTTCGGCTCCTGAGCTTACTGGCCCATCGGCAGGCTAGCCGCCACTGCGCCGCACACGACGGCGACCGGCAGAAGCCACTGCCAGACGGGCAACGGCGGCAACCGGGGGATCCGGATCGGTGCGGGGGGTGATTCGTCGCCACGGCCCAAGGCGTCAGCAACCAGTGCCGCGCCAAGCGCCGCCACGCGCTCCCGCCAGGGTACACCGGCCGTCGCGGCGCGCGCGCGGCCGATCTGCTCCCGCAGCGCCGGCACCGCTTCCAGCACCAGTACCAGCCGGAGCGCAAAGCGATCGGCATCAACACCCGCGACCGCGAACGGACGCAACCACCAGTGCAGCGCCGCGATCAGCCAGTGTCGCGGGGTCGACGCCAGCAGCAGCTGCACCGCCGCGATCAGATAGCCGAGGGCCAGTGCGCGTTCGGCCCCGCCCAGGAGCCCCTGCCAGGTCGGAATCAGGGACGAGTCGGACGGCACCACGGGCGTTCCGGGCGTCAACCACCCATAGAAGACCACAATGGTGAGGAGCAGCCAGCGCAGCCGCCACAGACCACGGAGCGCCACCAGTGGCGAGAGGCGGGCCTGCCAGTACATAAACGCCAGGCCCAGCGCCGGCAGGACGAGCCCCGCCCATCCGGGGCGGGCCACCACCACCGCCAGGCACACCAGCCACAGGATGCGCGCCGCCGGGTGGAGCCGCATGGGCTTCAATTCCGCGTGACCCGCCTGCCGTTACTCCGCTTCGGCGTACAGTGTCCGCGCCTCGGACTTCTGGGAATCGGACCCTTCCTCCAGGACCTCGTCCAGCAGTGACCGGGCACCTTCACTGTCACCCATGTCGAGGTAGGCGCGGGCAAGGTCCAGTTTGGTGCTGTTCTCGTCGCCGGCGTCGAACAAGGCGTCGTCCGCGTCCTCGGTAGCCTCGTTACCCGCCGACTCGTCAACATTCCCGCTGTCCGGCGCAGCCGGGTCCGCCTCGGCGTCATCCGCCCCGTCGCCCACGGGCTCCGGCTCATCTGGGATCGCCTCCGGCGCGTATTCCAGCCCCGCTTCCTCGTCGCCGGCATCGGTTCCGGTATCCAGTTCGTCGAGACTGAACGTCGGAGCATCATCCGCGTCGTCGACCGACGATTCCGGACCTGCGGGGGTCTCCGGTTCCGGCCGGTCCGGCACCTCGAAGTCGAGGCTGAACGCATCATCCTCGAGAGGGTCGTCTTCGCCGGCTGCCTCCCCGGGCACTCCGGTCTCGGTGGAGGCGGCCGGAGTCGCCGCTTCATCCGGTGCCTCCAGGTCGTCCAGATCGAAATCGAGGCTGAAGGCGTCATCATCCGCCGCGTCGTCCGCCGGCGCTGCGGAGTCGCCCGCGGGCGCAGCAGCCTTCTCTTCAGGGGCGTCGGGCGTGTCGGCCGGCGTCTCGTCAAGACTGAACTCCAGATCACTGAAGTCGTCTTCATCGGCAGACTCAACCGCCTCCGCTGGCGCGGGGGCAGTGGGCGCAGGCAGCTCTTCCTCGGCCGGTTCCTCTGCCAGCATGCCCGTGAAGGGATCGTTCTCCTCCGCCGGCTCCGGCGGCGCCGGGGGCGCGTCGTCGGCACCACCGAACAGGGGGTTCTCCGGCGCAATCTCCCGCCCCATTTCGCTGACACGCTGCCAGACAGGGTCCGTGTCACCATCCACCAGGCCGAAGAGCGCCTGGGCATCCGCTTCGAACGCCGGGCGATCACCGCTGAGGGAATGCGCCTCCAGCAGTTTCAGCCGCAGATCCTTGCGCTCCGGATCTTCCGCCACGGCGGTCGTCAGCAGGTTCTTCGCCTGGTCATGACGGCCGTAGGCGAGATTGATCTCCGCCTCCTCCAACGGATCAGCACCGCCGGCACGCGTCGGCGAAGGCTCGAAATCGTCGTCTACCAGCGGCCGGGAGGCATCATCGTCGGCCTGCTCAGCGGCCTCGTCGGTCCGGGCGGTGGTGCCGGCGGCCATGGCTGCGGCCAGGTTCGCCTCCACCTCCTCCGACGCATCGGTCGCTGCATTGCGCCGACGGCGCACGACGAGCAGCGCGAGTAGCATCGACGCAACCAGCGCCGCCCCGGCAAGACTGAGGTTGCGCGGATCCTCCCAGGGTGCCTGCGGCTGCGTCGTGGCCGACTCATCCGCGGCGGTGCCGGTTGGATCCTGCTCATCGGCAGCCGCCACTGCCTCGTCGGTATCAACGCCGTCGGCGGCGGCAGCGACCTCGTCCTCTTCGTCGGTGACTGCCGGCTCGTCATCGTCCGTGGCTGCGTCGGCCAGCGGCACGTCCTCCTCCGCCGACTCCTGCGGCATTCCGGGAATCGCGCCCTGGACTTGCACGTCCAGCGTCCGCTCCAGCGCCTCGACCCGCTCAAGCAGTTCCTCGGTCTGGGAGCGCAGGCGCTCGTTCTCGGATCGAAGGGATGCCTCGTCCTCGCGCGCGGCAGCGAGTTCGGCCTGAAGGCGAGCCACGGTTTCGGGGCTCGCATCCTCGTCTTCATCCATGAGCGATGCAGTGGCATCGTCACCGCCCGTGTCGCCCGCGGCCACCACCTCGAGACGCCCGTCGGTCACGTCGGGCTGGTCAGCGTCCTCGGCCACCTCAGGCTCTTCAGGCGGCGCCGGATCCGGCGCCCGCCCCGCCTGCCAGGCTTCCACCTGCCGGGAATACTGCTGCCGGGCATCCGCCGCAGACAGCGCCACGGCCTCATCCCGGTCCGGTACCCGCAGAATGGCCCCCGCACGCACGTTGTTGACGTTGTCGTCGATGAACGCGTCCGGATTCGCTGCCAGCAGCGCCATCATCATCTGGTGAACGGAGGCGTCCGTCCCCTGGCGCGCCTCGTCGGCAATCTCCCAGAGCGTGTCATTGCTCTGGACTTCGATCTCGCCGGGTGCATCCGCCACCGGATCCGGCTCTCCCGCATCGCCCGGGGTGGCAGTGGCAACCTCTTCATCCGCCGTCGCGTCAGGGGCCGGAGCATCGGCGGGCGCCGGGGCGGCATCGTCTTCCGGGGAATGCACGGGCGGATCCAGCAGCATGGTGTACTCACGGACCAGCCGCCCGCCGGCCCAGTTCAGTTCGACGAGGAATGCCAGGAACGGCTCGCGCACCGGATCGCTGGTGCTGACCACCACGTAGGGCTCCGCACCATCGGTCACCACCTCGAAATCGAGCTGCGAGAGCATGAACGGGCGCTCCAGACCGGCCCGTTCAAAGGCGTCGGGAGAGGCCAGCGTCGCGCTGAGGGTCTCCAGTTCCTCCGCATCGGCGGACTCCAGCGGAATCCGTGCCTCCAGCGGTTCGTTCAGCGCCGATTCCGTCTGAATCGAACCAACGCCCAGCGCCGCCGCGATGGAGGGGGCTAATACGGTGCTAAGCGCTGCGATGCGAGCCAGTCTGCGTGCCATGGCATTCCCTTATCGGTGGACTGATCAGGTGGTCAGGTCGGTTGTCAGCCCTTGCATTGTGATTCTTGTCCCTGAATGCGGTACTGCCCGACGCCACTGCGATGGCAGTGATCGCCGTGCCGGAGACGCGCCCGTGGTGCGGCCACCCGCTTCCACCGCACACTAGCGGCCAGCCCGGCGAATTTCAAACCCCGCCAGGCCGCGCCAGAGGCGCGGCTGACAGGAATGCGACGCCGTTCACCCCTCGTTGAGGATGCGCAGCATCCGCCGCAGCGGTTCCGCGGCACCCCAGAGCAGCTGATCGCCGACCGTGAACGCACCCAGGTAGTCATTGCCCATGGAGAGCTTGCGCAGGCGGCCAACGGGCACGTTCAGGGTTCCGGTCACCGCCGCTGGGGTGAGATCCCGCAGGGAATCTTCCTTATCGTTGGGCACCACGCTGGCCCAGGGGTTGGACTCGGCGATGATGCTGCTGATCTCGTCGATGGGCGCATCCTTGCTGAGCTTGATGGTCAGCGCCTGAGCGTGGGAGCGCATGGCGCCGATGCGCACGCAGATGCCGTCGATGGGCACCGGGTTGTCGGATCGGCCGAGGATTTTGTTGGTCTCCACCTCGGCTTTCCACTCCTCCTTGCTCTGACCACTCTCGAGCTTCTTGTCGATCCAAGGCAGCAGGCTGCCGGCAAGCGGGTAGCCGAAGTGTTCACGGGGATAGCCGTCACCGGTGATCGCGTCGGAGACCGCGCGATCCAGCTCGAGAATGGCGCTGGACGGGTCGGCCAGCTGGTCGCTGGCGGACTTGTGGATGTAGCCCATCTGCGCCACCAGCTCCCGCATGTTCTGTGCGCCGGCGCCGGATGCGGCCTGATAGGTCATGGGACTGATCCACTCCACGAGCCCCTCGCGCAGCAGACCACCGATGCCCATGAGCATCAGGCTGACGGTGCAGTTGCCGCCGACGAAGGTCTTCACCCCGTTGCCGAGCCCCTGTCTGATGACGTCGGCATTCACCGGATCCAGCACGATGATGCTGTCATCGGCCATGCGCAGGGTCGAGGCGGCGTCGATCCAGTAGCCGTCCCAGCCGGCCTTGCGCAGGTCCTGGTAGACCGCCTCGGTGTAGTCGCCACCCTGGCAGGTGACGATGACATCCATGGTCTGCAGCTCGCCGATATCGCGGGCGTCCTTCAGCGTCGGCACGTCCCTGCCCACGTCGGGCCCCGGCTGGCCGACCTGCGACGTGGTGAAGAACACCGGTTCGATGTCCTGGAAATCGTTCTCGTCACGCATGCGCTGCATGAGCACGGAGCCAACCATGCCCCGCCAGCCAACAAATCCTACGCGCTTCATTGCGTCACCTCGCTTGAATCGGGTGTCGGGCCGCTCGTTCGCGACCCCCTCAATCGTTCAGTCTTGCCACCACCGCGTCACCCATGGCGGCCGTTCCCACGAGCCGGGTGCCCTCGGCGTGGATGTCCGGCGTGCGCAGCCCGTCGTCCAGGACGCGCCCCACCGCCGCCTCGACACGGCCCGCCAGCGCGCCCTCCCCGAGAGAATAACGCAGCAGCATGGCAACGGAGAGAATGGTCGCCAGGGGATTCGCCTTGTCCTGCCCGGCGATATCCGGCGCAGAGCCGTGCACGGGCTCGTACATGCCACGGCCACGGCTGTCCAGCGACGCCGACGGCAACATGCCGATGGAGCCGGTAAGCATGGCGGCACAGTCCGAAAGGATGTCGCCGAACAGGTTGCCGGTGACCATCACGTCGAACTGCTTGGGCGCGCGCACCAGCTGCATGGCCGCGTTGTCCACATACATGTGGGAGAGTTCCACGTCCGGATAATCCGCCGCCAGGCGGTTCATGACCTCACGCCAGAGCTCCGAGACCTCCAGCACGTTGGCCTTGTCCACCGAGCAGAGGCGACCGCCACGCTTGCGGGCCGTGTCGAACGCCAGGCGGCCGATGCGCTCGATCTCCGACTCCCGGTAGACGAGGGTGTTGAACCCCTGGCGTTCACCGTTCTCGAGGACCCGCTCACCCCGGGGTTCGCCGAAGTAGATACCACCGGTGAGTTCGCGCACGATCATGATGTCCAGCCCGGCCACCACATCCGGCTTCAGGGCCGACGACGCCGCCAGCTGCGGGTAGAGGATGGCGGGGCGAAGGTTGCCGAACAGCTCCAGCGCCGCCCGGATGCCAAGCAGACCGCGCTCGGGTCGCAGATGACGCTCCAGGGCGTCGTAGCGCGGTCCGCCGACGGCACCGAGAAGGATGGCATCGGATTCGCGCGCCTGCTGCAGGGTCACCTCGGGCAGCGGTTCGCCGTGGGCATCGTAGGCCGCGCCGCCGATCAGGCCCTGCTCAAGCTCCGCATCCAGGCCGAAGTCCTCGCGCAGGCGATTCAGGACCTTGACGGCTTCCGTAACAATTTCCTGGCCGATGCCGTCACCGGGTAGAACAAGAATCTTTCGGCTCATGACGCCTCTCATGCAAACGGGTTGTGTCAGGCGCGGAACAGCCAGGGCGCCTCTTTGCGCCGGCGCTCCTCGTAGGCGCGGATGGCCTCCTCGTGCTGCAGCGTGAGGCCGATCTCGTCCAGCCCCTCCACCAGCATGTGCTTGCGAAAGCCGTCCACGTCGAAGTTGATCGTCTCACCGGACGGTGTCGTCACCGTCTGCGCCGGCAGGTCCACCGACATGGTGCAACCAGGCTCGGCTTTCACTTCACGGAACAGCCGCTCGACGGTCTCTTCCGGCAGGATCACCGGCAGAATCCCGTTCTTGAAGCAGTTGTTGTAGAAGATGTCGGCGTAGCTGGGCGCGATCAGCGTGCGGATGCCGAAGTCCTTCAGTGCCCAGGGCGCATGCTCCCGGGACGAGCCGCAACCGAAGTTGCGCCCGGTGAGCAGGATGCTCGCCTGACGGTACGGCGCCTGGTTGAGCACGAAGTCGGGGTTCTCCGGCCGCTGGCTGCAGTCCTGCCCGGGCTGACCCTCGTCCAGGTAGCGCCAGGAGTCGAACAGGTTGTCGCCGAAACCGGTCCGGTGAATGGACTTCAGAAACTGCTTGGGGATGATGGCGTCGGTGTCGATGTTGGTCTGCTCCAGTGGCGCGACCACCCCGGTATGCTGGGAAAACGGCTCCATCTCAGAAATTCCTCACGTCGACGAAGTGGCCGGCGACAGCGGCCGCCGCGGCCATGGCCGGGCTAACAAGGTGGGTGCGGCCACCCTGTCCCTGCCGGCCCTCGAAATTGCGGTTGGACGTGGACGCGCAGCGCTCGCCCGGCGCGAGCTGGTCGGGGTTCATTCCCAGACACATGGAACACCCCGCCTCGCGCCACTCGAAACCGGCATCCTTGAAGATCCGGTCCAGGCCCTCGTCTTCGGCCTGTTTCTTTACCAGACCGGAGCCCGGAACCACCATGGCCAACTTGATGTTGTCGGCAATGCGCCGCCCCTTGAGCACCTCCGCGGCCGCACGCAGATCGGAGATGCGCGCGTTGGTGCAGGAGCCGATGAAGACCTTGTCCAGGCGAATGTCGGTCATGGGCGTTTCGGGTTCGAGATCCATGTACTCCAGCGCCCGGGCGTACCCCGCACGCTTGCCCTCGTCCGCTTCCTTGAACGGGTTCGGCACTCTGCCGTTCACCGGCACAACCATCTCCGGCGACGTCCCCCAGGAGACCTGCGGCTCGATGGCGGCCGCGTCGATACGCACGACCTTGTCGAACGCGGCGTCCGCATCGCTGTGCAGGGTGCGCCAGTGCGCCACGGCCTGGTCCCAGAGTTCGCCGGTGGGCGCGAACGGCCGGTTGGCGATGTATTCGATGGTGGTGTCGTCCACGGCGATCATGCCGCAGCGCGCGCCCGCCTCGATGGACATGTTGCAGATGGTCATCCGCCCTTCCATGCCCAGGTTGCGGATGGCCGAGCCGCCGTATTCGATGGCGTAGCCGGTGCCGCCGGCGGTACCGATGGTGCCGATGATGTGCAGGATGATGTCCTTGGCGGTGACGCCAGGGCCCAGCTCGCCGTCCACGCTGATGAGCATGGTCTTGCTCTTCTGCTGAACGAGGGTCTGGGTGGCGAGCGCATGCTCCACCTCGGAAGTGCCAATGCCGAATGCCATGGCACCCATGGCCCCCTGGGTAGAGGTATGGGAGTCACCGCAGACAATGGTCATGCCCGGCAGGGTCGCACCCTGCTCCGGGCCGATGACGTGCACGATCCCCTGGCGGGGGTCGTTCATGCCGAACTCGGTGATCCCGTACGTCTCGCAGTTGCGGTTCAGCGTCTCCACCTGGATGCGCGAGACGGGATCGGCGATGCCCTGGCTGCGATCCGTGGTGGGGACGTTGTGATCCGTCACGGCCAGGTTGGCATCCACCCGCCACGGCTGCCGGCCGGCCAGACGCAGCCCTTCGAACGCCTGCGGCGAGGTCACCTCGTGCACAAGCTGGCGATCGATGTAGATGAGCGACGTCCCGTCTTCGTTGTCACGAACGACGTGATCGTCCCAGAGCTTCTCGTAAAGGGTCTTGCCTGTCATTGGATCACCTGGCAGTGGTCGAACCACGGTTCAATTCGGTCTCAAACCCGCGATTATAACGGATTCCCGGTGCCCGATGAATCCGCGGTCACCCGGAACGGGCGTCGGCCGTCCGTTGCACCGGGTCTTTTCCGGGCAGACTGGCGGCGGCGATGACGGCGGCGAGAATGGCAACCAGCGCCCCCATGTAGAATGTTGCACTGCCGCCCACCACATCCCAGAGCAGCCCACTGAACAGGCTGCCCACGGCCACTCCGGCACCGAAGGTGATGCTGCTGTACAACGCCTGGCCCCGGCCCTGGTTGCTGCCCACGAAGTAGCGATTGACCAGCGCGATCCCCACGGCGTGGTAGACGCCGAAGGACGCGGCGTGCAGCCCCTGGGCGAACAACAGTACGGGCAGCAGCTGCGGCGCGAGCGCGATCAGTGCCCAGCGCAACGCTGACAGCAGCATGGCCACGGTCATGAGCAGACGGGCTCCGAAGCGCGGCAACAGCCGGTGCATGACCAGGAACAGGACGATTTCCGCCACCACACCGACGGCCCAGAGAATGCCGATCATGCTGCTGCTATACCCCGCCTCCTCCAGGTGAATACTGAAGAATGCGTAGTACGGCCCGTGGCTCGCCTTGAGCAGAAAACAGGCGAGAAAAAAGCCGATGACATCGGGCCGCAGCAGCACGCTGAGGATCGGGTCGCTGTTGTAGCGCCGAGCCGGCTGCCTGGCTTCCGGCGCGACCTGGCTCGCGACCCAAAGCCCGGCGAACATCACCAGCAGCAGCCAGGGCAGGATCTGCACGCCGAGGCGGTCGATGAGCTCGCCGAAGCCGACCACGGAAATGATGAACCCCACCGAGCCCCAGAGCCGGATCCGGCTGTAGCGGTGATCCGCCCGCCCCAGGTGGTTCATGGTGTTGGCTTCGAACTGCGGCAGGGCCGCGTTCCAGAAGAAGCTGAACAGCGCCATCACCAGCGCAATCCACCAGAACGTGCTGCCCAGCAGTACACCGGTGAACGTCAGCATCGCCGCCAGCGCGCCAAGGCGGACCACCGCCATGCGGCGCCCCGTGCGGTCGGCGATCATGCCCCAGATGTTGGGTGCCACGATCTTGGTGGCGTGCAGGATCGCGATGAGCTGACCGATCTGCGCCGCGGAAAACCCCTCCGCGGCCAGGTAGGGCCCCCAGTAGGGAGCCAGGCCACCCAGCACCGCAAAAAAGAACAGATAGAAGGCGGACAGCCGCCAGTAGGGCAGATCCGGTGCCGCCACCGGTCAGTCGCCGCGCCGGCCGGGTTCCGCGGGCACCGGAGCCAATGGCGGCTTGACGTCGGCGTTCTGGGCCCGGTGGCGCAGCGCATGGTCCATGAGCACCAGCGCCATCATCGCTTCGGCAATCGGCGTGGCACGAATGCCCACGCAGGGGTCATGACGTCCCTTGGTCACCACCTCCACCGGCTGGCCCTCGGTATTGATGGAACGGCCCGGCGTGACGATGCTGGACGTGGGCTTCAGGGCGATGGACGCCACCAGATCCTGCCCGGTGGAAATCCCCCCGAGCACCCCGCCGGCATTGTTGGCGAGAAAGCCATCCGGGGTAATCTCGTCCCGGTGCTCGGTGCCGCGCTGGGACACGGACGCGAAACCGGCACCGATCTCCACGCCCTTGACGGCGTTGATGCTCATCAACCCGTGGGCAAGATCGGCATCCAGGCGATCGAACACGGGCTCACCCCAGCCGGGCGGACAGCCTTCGGCCACCACCGTGACCCGGGCACCGACCGAATCCAGATCCTTGCGCAGGCGGACCATGTAATGCTCCAGCTCCTCGACCCGGCCCGGGTCGCCGCAGAAGAACGGGTTCTGGTCCACCGCCCCCCAGTCCTTCAGCCCCAGCTCGATGGGCCCGAGCTGGGAGAGGTAGCCACGGATGCGCACACCGAACCGCTCCACCAGCCACTTCTTGGCGATACCACCGGCGGCCACGCGCATGGCCGTCTCACGGGCCGAGGAACGGCCGCCACCGCGGTAGTCACGAACACCGTACTTCTGGGCGTAGGTGTAATCGGCATGGCCGGGCCGGAAGGTGGCCGCGATCTCGGAGTAGTCCTTGGATTTCTGGTCGGTGTTCTCGATCAGCAGGCCGATGGGCGTCCCCGTGGTGCGCCCCTCGAAGACACCCGAGAGGATACGGACCTGGTCCGGCTCCCTGCGCTGGGTGGTATAGCGGGAGGTGCCGGGCCGGCGGCGATCCAGGTCGCGCTGAAGGTCGGCTTCGGTCAGGGCCAGCCCCGGGGGGCAGCCGTCCACCACGGCGCCCAGTGCGGGGCCGTGGCTCTCACCGAAGGTCGTGAGCTGAAAGATCTTTCCGAAGGTATTACCAGACATGGCGCATCCGTTACTGGTTGTGCTGGTGAGGGGCAGGCGCCCCGAACAGGCCTTCACAGGCACGCAGGTCCTGCGCGGTCATGGCGAAGACACCGTGTCCGCCGCGTTCGAACTCGATCCAGACCACTGGCGCCTGCGGCCAGAGCGCCTCGACCGCCTCGGCGCTGTTGCCCACTTCCACCACGAGCAGGCCGTCCTCCGCCAGCCAGTGGTGCGCTTCCGCCAGAATCCGCCGTACCACATCCAGGCCATCGTCGCCGGCCGCCAGCCCCAGGCGGGGCTCATGCCGATACTCCGGGGGCAGTTGGGCCATGTCGCCGGCGTCCACATACGGCGGGTTGGCGACGATCAGCTCGTAGCATTCACCACGGGGCAGCCCATCGAAGGCATCGGCCCGGTGCAGACGCACCCAGTCCTGGAGCTGATGACGCTGCACGTTGATACGGGCGACCTCCAGGGCCTCCTCCGAGACATCCGACGCATCGACCACGGCGTGGTCGAAGGCCAGCGCGCAGGCGATGGCAATGCAACCGCTGCCGGTGCCCATATCCAGCACACGCTCAACCCGGTCCGGGTCCAGCCACGGCGCGAAGCCGGTCTCGATCAGCTCGGCGATAGGCGAGCGCGGCACCAGCACGCGATTGTCCACGTAAAACGGCAGCCCGGCGAACCAGGCCTCGCGGGTCAGATAAGGCAGCGGCAGACGCTCGTCGATCCGGCGCTTGGCGCGCTCGAGAATCGCCCGGCCCTCACTGGGCGTCACCCGCGCCTGCCAGAGGTCATCGTCGATTACCGGCGGGAGATGCACGCTGTGCAGCACCAGGGCCGCCGCCTCGTCCAGGGCGTTGTCGGTCCCGTGCCCGAACACCAGCCCCGCCTCGCGGAAACGGCTGGCGGACCAGCGCACGTAATCACGCAGCGTCCGCAGGTAGCTGAGCGGTTCGTCGAGATCGAGCATGGGCGGGCTCCATTGCAATACCGTCGAGCCCGCAATCATAACTGATCCGCTCCTGGCCTTGCCTCCGGATTGAACTGATTGCTGCCCACGCGCATCCAATCACTGACAGCCGTTCCCTTCCATCCGAGGCTATGACAGAATTCCGCGCCATGAACAGACTCCGCACAACTGCTTTCACGCTCGCGGCCATCGCCGCCGCAGGGGTTGCCTTGGCGGGAGGGATGTATGCCGCCACCACCCTGATCAACCCGGCGACGCTGGCGAATGATGACCTGAGCGCGACCTATCTCGAGAACAGCCGCGAGATCACCGATTTCCGGCTGGTGGACCACTCCGGCGAGCCGTTCGACAATGCCGATCTTCAGGGCCAATGGACGCTGCTGTTCTTCGGCTTCACCCACTGCCCGGACATCTGCCCCATGACGCTGGCCGAGCTAAGTCGGGTCCACGCAATGCTCGAGGACGAAGGCAGGGGAGACAACGTGCGCACGGTGTTCGTGACGGTTGACCCGGCGCGCGACACGCCGGAGCGCCTGGAGGCCTACGTCACCAATTTCCGCGACGATTTCCGGGGCGTCACCGGAGCGCTTGACGACATTGACGTGCTCGCGCGCGACATGGGTATAGCCCACATCAGGCACGACGAAGAAGGCGGCACGGACTACGCGGTGGACCACGGCGCGTCGGTCCTGCTGGTTAACCCCGATGGTCGGTTCCAGGCCATGTTCGGCTCGCCCCACCGGGCGCCGGAGATCGTCGAAGACCTCAAGACCATCGTCGACTTCCATGGCTCATCCTGAAACGGGCAACGGGCGCTCCGGGCCGGCTCCGGAGCGCCACCTCGAGGGCCGGCCATCGTTGGCCGACCGGCTGAAGTCCCTGCCCCTCTACCCGCTGCCCCACCACGCCGTGTCGCGCCTGATCCACCGGCTGACGCGCGTGCGGGCGGCCTGGTTCCGCAAGCCGCTGACGCGGCTGTTCATCCGCCATTTCGGCGTGGACATGAGCGAAGCAATGACGCCGGACGCGGGCGCATTCCCCGATTTCAACAGCTTCTTCACGCGCCCGCTGAAGCCCGACGCGCGGCCCATGCCGGCGGAAGACCATGCGGTATGCGCACCGGCCGACGGCGCCCTGAGCGCCATGGGCCGTATTGATGACGACAGCCTGATCCAGGCCAAGGGACAGCATTACTCCCTGACCGACCTCCTCGGTGGCGTACCGGACCGCGCGGCGCCGTTCCGGCACGGCAGTTTCGCCACCATCTACCTGTCGCCACGGGATTACCACCGCGTCCACATGCCAATCACTGGCTCACTGCGGGAAATGGTGCACGTACCGGGACGGTTGTTCAGCGTCGGCCGCCACACGGTGAGAAGCGTTCCGGCCCTGTTTGCACGCAACGAGCGTGTCGCCTGCCTGTTCGACACCGCGGTGGGGCCAATGGCCATGGTGCTGGTGGGCGCCATCAACGTGGCGAGCATCGAAACCGTGTGGGCGGGGGAAGTCACCCCGCCAAGGGGCCGGCGCGTACGCAGCTGGCGCTACGACGAGCAACCTCCACGCCTGGAACGGGGCGCGGAGATGGGCCGCTTCAACATGGGGTCCACGGTCATCGTGCTTTTCCCACAGGACACCGTGCGCTGGGACGCGGCACTGACGGCCGACGCACCGCTCCGGGTCCGCCAGGCAATGGCCTGGGAGACCCACTCCCGCTGACATCGCAGGCGACGGACACGGCCCGGCGCCGTATCCGCCCTACCGGCACTGCCTCAGCCGGCGGCATCCAGCCCGGCGCTGTAACCGGCGCTCTCGATACCCGCAACCGCACAGGCCTGATCCTCGGGCGAGGCGTCACCGCTGACACCCACGGCGCCGATAATCCGGCTGCCCTCGTCAAGCACCAGCACGCCACCGGGAACCGGCACGAACTCGCCTCCGGACGCCGTGGCCACGCTGGCGAGAAACGCGTCCCGCCCCTGGTTGCGCTCACCCACGACGCCGCTGCCAATTCCGATACCGAGCGCCGCACCCGCCTTGCCACGAGCGACCTCCACGCGCATATTGCCGGATCCGTCCTCGCGGTCCAGGGAAACGATGTGTCCTCCGGCATCCAGAGCCACTACGGTCAGGGGCTGCAGGCCTCGGCGGCGGCCTTCCGCGAGACTACCGGCGATGATTGCCCGCGCCTTCTCCAGCGGCAGGGTGACAGTCATCTTGAAAACGTCTGCTGGCATCGTCTTGCTCCTCGGGATTGCAATGTTAATGAGGGGAATAGTCGGGCTGGCGCACCGCCCCGGTCGCCACAAGCGCCTATGGCACCAGATCCTGCCGGGAAACACCAGCGTCGCCGGTCGACAGGCCCCGCGGCTTCATGGACACTGGCGACGTGCCGGAGTCCAGTGCTCCATCACGCTGTATCCACCAATTCAGAACAAGGACGCGTACGCATGACTTTTCTGCACAACGACGATGTGGGCAAACTGCTGCTTCGCCTGACGCTCGGGCTGCTCATGCTGCCCCATGGCATCGCCAAGCTGATTGGCGGCGTCGGTGGCATCCAGGGCATGCTGGCGGGCGCCGGCCTCCCCGAGTTCCTGGCTTTCGGGGTCTACATCGGCGAAGTGGTCGCGCCGCTGATGATCATTGCCGGCTGGTTCTGCGGTATCGGCGCCCTGTTGATCGTCATCAACATGCTATTCGCCATCTTCCTTGCCCATTCCCACGAGATCTTCATGCTGAGCCAGCACGGGGGCTGGGCCATTGAGCTGCAGGCATTCTTCCTGTTCACCGCCGTGGTGCTGCTGTTCACCGGCCCGGGCCGGATCGGCATGAACCGCTCCTGAGCACCAGTATCGTCATGGCGGGGTACCGCGGCCCTGCCATGACGTGTGCATCTTACCTATCACCGCTGCCCCCGGCCCGGGCCTGGGCCTGCGCTTTGGCGGCATGACTGCGGATCCAGATACTCAGGGGGAAACGGGCGATCAACAGCACGATCGCGGCCCAGAACCCCCACGCAAAGCCGGCAACACCAGCGGCCGGCGCCTCCCAGTTGAGCACGATTCCGAGCACCAGGGGAATCAACCCCAGCACGATCATCATGTCCACCACCAGCACATTGCCCCAGCCCACGCGATCCGCCGCGATCATGAGCACTGCGGCCAGCGCCAGCACGCCGAGAATCACCAGGGTCGCCATGCCCCAGGCCCCGCTGATGTCCATCAACGTGAGAAGCTGGCCGTCGCCGACTTCCAGAAACGGCGCATGGAGCAGCGCGATGGCCACACCCGCCAGCAGGGCGTGCAGCAAGGGCAGACGGCGATCCGGCTGCGGCGGAGGTGTCGTCTCATTGTGTTCGCTCATGTCTGTTTCATGTCCCTACCGTGATCCGGCGAGCATTCTGCCACACTCCGCGCGGCATCTTCCGCCATGGAAGCCGCACCGGTATCCTCGAGTCGAAGACACGTACCCCCCTCCAGGGAGGCGCCATGGATTACACCGCCTACCGCCATGCCCTGCATGCAGCCCTTGCCGGCAGCGAGCTCCCCTTTACCGCGGATGAACTGGACCGGCGTGAGGCGAAAGTCCGGGAGGCCATGGCCCGGCGCGGCCTCGACGCCCTGCTCGTCACTGCACCCGCGGATATCCACTACCTCACCGGCTACAGCACCTTCGAGGTTTCGGTGCACGCCTGCCTGGTTCTCGGCCGCGGCTACGCGGCGCTTCAGGTGCCATCCATCGAGACCGGCCCGGCGGTGGTGTGCACGCGTGTCAGCGATCTCATGGGCTACCGATGGGAAGACGCGGGCGGCCCCCTGCCCGATCTGATCGACCTGCTGCAGGGCAGCGGCGATATCGGTTACGACCCCTGGCAGCCCGGACTCCGTCCCGGTCTGCTGGATGGCCTGCGCGCGGCGCTGCCGGGCAGCCGATTCCACGACGCCGCCGACCTGCTGCCGCCGATTCGCCGGGTCAAGAGCGCAGCGGAGCTCACGCTCCTCCGGGCCAGCGCCCGCATCACCGCCACTGGGCTGGACGCCGCCGAGGCGGCCATCGGTCCCGGCGCCAGCGACAGCGCCGTCGCCGCCGCCGGGGCGCAGGCCATGCTTGCGGCGGGCAGCGAGTTCATGAGCATGCAGCCCATTGTCACCACGGGCGTGCGCAGCAGCGTTATTCACACCAACCACAACGGGTGCCGCATCGACGCGGGGGACCCCGTGTTTATGGAATTCGGCGCCTGCGTGCGCCGCTACACCGCGCCGATGATGCGGACCCGGATCTGCGACGGGCGGGCCGACGGCGACATGGCACGTATCCATGACCACTGCCGGGCCCTCTACGAGGCGCTGGTGGACGGCATGCGGCCCGGCTACACCTTCGACGACGCCGCCGCGGCCGCCGACCGGGCACTCGCGCCGATCGCGGACCAGGCGTTCTTCTCCGGGGTCTACGGCTACACCGTCGGCGCCGGTTTCCCGCCGTCCTGGGTGGAAGGATCCGGATTCATCGCCCGCGGCAAGGATGCGCTGTTCCGGGAGAACATGGTGTTCCACCTGCCCCTGTGCCTGCGCCTGCCCGGCCGCTGGGGCATCGGCATGAGCGAGACCGTGCGGGTGACGGCTGACGGACCGGCGGAGCCGCTCACGACCAACACGTGGAGTCTCGACTGAGAGGCGGGCAAGCTCGGCCACGTTCAGCTTTTCGGCCCCATTCGTGTATGATTCGCCCCTGATCGCAGCCAGGGAACGCATAACGAATGAGCACGCGGGCCCAACGTCCGGAGCTGGCGGTGCTGATTTCCTTTTCCGGTGACGGTGGCGTTGAGCGCATGGTCCTCAACCTGCTTCGCCGTTTTCCGGAACTCGGCTGCCCGACGGACCTGCTCACCCTCAAGACCGAAGGCGGCCATTTTCGCGCCGTACCGGACTCCGTCCGCCACGTGCCGCTGGGCACGAGACACGCGAGCACTTCCGTTCCGGCTTTGGTGAAGTATCTGCGCCGCGAGCGCCCGCGCGCCCTGCTTGCCGCAAAGGACCGCGCCGGCCGCGCCGCCCTGCTGGCCCGCCGGCTGGCCGGCGTCGACACCCGTGTGTACGTCCGGCTCGGCAACACCCTGTCGGCCTCTCTCGCCGGGGCACCGGCACTGAAGCGCTGGGCGCGCTACGCGCCGATCCGGCGCCTGTACCCCTGGGCAGACGGCCTCATCGCTGTCTCCGACGGCGTCGCCACCGATGTTCATGAGACGAGCGGCGTCGCCCGCGAGCGCATCCACGTGGTTCGCAACCCGGTGCTGACCGACACCATCGAGGATCTGGCGCAGGAGACAGTGGATCACCCGTGGCTGTCCACGGAACGTGAAGAACCGGTCATACTGGCCATGGGACGCCTCACGAAACAGAAGGACTTCCCGACCCTGCTGCGGGCGTTCGCGACGCTGCAGGCCAGTCGTCACGCGCGCCTGATCATACTGGGCGAAGGCCCGGACCGGGACGCGCTGGAGGAGCAGGCGCAGCAGCTCGGGCTCGCGGACCGCATCAGCATGCCCGGGTTTCAGGACAACCCCTATCCCTGGCTGCGGCAGGCGGATCTGTTCACGCTGAGTTCCGCCTGGGAAGGGTCGCCGAATGCGCTGACGGAAGCGCTGGCACTGGGGTGCCCGAGCGTCTCCACCGACTGCCCGAGCGGCCCCAGAGAGATCCTGGATGGCGGCCGCTACGGCCCGCTGGTGCCGGTTGGCGACGCCGAGGCCATGGCGGCGGCCATGGATACCTCCCTGCGCGCGCCGCTGCCCGGCGACACGCTGCGCGAAGCGGTTGCCGGCTATCGGGACATGGCGAGCGCCAGCGCCTACCTGCGGGTCATGGCGCTGCGCGACGAGACAACGACGACGCCGGCAGGCTGACGGCGACATTGCCCCGGGGTGGTGGCACACTCAAGGGTTATGGTTCGCACCCGGCGTCGACAGGAGATTTTGAATCATTCAGGAGGACACTGACGTGACTTTCAGCCTTGAGCAGCACGGGATCTCAGTCGAGACCGTATTACGCAACGCCGCCCCGGCACGGCTCTACGAGGAGGCGCTGGCGCACGAGCCCGGCAGCGCCATCTCCGCCACGGGCGCACTGATCGCCCAGTCCGGCGCCAAGACCGGCCGCAGCCCCGGAGACAAACGGGTCGTGGAGAACCCGGAAATCATGGACGATGTGTGGTGGGGCAAGGTGAACATCGGGCTCGAGGATGAGAGCTTCGGCCGCCTGCGCACCCAGGCGCGCGAACATCTGTCGCAGCATGACCGCCTCTACGTGGTGGATGGTTACGCGGGCTGGGACCCGGAGTACCGGGTAAAGATCCGGGTCATCTGCGAACGCGCCTACCACGCCCTGTTCATGCACAACATGCTGATCCGGCCGACACGTGATGAACTGGCCGACTTCGGCGATCCGGATTATGTCATCTACAACGCCGGCCGCGCCGACGCGGACACCCGCATTGAGGGTGTCTCCTCCGACACTAGCGTCAGCCTGTGCCTGCAGGCCGGCGAAATGGTCATCCTCGGCACAGAGTACGCCGGCGAGATGAAAAAGGGCGTGTTCACCATCATGAACTACATCATGCCGCGCCAGGGCGTGCTCTCCATGCATTGCTCGGCGAACGAGGGCCATGAGGGCGACGTGTCCGTCTTCTTCGGCCTGTCCGGCACGGGCAAGACCACGCTCTCCGCCGACCCGCGCCGCCGCCTCATCGGTGATGACGAGCACTGCTGGTCCGACAGCGGCGTGTCCAACATCGAAGGCGGCTGCTACGCCAAGGTCATCGACCTGGATCCGCGCGCGGAGCCGGAAATCTTCAACGCCATCCGTTTCGGGGCCGTGCTGGAGAACGTGGTCCACGACCCGGTCTCCCGGCAGGTGGACTACCATGACAACGCCCTCACCGAGAATACCCGGTGCTCTTACCCGGTGGAGTTCATCGACAACGCCAAGATCCCGTGCGTCGGCGGAACGCCGAGTAATATCATCTTCCTGACCTGCGACGCCTTCAGCGTGCTGCCGCCCGTGAGCCGGCTGTCGCCGGCGCAGGCCATGTACCATTTCATCAGCGGCTACACCGCGAAGGTTGCGGGGACCGAGATGGGGGTCACCGAGCCGGAGGCGACGTTCTCCGCCTGCTTCGGCGCGCCGTTCCTGGTCTGGCATCCGACCCAGTACGCCGATCTGCTGGCGGAGCGGATCCGCAACAGCGGCGCGACGGTCTGGCTCGTGAACACGGGCTGGACGGGAGGCCCCTACGGCCAGGGCCAGCGCATGAGCATCTCCCATACCCGCGCCATCATCGACGCGATCCATGACGGCTCCCTCGCCGAAGCCGACACGGCGGAAGATCCGGTGTTCGGAATGGCCGTGCCGACGTCCTGCCCCAGCGTGCCGTCAGAGGTCCTGGTCCCGGAGAAGACCTGGGACGATCCCGACGCGTACCGGGACATGGCGGCCCACTTGGCACGGCTGTTCCACGAGAACTTCCAGGCCTACGCCGATCAGGCCAGCGAGGAATTGCTGAACGCCGCACCGAGAATCCCCGACAGCGGCGGCAAGACCCGTTCCGGCACCGCCTGAGGCGCGGCGCCCCCCGGCCGTCCGCTGCAGGGCGCCGGGGGTCGCCCTAACGGTTGAATTCCGCTCCATATCCCCCCACGTCCTCAGACACACTCGGAAACGCGCAACTGAAGGAGGCCCCTCATGGCCGAGCCTCGCATTCTCATGATCGTCACCAGTGCCGACACCATGCCGTCGGGCAAGACCACCGGGCTCTGGCTTGAAGAGTTTGCCGTCCCGTACCAGGCCTTCATCGAGGCCGGTGCAAGGGTCACCGTTGCCAGCCCGAAGGGCGGCCAGTGCCCGATCGACCCGCGCAGCGCCCCGGACGATGAACAGCAGCGCGCATGGCAGGACGCCTCGGCGGAGCTCGCCAGCACCCGGCCGCTGTGCGACATCAGCGCGGCGGACTACGACGCCGTCTTCCTGCCGGGTGGCCACGGCACCATGTTCGACCTGCCGGACAACACCGACCTGATCGCACTGCTGGACGCCTTCGCCGCGGACGACAAGGTCATTGCCGCCGTCTGCCACGGCCCGGCCGGCTTGGTCGGCGTCACCGGCAAGGACGGCAAACCGCTGGTTGCCGGGCGCCGGGTGGCGGTATTCACTGACGAGGAAGAGCGAGCCGTCGAGCTGGATCAGGACGTGCCGTTCCTGCTGGAGACCCGGATCCGCGAGCTGGGAGCCGACGTGGACCCCAGACCCGCCTTCCAGGAGCACGCCCTGCGGGACGGCAAACTGGTCACCGGCCAGAACCCGCCCTCCAGTGCCCTGACGGCGAAACTCACTCTGGAAGCACTGAACAGCTGATCAATCGGCGGCCACGGACGGCCGCCGCAGCGTCTGCTGCAGCACCAGCCCGGTCACGATCAGGGTCAGTCCCGCCAGGGTCGAGAGCATGATCGCCTCGCCCACCAGTATGCGGATGAATACCAGCGACAGGAACGGCGACAGGAAGATCAGGTTGCCGATGCGCGCCACGCTGCGCGTGAGCCGCATGGCGCCAAGCCAGAGCGCGAACGCAAGCCCCATCTCGAAAACACCGACATAGGCCGCCCCCCAAAGCCCCTGCCACTGGTCCAGCGCCATGCCGGTGGTCAACCAGCACGCAACCACCACGACCGGCGCGGCCACGGCAAAATTGCTGAACAACGCCACCAGCGGCGGCCGCCGGTCGCGCGCCGAACCAATCCAGTAGAGCGCCCAGAGCACCGTGCTGCCAAGCGCCAGCATGACGCCCACGGGATTGGCGAAGTCCATGCCGAACACATCACCACGGGTGGCAATGACCCAGACGCCGGCGTAGGCGATCAAACCTCCGATCACGTCCCAGCGCTGCAACCGCTGCCGCAGCAGGGGGATGGACAGCAGCGCCAGCGTGAACGCCCAGGTGTAGTTGAGCGGCTGCGCCTCCTGAGCAGGCAGGCGGTCATACGCCTCGAACAGCACCACGTAATAGAGAAACGGATTGCACACGCCCAGCAGCACCGAACGGCCCCAGTCCGCCCGGGCCGACTGAAGCAGGTCCGGCAGCTGGCCGCTCGCGACCATCAGCACCCCGAGCGTGACAAGCGACACAAGGGTCGCCCACGCCAGCAGCTGAATCGGCGCCATGTACTCCAGCGAGAGCTTGAACGCGCTGGCCACCGTGGACCACAACAGGACGGCACCGAGCGCCAGCAGCGTGGCGCGGGTCTCGTCAGCCAAGCGCACCTCCCTTTGCCGCCGTGATGAAATGACCGTGCAATCCGGCCCCGTTCCCCGTTACCTTGACGGGGAGCGACACACAGCACAATGGCGGCAGACCCATGAGTGACCGTAGACAGCTTCTAATCGTGGCGCATGCGCCCTCACCGAACACACGCAAACTGGTGGACGCCGTGCTCCGCGGCGCCCGACACCCGGACGTGGAGAGCGTGGACAGCCGGCATGTCCCGCCCCTTGAGGCAGGCCCCGACGACGTACTCGGTGCCCACGCCATCATTCTCGGCACCACCGAGAACCTGGGTTACATGAGCGGCGCGCTCAAGGACTTCTTCGACCGCATCTACTACCCATGCCTGGAGGAAACCCAGGGGCTGCCTTACGCGCTCTACGTGCGCGCCGGCCGGGACGGCACCGGCACCCGCCGGGCGGTGGAGAGCATCACCACGGGCCTGCGCTGGCAACCCGCCCAGGACCCGTTGATCTGCCGCGGTGACTTCCACGAGCAGTTCGTTACCGACTGCGAGGAGCTGGGCCTCTACATGGCCGCCAGCCTGGATGCCGGCATTCTCTGACGCCACCCGCGGGCGCAACGACCGTGTTACCGTTGCTCTCCCCCCCGGACAACAGAGGGACGCCCGTGGAAATTCCCGCTTTCGAGCTGCAACTGCCATTCGAATCCGGCGTCGAGCCCCCGATGATCGGCGAGGAACCGGCGTGGTGGTTCGTCTTCCAGGACAGCAACCTGGTGCTGGAGCGCATCGACGAACGCCGGGTACGACCGCTGTTCCAGCGCCAGGACCCACGCCCCGATAGCGCGGCCCCGGAAGCGGCCCACTTCCTCGGGCGTCTCGACGGCATTCCCTGCTATGCCGCCGACCTGAAGGGCGGGCTGCCGGACACCACATGGATCGCCCGCGGCCTGTTCGTGCTCCATCACCGCATGGATGCCGACCTGTTTCTGCTGGCCGGGCGCGCGTTCCAGGTTCTGGAGTGGGACCGCAAGCACCGCTATTGCGGCCGCTGCGGCACACCGACGGAACGGGCCACCACCCAGCGGGCACGGATCTGCCCGAACTGCGAATTCACCCAGTTTCCCCGCCTCACCCCGGCCATGATGGTGCTGGTGCGTCGCGGCCGGCAGCTGCTGCTTGCCCATGCGCCACGCTACCCGGACGGCTTCTACAGCGTCCTCGCGGGGTTCACGGAGCCCGGGGAGACGCTGGAGGCGTGTGTCCGCCGCGAGGTGCGTGAGGAGGTGGGCCTGGACGTGACGAACATCCGCTATTTCGCCTCCCAGTCCTGGCCGTTTCCCCATTCACTGATGGTGGCCTACATCGCCGACTGGGCCGGCGGCGAGATCTGCATCGACGACGACGAAATCACTCATGCGGACTGGTTCGACCCGGACAACCTGCCCGATGTACCCGGCGAGATGTCCATTGCCGGCCACCTGATCCGCTGGTTCGTGGAGGAGCACCGGTAACAACCCGCGATCAGCTGCGCAGCATGTACTCCTGAAAGCCGCTGCGCAGCAGCACCGAGCGCTCCACGCGCCAGTCGGGCATCAGCCGCTGCAGCTCACCACTGCTGTGCCGCGGCGGTTTGCGCCCCGGGTCATCTGTCGGCGCCGCGGACCGCCGGAAGCCCTCGTTCTCCAGCCGGTACCCGACGGGTGACGACGGAATGCTGGACACGCCGTAGCCAACGATCGCGTGCAGCGCCGCCCCGGGACTCACCAGTGCCCGCAGATGCGACGCCAGATACCGGATCGCGTTGGCATCAAGATAATCGAGCAGATCCCAGCAGAGTATGAGATCGGTGCCGCCAAACAGCCGTTCCGGCAGTATCGCCTGAAGCCGCTCCATGGCCTCCCCGCGACCATCAACGCCGTTGATGGCGACGAGGTCCGTCAGCGCATCACCGATACCCAGCCTGCAGCGGAACGATGAGAAGAACGCGACGTTGGCCGAGCGCGGCGGACCGATATCCAGCACGATGACACGCTCGCCCGCCTCCGCGGCGCCCATCCACTCCTGGAACAGCGGTGCCGCGAACGGGGGATCAGAAGCCACAGAAGTGGTCGGCCCGGCTCTCCGGACGTCAGCCATGGAATCAAGCCTGTCAAAAACCGGGGCCGGGCACGGCAACGCGTGACAGACGCAGAGATGCCCGCCCCGCGCATGCCGTGCGGCCCACAGCAACCAATAATACGTCGTTCAGGGAAGTCTAGCTGCTACTACCGGCGCCACGCGCACCCGACGCCTTTGCCGCCTGCTCGCCACCCGTCTGCTTGCCGCTCTCGACCTGACTCGATCCGCTGGTGCCGCTCTTGCCGCCGTTATCCGCCTTGGCGGACTCCGACTTGTCCGAGCCGCTGGTGGCGGACGATGTACTGTCTTTCGATGCAGCAGGGGATGCACCACCACTCGCAGCTGCACCGCGCGGCTTGGTCCCCAGCGCCGCCTCCACGGCCGCCGGATCCATTTCGATGGCGCCCTTGAACCACGCGCCGTCGTCCAGACTCACGCGTGGCGCGGTGATGTTCCCCTTCACGCGGGCGGAGCTCCGAATCACCACTCGCTCCGAGCCGTAGAGATCCCCTTCGACGACGCCTTCCACGTTGACCACGTTCGCAAACAGGTCTGCCTCCACCCGGCCGTTGGGGCCGATGGTAAGCGAGTGATCCTGCAACTGGACGTTACCGGTGACATGCCCCTCGATCATGAGGTCTTCTTCGCCCTTCAGCGTCCCGTCGATATGGATCGACGGCCCGACCACGGCAGCCTCCCGCCGACGCACTCCGCCACCAGCCGCAGCGCCTTCCCGCGCGGGTTCCTGGGCGCGCTTGGGCTCGAATTCCGGTTCCGCTGCGGCCTCGCGTTCGGTGCCAGCCCCGCGCTTACCAATATCAAACATGGCCATGCCATCCCCTCCAGAAGTCGGTCGCATTACGTTTGAGCCGGCCGTATTTTCGCCAGCGTGCGCGCTATCCTACGCTCCCGGCTGACCGCAGGTAACTGTATCCTGACAGCGACACTCCCGTTCTCCGTATAGCCCGCGCGTGGCAACGGGTTCACCCCACCGGCAAAGTGTGCTTGCATCTAACCGCCAGCACATCAATCAGAACCCAGACACGGGAGCCCATCATGGAAAGCCTCAGACATTACCGCCGCCTCTGCGCCCTGCCCCTGATTCTCATGCTCGCGCTAAGCGGCCTGTTCGCCCAGACGGCCAGCGCCGGCATCGTCGGCACCGAGACGATGATCAGCGCCGACGCGCCGAGCGAGCAGGAACGACTGCAGTCCATGATCGAGCGCGATGATGTGCAGGAGCAACTGATTGCGCGCGGCGTTGACCCGGCGGATGCCATGGAGCGGGCGGCGAACCTGTCCGATGCCGAAGCGGCCGAGATGAATGCCCAAATCGACAATCTGCCGGCCGGCAGCGGCACCGTCACCATTCTTCTGGTGATCATTCTGCTCCTGCTGATTCTGCGATGAACGCGGTTCGGCTGCTGCTGCTGACGGGCGCCCTGATCGTGCTGGCCGGCTGTGCCGGCAGCCCGTCGCCGCAGCACGCCGAACTGGACGGCGACCCGGGCGATACCGCCCACGAGCGGGAACTCACCCACGTGCCGTTCCACCCCCAGGACGCCTATCAGTGCGGCCCCGCCGCGCTGGCGACGGTGATGAACGTCGCCGGGGTGGATGTGAACCCGGACACCCTCAAACCACAGGTATACCTCCCGGAGCGCCGCGGCACCCTGCAGCCGGAACTGGTTGCTGCCACCCGCCTCTACGGGCTCGTGGGGCATGCGGGCGAACATACCTTCGCGGACCTGCTGCACGAAGTGGATGCCGGCAACCCGGTGCTGGTCCTGCAGAACCTCGGGCTGGACCGATTTCCAATCTGGCATTACGCCGTGGTGATCGGCTTCGACCGCGTAGACCAGACCGTGATCCTGCGCTCCGGCACCACAGAGCGCGAGGTCATCTCGTTTGACCGTTTCGAGGCCACCTGGCGACGGGGTGACTACTGGGCCATGACCGTTCATGCACCCGGGGCGATGCCCGCCACCGCCGATGAAGGCACTTATCTGCGCGCCGTTACGGCCCTGGAAGGTCGCAACCCCGAAGCCGCCAGGGAAGCCTATGCGGCTGCAACCGAGCGCTGGCCCGACCACCCCGTGCCCCATGTGGGCCTTGGCAATATTGCCTACGGCGCCGAACGCTTCGACACCGCCGCCGCACACTACCGGGACGCGATCACCCGGGCGCCGGAGTCGCCGGCGGCGCATCACAACCTGGCGTGGTCACTGCTGCGCCTGGAGCAGCGTGAGGAAGCACTGCACCATGCTCGCCGCGCCGCAGCTCTGGCCGAAACGGGCCAATCCCAGTACTTTGGAGCGCTGGAAGCGCTGGTCCGGCGTTAGCGACTGCAGGAGTCCCCCATGGCACAACTGGAATGGTTCTTCGACGTCATCTGCCCACAGGCGCACCTGGCTGCCTCCCGGGTGGAGTCACTGGCGCGGGAGACCGGACACGACCTGGTGCTTCGCCCCGTCTCGCTGGCGCACCTCTACGAAGCCCAGGGGCTGCCCCTGCAGCCGGAAGCCGACTGGGCAGAGAACAAACGCCATCGTCACGATCACGACGTCCTGCGCCAGGCGGAGCTGGCCGGGCTCCGCCTGCGGGGCGATCTGCACCGGCCGGTGCGGGAAAGCGAAGCCGCCCAGCGCCTGCTGGCCGGCACGTCGCCGACACAGCGGTCCGGCGTCATGCACGCTCTGTTCAACGCGGCCTGGGAGCGCGGCAAGGCCCTGGACGACACCGGCCTCCTGCGCCGTATCGCCGAAGAGCACGGCCTGGCGTCGGCGCTGATCGACGCCGACGCCAGCGCCTCCGCGCTCGCCGCCAACACCGACGAGGCGCTGTCACGCGGCGTGTTCGGCGTGCCGACGGTAGCGTTCGGTGAACAGCTCTGGTGGGGGGCTGACCGGCTGGACTTCGTCGCCCGGGCGATGGGCGGTTCGGCGGCGACCGCGCCCCGGCAGCCGGACGGCCACCGGCGGCGGCTGGAGGTCTTCCACGACTTCTCCAGCCCGTTTTCCTACCTGGCCTGCACCCAGGTGGCTCGCCTGGCGCAGGAGCACGATGCCGAACTCGTCTGGCGGCCCATGCTCCTGGGTGCGCTGTTCAAGTCCATCGGCACGCCCATGATGCCCATCCGTGCCATGAGCGAGAACCGTCAGGCGTGGGGACTGCGGGACATGCAGCGGTGGGCAACGCACTGGGACGTGCCCTTCCGGTTCACCAGTCATTTCCCGCTCAACACCGTGCTTGCGCTCCGGGTCTCCGCCGTGGCGCCGGATCTGATCCAGCCGCTGTACCGCGCGGCCTGGGCGGACAACCGCAACCTCAGCGAGCAGGAGACGGTGGCGGCCATCGTCCGCGAGGCGGGGATGGATCCCGAGGACCTCTTCGCCCGCGCCACCGCCGAGGAGACCAAGGCACTGATCAAGACCAACACCCAACAGGCCGAGGCCCTGGGCGCCTGCGGCGCGCCAACGCTGGTGGTGGACGGACGGCTGGTCTTCTGGGGGCAGGACCGGCTCGACATGGTCGCCCGGGCCCTGGACGGCTGGGTCCCGGCCGTGGACGGCGGCGCCGATGACCGTTGAGCGCGCGAGTCTGCAGCCATGGGGCACAGCCACATGAGCGGTCCCCTTGCCGGCATCCGGGTGGTCGACCTCACGGCCATGGTCTCCGGCCCGCTGGCAACCATGATACTTGCCGACCAGGGTGCGGAGGTCATCAAGGTGGAGAATCCCGCCGGTGGTGATTACACCCGCCTGGCCGCCAATCAGCGCAGCGGCTTCTCCGCCAGCTTCCTGAACAACAATCGCAACAAGCGCTCGCTCACACTGAACCTGAAAACGGACGCGGGCCTGGCGGCAGTGCAACGACTGGCAACCGGGGCCGACGTGTTCATCCAGAACTTCCGCCCCGGGGTCATCGAGCGCATGGGGCTGGACGAAGCGACCCTGCGCGCATCGAACCCCGGCCTGGTCTACGCCTCCATCAGTGGCTTCGGCGATGCCGGGCCGTATGCCGCCAAACCCGTCTACGATCCGCTGGTCCAGGCACTCTCGGGGCTCGCCAGCGTCCAGGGCGGCAGCGACAGCGTGCGCCCGCAACTGGTCCGGACCATTCTCCCGGACAAGCTCACCGGCATGACCACGGCCCAGGCCGTCACCGCCGCCCTGCTCCACAGGGCGCAAACGGGTGAAGGCCAGCACGTGCGGGTTTCCATGCTCGGCGCCGTCCTGGCCTTTCTGTGGGGATCGGACATGGGCAGTCAGACGTTCGTGGGCGACGAACTGCCCCAGGCGGAAGCCGCGAGTTTCATCGACCTCATCTACGCCACCGCCGACGGCTACATCAGCGTGGCCGTGCAGACCGACCGCGAGTGGCAGGCGCTGACGCGGGCACTGGATCGCCCGGAGTGGCTCACCGACCCGCGTTTCCTGACACCGGCACTGCGCCAGGAGCACATTGATGAGCGCCTGCAGCTAACTCAGGACGCGCTCTACGCCCGCACCGCGGAAACCTGGCTGGAGCGCCTGGAGCGCGAAGGGGTGCCGTGCGCGCCCGTGCTCACGCGCAACCAGGTCATCCACCACCCCCAGGTCAGCGCCAAGGCCCTGGTGCTGGAGTCGGATCACCCGGCGGCCGGCACACTGCGACAGGCGGCGCCGGCGGCAACGTTCTCGCGCTCACCCGCGGGCATCCGCCACGGCGCCCCGGCCCTGGGCCAGGACACCGACGCCATCCTGGCCGACCTGGGATACAGTGAAGACGAACGGCGCCGCCTCCGCGAGACCGGCGTCACCGCGCCCGGAGAGAGAACCCCATGATCGACTTCTACTACTGGCCCACGCCGAACGGCTGGAAGATCGGCATGATGCTGGAGGAATGCGGCCTGCCCTACCGCATGGTGCCGATCAACATCGGCCGCGGCGAGCAGTTCACACCGGAGTTCCTGGCCATCAGCCCCAACAACCGCATGCCGGCCATCGTTGACCATGACGTCAGCGGCGAGCCGGTGCCGGTGTTCGAATCCGGCGCCATTCTCGTCTACCTGGCGGAGAAGACGGGGCGCTTCATGCCCACCGATGCCATCGGCCGCAAGGAAGCGCTGGAGTGGCTGTTCTGGCAGGTGGGCAATATCGGCCCCATGGCCGGGCAGCTCAGCCATTTCGTGAACTATGCGCCGGCGGGCCAGGACTACGCCCACACCCGCTACGCCAACGAGTACAACCGCTGCCTGGGTGTTCTGGAGCGGCGCCTGGAGACGCGGGAGTACATACTGGGGGAGTACTCCGTTGCCGACATGGCCACCTGGCCCTGGGTCCTGATCGCGAAACCGCTGGGCGACAGCCTGGAGGCCTTCCCCAACGTTCGGCGCTGGCGCCAGACCATCAAGGAGCGTGCGCCAGTGCAACGGGCGGTGGACCTGGGCAGCGAATACCGTCGCCAGGCGCCACCGGACGACCGCGAGCGGGAAATCCTGTTCAACCAACGGGCGCGGTGACGCCCGCTCAGTATCCCGGCGGTGCCTCGAAGCCGCCGGTCACCGCCTCAACGAAACGGGCGAACGCCAGGGACGTGGCGTCCTCCAGATAGGGGCCGATGATCTGCACACCTACCGGAAGCCCGGCCCGGGTGCGCGCGACCGGCACCACCGTCGAGGGCAGATGCACCACGCCGGCCAGCCCGGCCCAGGTCAGCACGTCCATGTAGGGGCGGTCCACGCCGTTGATGGGCAGGCGGCGCTCGGCCATGGGCTGACCGTGGTCGTGGGCAAAGGGCGGCGTATGGATGGCGGGGGCCAGCATGACGTCGAACGAGCCGAAGAAGGCCTGCCACGCCGCACGCATGTGGAGCCGTTTCTCGTTGGTGCGCAGCCACTGGGCATGGCGCTGGGTCGCGCCACGGGCAAAGCGCGCCGGATAGCCGGCATCGTCCGGGCCGGCGCCATCGGCCTGGGCCAGCATGCTCGAGAAGACCTTCTCCGGCAGACCGCCGCTCATGGTGCCGGTCAACAGCTGATAGTAGGTATCGTGAGACCGGGCGAGATCGATGCCGGCGGGCCGAGCCATGGTATCGACCTTCGTGCCCTCCCCCCGGAGACGCTCCACTAGCGCCTCCAGCAGCGCCACGACCTCCGCATCTACCGGACAGCCGGGATCATCCAGCCATGCGGCCACGCGGAAGTCGCGGCCGTGGCCATGCCGGGACGGCGGCAGTTCCACCCGCCAGCCCGTGGCCTGCTCCGGATCCGGCCCCAGCAGCAGGCCCATGGCCAGATCGAGATCATCCACCGTGCGGGCCAGCGGCCCGGCGACACTGATATCCGCCGCCGACAACGACCCCGGTGGGCCGGGGATATGGCCGCGCATGGAGACAATGCCGTAACTCGGCTTGTGGCCGCACACGCCGCAGAAACTCGCTGGCGTGCGGATGGAGCCACCGATGTCACTACCCAGTTCCAGAGGCGTCAACCCGGCCGCCACCGCGGCCGCCGCCCCCCCGGAAGAACCGCCGGGGGTGCGATCCGGGTTCCAGGGATTCACGGTGGTCCCGTAGATGTCGTTGTAGGTCTGCAGATCACCGGCAAACAGCGGCACGTTGGTCTTGCCGTGGATCACCGCGCCGGCGTTCAGCAGCCGCTGCACGGCCAAGGCGCTGTGCTCCGACCGGTACTCCCGCAACGAAGGTGACCCGGCGGTGGTGGGCATGCCAGCCACCTCGTAGGTCTCTTTCACCGTCATGGGCACGCCGTGCAATGGCCCCCAACGCTCGCCGCGCGCCAGAGCGGCATCGGCCTCGCGTGCCCGCTGCCGGGCGGCGCCCACGTCCGTCACCACCACCGCGTTCAGCGGCGGATTGCACGCATCATGGCGCGCCAGCAGGTGCTCCAGCAGAGCCTCCGAGCCGATCTCCCCTTCGCGGATCATCAGCGCCAGCCGCGCCGTGGAGTGGTATGCCAGATCCATTGCGATCTCCTCCTCTCGCCCACGGACCGGTAGCCTGTAGACTGTGCGTTCGGTCAACCTTCCCACACCTTTCTCGATGCCGCCAGCAACCCGACTAAAACGACCCCCATGGCGCCGCCTGGACGGCACAACAGTGTTCTTCCTGGCGCTCGCGGCCATGGCGGGCGCAGCCACGTGGTGGCAGCACGGCACCGCCGTGTTCAGTGACACACTGCAGCAGGCTCTGGGCCTGATGGTGTGGATCGTTCCCGTTCTCGTCGGCGCCCTGCTCGTTGGCGCCTATGTGCAACGGCTGATCCCGCGCACGACCATGGAGCACTGGCTGGGCGGCCGCAGCGGACTGCGCGGCCTCACCGTCGCCACCGTTGCCGGTGCGATCACGCCGGGCGGCCCCTTCACCGCCTTCCCACTGGTGGTCGGACTCCACCGGGCCGGCGCCTCGACCGAGGTCTGCGTTGCCTACCTGACGGCCTGGTCGGTGCTTGGCCTGAACCGGGTGCTGGTGTGGGAGCTGCCGTTTCTCGGTGTGGATTTCGTCGCCCTGCGGCTGCTGGTGTCGCTGCCGCTGCCCTTTCTGGCCGGGTTCGCCACCCGGCTGATCCTCCGCCGGGTGCAGCCATGATGACGGTGGTGGCCTACGGCACCGTGGCCCTGCTCCTGGCAGCGGCCTTCGCTGCGGCTCACCGCCGTGGCACCATTCGCCACCGGGACGTGGCCCATGACGGCTGGATCCAGCTGCAACCGCTGCTGATGCGGCTGCCGCCTGCGCTACTTGCCGGCGTCTTTCTCGCCGCTCTGATACCGGAGCAGCAGATGGTTGCCGTGCTGGGCGATGCGTCCGGCATCCGCGGCATCCTGCTGGCCACCCTGATCGGCGGAATCATGCCCGGCGGGCCGATGATCGTCTTTCCGCTGGCACTGGCGCTAATCGACGCCGGCATCGGCGTGGCACAGATGATCACGCTGATCACTGCCTGGTCCGTGCTCGCGTTTCACCGCGTGCTGGTCTTCGAGGCACCCATGATGGGCTGGCGCTTCGTCGTGCTGCGTACACTGGCCTGCCTGCCGGTGCCGCTCGCCGCCGGACTGCTCACCGAAATCATCCGTACGGGAACGCCATGACCACAGAGGACCTCACACGCCATGGTCTCGGGCGCACCCTGTTCACCATGACCTGGCCCATGCTGTTCGGGGTGGTGTCGCTGCTCGGTTTCCAGCTGGTGGACAGCGCCTTCATCGCGCAGCTTGGCGTCGACCCATTGGCCGCGCTGGCGTTCACCCTGCCCATGCAGCAGCTGATCATTGGCTTTCAGGTGGGGCTCGGTATCGCCACCACGGCGATCATATCGCGCACCCTGGGTGCCGGCGACGCCGCCCTGGCCCGGCGCCAGGGCGGTCTGGTGGTCGTCTCCGGCGCCATCGCCGTCGCTGCGCTGTGCCTGCTGCTGTGGGTGCTGCGCGAACCGCTGGTCACTCTGCTCGGCGCCGACGCCGATCTGCTGCCACTGATCCGAACGTTCTGGATTCCGTGGCTGCTGAGCGCCTGGTGCGGTGCGGTGCTCTACTTCGGCTACAGTGTGATGCGCGCTCACGGAGACACCCGCACGCCGGGGCTGTGGATGGTAATCACCAGCCTGGCGAACCTGGCCCTGGACCCTCTGTTCATCTTCGTCTTTGGCTGGGGGTTGCCCGGTGCGGCGTGGGCCACGGTGACGGCGTTCACCCTCGGCATCGCCGTCATCTATCCGGCACTGTTGCGGCGCCATCTGATGCACTTCGACCTGCTGGCGATCAACCCAGCCCCCGCCTTGCGTCAGCTGGCCGGTATCACCGGACCGGCCATGGTCAGCCAGCTGATGCCCCCGGTCTCGGCCATGCTGGCAACGTCGCTGGTGGCCGGTTTCGGCTCCAGCGCCGTCGCCGCGTGGGGCCTGGGTACCCGCCTGGAGTTCTTCTCCATTGTCGTGGTGCTGGCGCTGACCATGTCCATGCCGCCCATGATCGGGCGGTTCCTTGGTGCGGGGGAGCTGCACCACGTACGCAGCCTGGTCCGCATCGCCGTACGCTTCGTTCTGATCTGGCAGCTCGCCATCGCCGTGCTCTGGCTGCTGCTGTCCGGGGTCCTGACGGGGCTCGTGAGCAGCGATGGCGAGGTGGCGGCGGCGCTCAACGACTACCTGCTGCGGGTGCCGCTGAGTTACGGCGCCTTGGGGGTCTGCATGCTGATGGTATCGGTATGCAACGCCCTGGGTCTGCCCATGCGAGCCCTGGCCATATCGGTTGCGCGGCTGTTCCTGTGTTACCTGCCCCTGCTCTGGCTCGGCGCCTGGCTAATGGGTCTCACTGGCGTGTTCAACGGCGCCCTCGCGGGGAACCTGGCCGCCGGGCTGCTGTCATGGACATTGTATCAGCAGGGGATGGCCCTTCTTGAGCAGCGCCGTGAACAAGCGGCGACGCCGGGCTGCTGACCGACCGGCGGGTTTGGATCAGCGGCACCGTTGCGGCATCATAAAGGACTGTCCATCAATGACTCACAGGAGAGGGAAATGAGTGAAGCCGACCAGATGCCCGACATGTCCCTGGACACCAGTGCGCTCGTCCAGGAAGAAACCTTTACGGATGGCCGGGTCGGCGCCATTCGACGCATGACCCCGGTGAACACGGATGGCAGCCGCGATGAATCACGCCCGGTGACCTACAACGGTCAGAGCCAGGTCATGACCCAGGGTGGCGCCCTGCCGCTGTCGTTCGACATTGAGGCCGACAGCCTGGAAGACGCCATCGCAAAATTCCCGGACGCCGCCAATCAGGCGCTGGAGGACATGATCCGGCGCATCGAGGAGATGCAGCGGGAACAGGCCACTTCCATCGTCACGCCCGGTCAGGGTGGAGGCATGGGCGGAGGCGGGCAGCAGGGAATGCCCGGAGGCGGTATCCAGTTCCGCTGAGCACGCCATATGTCGAAATGGGTTATAGCTTATGCGAATAACCCATTTCACAGATATTCCTTTTCCCCCTAAGCTTTGCACCATCAAGGCTACCTGCGTGGCAATGGCGCTTGCGAGCGACCGCGGACTGACCATGCGGGATGTGGCGCCGGGGAGGATCCGGCTCCACAGGGCCTGCTAACATTCTGTCTTGTATTGAACGTCCAGGGAGAGCTGGCGACATGAGCAACATGGCTACCGAACGCGTGATCAGCGTCCACCACTGGAACGATACGCTGTTCAGCTTCCGTACCACCCGCGATCCGGCCCTGCGCTTCGAGAACGGCCAGTTCGTCATGATCGGACTGCAGGAAGAAAGCGGCAAGAAGCTCATGCGGGCATACAGCATCGCCAGCCCGAACTACGAGGACCACCTCGAGTTCTTCAGCATCAAGGTACCGGACGGCCCGCTGACCTCCCGCCTGCAGCATCTCAAGGAAGGGGATGAAGTGGTAACCAGCCGGAAGCCGACGGGCACGCTCGTACTCAGCGACCTCTCCCCGGGCAAGAACCTGTACCTGTTCAGCACCGGCACGGGACTGGCGCCGTTCCTGAGCGTCATCCAGGACCCGGAGGCGTACGAGCAGTTCGAGAAAATCGTGCTCATCCACGGCGTTCGCTACAAGAGCGAGCTTGCCTACCAGGATTTCATCCAGGGCGAGCTGCCGGAGAACGAGTTCTTTGGCGAAATGATCCGCGAGAAGCTGATTTACTACCCGACCGTCACCCGGGAGGAGTTCAAGAATCAGGGCCGCATCACGCACCTGGTGGAGACCGGAAAGTTGTTTGATGACATCGGCCTGCCGCCACTCAACCCGGAACACGACCGCGCCATGATCTGCGGCAGTCCGGCCATGCTGGAAGACATCAGCACCATGCTTGACAAGCGGGGTTTCAAGGCCTCGCCGCGGATCGGCGTAGCGGGCGATTACGTCATCGAACGCGCCTTTGTGGAAAAGTGACCAACGCCGGGCAGCGCTGACGGCTCGGTCAATCCAGGGCCGTCAGCAGCATCTCGCACGCACCGTCGACCAGCGCTTCCACCTCCCCCCCTTTCACGAGCGTCCGCAGCCCGCCCATGCCCGCCACAAGATACACGGCGAGCTGCTGCGGGCTCTGACTCGGTGTGATGCTGCCGTCAGCCTGCCCGCGCCGCACGGCCTCCTCGAAAACCGCCCGGAACGCGCTCAATGCCGCCTGGACCTGACGTGTCACGTCCGGGTCGCGGTGGCCGAACTCGGTGGCCGTATTGAGTACCAGACACCCCCTGGGGCCACCGGCGGCGTGCCGGTCGTCGATGGCACGACGCATCGTCAACTCGACAAAGACGCGACCGGTGGGAGCATCTTCGAGACGCTGCCACATGCCGGAAACCGTCTTCTCCCGGTAGTGTTCCAGGCACTGGGAGAACAGGTGATGCTTGTCACCGAAGGTCTGGTACAGGCTGCTCCGGGACAGCCCCGTGACTGCCAGCAGCCCCTGCAGTGACGTCCCCTCATAACCGCGGGACCAGAACAGATCCGTCGCCCGACCCAGGGCAACAGGGGGATCGAACTGTCTGGGGCGTCCAGCAGGCATGGCAAGCTCTCTCCGGCTCTTTCCTGACCAGTCAGTCTATAAGGGTAACCCAGGGGCCGTTTCGAACCAACGGCGAACGCCGGAACCTCACTTCTCGAACGCAAAAAACCCCGCCGGAGCGGGGCTTTTTAACAGGCGCGCGTGCTCGCGGGTCGCCGCGGCACGCACCAGCCAGTCAGGCTCAGATCGCGGTGACGTTCGCCGCGGCCAGGCCCTTCGGGGTGTCCTGGGTTTCGAACTCGACCTGCTGCCCTTCGGCCAGGCTCTTGAAGCCCGCGCCGTTGATGGCGGAGTGATGGACGAACACGTCCTTGCCACCATCCTGCGGGGTAATAAAGCCAAAGCCCTTGGCGTCGTCGAACCACTTAACGGTACCGGTCATCATCGTTACATTTCCTCATCGATCGTTTGCATAATGCAGGTCGACCTGAACAACGTACGGAGTGACGACCAAGAAGGGCGGGACTGCCGAAGGTACTCAAGCTGGACACTGCAAGGAGGAGACTACAGGATGATTCGCCGTCAGGCCAGCATTTTTCACACTGCACCGCCGCAATAGCGTTGCCGTACCGGCGTGGGCGTGTGACAGCGTCGCGCTCGCATGATAAACGTCCCCACTATCAGCCCGGCTTCGAGACCCCCGAAACGATGACTGAACCGGTAGAGGTGCCCTACTGGCTGCTTTTGGTCATGCTGCTCATCACCCTGTGGGCGGTACTCGCACGCCTGCTGATTCCCACAGTGCGCTGGTTCTTCCGGCGCCGGCTGAGCGGGCTGATCGAGGAGGTGAACCGGCGTCTGCACCTCAAGCTGCCGACGTTCAGCCTCACCAAGCGGGAAGTCCTCATCGACCGCCTTGCCTACGACCCGCGCGTCCTGGCCGCCGTCAGGGCTTATTGCGAAGAGAATGGCACGCCATGGGCGGTGGCGCTGCGCCGGGTGGACGCTTACGCCCGCGAAATCGTCCCCGCGTTCAACGCTTACGTCTATTTCCGGCTCGGTAACCGCCTTGCGCGGGCGATCGTGCGCCGGTTCTACCAGGTACGACTCGCCTACCGGGACGAGCGGGGCCTGGCCAACATCGACCCCGACGCCAGTATCGTCTTCGTCATGAACCATCGCAGCAACATGGATTACGTGCTGGTGGCCTACCTGGCGGAAGACCAGACCGCCCTCTCCTACGCCGTGGGAGAGTGGGCCCGCGTCTGGCCACTGGAGCCCCTGGTGCGGGCCATGGGCGCCTATTTCGTGCGTCGACACGACCACAACGCGCTCTACCGCCGCGTGCTGGAGCGTTACGTGCAGATGGCGGTGGACGGCGGCGTGGTGCAGGCCGTGTTCCCCGAAGCCGGACTCAGTCGTGACGGGGCCCTGCGCGCGCCGCGGGCGGGGCTGCTGGATTACATGCTGCGGGATTTCAACCCGGGCGGCGAACGGGACATCCTGTTCATCCCCGTGGGCCTCACCTACGACCGCGTCGTCGAGGACCAGTCACTCCTTGCAGAGGCTCACGGCCAGATAAAACGCCGTTCGACGGTGCGCGCCATGGGTCAGGGGGTCATGCTGTTGCTGCGCAACGTCGGCAATCGCTTGACGGGGCGCGCAGATACCATGGGGCATGCGGCCGCCGGTTTTGGCACCCCCATCTCCGCGCGGGCTTGGTGCCAGGAACGCAACGTCGACCCGCGCTTTCTGCCCCCACGGGAGCGGCTGCGCCTGAGCCGTGCCTTCGCCGGGCACGTCATGGGATGCATCGGCGAGGTCACGCCGATCCTGCCGGTGCCCCTGGTGTGCTGGCTACTGATACACGAGCCTCGCCGGGAGTGGTCCAGGGAGGCACTCGATTCGGCATACGCTGCGGCTGTGCTGGAACTGGAATCGGGGGATCGGGCAACCCCCTACATTCCAGTCCCGGATCCAGCCGAGGGTCTCGACCTCGCCATTGCCATGCTGACCGAACGCAATGCGCTGCTGGACGCCGGCAACGACCGATTCATGCCCGCCGAGACCGCGCGGCCCCTGCTGGAGTACTACGCCAACAGCATCGAGCACCTGTTGCGCGACAGACCCGGCGCTGACGATCCGGCGGCGGACTCCGGCCTGATGCCGGAATCCGCCGCGGACGCCCCCCGAACTAACCCATGAGCAGGTTGGGTAGCCACAACGCGATGCCCGGGAACAGAATCACCAGGAACAGCCCGAACATCTCCACCGCCGTGTAGGGAATCACCGACCGGTAGATATCCCCCATGGTCACACCAGGCGGTGCCACTCCCTTCAGGTAGAAGAGGTTGAAGCCGAACGGCGGAGTCATGTAACCGATTTCCATCATGATGATGAACAGGATCCCGAACCAGACGGGATCGAACCCGAAACCGGTCACGATCGGCAGGAACACCGGCAGCGTGATCAGCATGATGCCGAGTGGATCCAGCACCATGGCCATAAGGAAGATGATGATCAGAATGGCCGCCAGCGCCCCCCACTCCCCGCCGGGGATCGACATCATGAACTCGAGGATCATGGGCTGGGCGCCCATGGAGTTATAGGCGGTACTGAACGCGTGGGCCGCGAACAGGATCCACATGATCATTCCCGTCAGCCGCAGCGTGCGTATACACGACTCCCGCAGCATCTCCCAGCTGAACCGGCGATAGACGATGGACGACACCAGCGCCCCGAACACGCCGATGGCGGCCGCCTCTGTTGCGGTTGCGATCCCGGCCAGGATCGAGCCGAGTACGATGACGACGATGAAGATCGGCAGGATCACCGACCGCAGGGCGATGAACTTGTCTTTCAGGCTACCGCGGTCCTCCTGGGGCAGCGCCGGCCCCAGGTGCGGCTGAAAGTAGCAGCGGATGCCGATGTAGAGCGACACTAGCACCATCAGCAGCAACCCCGGGACAATCCCCGCGGCGAACAGCTCACCCACCGACACGCCCGTGATCAGGGCATAGAGAATCATGATGATGCTCGGCGGGATGAGAATCCCCCAGCCGCCGCCGGCGTTGATGGCCCCCAGCGCCATCTCCTTGTCGTACTTGCGCTCCAGCATGTTGGGCAGGGCTATGGTGCCCATGCTGGTCACCGCCGCGCCGCTGATGCCGCACATGGCGGCAAAGATCGCGCAAATACCAACAGTGCCGATGGCCAGCCCGCCACGCACGCCGGACCACCACAAGTGCATCATGTGGTAGAGATCGCGGGCAACGCCCGAGCGCTCCAGCAGCATCGCCATGAAGATGAACAGCGGGATGGCGATCAGCGTGAAGCTGTTCATGGTGCTCCACATGTTGGAGGCCACCATGTAGAACGCATCCGGCCCCCAGTCGAAGTACAGGAACACCACCGAGACACCGCCCAGCACAAAGGCCAGGGGCACCCCCAGGAACAGGAAGAACAGCAGCGAACCGAAGAACAGCAGCGTGATCATTTCGACGCTCATAGCTTGTCCTCCCCTGCCTGCTCGGGGAACAGCGGCTCGCTACCCTCCAGATTGAAAAGAATCAGGATGTCGTGAATCAGCTTGACCAGCCCTTGCAGCAACAACAGTCCCGCGCCCACGGGAATGGCCAGCTTCACCGGCCACACAGGCGGGTTCCAGGCCGAACGGGAGGTCTCCCAGCGGCTCATGGAGTCCTCCGCCATGCTGTATCCCTCGGTCACCAGAACCAGCACGAACGCGAAAAATAGCGCCGAGGTCAGAATATCCACGCCGGCGCGGACCCGCTTCGGGAAGCGCGCGTAGAAGATGTCCACGTTCACGTGGGCGCGCTGGGTCATGATGTAAGCGCCGGCGAGAATGGCGTAGACCCCGAAAAGCATCTGCGTGAGCTCGCCCGTCCAGACCGTGGGCGAGCCGAACAGATACCGCATGTTCACTTCCAGAAACAGCAACACGAACATGACCAGGACAAGCCAGGCCAGTACCGCTCGGCCCAGCCACTCATTGGCATGGGTCACGCCGCGGAGCACCTTGCGCAGGGCGTTCATAACATCTCCGTGAGGGGAAATCCGTCACCTGGGTGGTGGTGACCCCGGCTTGGCGTCACCACCGGCGAAACGCAACCGGGGAGTCTGCAGCACGTGACCGCAGACTCCCCATGGCCGACTCACTCCTCGTCGATATGCCCCAGATCGGCGAGCAGTTCGCGCATCAGCTCGACCGCCTCGGCGGCACGCTCGCTCTCGGCAGCCTGGTCATCCCAGATACTCTCCGCTGCCTCCAGCATGGCGTCCTGTACTTCGTCGGGCAGTTCGATAACCTCAACGCCGTACTCTTCCTTGGAGTGAGCCAGGGCGGCCTGCTCCTGGTAGATGTACTCGTTGGTGCGGCGCCAGAACTGCTCCTCGATGGTGTCTTCCACCGTCTTACGGATGTCATCCGGCAACTCGTCCAGGGAGTCCTGGCTTATGACGTAGGCATCGATACCGCCGATGTTGAGCGGTGGCCGCACATGATAAGGCGCCACCTCGTACAGTGACATGCTCATCGCGCCCTGCACGGCCCCCCAGTGGGCACCGTCGACGACACCCGTCTGCAGGGCCTGGTAAAGCTCTTCACCGGGAATGTTGGATGCCGCTGCGCCGGCCTCGGTCAGGAAGGTCTGCAGCACGCCGGAAGAGCGGATATTCAGCCCCTCGAAATCGCTCAGGGACTCAATGGGCTCGCTGAGCACCATTTCTGTCGGATAGACCTTCTCGGTGAAGTAGGCCACGTCGTACTCTGCGGCCTCTTCGCGGATCATCTCCTCGAAGCCCTTGTGCTTGAAGAAGTAAGCGGCCTCCCAGGTTTCCTGGAAGCCGTTGGGGAGACCGAATGCGATACCGGCAGTGGACAACCGGTCCATCTCGTAAGCGGGCGAAATAGTCCCCATATCCAGCGTGCCGCGGCTCACAGCGCTGAAGATCTCGTCATGCCCGAACAGCGAACCGGCCTCGTGCAGCTCGAGTTCAAGCCGGCCGTCCGTGCGCTCGTAGAGCTTCTCCTTCAACGTTTCCAGGCTGTCGCCGTACGAGCTGCTGGCACTGGGCCAGTGCGACTGGACACGCCAGGTGTAGGTCTCGTCCGCGGAGACCGTTGCTGGAGCCAGTGCGAGCCCGAGCAGGCCCGTGGCGGCGGCGGAAAGACCCAGCTTCATGGAATGCTTCACGGTATTCTCCTCCCGAATTGGACTGATGCCGACTGCGAATCACGCCAGTGCCGTGGCACTTATTCTTGATTCTGTGGACGTTATTCAGACTACAGCTGGCAAACCCCCTGTCAACAGCAAACAGGGCCGGTAAAGCAACTGCCCGGGTCCGCTCTGCGGAAAAGGCAACCCTTTGACATAGATGCGAAAGATCAGAACGCAAACCCAACGACCACGGTTCTCACGGATACTGTCTGCGCACAACGATCACAGCGTTACCAAACCCCGCTGGCAGCAAATACGATGATTTTTTCAGGGCTTTCAGGGAATTTCACTCACCCAGCCCTTCTCAGCCTATTTGCGGAATGGCACTCGCACCTGACAGCGCCGGGTCAGCGCAATAGACTGGGTGCATACACGCCGGCCGGATCCGGTCACGACCGGCATGCCTGAACCAGAAAACCACACCACAAGGAGATCCGCAGTGAGCTACGAAACGCTGCAGTACGAGGTCGACCAGGGGGTCCTGACCCTGACCCTGGACCGCCCCGACCGCATGAACGCCTTCAACGACGCGATGCGGCGCGAACTCATCGAAGCATTCGATGCCGCGGACAGCGATGACTCGGTCCGCGCCATCATCGTCACCGGCGCCGGCAAGGCGTTCTGCGCCGGCGCCGATCTGGAGAAAGGCGGCGACACGTTCAACCGGGACAAGCGCGAGGACAAGGAGCTGGCCAACAGCAACCGCGACGGCGGTGGCACGGTCACCCTGCGTATTTATGAATGCCGCAAACCGGTCATCGGCGCAATCAACGGTGCCGCGGTCGGCATCGGGCTCACCATGCAGCTCCCCATGGACATCCGGCTGGCCTCGACGCGGGCCCGCTTCGGTTTCGTCTTCTCCCGCCGGGGCATCACCATGGAAGCATGCTCGAGCTGGTTCCTGCCGCGTCTTGTCGGCATGCAGCAGGCTGCCGAATGGGTCTACAGCGGCCGCGTCTTCGATGCCGAGGAGGCACATGCAGGCGGCCTCGTGCGCAGCCTGCATGAACCCGACGCCCTGCTCCCAGCGGCACGGGAACTGGCGCGGGAGTTTGCCGACAACACCTCGGCGGTGGCCACCGCGCTCAACCGCCAGCTGATGTGGCGCATGCTGGCGGCCGATCATCCCATGGAGGCGCACAAGATCGACTCCCGCGCCATCGCCTACATGGGCCAGTCAGCCGATGCCCGCGAAGGCGTCAGCAGCTTTCTCGAGAAGCGTCCGGCCAGGTTCACCATGGGGCCGTCCGCGGATATGCCGGACTTCTTCCCCTGGTGGCGCGAGCGGCCGTTCGAGTGACCGGCGTCGCCGCCGGGACACCCCGGCGGCGCCGACGGGTAGGATCAACGGCGGCTCATTGACTATGCTGAAAGTAAATGGAGGATTGACAGCGCAGAAGCAAGAATAAACTGCGCATGGAGGGGCTGATGGCATCACCGACACGCACGCGTCTGCCTTCCCAACAGCAGAGCAGTAACAGTCTCGACCGCCTCATGCACGACCTGCTTGAGAAAGCAGACATCCGTGTCAACGGCGACCGACCCTGGGACATCCAACTCCACGCGAGCAATGTCCCCGAGCGCGCCCTGGCCTACGGTAATCTGGGCCTGGGCGAGGCGTACATGGACGGCCACTGGGACGTGGAGCGCCTCGACGAGTTCTTCTTCCGTATCCTCCGTGCCCGCATCCACGACCAGGTCCAGCCGCTGCGTCTGGCGTTCCACTCCATGCGCGCCAGGCTGCTCAACCTGCAAAGCCTTCGGCGCGCCAGACAGGTGGGGGAGGCCCACTACGACCTGGGCAACGACTTCTACGCCGCAATGCTGGACCGCCGCATGACCTACACGTGCGGTTACTGGCGGGATGCGCGGACACTGGACGAGGCCCAGGAAGCAAAACTGGACCTGATCTGCCGCAAGCTCCAGCTCGAACCGGGTATGCGTGTGCTCGACATCGGCTGCGGCTGGGGCAGTTTCATGCAGTATGCCGCCGAACACTACGGCGTGGAGTGCGTGGGACTGACCATTTCCGAGGAACAGGTCCGCCTCGGGCGGGAACGCTGCCGGGGCCTGCCCGTCGAGTTCCGGCTGCAGGACTACCGGGAAGTCGACGAGCACTTCGATGCCGTCGTCAGCGTCGGCATGTTCGAGCACGTGGGCCGCAAGAACCATCGCACGTTTCTGGAGACAGTGAACCGCTGCCTCGCGGACGACGGCCTCTGCCTGCTCCACACCATCGGCAAGAACCGCCGCAACTCGACGCCCGACCCGTGGGTCGACAAGTACATCTTCCCCAACGGCGACCTGCCCGCGCTCGGCCAGATCAGCGATGCCGCCGAGGACCTGGTCCTCATCGAAGACGTCCACAACTTCGGCGCCGACTACGACCCGACGCTGATGGCGTGGCACGACAACGTCGAGGCGGCATGGCCGCAGTTCCGGGATCGCTACGGCGAGCGTTTCCGGCGCATGTGGCGCTACTACCTGCTGAGCTGCGCGGCACTGTTCCGGGCACGGGAAACCCAGCTGTGGCAGTTGGTGTTGTCCAGACGGGGGATTGTGGGAGGGTGTCCCCGGGTGAGCTGACACCCGCGTGTCGGGTGCCAGCTCAACGGGCGACAGCGCCGATGCGTCAGCCGACCACGGCGTCCACCGGACGGTCACCGTCCACCAGCGGGATTTCCCGGTCAACGATGTCCGGATTGCGCAGAATGGCGAACAGCGCCAGAGCCACATTGCCGCGGCTGATATCGATCCCCACCGACTGGTCCGGATCCGTCGAGACCAGCCCGGTGGGCTCGTCGTCCGTGAACTTGCCGGGCCGCAGAATAACGTGGGGCAGGGTCGAGCGCTGCAGAATCAGGTCGGCCGCGTACTTCGCTGCCAGATAGGGCCGCAGGTTCTCCGGCCCCGCCAGCGGATCGCTGGCCCGCAGGGCGCTGAGCATGATGAAACGCGACACGCCGGCTTCCTCGGCAAGCTGGATGGCACGAACGGCGCCGTGCAGATCCACCAGCAGGGTGCGGTCCGCGCTGGTGTGGGGACCGGACCCGGCAACGAAAACCACCTGATCACACCCATCCAGCGCCTCGTGGAAGTCCCCTTCCAGATCGCCCTGAACTGTGTCGATGCCCTGCTCCTCGAAGAGCGGTTCTTCGGCCCGGTGCCTCACCATGGCACGCACCGGCACCCCGGATTCCGCGGCCAGAGCACATACCTGTCTGCCGATGCGCCCGTTGGCACCAATGACTAGTACGGTCATGCTGATCTCCTCCAGCGGAGCGCGGCGGACGCGCTCCGTATCTAATGGGCCGCCTGCCCTTAAACCCGTTGGCGCGGCCTCTCAAAATCACACCCTACGGATCATGGCGCCGTTGATCCACCGTGGAACGGCGTTTCACTCAGCGTCCGGGCCAAGCATGCTGCCGCCGCCCCGCTCGTGCCACTGGACCACGAGATTGGCGATGAGCTGCTCGATGCGTTCTACTTTCGCCTCATCCCGATCGGGGCCGGTCATCACCAGCTGCGCCCCCATGGTGGCCACGTACAGCAACAGCGAGAGATCCTGCGCCCCCTCACCATTATCCGCAATGCGCAGCAGCTGCGTCTCGTTCTGGCGAATGCGGGCTTCATCCACCGCGGCCACCGCATCGGCGGCGTCACGGTCCCGCCGGGCGAAGTCGCGAACCGCCAGCTCCACGCGCATGCGCCGCACGCTGCGACCGGAGTCACCCAGCAGCAGCCGGAGGATACGCCGGGTCTCGGTGTGGACGTCGCCGTCGCCGGACTTCCAGTAGTCCAGGTCCGCCATCCGACGCTCGCGCCAGCGCTGCAGAAAGCTCGATAGCAGGTCCTGGTGATCCCGGAAGTGCCAGTAGAAACTCCCCCGCGACACGCCGAGACGGCGCGCCAGGGTGAGTACGCGGACATTGTCGAAGCCACCCTCCACCACCAGCTCGGTGGCCGCGTCCAGCCAGTCGTCGCGCGTGAGCTGATCGCGATCACCCCGCCGCCGCCGGCTGCCGGAAGACTCTGCGTCAGTCATTTCCTACCTCACCTTGAAGCATTGACGCCCCTGCAGAACATGAACTACCGTTCCAGTCACCATACACTAGTGTATTGGCATAAAAGAACCGCCCGCACGCCACCCGCAAAGCGCGCCGCTCACCGTCACCGGCGGCCGGCCAGCGCTGGCGCCGGCGGTTTTCGCAAACAACCTGTTCCGGAGCAGCCGGCGCACCGTCCCGAAGGCGGCCGGCGTCCTGTTAAGCAAGTCAGGAGATGACATGAGCACAGCCCATTACGAAGTCAAAGGCGAGATTGCCCTCATTCGCCTCGACAACCCGCCGGTCAACGGCCTCGGTTACGATCTGCGGCGCGGCATTGTCGACGGCATCCGCAAGGCGGAAGGGGACGACGCCATCAAGGCCGTGGTGATCACCGGCGCCAACGGCACCTTCTCCGGCGGTGCGGACATCCGTGAATTCGGCACGCCGAAGATGATGGCCGAACCCAGCCTGCCCACAGTGATCAACGTCATCGAGACCAGCAGCAAGCCGGTTGTGGCCGCGGTGGACGGCAACTGCATGGGCGGCGGACTGGAACTGGCCCTGGGCTGCCACTACCGCGTCGCCACACCGAACGCGAGCGTCGCCCTTCCGGAAGTCAAGCTCGGCCTGCTGCCCGGCGCCGGCGGCACCCAGCGTCTGCCCCGCGTGGTCGGCGTGGAGCATGCGCTGAACCTGATCGTCTCCGGCACCACCGTGCCGGCGAAGATGTTCCAGGGCAGTGCCCTGTTCGACCAGTACAGCGAAGGCGATCTGGAAGCCGACGCCACGGCCCTGGCCAGTCAGGTGGTCAAGCAGAACAAGCCCCTCAAACGCGTGCGCGACATGCGCGTCTCCCACCCCAAGGCCGAGGCGTTCTTCATGTTCGCCCGCAACGGCATCAGCCAGATGGCGAAGAACTACCCGGCACCGCTGAAGTGCCTGGAAGCCGTGCGCGCGGCCGTGGAGAAGCCCTTCGATGAAGGCCTGCAGAAGGAGCGCCAGCTGTTTGCCGAGCTGATGCAGACCCCCGAATCCGCCGCCCTGCGCCACGCCTTTTTCGCCGAGCGCGAGGCGTCCAAGGTCCCGGACATCGGTAAGGACACGCCCAGCCGCGAGATCAAGCACGTGGGCGTCATCGGCGCCGGCACCATGGGCAGTGGCATTGCCATCAACTTCCTCAACGCCGGCATTCCCGTGACCATCCTGGACATGAAGCAGGAGTCCCTGGACAAGGGCGTGGCGCACATCCGCAGCGTCTACGAGGGGCGCGTCAAGAAGGGCAAGATGAAGCAGGAGGATGCCGAGCAGAAGCTCGCCCTGCTGCACACGGCCACCGACTACGACGCTTATAAGGATGTCGATCTCGTCATCGAGGCGGTGTTCGAGGACATGGGCGTCAAACAGAAAGTGTTCGAGACGCTGGACGCCACCTGCAAGCCCGGCGCCATCCTCGCCAGCAACACCTCCACCCTGGATCTGAACAAGATTGCCGGCTTCACGAAGCGCCCGGAAGACGTGGTCGGCATGCACTTCTTCAGCCCGGCGAACGTCATGAAGCTGCTGGAAGTGGTGCGCGGCGACAAAACGTCGAAGGACGTCATGGCCACGGTCATGAAGATCGGCAAGACCATCAAGAAGACCGCGGTGGTCTCCGGCGTGTGCGACGGCTTCATCGGCAACCGCATGGTCGGGCCGTACCAGCGCGAAGCGCTGATCATGCTTGAGGAAGGCGCCACGCCGCAGCAGATCGACAAGGCCATCGAGAAGTTCGGCTTCGTGATGGGACCGCTGCGCATGGCCGACCTGGCCGGCGGCGACATCGGCTGGGCCATCCGCAAGCGCCAGTACGAAGAGAAGCCGGACATGAAGCGCCTGGTCATCGCCGACCGGCTGTGCGAGATGGGCCGCTACGGTCAGAAGACCGGCGCCGGCTTCTACCGCTACGAACCGGGCAACCGCTCCCCGCTGCACGACCCGGAAGTCGACCGCGTCATCGAGGAATGCCGCAAGGAGATGGGCATTACGCCGCGCAAGATCAGCAGCAAGGAGATTGTGGAGCGCTGCATCTATGCCCTGGTCAACGAGGGGGCACGCATCCTCGAGGAAGGCATCGCCCAGCGCGCCTCGGACATCGACATCGTCTACCTCACCGGCTACGGCTTCCCGGTTCACCGCGGCGGCCCCATGCACTACGCCGACCAGGTGGGGCTGATGAATGTGGAGCGGGCCATGGAACAGTTCCGGGCCAATCCCAACGTCCAGCCGGGCTTCTGGGAACCGGCGCCGCTGCTGACGAAACTCGCCGCCGACGGCAAGACGTTCAACTGAATACGCGACAGGGGGCTCGCCATTGCGGGCCCGCTGACACCAGGAGAGACACATGAACGACGTAGTCATCGTATCCACTGCCCGTACGCCGCTGGCGAAATCCTGGCGCGGGAGCTTCAACCTGACCCACGGCGCCACGCTCGCCGGCCACGCCATCCAGCACGCCGTGGAGCGCGCCGGTGTCGACGGCGCCGAGATCGACGACGTGATCATGGGCTGCGCCCTCCCCGAGGGCTCCACCGGCAACGACGTCGCCCGCATGGGCGCCCTGCGTGCCGGCCTGCCCGTGAGCGTGGCGGGCGTTACGGTCAACCGCTTCTGCTCCTCGGGACTGCAGGCAGTGGCCATGGCGGCGCAGCACATCATCGTCGACAACGCGCCGGTGATGGTCGCGGGCGGCGTGGAGTCCATCTCCACGGTGCAGGCGGACGTAAACACCAACTACATGCAGGAAGAGTGGCTCGCCAAGCACAAGCCGGAAGTCTACTGGAGCATGCTGCAGACGGCGGAAACCGTGGCCGAACGCTACAACATCCCCAAGGAAGCCCAGGACGAGTACGGCGTGCGCAGCCAGCAGCGGGCCGCCGCCGCCCGCGAAGCGGGCAAGTTCGACGATGAGATCGTGCCCATGACGACGGTCATGGGCGCCGCCGACAAGGCCACGGGCGCGATGATGACCAAGGAAGTCACCGTCTCCCAGGATGAGGGGATCCGCCCGGACACCAACATCGAGGGCGTCAGCGGCATCCGCTCGGCCATGCCGGGTGGCGTCATCACCGCAGGCAACGCCAGCCAGTTCTCCGACGGCGCATCGGCCCAGGTGCTGATGTCGGCCAAAGAGGCGGAGCGGCGCAACCTCAGCCCACTGGGCATCTTCCGCGGCTTTGCGGTGGCCGGCTGCGAGCCGGACGAAATGGGTATCGGCCCGGTCTACGCCATCCCCAAGCTGCTCAAGCGCCACGGGCTCAGCGTGGACGACATCGGGCTGTGGGAACTGAACGAGGCGTTCGCGGTACAGGTGCTGTACTGCCGCGACAAGCTCGGCATCCCCGACGAGCGCCTGAACGTCAACGGCGGCTCCATCGCCGTGGGCCACCCCTACGGCCTGACGGGATCCCGCCTGGTCGGCCACGCCCTGATCGAGGGCAAGCGCCGGAACGTCAAGTACGTGGTCGTGACCATGTGCGTGGGCACCGGCATGGGTGCAGCCGGGCTGTTCGAGGTCGCCTGAAGGCGGCTCCAGCCATGAACCGGCCGTCGGCGGTGATGCCCCGGCGGCCGACCAGGACTGACGCGGGCACGGCGAAGACCCGCCCCGCGCCATCCTGCTATCCTGTCTCGGGAATGAGGCCATCCTGTCGGTTCGTCCACGCCCCACGCGCCCATGGACACCACCGGCAGGCGGCTGCATGATCGCACCAACGACACCATAACAAGATCAAACGGAGGAGATTGGCCATGACGGATTCGGCACAGGAACCCGGCAATAACAAGACCAGTGCGAGCTTCGAACCCTATGACGCGCGGCCCTGGCTGAAGTTCTACGGTGAAGAAAGCCAGAACGACCTGGACGCCCTGCCCTACAAGAGCTTTGGTGACATGGTGCGCCAGGCAAGCCGCGAGCATGCGCAGAAGCCCGCATTCACCACCTGTCTGCCCACCGGCACCACGGGCACGCTCACCTTTGCGGAGGTCGACACCCTGTCGGACCAGTTCGCGGCCTACCTGCGCTACGAGCTGGGCCTGGAAAAGGGCGACCGCGTCGCGATCCAGAGCCCCAACTGCCTCACCTATCCGATCTTCATGTTCGGCGCGGCCAAGGCAGGCTGCGTTCTGGTCAACATCAACCCGCTGTACACCGTGCCGGAGATCGATCACGCCCTGAATGACTCGGGCGCGAAAGTGCTTCTGATGATCGACATGTTCGCGGACAAGCTGCCGCAGGTGGTGCCGAAGAGCCAGGTTCAAACGGTGGTCATCCACAGCGTGGCGGACTTCTTCCCGACTGTGCGGCGCTTCATCGTGCGGACCGTGCAGAAGCTGAAGAAGATGGTGCCCAAATGCGAAGTGCCCGCCACCACCATCAACGAGGCACTGGAGCTGGGCGCGAAACACCTGGCGGCCGGCAAGTCGGTGGACACCATCGAAGTGAGCCAGGACGACCTGCTGGCGCTTCAGTACACGGGCGGCACCACCGGACGCTCGAAAGGCGCGATGCTGACCCACGGCAACCTGATCTCCAACATCCAGCAGTCGTACAACAACCTGCAGAACAGCCTGCCGGAAGAGCGTGTGGCGATGACGGCGCTGCCCATGTACCACATCTTCGCCCTGGGTGTTAGCGGCATCTTCTTCAGCCTCGGCGGCCACAATGTGCTGATTCCCTCGCCGCGACCGGTCGCCAACCTCAAGCCGGCGTTCGAGAAGTACGACATCCGTTTCTTCTCCGGCGTGAACACGCTGTTCAACGGTCTGCTGGCCGAAGACTGGTTCCGGGAAGCGCCGCCGCGCAACCTGGAGATCACCATCGGCGGCGGCACCGCCGTGCAGGACGCCACTGCAGAACGCTGGAAAGAGGTGGTGGGCCAACCCATCTACCAGGCCTACGGTCTGACCGAGACCAGCCCGGGCGTCACCACCAACCCGCTCAACGGCCCGGTCAAGATGGGCAGCATCGGCATTCCGTACGCCAGTACCTGGTGCCGCATCGTGGACGAGGGCGGCAACCCGATGCCGGTGGGCGAACCGGGCGAACTGGTGGTCAAGGGACCGCAGGTAATGAAGGGCTACTGGAACCGCCCCGATGCCACTGACGAGGCCATGGATGACGGTTGGTTCTTCACCGGTGACATCGCGAAGATGGACGAGGACGGCTATTTCTACATCGTCGACCGCAAGAAGGACATGGTCCTGGTCTCCGGCTTCAACGTCTACCCGAACGAAGTGGAAGACGTCATCGCCCGCCATCCGGGCGTGCGCGAGGTCGGCGTCGTCGGGGTGCCGGACGATGAAACCGGTGAGGCCGTGCGCGCCTACGTGGTCAAGGCCGACGAGTCCGTCACGGAGGACGATATCCGTGACCATTGCCGCCAGTCGCTGACCAGCTACAAGGTGCCCAAGCAGATCGTGTTCCGGGAAGAAATCCCGCTGACACCGGTGGGCAAGGTCCTGCGCAAGGACCTGCGCGCGGAAGCACTGAAGGAACTGGGCAAGGCGTAAAGCTGATCCGGGTGCGGCAACCGCTGCCGCACCCGGCCTCTCAGCGAAGGGCGAACAGCACCAGGTAAAGTACTGCGTTCCACGCCAGCAGTGCCCACGCGACCCGCACCTCCAGCTGTCGGCGGGGCATCCCCTGCAAGCCGAATTTCTCCAGATAATGCTGGATGAACCCTCCGCCGTAACCACTCTCTCCGGCCGCGACACGAAACCGGTTTTCCAGGGGCGTCAGCGGGCAGGTACAGCCGCCCAGGTTGATACCCGCAGCCCAGGCGAGCACCACCAGATGCAGGACCAGCCAACCGGTCCCCAGGAGGGCAACCGGAGCGCCGAGCAGCGCAAACAGCACGAACGCTGCGTGACTCCACATGATTGCATCCGCGGCAAACCGGTATCCCGTTCGCTCCATATCACCCTCTGCTCTCCGCCCGCCATGCTGCGAGCCTGCCACACGCCGTTCGTGACCTCTACCATAAGGTATGGAAGAATGAAGCGACGGCATGATGCACTGCCGTAATTTCAAACGCAGACCGCGAGCTGCAACGGAGCCTGACTATGGGACCGGATCTTTTCAAACGCTGGATGGACATGCTGTTCTGGTGGCTGCCCCGGGACGATAACGCCTCACGGCGCGAGGACAGCGCCTCTCAGGGCCAGAAACCAGAAGCCGAGACACCACCCGCCCAGGAATCCAGGGCTAACGTGCGGCCTGCTGCGGCCTCCCAGCCGGCGGCGGCGCAGCCGGAGCCGGCCCCAGAACCGGAACCGGCGCCTGAACAGAAAGCGGACCCGAAGGCGGAAGCCAAACCCGAAGCACCACCGGAACCGAAGCCGAAACCAGAGGCGAAATCCGAATCTGCTCAGGAACAGGCCCCAAAGCCGTCTGCGGCAAAGGCTGAAGAAGCACCGGTGGACGACCTGACGGCCATCAAGGGCATCGGACCGGCCATGGCCGCCCGGCTCCAGAACCTCGGCATCCGCACTTTCGACGATCTGGCGGCAGCCAACGTCAAGGCCGTAACCCAGAAGCTGCGGGATCAGTCGGTGGTCATCTCGGAGAAAAAGGTCGAGGGCTGGTCCGTCAGTGCCCGGGAGATGGTCTAGCACCATCGAATATGGACTCCAGGTGCCGGCGCAGCCACAGGTTGGCCGGCTCCGAGTCCACGTTGGCGTGCCAGTACAGGTAGGAGTCCAGCTGCGGCAGGGTCATGGGTAGCGGCAGCACACGGTTGCCGAATGCCTGATTGGCCACTTGGGCGTATCGCTCCGGGATGGTCAGCACCAGATCCGTTTCGCTGACGACCCGACACGCGGCGAAGTAGTGCTGGCAGCGCAGGCGAATGGTGCGCTGCAGGCCAAGCCGGCTCAGCTCCACATCCTCGACCCCCGGCCCGGCCCGGCGCGAACTGGCCACCAAGTGATCCTGGGCCAGGTAGGTATCCAGCGTCATGGGCCCGTCGGCGATCGGGTGATTATGCCGCACCAGCACCACCAGCCGGTTACTCACGAGGCGCTTGTGGCATACGCGCTCGGACAGGGGCAGCCAGATATCCACGGCGGCATCCAGCGACCCGGCGGCCAGTTCCGACTCCAGACCGCGCCGATCCGCACGAACAGCAGACACCCGCACACCGGGCGCCTCACGCCGCACCTGGGCCATGAGCGGCGGTAGCACCGTCGTCTCCAGCACATCACGAACCCCGAGCGTAAAGAGTCGGTCACTGGATTCCGGATCGAACCGGTCCGCTTCCACCAGCCCGATCTCCAGCCCCCGCAACGCCTCGCGCACAGGGCCGATGAGGTTACGCGCCAATGGCGTAGGCACCATGCGACGCCCCTCGCGCTCGAACAGCGGGTCGCCGAAGATGTCGCGGAGACGCCCCAGGGCGTGGCTCACCGCCGGCTGGGTAAGATGCAGCTTGCCGCTGGCGGCCGTGATCCCACCCTCGGTGTAGATGGCCTCGAAGACCACGAAGAGATTCAGGTCCATGCGCTCGATATGCATGGACCGGATTGTTACAGAGGACTGGCGGTGGCACCACCCGAGTCGGACGGACCGCCAGTGACCGGCATCAAGCGCGGGTGTCGAGCATTTCGCCGACCCGGTCTCCCGGGTTGCTGGGCGCATTGCCGACGGCGTCGATGTTGTCGATCAGCTGCATTGCGGTGGACTCGTGCACGTCCATCGCCTTGCGCGTGACACTGGTTCCGGCTTCAACCTGCAGCTGCGTCTGACTCATCGTCGTGGCGGTTGCCGCAATTGCGGATGCGTCGGCCATGATTCACCTCCTTGGTATGGCGTCAGGAAACCATGGATGGCGACCGCGACCAGTGATCCATGTCACAACGTGGGCATCATCTGTAGGTCGGTCGTGCTCCCGGATCGGGCACGTCGTGCGCTTCGCGCCCCAACGTGGTGCTCGACAGCCTCACAGGCATCAGCAGAATGCGTGAATATGCTCTTAAAAACATACACTTAAAAACATGGCACGGGGGTTGCTTTGCTTCAATTGCGGCAGGATGCCGCCCAGCAATGCTTCTCCTCCTAATCGAACGGACTCCTTACGCCCCGCTCTCGCGGGGCGCTTTTTTTGGTGCGTCGCAGCGACACGCGGTCGTGCGTTTCAGGTCGGATGGTGGACCTGAAGATCCACCCTACGGTTGCCGCCCGGGTGCCATCGGATGGTGGATCTGAAGATCCACCCTACGGGTGCTGCCGGGGTGCCGTCGGATGGTGGATCTGGAGATCCACCCTACGGGTGCTTGCCCGGGTGCCGTCGGATGGTGGATCTGGAGATCCACCCTACGGGTGCTGCCCGGGTGCCGTCGTAGATACCGTCTTGCGGGTCAAGCGGTAGACCCCGTAGGGCGGACCTTCAGGTCCGCCATCCCGGGCCCCCCATGCCGGTTGGCCGTCAGGCCAACGCGGGGTCGTAAGGGCGCTGGTTTTTGAT
>NZ_JBLWFT010000006.1:37500-183817 GCF_048323695.1 Aquisalimonas sp. APHAB1-3 | reverse complement strand
GCCGTCGTTGTAGCGCGCCAGCCACTTGAACACCGTGCGCTCGTTGAATCCGAACGCCTCGGCAACATCCGCAACCGTGCGCCCATTGCGCACCGCCTTGATCGCCTGCATCCGCAGGGCATGCATGACTGCTTTGTCGATGGCACGACCGTCGTTCGAGCGTTTGCATTCCATGGGGAAAAGCCTAACACCATGGCTTTACTTTGTTAAAGGTTAGTAACATCGCGACCACATCTGATTCGCTCACGCCCACGCGGAGTTGCCACTGGTCGCACCGCTCGCGGAACCGTTTGCTCGTCTTGCAGAGATCTTTCCGCCGCCTCTTCGGCAATGCCTGAAGGTATTCGCTATAGGTCGCCGGGAGGCTAATACGCCTCCTCTGATAGGGCGTGCGGTTGTCCACAACAAGGGCTTTCTCGCGAATCCATTGCGATTCCAATACTTGCGCTAACGGCTCTTCCGCACGAAGGCTTTGCACAAAAAGTGCTCCATCTGATGGAAGCCACCCCAGAAGGCTCTGCAGAAGGTGTCGAGCATATTCGTAGCCTACTTCATGCAGATTCCCCGTCAACACACATCGCGTCGAAGAAAATCGGCCCAGCTCGACCCCTCGAAGCTCAAGCCGAATCGGGGCGTTGTGCACGAACACTGGAACAACCTCTCCTTTGAGGCCTTTTAATGCCAGAACACGTTTATCACTCGAATTGCAGCTATCCCATAACCACGAAGGGTCATGCTCCACTGCAGGGCCGAGTCCCCGCATTCTCCTTGCCTGATCATGCGTTTTTATGCATTCAAGGGTCCACACGGATCCATACCACCGAAATTTTCGTTAAAGTTTCTAGGAATGCTTTATCCAATGTCCATTGGACGGGCACGATGATTCCTTGTGTACCCAGAATTCATAAGTCGCCCAACAAGGAAACACTGAATGGTCACTCCGAGTTCCATCCCTTGGGCTTGTAGACCCAGAGATCCCCGTGAATGCCCTCGATCCCAAAGTACAGATCCCATTCGGCATCATAGTGGAAATGGCCAAACACGCTTTCGTTCCCCGTACCACCTGAGACATCCGGTGCGACGGCTGAAACGGGATTGTTGTCAAAGTCGACCATACGCCATCCCTCTCGCCCCAGATTCTCGGGCGGCAAAAGCTCGTACAGGTTCCGCCCCCCTCGCCAGATAATGATTCTGTCCCGCTCCGAGTCATAGATTGACCCGGGCAGGTTACCCTCATCAGGTAACGGGCCGCTGGTGCCGTAGGAGGAGTCGGAGAAGTCGACAGACGGCCCTGACATCTGGCGGATGGCTTGACTGGCACGGGTATCCGGGAAATCCTGGATTTCCCACCACTTCAGCTCCCAGGAGTTCTGTTCCGGGCGCAGGCGGATTTGTAGAAAGATCTCATTGTCGCCCACCGGGGCGATTACCGACGAGTGAGCGCCGATATGCCCTTGTCCAAATGTCCCGGCAGATTCGACCGTGGCATCGTAACCGTCGAATTCGACCCGCTCCAGTCTGGTACGGGAGTGATAACAGACATCATTGCCGTTCTCGACGCGGCAGACAGTGCTTCGATCCGTGCTTTGGCCGCCGTGAATATCCTCCATGAAATCCAGGTTGGTCCACGCGCGCGCACCCTTGATTTCAGCATTGTCGCAGCCGGCGACATCCACTGCGGTACCGTCGTGTCCGCCGACCCGCGTCGGATCACGGCGTCCGTAGTCATAGACGTAAGGCCCGGTTCGGGGGGCGTCCGCAAGTCTGTCTCCATCACTCCACTGTGTTCCATCGGTGTCGAGATACTTTCGCCACCAGGAGCCGGGTCCCGCCGTCGCACCGCCGAACGTGATGAAGCGATCGGCAACAGGGAGATACTCGTTGTTGTCATACGCGTGGGCGCTCACCGGAGCCCCTTGGTAGTCGTATTGGTAGTCACCGGTTACGTAACGCGCACTCCCCTCCTCCTTATGGAAGTCTGCGTTGATACTGGTGGTCTCGTTATGGAGGATCTGCCATTCCCGTTCGAAAACGTCGATGGCGATCGGGGCGTTGAACGTTGTCACCGCGTGCCCCCCACCAAAGATCCACGCCACCTTCCGCGTCGGATCCCAGGCCGAACCTGCGAATGCTTCCCAGACTCGCTCGATTCGGCCGGTGTACGCACTACGCCCGCACCCATCGGTCCTCTCATCCAGCGTCTGAATGGCGCTGTATGGTGAGTTGGTATTGACCCGGGACCAGGCACGCTCCGGCAGACTTTCCAACCAGGAAGGGATCGTATCGCGATCAGGCTCGGAGGACGACAAATCGGCCAGCACACGGACGAAACGATGATCGTCACTCACGACACTAAGCAGCAAGCCGTCATCAACAAGTGTCGCAAAACCATCATAGCGCTCCCCCGCATCGCCGGGGAGGCCGTCGCAGTATCCGTCGTTCTGCGTCAGCTCAACACTGACAATGTTGAGGTTCGGCGCTGCTACATCCACAGTGCCATCAAACCAGCACCCGGACCCATCGAACCCTTCGAACGACCCGCTCTGGTGAACGGTGAGCTGAAAGTTCCCGTTTTCCGAGGATTCATCCCCGTAAGTACCCGCGAGGTCTTCCTCGATGATCAGGTTCCGCTCGGATTGCGGATGCGAGTAAAGCTCCACGGCGCCTGGTACGATATCGCCCTCGGCACGGACCCACTCCCCCTGCAGTTGCACATCGTTGAGCCGTTCGCCGGTGAACGTCGCCTGGCCCGTTCGAACTCCAGGTTCACCATAGAAGGAGAACGTACCGGAAATCCCTTCTTCGTCTGTGTCGATGGTTCCGTCATAGACGGAGTCCGTCCGAGTGAGTAGCCCCATTGCCCGACCGTCGTGAACGATGTACAGGAAATCCTCACCCCCGGCATCACCGTCCACCTCGAGCACACCTTCATACACCCCGTGAAGGGCAGATACCCCGACGTCACCGTTCTGGGAGTCATCGTCCGGAGGCTCCGTGGAACCGTTCGCCTCACCGCCCCTGTCTTCACGAACATCGGCACTTCCCAGGCAGCCCGTCAAGATAAACACCACGCCAAACAGCGCAAGCGTAGTTGTTATCGTCCCCCGCATGATTCTTACCCCTGCCTTATTATTTCTGTAATTCCGGCCGAAAGGAGCTAAGCAAGTTACACGCCAAAAAAGAAAAGCCCCCGATCAACGGGGGCTTTGATGCCTTTTGGAGACACTCGCGCGCAGCTAATGTAAAAAAACGGGACATGCTTCGGATTTAGAAAGCCTGTTGCCACGGCGCTGGCAACATCATGCCGCCGTTATCAAACCTAACCATCCCAGTGCCCTGCAGCGTGGAGTTTCCGACGCAACCCTTCAAGCGGGAAGCCTTGGTCGTACATCTTGACGGCATACTCCCGCGCCTTCTCGTATTCCCCCGCCTCCACATAGACCAGGCCCAAGTTGTACATGATGTTATGATTCCCGGGTTCCAGTTCGAGACCCGCCTCCATCTTTTCCGCGGCTCGCTCGTACTCGCCGATGTCGTAGTAATACATCCCGTGGACCATCAGGACCATGCCATCGTCTGGGTTGAAACGCCGTGCACGCGAAAACCAGCAATCCAGCGTCCGCTGAAGTCCGTCGGGCCGGAGGCTGCCTTCTTGCTGAACCAACTGCGTCATGGAGCGAAGAGCCTGATGATGGTTCGGGAATGTATTGAGGGCATAGCGCAGATCTTGGGCCAGGGACCGAGCACTGCTCCGTTCCAGATTCCGTACTTCACGAGGAAAGTGATGACTCTCCATGATTGGCAAATGCTGTTCTCGGTGAACCGGGTTGGTGTAGTCCCAGGGACCAAAGGACCAGGGCCGGGATTCCGGCGCCGGACAACCAACTTCAGCAGAGGCCGTACCGATCCCGCCGACTGTCACCGACAGAAAAAGGCATGCCTGCGAGAGTATGAGCTTCCTGAACATGACATTCTCCCGATATTCAATCCGGCTCGTATTCGTACGCACCCGGTGACGAGAAACTCTCTCGAGCCACTGTGCTCATGGGATGCTGGTAGGCACGCTCGGGGCGAACACTCTCGTTAACCGCGTCACCGAGCGGCTGTTTCAGCCGCAGGTCCCCTTGTTGTGGGTCGACGAAGTAGTCCAGATAGTCATGGCCTTGATGGACATTGCCTGCCAATCGACCCAGCCCTGTCTCCGATCCCTCGAACTCGAGATCCCGGGTATTCACCGCAATATTGTTCGTGACCTCGTACTCGACACCGAAATGATTGCGCACGAACGAGGACCAGCGGCTGTTCTCCGGCAGGAATGCTGCGCTGTTGTATGCTATTCGTGCGCTCGCCTCCCGCTCACACGAAAGCCGTTCGCCGCGCTGGTTACGGTGGGTCATGCTGATCGCTTGGAGCGCACCGTCGGTCCCGCCGTACACAAGCACATTGCCCACGATCTCCGTGTCACTGCATCCCCATACGTCGATGAGAGAAGCACTGGCACTGCCGGGGTTCGATGCGAGGTTGTAGCGAATCCGGTTCTCCGCTGCGACCGACTTAAGGCGGTGTCCAACACTATCGTCATGGAGATAGTTGCCTTCGGCGACGAATCGGCCGATACGCCCAGCGTAGATGTGGTGCGCAAGTCCCGTGGCACTCCTGATGCCATAGAACTCGCTGTTGTAGACCTCGAGTTCCTTGTCGGAGTCGTGACCGGTGAGGATACCCATCCGGCTTCCGTGAACGACCGTGTCGCGCACAGTAAGCCGTTTTCCCTCATGGCGAATCGACTCTCCATGGCGACCCGGGCCATATCCCCCATGCAATTCGACGTTCTCAATGACAGTAACGTCACCCTGCACGATCCAAACCGCCTTTCCGTGACAGACCTTATCCCCAATCTTAGGACGTCCATCCAGGCCCCTGATGGTGACGCTCGTTCGCCAGCGGGCGCAGTCCTCGTATTCTCCCTCCTGGATATAGACCGTATCGCCATCCTGTGCCCGGCTCGCCGCCTGGCTCGGTGTATTCAACTCGAAGTCCGGGCCGACGCAAAGATCACCAGGGCACTCGCGAGCCTGGTGATCGGCAGGCACGGTCCAATTGAAAGGGTCCTCTGGCAACCGGTACAACCAAACGTTGTCATCCACGTGCCCATAGCCAATGAAAACATCGTAGTCCGGCACGTACGCCCAACGCCCGTAGATCCCCCAGGTCTTGTATTGGCCACGAACGGGGTAGCGGTCGGTACCGTAGTGATCTGGCGCACGCGAGGGAAGATTCTCGACCTTGTGTGCTGCCCAGGTATCGGGATCAAGCACCCAGGTGGCGCGCCAACCGTTCCACAGAACCATGTACCCCGTGGGCGGGTGATACGCCATACCGGGTGCCGGGGTGTCGGCAAAGTCCGTATTGCCACTGATATCAGGGTGGTTTCGTCCCTGTCCCGGCTGGTTAAGGTCGAAAACGGCGATCGGCCCGCGATTGCCATAGGGCACGAACGCCTGAATCAGCAAGCGGCGTTCGGGGTCGAATTCGGCAACTCGCCCCTGTGCCCCGTTCGTACCACCGGAGACGGTCTCCCAGTGATCGTTCACCGGATCGTACCCATACAGGCCGCGCCCGTGCTCGACAACGACCTGTCCGGTTTCCGGGTCATAACCACTGAGTGAATGAATGTTCTCGCCACTCGACTCCGCGCCACGAGTCCAGGTACCGTCCTCGGGATCATACAACCAGGCATGCCGGTCATAGGCACGGCCAACGCTGTACAGGCTACCCCCCCAGAGAAACACCTTGTCCACATTCGGCAGATAGATCAGGGAATCATAGGTGTGCCGCGAAACAGGCGTGTCGTCCACGGTACGCAGATACTGGCTTGGATCGTTCTGGTCCTCGAATGCGGGATCCACCTCATGCGCACTGGGTTCGGTCACCCGGCGCCACTCAATGGCCTCCAGGTCGAACTCGTACACCTCGTTGCCGCCATAGGCGCCGTGTCCTCCACCAGTGACGATGAGGCGGTTGCGCTTAGTGTCATACGCCGCCCCGCTCCATGCCCGTGTCACCGCCTGAGGGCCCTGATTCCCCCAGTTCGGATGTGCATCCCGCTCCGGGAACACATCCTTGAGACGCGTATCGGGCAGCTCACGCCACTCGCCCGGCTCCATGGACTCCACGATATCCGTGAGGGAATCCGCGCCGACGGCGGCCGAAAAAAGCGTAGCCGCCGCAAATGCCATTGCGGAACAGACCGCTCGTTCGCAACCCAGTGCCATTACCGATCGTGTCATGAGGGACCTTCCGTATTTCGTATAGTGCTGGGGTCATTCCCGAGCCGGCTGTAAGCCACCCCGGCTCGGAACGCTCCGGGCACCGACCGTGGCGGGAGCCCGCTTGGCCGCGGGGGCCTTGGCCATCTCCCAGGCGAATTCCCGACGAAGGATGATGGCGAGTGCCACAAACGCGTAGAAAAGGTCGAAGTACGCAAGATCCAGGAAGGCACCAGCAACTGCGTAACCGATAACCCCCACGAAAGCGGCCCATGCGTACTCGGAGATCCATACCGTGTGTGCGTGCAATTTGGCACGCCGGGCCAGCCGGAACAGGCTCACCATGACGCTGATAAGCAGCGCGACGTAAAGAAACAGACCGGGAAAACCGTGGTGACCGAGGACCTGGAAATAGTTGCTGTGTGCCACGCGGGCGTGTGGATGCCACGGTCCTTGGAAATTCGCGTAACTGAGCCATAACTCCGTCGGCATGCTGACCATGGAAAAGCCCGCGCCCGTCCAGGGGCTGTCCACAGCAACATTCCAGTTCACGCCCCACGCCTGAATCCGCTGCATGGCAGACCAGTCTTCTTCATAAGTCTGTATGGTATGGAACCGGTCGATGAGCTGCTCCGGAACCAACGCAAGAATGGTGCCCCCCGCGACGAGACCGAGGGCTACCATTACTGACTTATAGCGCATCTTGGCGAAAACGAAGGGACCAATCGCGAGAAGGCCCAGCTGAGCCCCCCGGGAGTACGTGAACACGGTGGCAATACTGGTCAACCAAAACGTGACATACCCACCCCATCCAGCCCATCGCACCCATCGCTTGTCCGGAAAACAGGACAGGCGCATCTGCGTTGCCTGTCGAGCCAGCACGAGCATCAAAGGCAGTACCATGAGCATGGCGAGCCCAAGAGACGTGTTTCCCTGGATGAAAGACCGTGGAGGCCCAAGTACATGGTATTGCCCGCCTGTGAGAATCGTGAAAACCCCGCCTTTTAGACCGTAAAAGGCCAGAGAACCAACAATGATGATCACAAGCCACTCGACGCGGTGCCGGCCGTAGATGAGCATCGTGGTGACGATGGTCATCAGGAATATCTTCATGGGCTGATCCCAGTAATTCCATGCCGCGTCAGGCGCCCAGGCGAAGAAGGTCGTGAACGTGAAATATCCGGCCATGAGCACAACAAGGGTCGACTCCTTTGTTACCGGTGGGGCCTGGCGATCGCGCGCGATCGCCAGCGCGATCAGGGCCACGACCCCTATCAGCATCGCCACCTGAAAGTCATACATGAACCCCCAAGTGAGACGGTGCGGGTTCATGATGCCGACCCAGTACCAGGCGAGAATTCCGAGCCACGGACGATATAGAATCAGGGGGATCGACCCCAGGATGATTGCGAACAGAAGAAGATCACGCATCCGAAACCACCTCTCCATTGGAGTCGACTTTCATAACGGGCTTAGGGGGCACGGCGACAGATACCACGGGTCGTCTGGCAGTGGTCACGCTCATATAGACAAAGGGGAACCGGCCCCGGAACATCACCTGAGCAGGCCCTGCGACGACGAATGTGAGACTTTCCAGAAACCGTGCGCCGAGACGCGAATGGGATGCCAGAGATCCCTGGTTGAACGCGGAGATCCGGCTCAGCGTCCAGGCGATCCCGCGCGCGCGCATGTCAGCGTAGGCAGTGTCCCAAAGCCGCGCGAAGGTGGGCCCGATGCGGTCGCGGGCAGCGACGTAGACATCGAAGTCCCAGGCGCACGCGCCAGATGGCTGGGGCCGAAACAGGCAGCGCACCTCATCCTCCTCATAATCTCCGGGGGTGAACCAGAGAAAGCCGCTCACTTCGTCGCTCCGAAAAGCCGTATAACACAGAGCCCCTTGCGCGAAGCGCGCGGCAAGCACCTTGGCCGGACGCGGAAACCGCTCCAGCACGGGATCCCCCTCCCGGATACGCCGCACCTCGATCGTGCGTCCGCGCCCCGGTGGAAGCATCGCGTCTTCAGGCACCGGTTGCGCAACCAGGTAGTATCGATACAACTGGACTCGGCCGCGGGTCAGACGTCGCAACACACGGGACACGAAGAAAAGGGCCCGGTCGAGTCGGGTCTGCTCGCCTTCCCTGTGGGCTCGTTTCTGGGTCGGATTCTGCTTCATGGAAGTCATCGCCGATTCAGTCGCGCCGGACGGCGATCAGTTGCGTGTACGGCGTGAAAACGTGCCCCACGAAGCGAGCACCCGGGACCCGCTGCACCATCTGCCGGACAACGCCCTTGAGACGGCCGGCGCCGGGATCAGCGGTATCGAAACGATCCATGCAGGCAAAGCCGCGCTTTTCCAGCTCGCGCTGCAACTGGAAGAACGAGAACCAGTGAAATGCCGGATACGTGGCGTGGTTGACCCATTCGGGATGCCTGGTACGCGCGAGCTCGATGCAGCGACGCTTGACCGCTCCCGGGTACCACGAATAGCCCGGCAACCGGAACTCGTCCTGAACCGGACACAACACGTTGGTTGTCGTCAGGAACAATACGCCTCCGGGGCGCAGCACCCGGGTAATCTCTTCCAGGCAGCGCTGCCAGTCCGGCACATGCTCGAGCAGTTCCGGCGCAAGACAGATATCAACGCTATCGCTCGGCACCGGCAGGGCGTCGGCACTGCCCACGAGGAAACGGGCATTCGCCTCTGCTTCCCGGGCACGCGAGCAGGCGATATCGATCAGCGCTTCGTTGATATCAACCCCGGTGACCCGATGTCCTTCCTCCGCAAAGAGAAGACTGAGCACACCCGGCCCGCATCCGACATCCAGTACGTCGGCAGCTCTTTCCTGTGCACGGGCGTAGTAGGCCCGGAGCACTTTGTCCCTGAGTTCGCGAAAACGCCGCAGAGAGGTCTCTGTCAGGCTCTGCTCGGCATAGTAATCGACAAATGGATCACCCGATGTCTGGGAAACAGTCACAGATCACACTCCTTTGGCAAGCGTACCGCCACGGCGCTTAAGAATGCTGCGCAACACGCCGAAGCCGGCCAGATCCACCAGCCCGGCGAAGAACAGATACCAGCTACGCGCTGCCATCGGCTCGTGCCGAAGCGCTCGCAACGAGGACGCGATCGCCCCCTTCGGGACACCTGCGCGCAACTGTTTGCCACCATACCCGCGCCACAGCCCGGCCAGGTGACGGTGATACAAACGGCGGTCGACCTGGGTGCCGTCCGGCCCGGTCAACCCCCAGCGAGCGACGGCGCGCTCGATGATCTCCACGGCGTAGTTACGACTCGGGCAACTGACCGTAGTGCCCTGACCGTGAAGGCGATAGGCAGCAAACACGGCATCCAGTTGGTGCATCGGCGTGAGCCGAGAAATCCGGATCCAGTAATCGAAGTCTTGTCCACGTCGGAGCGCAGGATCGAGGGGGCCCGCCTCATCAATGACCGAACGACGCACCATCACCGTGCTGGTCCAGACGAGGAAGTCCGTGAGAATCCGGTGATACAGCCAGCCGGAGGATTCCGGAATGGCACGTATCCGGGTTTGGGCCAACGCGCTGTCATCGACCAGCTCGGTCAGCGGCGGAAACGAGCCAGCACGGCGGCGCCACTCAACCCACCGCCCCCAAGTGCACCCCACGCCAGGTTGCGCTTCCATGTACGCGACCTGAGCCCGCAGTTTGCCTGGTAACCAGACATCGTCGCCGTCGAGGAACGCGATGTACTTGCCTTTGGCCTGGGAAATGCCATGATTGCGCGCTACGGCCGACCCAGCGTTGCGCTGCCGGTGGACGTGGATCCGATCCCCGAATGCGTCCAGCGCATCCACGGTTCCGTCCGTGGATCCATCGTCCACGACGATGATCTCCTTGGGCTCGTAATCCTGATCCAGCACGCTCTGCACCGCATCACCGATGTACTTTGCGACGTTGTAGGCTGGAATGACCACGGAGACCATTGGCGCCGGCCCCGCTTCCCTGTGCCCCCATTCTTCTGATGTATTGATATCGTTGCGCACAAGCTCTGCTCCAATCGAACGACCGCGAGCCGCGGCGCCGAAAACAAAGACCGGTACGCCGTAACCCGAAAACACTGAACAAAAAAACAGGACGAACCGCATTGTCATGAACCCCGGACCCCAGGCCCTGTCCGCTTTCGCGCAGGACGAACTTGAAGCCACCCGGCAGCTGCAACAGCGGTTGACCGACGCTCTAGCCAACCTCGTGGATAGCGACGGTGTACTCGCGGACCCCGAAACCGGGCGTCCCTCTCCCGACGACCATTACGCCTGCACCTTCACAGCGCTGGCGTGCACGACGGCGAACCACCCGCACCGCGGAACAGCATCGCGGCTGATCAATCACTTCACCGGGATTCCTGACGAACACAGGGGGCACGGCCCGTTCAATCGGCTCGCCCTTCTGCTCACGCGCGACCGGCAGGACACCCGCCAGCAGGCATGTCGGCGGCTGCTCGATGCCGCGCTGGAAAAGGCCCATGCGGGCGACAATCACCGCTCCAACAACTGGGCCGTGCTGGCGACACTGTGCAGGCTCCTCGAGGCACGGACCGACCAGGAACGCAGTCAGGCCACGCGCGCACTCGTTGTGACATGTGAGCGCTGGATGACCCCGGCCGGCGGGTTCGTCGATTTCCCACAAACACCGGACGACCGGCTCTGCACGCCCCTCACGTACCACGCCAAGGTGTTGTTCTGTCTGCACATGGCCTGCCGTATTCACGCCGATCGCGACGTCGCGCGGTTGGCCAGCCAAGCTGCCCGCTGGCTCGAAGCGTTCACCGACGAAACCGGGGCCGCCGGTGGTTTCGGCCGAAGCACGCATGCCCTGTTCGGCTATGGGGCGCTGCTCAGTGTCTACACCGATCATCTGGTGCGAACCAACGACCGTACGGACAGTGACGCCTGGGCAGATCGCTGCCGTCGCCTGCGCACCCTGCTTGAGAGCCAGACACGACCGGACGGACTCCTCAACCTCAATCTGAACCCAACGACAGGCCTGCAGGGCGGCTGGGACCCCTACATGGTCCTCACGGTCTACAACGCCTGGACCGCTGGTCTCCTCGGCGCAACCCTGACTTCAGTCGGCACAGGAACACACACCGAGCCTCCGATCCCGCAGCAGCGGCCGACCGTGGCAACGCGGGCAGTGTTCATCGACAAAGCAGCCGGGCTCTTGAGCCTTCGCAGCCCCACCGGGCAACTCGGGCTGTCGACCCGAGGGCAGGTTCGGCAAACACCAGCCACGCAGGATATCGACACCCGCTACGGCGCACTGCTCCCGTTCAACCTGACCTGGAAAGGGCGGCGCCTCATTCCCGCCCCCGCCCGATTCCGCTCCACTGTTGCGGACCGGCATCCCGCGGTGGCGGGCTGGGCTCCCCTGTTTCGGTATCGCGGCGCGTTTTACACACTTGCCGTCACCGCCGACTGGGACACGCATACCAGCGATCACTGTGTTCTGGTCATCGGGCGATCGGTTCCTTCCTTCAACGGCCCGGCCGCCCGCGGGCGCTCCCCCGCCGATCGCATCGCCACAAGAGTGGCTCGGAGCATTCGCGGTCCACTCCCCAAGGAGCTGAGCGGCAATCAAGTAACGCATGCTCTCTGGGTCGATCTCGACACCGGCCAAATCGCGTCGATGCTGGTACTGGACGGGGTTCGCGGTACCGAGGTCGACCTGCTCAATCCTTTTGGGCATGCATTGATACGCGACGCCGAACACCTCGACACAACGCTGCACCGCGCCTCCTCCCTACAGTCCGGGGGTGTCGACCTCCGGCACCTTGATGGGACGGCGATCCCGTCGTCCGTCGCCGGTGCCACAGGGTTCGCCGCGCCACCCATGGCTTGGCCGACCGAGACCACGGCCATGTCGGTCACCACCGGGTTCGGCGAGTGTGCGAATGAAACCACCCCAGTGCTCCACTACGATGCCGCACATGACGCCCTGATCGCACCGATCGGGACGTTTCCGCTGCCCCACCGCGCACGGTAGAGCGAGTTCATGCGCACTCTCGCGGCTGCCGTTCACTACGCTGTCGCCACCCGGGAGGCTGCGTCTTGCACCATCGCAGACCGCGCTTGCTTCTCCAGCAGCGCAATGTTGACCATGGCTCCGACGCAGTCGGGGTCAATCTCGCCATATGCGGCCTTCTGCGCATCGAGCATGGCCACGGGATCAGTCTGCAGCGCCTCGGTTAACCAGTGTGACTGGCGCAACAATGCGCAGACCTCTTCCCGAAACGCGGCATCGGTGCGGACCAACGTCTCGAACCGTGTTTCCTTGCCCCGGAAGAGCGGTTTTCCCGGCCACACGCGGTTGACGTAATAGCGCAAGCGCTTCACCAAGAACTTGCGGCGCGATAGCGGCTTTTCCGCGTTCACCGGCAATCCAGTCTTGTCGTGAACGATGCTCGCCAGGCGCGGATCCACCCGGTTGATGATCTTGCGGTACAGCCGGGCGTGCTTGCGCAACTCCCACGGTACGCGGATGACGAAATCGAGCAGCTCGGTATCGAGGCCCGGCGTGCGCACGTCGACGTAATTCTGATTGAGCCGCACGATCCCGTACACCATGCGCCGGCTACGGTTCTCGAAGATGTAGCGCTGACTCGCCGAGAGGCCGTCAACGCTGACCGGGTAATCTGCGGCGGACGCTTCGCGCGCGGTCTCGAGCATCGAGTGGTCACGAGGTATGGCTAAGCGCTGCATGCGGTACTGGAACAGTCGTAGCTGGCGTTCGCGCACATCGTCCACGGTGCCTTCCTTGAAGAACATAGCCGGGTTAAGCAGGATCCCCTGGAGAAAGCCATCCACCGTGACCCGGCATGCGTGCGCATCCATAAGCTCACGACACGGCCCGACGAGGCGCCAGTGACCGACGTTGAACTCGCCGTTGTCGAGCCCGATGTCGAAATCCGCCACGTTACGCATCCAGGGTGCCGCGTCCATGATGTGCAACGGCCTATCCAGGTAACTCGCGATCTGCCGCGCAGCCGGCAATTCGAAGTTGCCCAGGTCCACGACGTGGAACAACAGGTCATCAGGCTGAATGAGAGAGCGACTGACACCGAGATTACAGCGGGAGTCGAAGCCGCCGGTTACCGGCCACGCGACACGCCCGTCCTGCGCCGTGTTCCTGGCCCGGTGGTTCGCCTTCTCCAGCACCTCCGCACCTTCTTCAATCCATGCGTCGAGATTCCCGGGGGGCTCGCTGGAGACCGTCGGCTCCCAGTACCGCGTCTGGCTTTGCACCCCGTCCGCGGTGAGCGTTACCTGGCTCGCTGGCGGTAGCAACGCGACATTTTCGAGCAGAGTGCGGACACCGAGCGGCTGGTTGAGCAAGAGCATTTGCAGGATGCCGACCGAGTTCGGACGCGGGCTCCACGAGACCATGTCCACCAGACGCGAGGCAAAGGCGACGCCGCCCGGCACACGCGTCCAGTAGACGGGGACAGTACCGAGGCGATCAGCGGTGAAGGTCAATTCCCCGGATTGGGCATGGACCGCCAGGTACGCCCCGTTCCATTCCCGGGGATCCGACGCCGGGTTCTGTACCCGGCCGTCGTGGATGGCGAGCCCCGTGCCGGTACTGTCGATACGGTGAGAACAATCGGGCACAACGGCGACACTCCAGTCGTGACCCGAATACGTGGTGGCGTCTGTCAGCTCTCCCAGCCACTGTGCTCCGGCACCCGCTTCATTGGCGCCGGGACCGATGATTCCCCGAATGATGATCAATGCCCGCTCCAACCCTTCATGATGCTTGTTGTTGTATCCGAATCCCCGGAAGAGTGACCTTCCGGGCTTCGCTCAACTCCGGATCAGGTTCCTCACGAATCGCAGCGTGAACCGCTCCGGCTCCCGGTCCCACGGTGTGAACCGCGGCAGCTGGAATACGTCAGTCGCGGCGTTCGCGACCCCGGCGTGCGTCGACACCGCGCCGTCGAATCCAAGCCGATCCACCGCCGCCACCTCGCGATCACCGTAGTCGCTGCCATACCGCCCGTTGGGATACGCGAACAACCGGACCCGTGAGCCAACGAGCTTCTGCAGATACCGCCGGGAGCCTTCGAGCTCTTCCTCGACGGCACCGTCGGGGAGCAGGGAGAGGATCGGATGGGCCATGGTGTGGGCCCCGATATCGATGCCGCCCGCAGCGATCGCCTGAACCTGGTCGTCACGCATCATGAGGTTGTTCGGCAACTCCGCAGGCGCAATCGCCTCCAATGTCTCGAGGCAGCGCTCGCGTTCCACGAGCGTCTGATACTTGAACAGCGGCAGCAGCGCGCGAACCAGCCGCAGCCGGTCCGCATCGGTGTCGATCTGCCACGCGCCAACGCCTAGGGCATCGAGGTCGTGGCGACCGGGAGGAAGCTGCCGTACCCACTCAATGACGGTGTCATTGAACATGCGCCCGCCGTTCAGAAATCCGGTAGCAACGAAGACGGTCGCCGGGAGCCCGAGTCGCTGCAGTATCGGCACGGCCAGCGCCGCGTTGTCCGCATAACCATCATCGAAAGTAATGCAGGCCGCCCGCCTCGGGAGCGCTCCCCTGCGGAGGCGGTCGACCGCCTCGTGCAGAGGAATGACGTTGAATAGCCGCGCGACCACTTCCATCTGCCAGCGGAAGGTCTCCGCGGTCGGCTCGCCGGGTCGCAGCGGGTCCGGTCGCTCCATGACCCGGTGGTAGATCAGCGTGGTCAGCCGGCCGCGGGGCCCTGCGGGAGACAGCAGGGAGATGGTCCCCCGCGCTGCGGCCAGCAGGGCGCGATTCACGCAGCCACCTCGCGACCACGCCGCCGTAACGCTTCGCGGACGCGCGCCTTAACACCGACCCGGTCGAGCACGCCGCCAACGGCTGACGACAATGCGCCAGTGGCCAACTGGGCGCTGACCAGGACCAGGTTTCCGAGCGTTGGCTTCAACAGATAGACGTTGGCGCAGTATGCATTCTCGGTGGCGAAGAACGACTTGTGGCTGTCGTCGCCTCCGCCTTCGGTGAAATCGAACACACGCAACGCCTCGTCGGCGAACGCGCGCTCAAGCACGAGCATCAGCAACACCGTCCCCGGCGACAGGTTGCCGTGGTCGGGGTCATAGCCCACATACTCGTAGCGCATGACGCCGTCGGACACGGGCGTATACAGATACGCCACGGGTTGTCCGTGATGGAACAGCAGAAATCCGCGCGCGGTGTCGGTACGCCCTGCCTGCACGAGCTCCTGGCGGAAGGTCTCATCGTCCGGCAAGCCCGCATCGAGCAGGCGCTCCTGGTACGTCTTCTCGGAGACCTGGCGGGCCAGTGGGAAGAACTCCTGTAACGCGTCAGCACCGCGATATTCGCGGAGATCGCATTCGCCACCAGACTCGCGTTCAAAGCGACGCACCTTGCGCCGGAGGGTCGAGCGTGTCTTGCCATTGAACGTACCGAGATACCCCTCGAACGTGGCACCGAGGTCGATGATGAAACGGTTGCCTCCCTGCGGCATGTAGCGCAGAAGATCGCCGTGACGTGACAGGGCCGGGCTGGCCTCATCCACCCGGATGCCGTAGAGGAGTGCCCCGGAGACGTCTTCGCCGTTACGCCGGAAATCCTCGACAAGGTCTTCCTCGCTCACCGCGTCGAACAGCCCGACCGCGTAGACCCGCAAGTTGCGACGCGGGCTCCAGAGCGTGAACTCACCAAGACGGCAGGGGAAATGCAGGGTCCTGACCAGACTGGTATCCATGTTTACAGCAATCTCCTGTAGGCCTGCTCGCCGTACCGGATCGCTGCCGGCCAAGCACCGACACGCAGACTTCCCGTTTCGGCGCCGGCCATGAGCGCGTCCGCATCAAGATCCCGGAACCAGGCGGTCGGCAGAGCGCGAGCACGGTCCCCGAGGTGCTCGCAAAGCCGCTCGAAACGGCGCACGGCAACCCGATCCGGGCGCTCCCTGTCCGCCGTCAGCAGCTCCGCGCTGTGGTTGAGAATGACGAAAACGCTCCGGCCCTGGGCAACGGCCCGATCCATGGCCTGGGCAAGCTCTTGTCGTGACGAGCTTCCAACCTGGGCGTGACGTTCCCGACCAAGGACATCCCGGTAGACGGTCTGGGGCACTTCAAGGACGCCGTCGAACCGGCACGGCGTATCGCCGAGTCCAGGTGCGATCGGCCCCCGCGACCCCGCCGGATTGTGGCTACTGTCCATGGGGATCCCCATACGCGCGAGTGCGCGCAACGTTGCGCGATCCGCGCCGTAGGCGCCGGCCCGGAACGCCGTAATCGACGGCGCTCCTGCGTCCTCCAGCCATTCACGCGCCAGACTGATCACATCGAACTGCGCCTCCTCGCTCAGTTCGCGGACGCTCATCCGTGGCGGCCCCGGAAGGCGGTCGTGCCCGGAACGCCCCATCCATTCCGTATGCAGGTGGAGCTGCACTTCCTGTCCCGCCTCCAGCACCATGCCCACCACATCCGCCAGCGCTGCACGCCCCATGACGCAGGCGAACAGGGGCTCGATGAAAAACACCCCCTTGAGCCCATGGGTGTTGAGTGTCTGCAGTTGGAAGGGCAACCCCACCGCACCGCCCGGCGTTTCACCACCGATGTACCGCCGGAACGCCCGGTTCATCTCGCGCGGGGACAGATCCCAGGCGCGCGGCCAGAGTTCGACATCCGTGGTGATCAGGATCTGCACCGGCCACTCCTGACAAGCTTGGTCAAAACTGAGTCTCCATATTGGCGCGGTTCACGACCCCGGAGGGGGGCATTCACGGGATCTGTTCCTATCCTTGCAACTCGCCACCTACCGCCGTCTCCAGGACGTGCGGCTCCTGCTCGCTGAGGGCGGCCACAATGAGCGCGCCACCCCGCTCCCAGGAGCGTTCGGTCAGAAAGCGCTCGAAATTCTGCGGGTCCGCATGCAGGGCATCGCGGACGGCTTCGTCGACGTTGCTGAAGTCCCAGGCAATCGTGGCGCCCAACCCCTGCTGCGGCACGAAGGAACCCAGGAACCCAGCCTCGTACGTCAGAATGGGGATCCTCGCTAGCGCTGCGTTGAACAGCGTGAACGCAAACGACCAATCTGCGATGGAGCGCCAGATCAGGTCGATGCTGTCCGCGAGTTCGCGCTCGTCGAGCGGCAGATAACTCGTCTCCAGGTGGATATTGTCGTGATCACGGCACCAGGCCAGGAACTTCCGGTAATCCTCTCCCCGAATCACCCGACCGCGATTGTCGAACTGCCCCGCCACAACCACCCGCGGCGCCCAGCCGCTATGTTCGAGTGCGTCACAAAGTCGCGGAAGCAGCGAGAAGTGCAAGTACTTCCTGCCGGGTGTGCCGGCGACCAGCAGCCGCAACGGTTTGCGACCGCCATCGCTCGGTGCATTCAGAAACGCTTTCACCTGCGCGAGGCGAGCCTGCTCCTCAGGGTCGAGGGTTGGTGTCGGGAGTGGGCCGACGGTGATAGGCCTGAGCTTGTCGCGGTGCCCGAGAAAGGCGCCGATTGCCGGCGACATGAGGGCCGGGTCCGGAACGAGGATCGTCTCCGCGGCCCGACTCCACAATCCTCTACGCCACGCCGTGATGCCAGGCCAGTAGGTTTCCGTCTCGCGATCTACATTGTGGCAAAGCCATAACACTCGCACGCCACGCGTGCGGGCAATCGAGACGGCAACACTGTCCCCGAGCACTTTCATGAGCGAAATAAACAGGTTCGGATGGTCATTCAGGTAGCGGCATACCACCACGTCGCCACGTTGGACTCTGTGTCCGCGGACCAGATGCCACCAGAGTACAAACGTGGGACTGCCCAGGATCTCTCCGCGGACGCCGTTTTCCCGAAGACCGGAGACGAGAGCGCGCGACTTCCCGTCTGCGGTGAGTAGCCACACTCTGCCGTGCAGCGGGGCGTGCCGACGTCCCGAATTACCCGACATACCGGTTACCCGCCGGAACGTGGAACTCCTGAAGCTGCGCCACGAAATCGTCAAAAATCGCGTCTTCAGGGTGCACCATCCCTTCGACCCACTCGAACCAAAGTCTCCCATTTGCCGCAACAGGCCGCCAATGACCGGGGCAGTTGGCAAGAACCCAACTGGCCCCGGTATAGCTAATCTCGCCCACCACCCACTCGCACCCTCTTTTAAGCACGTCAATAGCCACGGTCTGGGCTCGCAAACGGCGGGCGATCTCGAATCCCAACCTGACCGCCTCGATGTCGATGGCCTGCTGATCCCAGTCGATCCGACCGCTACCGCTTGCGCGGAAATCATCGTCGCGGTTGAAGCGGCGGAACCCGAACACGCGCTCGCCGATCACCGCGATCCGGGTGTCGAACGTGTTGTCCGGCAAAAACTCTTGGACATACAGATAACCATGGGAGAAATCCGCTCCCCCGCGCGCGCGCAGCCCGAGCAACGTTCTCGACGCTGCTCGGGCGCGTCGCAGGTAACGCCCCAGCGGCGTCGCGGGCGAGTGGGCCAGCGAATTCAACCCGGGGCCAAAGAGTTCGTCAATCCAGGCTTTCGCCTCGGCGAACGTTCGAACCAGGCGGACATTGCTGGAACGAAAGCCGTAGGCGAGCTTGATGACGAACGGGTACGTCGCCTCCCGGCAGAATCCCAGCGCCTCGTTCTGCTCCCAGAACACCCAGGTTTTGGGCTGCGGAATGCCGATGCCCTCGAGCAGCAGGTGCTGCGCGATCTTGTCCTCGAAGTGCCAGACAGTATTGGCGTCCGGGAAAACCGGAATCTGCATACCCTGTTCCACTGCGGGCAATACCCTTTTGGCGAGCAGACGCGGCACGGGCAGGTAGCCAAAGCGCCACATGAAACCGTCACACCCCCGCAGATCGTCGAAAAAGTGGTCGCAGAACGCGTCAACTCTCCGCATGTCGTAGCCGGCCTCTCTCCCACGCGCCAACCAGCGATCCGAGAAGGACTGACGCTGTCCGCTAGGAAGAATCACTTCATCCTCGTGTACCGCGATACGAAGCTGTTTCTCATCCATAGGTCTTGTAAGGACTTCCGTCTTTTCGACCCGCTGGCGCCGCTTCGGCCGCGTCAGGAACGGATCATGCGCCGGACCCACGCACCGGCGTGGCCCCGCAGGAATGTCTTCACCTGACCCGGCACCATCCGGCGTGGCTGCTCGATCAGCACGAAGCGGGCCCGCCCCATGTACCCCATACGCCAGGCCTGTCCCTTGTTCATTACGTACACGCAGGGCCGGCACGTGCCACAGGCGTACCGACCCATCACAGGCTGATGGCAGAACCACGTCTGCTTCATGACCGGCCACATCCCCCATTCGTGCACGTTCTGCTCCATTCGCTTCTTGTCCGCCTGGATAAGCGGAAAGCGGAACCAGCGAAACAGCGTCTCCAACGGGCCCTCACCGTCCCACAGTTCGTAGTTCGGCGGCTCGCTCCCCGGGGCACGACGAATACCGTCCGCGATACGGCGCCCCGCCGCATCGGTGGCTTCAATGCAGAGATCCATCTGGCCCGTATCCGACGCCTTGACGTAGCGGGCGAGCCAGGCGTACTGCTTACCGAGGTATTCTTCGGCGCGCAGCTGCTCGAGTGCGGCGTCAATATCGCCGTCCGGCGGGATCTCGTCATAGTGCGAGACCTGCAGTGGCCGCATACGCTTGGCCCATGCCCCATTGTGCCGCCCGATGGCCGCACGCAAACGGTCGATGGTTGCGATCTCGTTGCCGGACGAGGTCCGCACCGGATCCACAATGTAATGCCCCTGGATCTCGGTCCGGGACCGGCCCAGCAGTTCAATAACGCGGTAGGTGGAATCCCAACCTCCCGTCCAGAGAATATGGGTGACCGCAGTCACATCAACGTCCCTCGCTTTCCATCTGCCGTGTTTTCTCCAGCACCATCGGCAGTGCGCAGAACGCATTCTGCCCGGCGTCAAACCACGCATTCGCCTCGAGCAGTACCGGCCCGCTCTCCGTGAGCGCAATGTCCCACCCGATCAACTGCAGCGGCGCGAAGTGCACCGTGCCCGCAATCACGACCTCGCGAACCAAGGGCCAGTGCGGAAGTGTCACGCCTGCCAGGGACGCCCCGGTCACGGGATGCGTAGACGCCGCTTCCACGCCCTGCCGATCGGGTGCGGGACCAACGACGTGGCGGATACGTCCGTTGGCAACATCCACATCCGCCAAGAAATTTCCGCCCCGGCCGTAATCGAAGTTGTCGGTCACCCCGTTTCTCCCGGCGATGCGCCAGTTAGCGAGGACGATCTCCCCGGGGTTCCCGTCACCCGCCGCCACGGTGATCACCCGCACGGTCTGCAGCGTATCGACACCCGTCAGGGACCCGATCAATGAGTGGTTGTGAACCCGCTCCTGCAGGAGAAAACGTCGGTACACCGCATACTGACGGCAGTACTCCGCGATGCCTTCCGTATCGAAGGCAGACCCGAACTGATCCGCCCAACCGGCCGCGGTATCCCGTACCAATCGCACACCGCGCCCGTAGACCCCTTCGCCTGGCTTAACCAAGAAATCCCCCCAACCGAGGCGACGGCCATGCTCGGGCAAATCTACCGTCGACACGAACCGACTCATTTCCGTCAGCCATGCCTGATCACCATTGAACGTCGCGAGCAGCCGCGGAACCGGCAAGCCGACACCTTCACAATGCGGATAGAAAACCGCCTTGTCCTCGACCAGGTTGGCGTACTCCGGCGGGTTGTGCCGGCGCTGCAGGCGCAGCAGCGCCTCCTTGCTGACATAGCTCGCCAGGTCGCCGCGTCCCAGCGACGGATCGAGAAGCCCCCAGAGAAAGATCTCCCTTGGGGAAAAGCGCCTGCTGTATAAGCCAAGGAAGCGTCTCCAGACCTTCCAGTGGTTGACGTGATACTGGTCGGCGGCCGCGTCGCAACCCTGCACGATGTCACGCACCGTCGCGAACTTCCGGGATATTCGGGATAAAGGAGGAACCGAGACTCTGCTCATGCACCCCTCGCAGTTACCAGGCGATCAAAGCTCGTCGGTTCAACATATCCCACAGATCCGTGAAGCCTGTCCCGAGTGTATCCTCCGGAATACCAGCCGATTGAGGATTACGAGCAGACTCACCTCCCGCACCAGCGTCATCCCCGAACTCTCCATGGCACGCCGTGAATACCGATTATCCGGCTCCGTTTCGGTGTAAACAGTCTCCACGCCGAGACGCCCGCACTCATGGAGCCGCTGACGCATAGACAAGGTCTGTAGCCCGCGTCCGCGAAAACCCGGCTCCGTATACGCATTACCCAGCAGGACTGCATCACGACCAAGGCCCAGCAAGCATGACGTACGCGACCCCTTCATCACGAACGCCCAATGCACCAATGTGTCCCCGGCCACGACGAACACGCCGATTGCCTCACCCTGACATACGCTTTTCAGGTACTGAACATTCCGCCCTTGGAGGTTCGCGGCTATCGCCGGATGGGAATCCACCGCATCCCGGCCGGCGACGACGTACACCACGAATCCGTCCGGCCACTGCGGCGCAGCGACACCGCGCACCGACGTCCGATAGACCACATGCTGACTCATGCGCAGAATGCGACGCCCGAGAAAGCGGATGACGTAGCCAGGACCCACCGTTCTCCAGAGCGTTGCCAATCCCCCGGCAATCACCTCCTCCTGGCCCCGTGCGTGCCGGTGACGTCCCATCCAACCCGCGCGGGCTCTATTACACTTTGATGACCGGAACATGACCCGACAAGAACGTGTGATCGTATGGCTTCCATTCTGTCCCGTGCCGGATTTCCCTTTCTGCGCCGACGGCACATTAATGATCTTGGGCGGCGCGTCCGCGCCTGGCGGATGGTGCGCCAGTACGACCGTGCCGTGCGCCACGGCGCACCGTACGGAGAGTTGGTACAGCTGCTGCCCGCGCCGGAGCGACCCGTACCGTTGTGGGTCCAACTGCGCGCCATCACGCGGTTTGGTGACACTCGCCAGTGGCCCAAAGCCGGACTGCACTGGTGCCTTCCCGGAGACTGGGATCTCGAGCTGACCCAGAAGCGCTGGTCGATTCACCGGCCTGTCACCGAAGCCGACAAGGAAACCTTGAAGTGGCGAATTCACGATACCGTGCGTGCCATGTTCATTCATGGACGCCCCTACACGGAGACGTCACAATACGAGGCGATGGTGGCGGCCGTGATAACATCGCCTCCGGAACCGGACTGGGGCTGCCGTACCGTGGGCGAAGTCCACGCCTATTTCGAGAAGCTTCGCAGCACCTTCACGTCGATGAAGCAACATGGCTATCTGGCTCACTGGGAGCGCCAGCCCGATGTCAATCCGTTGGATTACGACGAGCTGCCCTTGTTCATTCTCCGTGACGGCAGCCTGTGTCAGGGAAACGCGGCCAACCACCGGGTGAAGATAGCAGAGCTCCTCGGCATCCAGTGGGTTTCAGCTACCCTGCGCAAAGTCCATCCCCAGTGGGCGCTTGCTCTGTGCCACCGCTACCAGCGCCCCCCGGGTGTGGCCTTGCACCTCTGGTTCCGGGATAACCCCGCCCTGTCGATATCCAGGCCGGTCGATCACCATCGCCGGGCCCTTATCAACGGAATCCCGGAGGTTGGCTCTCTGTAAGACGCCTGAGCCGCGAGTTTGTGTCTTGCAATCCCCCCACGATAACGCTGCTTCGCCAACCCGATGGCCCACGGGAACAGTACATCGAACAACGGATCAGGCCGCGTTTGCGGGTCCAGGCGTCGTATGCGGCTGCTGTACGGTTTCAGCCCCGGAATGCGGCACGCAATGGAGTGCACGGGCCGGTAGAGCATCATCAGCCCCGCAAGAACCCGCTCCCGGCGCTTTCGCTGCAGAGGCGAAACGAGCCCCTTCCCAGACCACCTGTGATCATTTGCCTCGAGCCAGCCTCTCAGCTTTCTCGCCTCGTGTGCGGGGAGGAAGGTTTCATCCCGGCGCCAGAGGACCACGGCGGAAGCCCGTTTGGTGTTGCCGAACAGCTCTCGGGGCACGCCCGCTTCCTCGGCTATGCGTCGAGGGATCGGTCGACTGTACTCCCCCGGAACGTCCCATGCCTTCATCTCGGGGGAGACGCTGATAGCGCGAAGATCGGCCACTTCGCGGATCCCCATGAACGGTACCGGACAATGCAGCGCCCCGTACCAGAGGCGCGCTTCCGTAAGCGAAAGGCCGACGGGATCCCCTCGCGGGATATCAGCGCTGAGATCGTCTTCGTCCTTGCCCCAGGCTCGATCACCTGTGTGCCCGGTGAACAGGACGCGCCCCGCAAGATCGCGGGCCAGAGCCGCGTAAGGAACCTCTTCACCGTAGGCGTTACTGGCCAGGTGTGGGACGATGGCTCCGTCCAGTGAGCGCCAGACGCCCCTGGGGACCCGGGTCACCGACAGGCCGAGGTGTCTGGCGATTGCCTCGCCATCATCATCATCCCCACCGCGGGCGTGAGTAAACGTGATTACCTCGGAAAGCCCAGCCTCGCGGGCAATCGCAGCAACTGCCGGCGAGTCGTAGCCGGTGGAGACGGTGCCAAGCGGCCGAAAGCGGTACGCGATCCGCCGAGGTGATGCCATGTTAGCGCCAAGCCCGCGCAAGGTCTCGGCCAGGAAGTCCCGGTAGGACTCAAAGTGCGAAAACCGCCGGTCGCGTTTGGGCTTTTCAACCCGTGCCCACGCCGCCCCATCCCAGACGACATTGTCATGGTAGACGAAGCGGACCTCCCCGGCGCTGGTCGTCAGAGTGGGCTTGTATTGCCGAATACCGCGGACAATCGAACGGAAATCCCGGTAGTAGCCGGAATACACGGGCTCCACCTCGCCACCGACTGCCTCCAGAAGGCACGCAAGCGAGTTCGACACCAACAGCCGTGCGTCAGTCTCCAGCAACTGCAGCCGATCGACGGTAGCGGCCGAGGAGACAAAGGTGAGAGCGCCGTCCCGGAGACGGCCGCCGCTGCCGAAGAGGAGGTCCTGGCGATCGATGTCCCCGGCCGAGAATTCCCCGGGCCAAACCGCCTCGCAGAACCAGGACTCGGCCGTCTCTACACCCCCTCCGTGGCTTACGTGGATTCTCTGCCCTGGCCGTTCACACTCGGCGAGCCACGCAAGCGGCGGCCATTCCGGAATTGATTGAAAGGAGACCATCACGCCGTTTCTGTCCTTACCGAAGGAATCCCGGCAGGGGGAAGCGATGACGAAGCGCTCCCAGCAACCTTGTCTCGGTACCACGCTCGGCCCCGGTCAGCCACCATGCCAGCAGCACCGTTGCCAAATAAGTGCCACCGGCCACCGGCAGGACCGTAACGATGTGCACGAAAGCCGACCACTCGTCGTGGACCGGCGGCACCTCCCGACTCATCAGCACCACAGCCGCCGCCATCACGGCGGCCCCCACGAATGGGCGCCAGATCACCGCGAGACGCTGTAGCGGCCTAACTCCCAGGGTCCGGGTGAGTACCATCAGCACCGGTGGCACCAAGGCCAGCCCACCGATCACATTTGCCCAAACAGCGATTTCCAGCCCGCCGTGGTTCAGCAGCACGAACAGCAGAGGCAGCAAGATCGCAGTTTCCATGAGCACGAACAGGCCGATCCAGTAGGGCTTGCCCATCGCCATGAACAACGCAGCGCTGTTGCCCTGCAGAATCTTGGTAATGCCGTAGAGGCCAAGGACCTGCATCAGAGGAATGGCCGCAGCCCATTTCGAGCCAAGCATGAGATAGACGAGTGGCTCGGCCATAACAACCACTCCAACTGACGCAGGAAGCGTGATCATGGCGATCATGCCCTGGGTATCCAGGAAACCCTGCTGCAGGCGCGGCCTGTCATGAGCGATCTTGGCATAGCCGGGGAAAACCGCCCGCATGATCGGGAACGTCAACTGCGTTGACGGCAAGTTAGAGATTTCCTTTGCAATCCGGAACAACCCTAAGTTGGCAGCTCCGAGCATCGGCCCGATGATGAAATCGGGCCCCCGAGTGTGGGCATAACGCGTCAGGTTGGCAAAAATCACCCACCCCGAGAACGTGAACAGGTCTCGCGTTGCGGCAAGACTGAGCCGAGGCCGATAAGGGTGGATCCAGTAACTGAGCGTCACCCCCGTCAGGCGCGACGCAAGCATCCCTGCGACGAGGGCCCAGTAGCTGCGGAAGATGTAAGCTAAGGCGACGGTGACCACGAATGCGGTCAGCTTCTTCGCCACTTGGAACCAGAACTCTTTGTTGAACTGCAGTTCCTTACGGAAGGCGACGATGCCGATGTTCTCGAACCCCTGGATCACCGCGAGCACAGCCAGCGCGTAGACGATCCCCTCCACGCGTGGGTCGCCGAACAGACCCGCGAAAGTCGGTGCCAGCAGGATCAGGACGGCAGCGCTGAATACGCCGTACAGCACCATGAACGTCCAGGCGGTGTTGTAGTGGCGGCGGTCGGCGCGCTGGTTCTGAATGAGGGCAAGATCGAAACCCGCCTGACCGATGAGTTCAAGGATGGCGTAGACCGCCATCGCCATGGCAACCAGACCGAAGTCTTCGGGAATGAGTAAGCGTGCCAGAATGACGGTACTGATGACGCCGATGAACCGCTGCAGAAAGCGGAATCCAACCATCCAGGCCGCACCTTTGGCGACCTTGCTGCCAACACTGCTCATGCCGCGTTGACTCTCCCGGAGTCCGGCGCGACTTTGCTGATCACGTATCGGTGTTTCCCGGACCCTTCCAGAGCGACCTCATCGACCTGCTCGACCTTTACCTCCACGGCCTGACCAAGACGGGCCCTGAACCCAGCCCTGAGGGCCTCCACACTGGCATGCACGAAATCCCGATCGGTGACGATCTGGATCTGCACATGGGTATGGCTGTGCTGGACGATCCGGAAGTTGCGAATGCCAGGCAGTTCCCTGACCACGTAGATCAACGCGAGGCCGTGCATGACAGTGCCATCGGCGGCAACGACAAAATCCGTGGTTCGTCCCTGGATATTTTTGAGCAGAGGCAGTCCCCGACCGCATGAACACCTCCGGTCATCCAGGGCGCCGACGTCACCGGTGCGGTAGCGCACGAACGGGAAATCCTGCGTTGCGAGATGCGTCACGACCAACTCGCCCATTTCACCATCGACCACTGGGTTGCCGTCGGTATCGATCACCTCCACGACCACGTCCTCGGCCGTGATATGGAGTCCGCCCGCCGGACACTGGTGCGCCACGAATCCTGCATCCCGACCGCCGTAGCCGTTGGCGACGCGGCACCCGAACACGCGCTCTACAACCTCACGCTGGTGCTCGTACAGGCTTTCACCCGTCGCGAAGGCGACCCGGCAGCCGATATCATCCAGTCGGTACCCCTCACGCTCGGCAAACCCGGCAACGTGGGCCAGCGCCGATGCATAGCCGAACAGCATGCGTGGCCGACGGGCGCGAATGGTGTCCACGAACCCGCGCACCTTGTCATCCGACATATCGAACGCCGGCAGCAGAACCGAGCGCTGCAGCCAGTCCCGCAGTCGTTTGATACGGTCCTGGCCACCCAACTCGATGGGTGATCCCCACAGAACCACCTCCGAATCACCAATGTCCACGCCCCACCAGCGGGTGGCACGCCATTTGGCCGCGACGTCATGACTGACACGCTCGGTTCCGAGCCAGAACACGAGCGGCTCTCCCGAGGAGCCGCCCGTCGACATTCGCGTGAGCCCGCGGGCCACATCGGATTTCAGGGTATCCTGCTCACGACGGATCGTGGGTTTATCGAGAAACGGCAGACGCCGAAGCTCCTCAATCGACTGCACCGCCTCAGGGTCGAATCCAAGGGAGCTGAACAGACGACGGTAATAGGGGACGTGCGCGCCGGCGTGGGCGAGTAGCGCCCGAAGCCGTTCCAGCTGCAGCGCTCGCAACGCTGTGGGCTCCCACCACTGGGTGCGCTCCATCCACCTGCGCGCGGCGACACTGTTGTGCCCCTTCAGCCGCTCATGCAGTGGGAACAGGCCCGCGGCGAACAGACGCGTATACAGGTCACTCATGACACCGCCACCGCCTCCGGTTCTTGCGACAGGCCCAGGCCCGCGGCGGACCATCCGAGCTCCACCAACAGCGCATCACAGGCCGCACGCACCTCCGGATCGATATCCGGCGCCGGCGCCTTGCGCACCGAGCGCGGCGTGACGTTGGCGGCAAGCCGGTCACCGTAGTCCAGCCCCAGAAAAGCAAACACATCCCGGAACTCCACGTGGGGATCGGTCACCAGCCGTTCATAGCTGACCAGGATCACGCGCGGATCATCCGCGAGTCCGGTATCGAACAACAGCCGATTACGTGTGTACCAGAACAAAGCAACGCGGGAAGCCTCGTTCATCTCCGGGTAGTGGAGTTCCCGGAGGCGTGCGTGTGTTTCGCGGGACATCCCTTTGCCCATCCAGACATGGAACCCCGGATCGTCGACGAGACCGGACACCTGGTCCGCCACCTTGCCGAACGACCGCAGGGAAGAATTCACCGCGTCATCGTAGTGGCGTACAACCCAGATGACGCGCGCCGGCGCAAACCGCTCCATCAGCCACGGCAGGCGGTCCATTTCGCACAGAGCCTTGATCACGAACACCGGCGCCCTTGCACGGACGATGAGGTTGTCGATGGTCTCCGGCGGGCGCATCAGATACTCGTCGAACGCCCTGGGGTCACGCTCGTGATAGACGGTCGTGTCGTAGCTGCGGTCGAGAATGTTCATCACCATATTGGTTCCCGAGCGCTGCGCTCCTACGACGAACGCATGGAGTCCCGGCCGCACTCCTTGCGTCAAAGCCCGCCAAGTCTGCACCGATTCCTTTGTCTTTCTTGCCATAGCGCGCCGGAACCGGCGTCGCGCACGTTTCAAGAGCGGCTGATTCATGGCCGTGAGGCTCCTTCTACCCGCGTCTGCTGACACCCCGCACTGGCGGCACCCACTGCACCGCTCAGCAACGCGACCAGGGCGTCGACACGACCGTCCCAGGCATTCTCCCGGGCATGGCTGCGAATGGCATCACGATCCCACCGACGGTCCAGGGCGGCGTGTAGTTCGCGGACCAGCGCCTCCCGGTCACCAAAGGGAATCACGGTGCCCAACTCCTCTCTGACGACGACGCCCGCATTGCCACCCACATCCGTGGCCACAACCGGCACGCCGCACGCCATGGCTTCCAGCAGGACATTGGCCCAGCCCTCGTTACGGGAGGCAAGGACGAAGACGTCGGCGGCGGACAAGGGCACATGCAGCGCATCGGGCGGCACAACCCCGAGAAAGTGCACGCGTTGCTCCAGCCCGAGGGACCGTACCTGCGCCTCCAGCCGCCCGCGCCAGTCGCCCTCGCCGCTACGGCCACCCACTACCAGGTAGTGCAGTTTCGGGTGCTCCGCGACAAGGTCGGGAAGCACATCAATCACCCGGTGAAATCCCTTGCGCTCGGTCAGGCCGCCGACGGTGATCAGCACGTCGGCATCATCCGGCAGCCCCAGGGTGCGCCGGGCCTCGCCCCGGGGAATCGGGGCGAACAGATCCGGGTCGACGCCATTGCCGACCACCGCCAGCCGTTCATCGGCGACGCCCTGACCGCGGGCCCAGTCGGCAAGGCTGCCGGCGACACCAATGACGCGGGCGGCAGCCCGCAGGGCGCGCCGCTGCAACCGGCCCCGGACTGCTGCAGCGCCAATGCGCGGCTCGGTGCCCCGCAATGTCACGGTGAACGGCACCCGCAGCCACCGCGCGATCACGCATGCGGCGTGGCCGTCCGGGTAACCGAAATGGGCGTCGATCAGATCCAGCTTCCCGGCGCGGCGTAATCTGGAAAGCAGCGGCATCGAGCAAACCGCCATGCTGATGCTGTCCAGTGACCGGCCCAGCAGCGGCAGCGCCAGGAAGCGGGGGCGGTGGATTTCGACCCCGTCTCGCCATTCATGCGATGCACCGCCCGGTCGATACCCGGGACGGAGCCACCGCAGCACCCCCTGGCCGGGGAACCAGGGCTGAGGCGATACCACTATCACGGGCAACTGCCCGGCCACGCGCTTCATGCGTTCATGGATGAAGATCCCGGCGGTCGGCTGTTCCGTGCTGGGATAAAGGCTTGCGAAGACGACAACGGCAGGGTTCACGGCGCCACCCCTTCCAGGGACAGACGCCCGTAGACGTCACGGTACCGCGCCACACTGGCCCGCCAGTTCCGCTCGTGTTCGACGAACGCGCGTCCGGCCGCCCGCAGCGCCGGCCAGGTGTCGCGTTGGTCCAGGAGGCGCAGCACGGCCTGTGTCAGGGCGCGGGGGTTTCCCGCCGGGAACAGGATCCCGGTGTCGCCATCGCGGATCAGCTCTCGGTGTCCACCGACGTCTGACGCCACCATCAGGTGCCCCTGCGCCATGGATTCCAGCGGTTTCAGCGGGGTGACCAGCTCCGTGAGGCGGATCGACCGGCGGGGATACACCAGGACGTCGATCAGGTCGTAATAACGCTGAACCTCCTCATGGGGGACGCGGCCGGCGAAAACGACCGCATCCTCGACCCCGACCGTGCTGGCGAGCTGCCGCAGGGCATGCTCCTGCCGGCCTCCGCCCACGAGTAGTAGGCGCGTATCCGGGCGCTGCCGCAGGATCCCGGGCAGCGCCTCGATGAGGATGTCCAGCCCTTCGTAGCCGTAGAACGACCCGATAAACCCGAGCGTCAGGCCCTCGCTTAGCCCGTATCTGGTGCGCAACTCCTGATCAGGAGCCTGCCGCAGCCGGAAGCGGTCCACGTCCACAGCGTTGGGAATCACGGTGACGCGGTGGGCCGGAATGCCCCTGTGGATGATGTCCTGCCGCAGGCCTTCACAGATGGTCGTCACGGCATCGGCCCGCTTCAGCGCCCAGGTCTCCAGCGCCCTGGTCAGCCGATACCGGAGCGCGCCCTCGCGGGTTGCGCCATGATCCACGGCGGCGTCCTCCCAGAACGCCCTTACTTCATAGACCACGGGGATGTTCAGGTGCCGCCCGACGCGCAGCGCCGGGATCGCGTTCAGGGCCGGGGAATGGGCGTGGATGATGTCCGGCTCCACTTCCTCCGCCACGTCCATCAGGCGGCGCGTCAGCGTATCCATCAACCGCCACTCGCGCACCCCGCTCATGGTATCGCCGCCCGCCCAGGGCGTCCGGTAGAAACGCCAGCCATCGACATCTTCACACAACGCGTCCGTCACCCCCTGTTTCGGGCTGGTGAGGTGAAATGTCTCCCAGCCAAGCCGGTTCTGCTCGTGCAGAATTGACAGGGTGCGGAAGGTGTAACCGCTGTGCAGGGGCAGGGAGTGATCCAGCAGGTGCAGGATCCGCGGCGGGCGGGTTGCCTCCCGGGCGGGAGCTTGTATCGGTTCAGCCATGGAAGCTCTCCCTGTACAGGGCCCCGGGGCCGGTATGCTCGACCACCTGGCGAATGCGCTCGATCTGCCCGGCCTCAAGGCGCTCGCGCCAGCGATCCACCTCACGGGCGGCATCACGGTAGACGCTGTAGTAGGCATCGCCGTCGGCGGAGACGCTCGAACCGAGGAACGCCTCGATGGCGGGCTCCCAGTCCATGCCGGCGAACTCGATCATGCGGCGCGCCTCGGGCAGCGGGTCCAGACAGATGTCCTCGTAACGAACCGTGCAGGCATTGTCGAGTCCGTTCAGCTCATCCATGGCCTTCTCGTTGAACAGGACCCAGCGCCAGGCCAGGCGGCTGATCGCATCCATGGACTGCAGACGCTTCAGCGTCAGGCCGTGACGCTGCGCCTGGGGCGTCTCGCACAACATGGCGAAGAGATGCCAGTCCTGGCTTGAGGGGCAGTCATCGCTGAACTGCCCGGTCGCCTCCCCCCGCAGCACTGACGCGATCTGACCGCAGGGGTGACGCAGCAGGTGGATGACCCGAAGCCGCGTGTCGCAACGGGCGATCAGGCCGGCACGCCCGGTGGACTCGATTGATTTCCACACCATCACCGGAGCCCCGTTGGCACCCCCGACCGGCTGCACCACCGGCCAGGGCAGCCGCCCGCGCGTCGCCTTGTCCAGGTAGACGCTGGAGCGGAATACGGCGAAGCGCCAGCCGGGCAGGTAACGCTTCGGGAACAGCGGCAGTTTGCCGCAGACCCTGGGATCCCGGCTGTCCGGCAACCCGTGCAGAAAACCCTGAATGCGATCGCGGTACGCCGGGGTCGGCTCCGGCGGCGCGTGGATGGGAACGTCCCGCAGCGCCCGGCCACGATCCGGCTCGTGCCGGTACAGCGTGTCGGGATGGCTGTCCAGAATCTTGCCCACCCATGTGGTACCCGAGCGCGGCAGCCCGACCAGCAGCACGCTCATGCGCGCGCCTCCCGGATGTCGGCGGGCGGCACCGAGTTCATCATGGGTACTGTCGCTGTTTGGTTTCGCAGGAAGGCGTCGAACATGAGCAGTGACCACAGCATGGCACTGTTGTCGCGCCGACCGGACTGGTGCTGATCCACGGCCCGCCGCAGGTAGGCCGCGTCGAAGTAGCCGGAATCCAGCATGGCGGGCCCGGTCACGGCCTGACGGACGCGCTCGCGCAGCGGACCACGGAACCAGGCAGCCAGCGGCACAGCAAACCCCATCTTGTTGCGATACAACACATCCCGTGGCAGGTAGGGCTCCAGCCCCCGCTTGAAGACGTGCTTTCCCTCGCCGCCGCGCAGCTTGAGCGACGACGGCAGCGTCGCCATCCACTCCACGAGCTTGTGATCAAGAATGGGCACGCGCACTTCCAGGGCATGCGCCATGCTGGCCCGATCCACCTTGGTGAGGATGTCGTCGGGAAGATAGGTCTTGAGATCCAGGTACTGCACCCGGGAGAGGGGATCGTCCGTGGGCGCCTTGCGGTCGTGACGACGCAGCACCTCGACGGCGTGATACCCCTGCAGCTCGCGCCGGAACCCGTCACTGTAGAGCGCCTGGCGGTGACCGTCGTTGAGCACCGAGATGTTGTGGAAATACCCCTCCACCGTGTCCCGGGCAAAGGCCTGGAACGTCGCCTTGGCACGCAGGACGCGGGGAGCCCAGTCCGCCTTGGGGTACACCTGCCCGAGCACGCCGAACACCGATTGCCGGAGCCTCAGTGGCAGACTGCTGCGCAGGCGCTCCTCCTGCCGGTGAAAGCGGTAGCGGCGATAACCGGCCAGATTCTCGTCCCCGCCGTCGCCGGAGAGGGCCACTGTTACGTCCCGGCGCGCCAGCCGGCACACCTCGTAGGTGGGCATCGCGGAGCTGTCCGCATAGGGTTCGTCGTAGAGCCCGGCGAGGCGGTCGACGAGCGAGAAGTTGTCGGGGCTGACCTGCTCGACCCGGTGCCGGGTACCGTACCGCCCGGCCACCTTCTGCGCGTAGGCCGCTTCATCGAAGGCCGGATCACCGAAGCTGATGGAACAGGTGTTCACGGGCTCGTCCGAGAGCTCCGCCATCATGGCGACCACGGCACTGGAATCCACGCCACCCGACAAGAACGCGCCCAGCGGCACATCCGCAATCAGGCGGATGTTCACGGCCTCGCGCAGGCGCTCGATGAGCTCCACCCGGGCGTCGTCCTCGTTAATGGCCTCTGCCTGGAAGCGGACGTCCCAGTACTCCCGCGGTGCCGGCATGGGCTGCCCGCGCTGAACGGTCAGCGTGTGCCCCGGCGGAAGCTTGCGCGCCTGACGATAGATGGTGCGGGGTTCAGGCACATAGCCGTAGGCAAAGTACTCCTCCACGGCATAGGGGTCGAGTTCACGCATGAACCGCGGGTGCACGGTCAACGCCTTCAGCTCCGAGGCGAACGCCAGGGTGCCGTCGGGCAGCTCCGCGTAATACAGAGGCTTGACGCCAAGCCGGTCACGGGCCAGAAACAGCGTCCCGCGGCGCTCGTCCCAGACAGCGAAGGCGAACATGCCGCGAAAGCGCTCCACGCAATCCGCGCCCCACTCCTCCCAGGCATGGACGATCACCTCCGTATCGCAGTGCGTGCGGAAGGCGTGACCCAGGGCCGCAAGTTCGGCGGCCAGTTCCTGGAAGTTGTAGATCTCGCCGTTGTAGACCACCACGACGGTGTGATCTTCGTTGTACAGCGGCTGCTGCCCGGACGAGAGATCGATGATCGACAACCTGCGGTGCCCCAGCCCGATCCCGCGGCCCAGGTGCAATCCCCCTTCGTCGGGGCCGCGGTGGTGCTGGGTCTCGTTCATGCCGTGCAACACCGCCCGGCTGACCTCTGCACGGCCCCGCATGTCCATGATCCCCACAAGTCCGCACATTCCTGCCTATTCCTCTGCCAGGCCCGCACCGCGCTCGCGCAGGAGCCGTTCGTAGACATCGCCGTAGCGCCCGACCATGGCGTCCAGGCTGAATTCCCGCTGTACCCGCTGTCGTCCCTGCTCGCCCCAGGCCCGCATGCGTCCCTGGTCGGCAATCACCGAGGCGATACCGTCTGCCAGGGCGGTGGAGTCGGCCGCCGGCACCAGCACGCCGGTCTCGCCGTCAATCACCAGCTCTGGATTGCCACCCACGTCGGTTGCCACCACCGGCAGGCCGCTGGCCATGGCCTCCAGCACCGTGTTGCAGATGCCCTCGGCCAATGACGGCAGCACGAACACGTCCATGCTGCGCAGCAGCTCGGGCACATCGTCGCGATCCCCTGGCAACCAGGCCGTTTCCGCCAGCCCGGCCGCATCCAGTAACTGCTGTGCCTCCGACCGCAGGGGGCCATCGCCAACGATGATCAGGCGCAGGCGTTCGCGGCCGTCCGCATGGCGCTGCACCAGTTCGATGAAGGCGTGCACGAGGTTGAGGGGGTCCTTGACCGGCTGCATGCGGCCGACCGTGCCGATGACCAGCTGCTGCCCGCCCTGGAACGCGGGCACGGGCCGGCGCTCCTCCGCCGGCCGGAACCGCTGGGTGTCGACGCCGTTGTAGAGTTGCGTCACCCGACGCTGACCGATGCCAACAGGCCCGGTGAGGTAGCGTTCCAGATCGCGGGAGAGCGCAATGTAATGGTGCACCCAGGGGCTGAAGACGCGCCGGATCCACTGGTACTTCACGCTGCGTCCGTCGAGATCGGAGACGTCACGACCGTGCTCGCCATGGATGCGCACCGGCACGCCGGAGAGCCCCGCCACCACCTGACACTCCAGCGCCGCCAGGTTCCGGCTGTGGACGATGTCCGGGCGCAGTCGGCGGAGCAGTCGCCAGAGACGGACCTGCGTGCCAAGCCCCAGGCCCGGCGGCTTGCGCAGGGCGTACAGGGAAACATCCCCTCGGCGAATCCGGTGAGCGAACGCCGTGTAGTCATCCAGGCAGATCACCACGTGGCGGTAGTGATCGGTGGACAGGGTGTTGACCAGGTTCACCAGGCCGTTCTCCAGCCCGCCGGTACCGAGACGATAGACAATGTGGGCCACCAGCGGCCGCGGATCACGGCCGTCCCGTGCGCTGACCATGGGCATGGTGCTCACTGCCCCTCCAGCCGGGTCAGCCGCGCCTGCACTTCAGGCAGCATGGCCTCGGCAAACGACGCCATGGCGGTGTTAACGGCCTCGGGCGAATCGTCGTAAGGCGCGAAGATGACAATATTGGCGGCGAGGTCGCGCCCGCCCATGAGCCGGGAGAGCGCCTCCCTTCCCTTGACCACGTGCCGGCTGGTGGTGAGATGGCCGTCCACCCAATACCACTGCCAGACCAGCAGGCGCTGATCCGGTCCCGACAGAAGGGCCTGCCGGGAGCTGGCGTATCCGCGCCCACCACTGCGCTGGCGCCAGTCGTCACTGTTGCGCTCGATCAACGTGTTGGCCCAGGTCACCATCTTGCCGTGACGGTTCTGTTCCGCATACACGCCGACGTACACGCCGACAGCATCGCTCCCTGCAGCGTAGCTGCCCTGCCATTCATCCCGGGCGTGATGGTACAGGGGCACCCAGTCCGGCTCAGCGTCGGTCAAATGCCACTGGCCGACGCGCTCGGGCAGGGTGCCAAGGTCCGGCGCGCTCCAGCGGTCCTCACGATCCATCCAGGCCGCATAGGCCGGCGCCGCGACCAGCACCCCCATGGCCAGCGCCGTGGTGGCGGCGAGATGATTGCTGCCCCGGAAGCGGGGAGCGGGCTCCGGGCCGACGGCGTTGTGCTGCAGAGGGCGGGGGGTATCCTCGCGCCAGAATGACCCGACCCAGAACATCAGGAAGATGACGATGCCGAAGAACACCCAGCCATAGAGCAGGTGATCCACCCCCACTGCCAACTGCATGTCGCTGAGATGGCCGATCATCACGATCATGTAGGCACGCAGCCCGTTCGCCAGGATCGGCAGTGTGATGGCGAATGCGAGAAACAGCAGGCGGCGCCGCCATGAGCGATACATGAGGTAGGCGTACAGCGTCCCCAGCGCCACCGAAGCAATGAGGTAGCGGATGCCGCTGCATGCCTCGACGACCGACCAGTTACCCGTGGGCAGGGTGAAGTACATGCCATCGCGATACACCGGGATGCCGGTCAAACGCACCATGGCGACGGTGAAATCGGCCGTGTAGACCATCAGCGGCTGCACCAGGAACTCGCCGAAGGGCACGGCGAAGAGCAGATACCCCAGCGGGAACTTCATCTGCCAGGCAATCCTGGCGCCGAGGATCAGCCATACCAGCACGGGGATCATCAGCACGACGCTGAACTGCCGCACGGACCAGACATCCACCAGTTCACCGAGCATCCACAGGAACGCCAGGCCACCGAGGGCAACGGCCGCCACGGGCGCCGGCTGCGGTGTCAGCCGCGCAAGGGCGTGACGCTGTCGCCACAGAACGAACAGCACGATGGGGACGATCAGAAACCCATGGGTGTACGTTTCGGTATTGGACCAGGTGGTGACCATGCTTCGGAAGGTCGGATAGAACACCCCCAGCAACAGCACCACTGCACTGCCCAGTGCCAGCAAGGCACCCGGCCAGGGATCCCGCAGGGCCTGTGCCGCCGAGTACGCGTGGCGATCAACGGCCATGCCCGGCCTCCAGCGCGTCCGGGACAGCCCCGAGCTGCGGTGTGTCACTGCGACGGGGCGAAAGCATCGACTCCAGCCGACCGAGGCAGGCGTTCCAGGCGTAATCCTGCTCAACGCGGGCGCGGGCCCGCTGCCCGAGCGCCGCATCCGGACAATGCAGCTGCTCCTGCACACACCGGGCGAAAGTCTCGGCATCGTCGGCGCACAGCACCTCCTGCCCTTCCACGGCGTGAATGCCGGACAGGGCCGGGCCGGTGGCCACCACCGGCCGGGCCATGGCCATGGCTTCCAGCACCTTGTTCTGCACCCCGCGGGCAACCCGGAGCGGTGCAACCGCCACGGCGGCATGCCCGAGCCATGGACGCATGTCGGGCACGCCGCCCGTGACCGTCACGCCGGGCTCCTGCGCCAGCGCCCGAACCGCCCGTCCGGGCCCGCGACCCACAATGAAGAAACGCGCCGCCGGCTCGGCGGCACGAATCAGGGGAAACACGGAACGGGTGAACCAGATCACCGCGTCCTCGTTGGGCCAGTAATCCATGGCACCGGTGAACACCAGCACCTTGCCGTTCTCAGGATAGGGCGAGTGCCCGCTAAGCGCCGGATCGAAGTAGCCCGTATCGACACCGTTGTGCACGGCATGCACCCGCGCGGCGCTCTCCGGTGCCAGGGCCCGGAACAGGTCGGCCTCGGTGTCGGAGACAAACACGGCGGCACTGGCCTCGTGGGCGATGCGCCGCTCGAAGTCGAGCAGGCGACGCCCCTCCCGGGAATAGACCCAGCGCATCGGCAGGCGGCGGCTGCTCGCATACTGCCGCCACTTTTCGGAATCCACATCGACCAGGTCGACTACACGGGGCAGATCCGGATAGGACGCCACGTACTGCGCCATGGTGGATGAGAACACCACGGCCTGATCGATACCGTGGGTGTCGATGGTGGCGTCGACCCACTGGGCAAGGCCGCGGTCGCTATAGTAAGGCAACCCCAGCGGTGCCCCGGTGAGCAGCCCGGTAAGGGCACGCAGTTTTGCCCGGCGCGGTTGCAGCGGGGCGATGAAGGCACTGGCACAGACAGCCTCAACGTCGGACACGTAGCGCAGGTCTTCCGGATCATCCACGAACGTGCCCAGGTGCACGCGGTAGCGCTCGGCGAGATAGCGCAGCAGGTGGAAAGAGCGGATCTTGTCGCCCTTGTTCGGGGGCCAAGGTATGCGATGTGTCAGCAGCAGCAGGTCTTTCATCACGCTACCCCAGGTTCCTGACAATGCGGGGGCCCAGCACGTTCGCCACGGCCAGAGGCAACCGCTGCCACATGCGAATGGCCCGCTGGTACTTCGGGTTCAGAGGATTGTTGTCGGGCACCTTGTCGCCCTGATGGAGCTGGAACTCGTAGTACAGGGGCTGCGGCTCGAACCCCCAGTTCTTCTTGAAGCTGTACGAGCCGGTTCCCTTTTTGCTGCGGCCATAGTCGAACACGCGGTAGCCCGCCTCGCAGCCACGGCGCATGAGTTCCCAATAGAGGAAATCGTAGCCGGCCACGTCACGGGCCAGCGGCATGCCGGCGCCGTAGTACGGCATGACTTCGTCTCGGAAATAGAAGGTCATGACACTGGCCACGGGCTCGTCGTCCTGATGCACGGTCAGGATGCGGCAATCCTCGCCGAAGACATCCCGCAGCACCTGAAAATAGTGCTTGCTGAACACCGGGGTTCCCATGCGGTGGACGTTCTGCGCGTAGACACGGAAGAACCGGTCGACATCATCATCGAAACGGCTGGCGAGTCCCGCTTTCATGCCCTGCCGGACCATACGCCGCTGCTTGCGCGGAATGGCCTGCATGTTGGCCTCCACATCCGGCTCAATGGACTTGCGGAAGGTCACGTAGAGCGCCTTCGTGGGCCAGTCCGTGTGCCGCGGGGCGAGATTGCGGTACTCCAGATGATCCACTCCGAGTTCGGCGGCCCGTGCCTGGGCGGCCCGGTCCAGGGCCGATGCGGCCGCGTCCGTATCCGCAGCGATTCCGCCGTATACGCAGAACGGCAGCGAGACGAGCTGGTCACCGAAGAGCATGCTGCGCATCCGCGCCAGGGGAAGAACACCTTCTATACGGTCGCCGCGGGTGGCCATCATGAAATAGGTGCGATGGCCGAAGGCACGCTCGATGACCGTCTGCCAGCCGGCACGGTGGCAGAAGGTGGCCCCGGGGCAGGCATCCACGAAGGCATCCCAGCGCTGGTGGTCGGCGGGCTTGAGCTCGCTGATCTCGACGCCTGCAGAACTCATGACTGAACCGGCACCCCCGCTGTCTGTAAGTCGCTGGCCGCGGCACCGTCAGCGGTGCGGCCCAGGGCATGGCCGTAGACGACGCTCACCGGCCCCCAGCGGAAATCCCGCAGCAGGCGGCGCAGCCGCTCCTCGGTGCGGGCAAGGTTGACGTAATGGCGAAACCGCGTTTTCAGGCTGACGCCGGGGATGCGTGGCTGACCGGGATCGATCTCCCACGGGTGCAGGTAGAAGATTCCGGGGCGTCGGTCATGTCCGTTCATACGGCGCAACGCGCCCCGCGAGACGCTGTAAGGCAGCAACCGGAAGTAGCCGCCACCGGCCGCGGGCAGGTTACGGCCTGCCAGGCGCACAGTCGCCAGGGGTAGCTCCACCACGCCATCGTCGCCCAGGGGGCGGAACGGCTCACGCGGGGCGTCCGGCATACCGTAGTGGTCATGCTGCACCGGATACACGCTGGAGCTGTAGCGATGTCCGGTCTCCCGCAGGGTGTTCAGAGCATGGAGGTTACCGGAGCCGATGGAGAAGCTCGGCGCCCGGTAACCCTGAACGGACACGCCGCCCACGTCTTCAAGCACGCCCTTGGCGCGGGTGACGTCATCACGGAACTCGGCCGTGGTAAGTTCCGTGACGCGCTGATGCCAGTAGCCGTGACTGGCCAGTTCGTGCCCGCCGGCAACGATCCTGCGTACCAGCGCCGGATAGCGCTCGGCAACCCAGCCCAGCGTGAAGAACGTGGCACGGACATCGGCAGCATCAAGCATGGCCAGGAGCCGATCCGTATTGGCCTCGACGCGGCACGGCATGGTTCGCCACTGCCCACGCGACACATGGGGCTCCATGGCCGAGACCTGGAAGTAGTCTTCCACGTCGAAAGTCATCGCGTTGATGGGGGTCTCCCGTCTCACGCGGGTTTCCGGCGGTTGACCATGGTCAGGATCTGCCTGGAGAGCTTCGACGTGTACACCACATAGCGCTCCAGACGCGAGACGCGGGCGTCCAGCCGTTCCAGCCCCGCCGTCAGGCCCGGGTCTCCGGCGCCATTGATCGCATCGCCGCTGAAGCCCTCGGTGGCCGACTCCCCCACGTCCGCGAACGTCCGGGGCGCGTTGAAGTCCTGCTCCATCTCGCGCACGACTTCCGCCACTGCATCCTCGTCGAACTCCCGAAGCTCCTCGAGAAAGCCCATGAGCATCAATCGATCGCACAGCGTGTTGATCCGCCGCGGAATGCCGCGGGTCGCTTCGTGCAGCGCGTGGAATGCGTCAGCCGTAAACGCCGGGAAGTCCTTCCAGTCAACCCGCCGCAGCCGGTGCTCGATATACGCCCGGGTCTCTTCGGCGTCCATGGGCCCAAGATGATAGGTGGCCGTCACCCGCTGGCGCAGCTGGCGCATGCTGGGGCTCTGAAGGGTCTCCCGGAATTCCGGCTGCCCCAGCAGGAAGCTCTGCAGCAACGCCCCCCAGCGGGTCTGGAAGTTGGAGAGCATGCGCAGTTCCTCCACTGCCGACGGCGCCAGGTTCTGCGCCTCGTCGACTACCAGAAGGGCCCGTTTGCCCTCCCGCTGGCAGTCCAGCAGGTGTGCTTCCAGGTTGCGCAGCAGGGATGCCTTTGTGCCCTCATCCGGTAAACCGAACGCCGCACAGACGGCGCGCAGCATGTCGTCGGCATTCAGCTGGGTACTCACCAGCTGCACTGCGCGGAGCTTGTCACGGTCCAGGTGCTCGAACAGATTGCGCACCAGCGTGGTTTTGCCGGCACCCACCTCCCCCGTGATGACGATGAATCCCTCGCCCTGGTGAACGCCGTATTCCAGATAGGCCATGGCCCGAGAGTGACCACGGCTGCCGTAGAAGAACGCCGGGTCGGGGTTGAGCTGGAACGGTTTGCCGGTGAGGTTGTAGTAATGTTCGTACATCTCGGCTCCGGTCGGAGCGAGCAGCAGCGCTCGCGGCTAGAAGGTCATGTTCAGAGTGGCGATGATGGCGTTCTCGCGGTACCCGAAAACCTGCTCCGTGGACGACCGCTGTTGGTGGCGATAGGTCAATGAGCCGCGCATGTCGGACCGGAGCTGTCGGGTAACGCCCGTGCGGAAACTCCAGAGCCGCTCCCGGCGGGTTTCATCATCGATATCGTCGGCCTCCAGCCACGTGCGCGTCAGACTAGTGGTGGAGGTGGTCCTCGGGCCCAGGTCCCAGTCCATCCTGCCGGTGACGCCGGTGCGTCGCTCGTCGCGGCGCAGATCATCGATCTGTTCGCGCTCGGAGAGGTAATCCCGTTCGGAGCGGAACCCGAGCAGGCTCCAGGAACTCCGGCGCATGTCGTACCGCACGGAGACCTGCGCCCGCTCCGAGACAAACACATCCTCCGTCAGCGCGAGCGAGGCGTCTCCGAACTGCGCACACAGGAGAATGGCTTCTTCTTCGGTGAATCCGTCATCCACCAGGGCATCGACACAGAACGGGTCAGGAACCAGAATCTCGCCGCGGGTGGTTGAGATGCCTTCAGAGTAGGATGCCCGCCAAAGCGAGTTCCGACGGCGGTGCTGGAAATCCAGGGTGGCGGTGCTGCCGAAGAAGCGCTCGCCATACGTGGCTTCCATCGACGTCCGCTGGCTGGGGCTCCAGCGGCCGCCGGCGCTCCAGAAGGACCCGTCGACCTCCTCGCGCGCCGAGACGAAGTCGTTGCGCTCCTCACCCACCGTACCGAAGACACTGAGCCGGGGCGTGAGCTGGACTCCGGCGGTTCCGGAAACGGACGCCAGCACAACTTCATCATCTCCGGCGAAAGCGAGCTCCGTGTCATAACGAATCTCCTGGCGACTGAAGTTGCCGCTCCAGAAATACCGCCCGAACATGGGGCCACTGCTCACGTCCAGTGCATACGTATCCGACGAGCTATCCCGCAGATTGCCCTGGCCGTAACGGACCTGGTCGTAGGTGTAGCGGGCATCAACCAGGGCAAAGCGGCCGAGCCGCTGCCGCACGTACGGGCTGATCTGCCAGGTGGTGACATCCGTGCCATCCGGCCCTACTCCCTCATCAAAACCCAGGGGGTCCACCAGCGTCTGGGCACGCTGCCGACGGCTGGCGCGGGCGTCGAGAAACAGGAAGTCCTCCACCAGCTCGGCGTTGCCGCTCGTATTCAGCCGATGACTGGCCCGGTCACGCTGGTCTTCGTTGACATAGAAGCGGTTGTCCCAGGAGTAGTCCAGACGTCCCGTCACCCGGTTGCCGTCCGCCTCCACAAGCACACCCGGTGCGACGCTGTAGATGAGATCGTTGCTCTCCTGCCCCCTGGGCGACAGGCCAACGTTGTCCGTGACGGTCACGCGCTGGTCAAGCCGGGGGGTGATGGAGAACGGGCTCTCTTGCGTTTGCGCCGGGCACACTACCGTCATCAGCGCCACGAAACAGGCTCCTGGCACAAGGGGTCGAGCAGTCAAATTGTCTGTACGCCTTGTCGAGGTCCGCACCAATCAGGACCCGTAGTAGGCCCCGTAGTAGCCGTGGGCATACTTCATGCCCGGCAACGGGCGTGTTTTATTGAGCAATGGAACCACCACCTCGCAGCCGTCCAGTTGCTCGGCACCCCGGGCAACGGCATCCTGCGGCGTCTTGTCAGCTTCCACCACGTACACGATCTGCCCCATGTGGCGGGCAAGCGCACTCGCTTCGCTGGTGGCAAGCAGCGGCGGCGAATCGAACAGGATGATGCGGTCCGGGTACCTGCGCCCCATCTCGCCAATCAGCCGCGCCATGCCCTCGCTGGCAAGCATTTCCGTTGCCTTGGGATAGGTCTTGCCCGCGGGCATGATGGTCAGGTTCTCGATATCGGTGCGGATCAACGCATCCGGGAAATCGGTCTGGTCATCGGCCAGCAGGTCCAGCAGCCCCGGCCCCTGGCCGTCGACGCCGAGATAGTTCGGAATCATCGGGCGTGCCACATCCGCATCCACCAGCAGCACCGTGCGGCCGAGTTCCATGGCGATGCTCATGGCCAGGTTGATGGTGCAGAAGCTCTTGCCTTCCCGCGGCAGAGCGCTGGTAATCATGACCAGGTTGCGGTTATCCCCTGCTACCTCACTCTCGCCGAATGCGTTGGCCAGCAAGGGGCGCTTGATCAGGCGAAACTCCTCGGCCAGCTGGCTGCGGGTGGTTCCCTCGGGGCTGATCAGGCCCATTTCCGCCAGATGGGCGCGGGAAATCTTGACATGGCGTCGCGTGCCCTCTCGCACGGGCGGGCTCTCAGGGGTGGCACACTCCGCGACCTGATCCCGGTCAACCTCGTCCACGGCCCGCTCGATGTGGGAGCGCCTGCCCCCCCGCTCCGGTTCCACCGGATCGTACGCAGCGTCTGCTTTCGGCCTGGCCCCGGACTGGTTCCGGGACTTGCTGATCGCTTTCTCGATGATGCTCATGGGCCGTCCTTCCCTTAACGGAGGAAATACGATGCAAGTACGGCGGCATAGACGAGCACCAGTACGGCTCCGACCACCGAGAACCCAGCCATGGACAACCGCCCGCGCCTGAGGGTCTGGCGCGTATCGACGTAGGAGATCATGCCAAGCACCGGGCGGCCGGTGAGTTCTGCCAGCGCGGTGCGCGACGTTACCGTGCTGCGCAGCTGACCCAGCAGGAACGCGAGGCCGGTGCCAGCCCCCACACCCAGCAGCAGCACGGCGCTTGCCAGCAGCGGGCGGTTCGGGTCCGAAGGCCTGGACGGCTGCCTGGGCGGCTCGACCACGCGGAAGTCCACGGCCTCCGTCTGGGATTCCACGTCCCCGGACATGGAAGCCCGCTCACGGGTATTGAGCAGTTGCTCGTAGTTGTTGCGCACCACGTTCTTCTCGCGCTGCAGCGAGGCGTATTCGGACTCGATGCGGGGAATACGGTCCACCTGATCCTTCAGCTCCTGATACCGCTCCTCGAAGTCCTCGACCCGCACACGCAGCGACGCGACGCGGCTTTCCGCCTCGGACAGGCTGAAGGTCAGGTGCTGCTGAAACGGATTGAGGCTCTCCTGGAACGAGGCCGGGCTCTGTGCCGGCCGGGCGGCCGCCCGCGCCTCCTTCTCCTGCTCCAGTTCATTGATGATGCGCCGCACGGAGATGACGTCGGGATGCTGGTCGGTGTAGCGGCGGCGCAGCTCGTCGAGATTGTTGCGCAGATTGCTCAGGCGGTGATCCAGCTCCGGGTCTTCGAAATCCGTGTTCTGATCCTGCTCACCGAGCAGCACCGGCTCTTCACCCTCAAGCTGCCGCGCGAAGGTTTCCTTCCGGTTTTCCGCTTCACGCAGCTCCAGGCGGGCCTGCCTTAGCTGCCCCTCGATGGCCTCCAGCCGGCTGTAGTAATCGCGGCCACCCTGACCGGGCAACAGCTGGGCGTACTCGCGCTTGAAGTCCTCGACCTTGCGTTCGTGCTCAGCCAGCTTCTCGCGATAGCTTTCGACTTGGGCCTCGATAAACCGTTGAGACCCCAGAAGATCCTGACGCCCGACGCCAATACCGCCTTCCATGAACAGATTGACAACGGCCTGAACCACATCCTTGGCTTCTTCGGGGTCGGCGCTGGTGTAACGGATGGTATAGAGGTTGTCACCGCCGCCGCGGCTTACCAGTCGAATGTTGCGCCGCAGCTCTTCGACAACGTCATCCTGGTCCCGATCACTGCCAGAGCGCAGATCCAGCTCCACGTCCCGTGCCACCTGCTCCAGGTTCGAGGTGGTGAGCAGCGTCTGCGTCATCATGCGCACGCGCTGCTCGGTATTGGGCGTAACAGTGAGATTCCGCAGCAGGGGCTGGAGTATCGAGTCGGTATTGACGTGGATCTGCGCCGAGGCCTCGTAACGGTCAGGCAGCGTGTTGATCCACGCCCACCCGGCCACGGACACCACCCAGGCGACCAGTACGATGTACCAGCGCCGCCGCCAGATGCCGCGCAGCTGCTGGAGGACTTCCTGGAAGATCTTGTCCATGACGCACTACCTTTGAAATACCCAAACGCCCTGTCACACCTGCCGGCGGCCCGGACCGATCAGAAGAAACTCTCGGGAATGATCAGCACGTCGCCCGGCAGCATTTCCACGTTGGCGGAGATGTCACCGCCATTGACCAGGTCATCCAGACGCACCCGGTACTGCTCCTTTTCCCCGTCCACCGTGCGCACCAGCGTGGCGCGGTTCCCGGCAGCGAACTCCGTGAGTCCGCCCACCTGAATCATCACGTCCATGACGGTCATGTGTTCGCGGTACTGGAGTGCCTGGGGTTCCGCCGCCTGCCCGATAACCCGGATCTGTTGTTCGAACGGCCCCACGAAGCCGGTCACGACCACGGTGACGACCGGGTCGCGGATGTACGTGCCAAGCTCATTTTCGATGGCCCTGGCCAGGTCAGTCGGCGTCCTGTCGCTCGCCGGAAGGTCTTCGACCAGGGGCGTGGTGAGCTTGCCGTCCGGGCGTACGGGAACGGACATCGAGAGTTCGGGGTTCCCCCAGACGATCACGTTGACGGTATCGCCGGGGCCGACCAGGTAATCCCGGTCGACGGGGGCGTCGACCGTGGCGGGCGCATCCTGGAACTCCGGCGTGGCACACCCTGCGAGGACGATGACACCGGTCAGAAGAAGCGCTCCCGCGGAAGCGAAGCGCGCAGAGACCACATTCGAGAACAGCCGCATCCCTTGCCACCCCTTTTACTTATTGCTTATTCCGGAGTTCCGGCGACAACACCGCTCGATTAGCCCGGCACCATGGAACTCGGCCGCCTCACCACTCGACGTTTGACGCTGTTTCATGCCAGTCACTGCCGTTGGCTCTAGCGCTCCCCACCCCCTGAATACTATCACGGCATACGGATCGGTAAAGTAAAATTGTGACGTACGTCGCATAATCTAAAATGTTAGGGCGCCATGTCCTATTGACATATAGAATACGAAAAGATCAACACAAGGCGACCAGGCATCAGCGGGCGGCAACGCCGGCCGGGCATGGGAACAACGGAGTCCGCGGGCGCAGAATGAACGAAAACGACCTGGCACAGCGGTTCAATCGGTTCTTCCGGATCATTCCGGTCCAGTCGGAGGCGGTTCTTCACCGCATCTTCCGGCTGCGCTACCTGGTCTACTGCCGTGAGTACGGTTTCGAGCGCGAAGAGGACTGCCCGGGCGGCATGGAACGGGACGAGTATGACGACCGGGCTCTGCACGCCGCCGTCATACACCGGCACACCGGGGCCATTGCCGGCTGTGTCCGCCTGATTACGCCGCCGTCCACCGCAACCGAGCCGTTACCCATGGAGCGATACTGCGGTCACAGCCTTGAGCACGCGGCGATCCATCCCGACCGCTTCGGCAGCGAGACGATCTGCGAGACGTCACGACTCGCAGTCCGCGCCGTTTTCCGCAGGCGTCCCGGTGAAACCCAGAGCCCCGCCGGCCTCGGCCCCGAGTCCGGGCATGCCAGAGAAGAGAGCCGTAACTACCCGCTCATTTCCGTGGCGCTGTTTCTCTCCGCCGTCGCACTCTCGGCCGTGTCCGACCGGCCACACATGTTCGCGATGATGGAACCTCGCCTGGCGCGGTTGCTGGCCCGGTCCGGCCTGTATTTCACCCGGATCGGCGCGATGATCGATTATCATGGCCAGAGGGCCGCGTTCTACATGCACCACGAAACCGCCATGAAGGGCATGAAACCCGAATTCCATGCGCTCTATGACAGCGCCTTGGCACAACTGCAAGGCGGAGACGAAGGCACCACACCACCGCCCTCCCGACGCACCCGAGTCTGAGCCCCCGAATCACGGAGCCCACATGGATGATCAATCCAGCGGTTCAGCCGCGCCCCCGGAGTCTCTTGCCTGCGCGCTTCCGGCCTGGCGTAACAGCCTTGGCGAGGCGCACGTGCTCACGGAGCCCCACCAGCTCGCGCCATACCTGCACAGCACGTCAGACTGCGGCACCGTGCCACTGGCTGTGCTCCGCCCCGGGACCACCCCGGAGGTGCAGGAGGTGGCTCGCATCGCCGCCGCTCACGGCCTGCCCCTTTACCCGATCAGCCGCGGCCGCAACTGGGGCTATGGCGATGCCTGCGCGGTTCATGACGGTCAGGTGATCGTCGATCTCTCGCGCATGGACCGCATCCTGCACGTGGACGAGACCCTGGCGTATGCGGTCATCGAACCCGGCGTCACACAGGGGCAGCTCTCCAGCTATCTGCGCGATCACGGTATCCCGCTGATCATGGACTGCACCGGCGCGGGCCCGGACACCAGCCTGGTGGGCAACATCATGGAGCGGGGCTACGGGCACTCCGCCTACGGCAACCGCATGCAGACGATCTCCGGACTGGAGATCGTGCTGCCGAACGGCGAACTGCTGAAAACCGGCTTCGGGCACTACGACAACGCCCAGGCCACCCACCTGTTCCCCTACGGCGTCGGCCCCTATCTGGACGGGCTGTTCACGCAGTCGGGGCTGGGCATAACCACCCGCATGGGCCTGTGGCTCATGCCGGAGCCGGAACACACAGTGCACTTCATCTGCATGATCGACGCGGACGACGACCTTGCCGCAGCCGTGGACACCCTGCGCAAGCTCCGGCTGGACGGGACGCTGCGCAGCATCGTGCACGTAGGCAACGATCTGCGCCTGCTCTCGAGCGGCGGACCGTTTCCGCGCGACCGGACGGGCGGCGCCGGGCGGCTTCCCGCCGATCTGCGGCGGCAGATGCGCCGGGAGGCGGGGCTGGGCGCCTGGACCATCTCGGGTGCACTGACGGGATCGCGGCCGCAGGTGAATGCGGCCCGGCAAGCGCTACGCCGCGCGCTCCGGCGACCGGGCTGGCGGCTGCGCTTTCTCTCCGAAGGCAAACTGGACATGGGCTACAAGGTCGCGCGCGCCTTCAGGGGAACCGGCTGGGGTCAGCGCCTGCAGGCCACGGTGGAGACGGCCAGGGCACTGTTCGACATGAACAAGGGCATCCCCAGCCGGCGCTTTCTCGCCGGGGCGTACTGGAAGCGCCGTGGCGGGCTGCCGGAACACTTCCCGCAGCAGGCCAATCCGGCTGCCGACAACTGCGGCATGTACTGGGTCTCGCCGGTCATCCCCATGCGCGGCGAGGACGCTGTAAAGCTGCATGACACCATCGAACCGATCATGACGGAATACGACTTCGATCTGCTGCTCACACTGAACACCGTGACAGACCGCGCCCTCGGCGGCGTCATCACTGTCTCGTACGACAAGGAAGACCCGGGCGAGGTCCGTCGCGCCCGGGCCTGTCACGATGCGTTACTGGAAGCGGTCATGCGCGCCGGCTATCCGCCCTACCGGGTCGGCCCGCAGGCCATGACGTCCCTGAACCCGGGGGACGACAGCTACTGGGCGACCGTGCGGCGGATCAAGCAGGCGCTGGACCCCAAGGGGGTCATGGCCCCCGGCCGTTACTAGAACAAACGAAAAAATCGCCGGAGAAACACTCCGGCGATTCCTGGTCCGTTAGTCGTCCCTATCAGCTGCGACGGCGACGCAGACCGGCTGCCCCAACACCCAGCAGGCCAAGGCCAAACAGCGCCAGTGTACCCGGCTCCGGCACCTGGACACTCGCACTCGTAAAGGCGTTGTGCGAGATGTTCAAGCTGTAGTTCGTGCCGGACATGAGCTCGTTCGTCACAGCCCGGAAGTTGCCGGAGCATGTGGCGTCAGACGTACCCGGGTTGTTGGTGCGACCGAACTCGTCGTTCAGGTTGCATTCGTCTGTCAGGGCTTGACCGCCAGTGATCCCCCGAGCGCCACTACCATCCGGTGAGAAGGCGAAGATCGTCTGACCGGCATCCTCGTCCCGAATCGAGATCCGGAAGGTCTGATCCACGAACACAGAGCCTTCGGGCTCACCGAGCATGGCTTCCATCAGCTTCACGGCGGAGAACTGGAAGTCGAGAGCTTCACCACTGTTCTCCTCGTTCAGCATGAAGCGGAATTCGGTGTTCGTCCCGAGGTTCGCACTGGCCGTACCACCATCACTCCGCGACAGCTGGATTTCACTCACCGTATCCGCGGTCACTTCCGACGGGCCTTCCAGCCCGGTGATTAGCGCACCCTCCAGGCGGGCGTCACCTCGTGAAAAGTGTTGCCCGGAAGGCTGTTGTTCGAACGTATTCTGGGGAATACCTCCACAATCGGCTCCCTGGCAGGCCTGGGCCGGGTCAACCGGACCTGAGGTCGGCGAGATGGAATCACCATCCGACCCCGGAATACTGTTCAGGGAGGCACTCGTGCTGCCCGAGTTACCAACCGCCAGGTTATCGAAGTCGCTGACGTCCCACTGGGTGGTGCCATCCGACTTGAACACCTGGAAACCGAAAATCGACAGCTGGGAATAGGTCATCGCACTGGCGTGGGCGGCGCCGATACCGCCAACCCCCAGAGCCAGGGCGGTCACCATTGAAATACCGAGTCTTTTTGAGGCAAGCATATCCGTGATCTCCATTACCCATCGTGGTTGCGCGACGTCCTCCAAGGTGTGATGTCAGTCTGCGCTAGCAAGGAGAATGCATACACGATGCCAACCCTTAATTAACCGAATATATCAAGGTTTTACGATTACCCCACCGCACCTCGGTGACAATCATGTAAAGCCGGTCAACACCCGGGCCTTCTGATCCGTCGGCCACCGACACACTACTAGTCGTGCAGCTGTTCACTGGGCCAGCGACTCCAACAGCGTGTTCGCCCTGTCCACCCCATCGAAATCGGCATCAGCCAGGCCCCGAAGCAGTGGCTCCGCCTTCGCATCGTCACCCGCTTGCAGATAGAACTCGGCCAGCTCCAGCCGGTAGGTCGGCCGATCGTCGCGACCGACCACCTCCTCCATGAGTTCGAGCGCCCGCCGGTGATCGCCCGCCTGGTGCAGCGCAACCGCCAACGTGTGGTCGATATCCGCCATGCCCGGGGCGATACCGGCAGCCCGCTCCGCCAGCGTGACGGCTCGCTTCGGGTCGCTCTCGCGCAGCGCCCAGGCGAGATTGTTGAGCATCACGGGGTCGTCCGGGTCCTCCGCGAGCATGTCCTCGTACAGCTCGATTGCTCCGGGCGTGTCATCGACTTCCAGCCTTAGCGCGGCCAGGAGGTGACGCCCGGTCATGCTCATGCCGCCGTCAACCTCCCGGTACCAGTCCTCGAGCACCTCGTGCGCGTCATCCTGACGGCCTGCCTGCTGATAGCCCTGGGCAAGCGTCAGGGCGCCCTGCTCGGAGGGGTTGGTCTCCTGCGCTCGCTGCAGCCGTTGCAGGGCGTCGTCGGGGCGATCGTCGGCGAACGCGACCGTCGCGCCGTGCTGAAGCCGCTCGCTGCTCTCGCCGACTGTGCTGATGAGGTCCTGGTAGGCGGCCTCCGCGGCTGCTGCATCGTCAGCGTTCAACAGCACATGAATCAGCAGCACGCGGGGCTCGGCCTTGTCGGGCGCCCCCTCGATGGCAGCATGAAGACTGTCGATAGCGGCATCCGTATCGCCCATGCGGGCCTGGCTCCGGGCCAGGCCCGTCCGCAGCTCAGCATTGTCCGGGTGACGCTCCACCAGCCGGCTCCATGCCTCAATGGCCGCCTCGTGCTCCCCGAGAGCCTCGTGAGCATCAGCCTGCACGAGCAGGATCTGCTCATCGTCGCCGTGTTCCTCGAGAAGCGGCTCGATTGCCTCCAGCGCCGCCCGGGCATCACCATCCGCAACCAGCCGACGTGCGTGAATCATGCGCGGCTCGACGGCGTCCGGGTGCCGCTCCACAGCGTCGGCAACCAGTTCGTTCGACCGCTCGGTGTTGCCCGCCTCATGTTCCAGCCGGGCAAGCGTCAGGTGCATTTCCAGGTGATCCGGGTTGGCCTCATGCGCCTGGCGATACAGCCTGAGTGCATCGTCGCGGCGATCCGCCCGCAACAGCAACTGCCCCAGATTGCTGACCGCAGAGTAGTTGCCCGGCTCCACCTCCAGCGCCTGCGCCAGGGCGTCCACCCCTGACTGAAGTTCTCCCATCGCCAGATACGCCCCGGCCTTGAGATTGTAGAGCTGGGCGACGTCAGGATAGGACTCGATGAGGGTCTCCGCCTGGTCCCGCGCCTGCTCGTAGTCGCCACGCGAGAGCAAGTCCCTTATCGCTCTCACGTCCTCTTCGGACGGGCCGTTGCTGCCGGCTTCGTCCAGCCCGGCGACCAGACCTTCTCCGTTCACCACATCGTCCGTTGAGCCCGCGATGTCGTCTGCGGCACCCATGGCCGAGAACACCATCGCCACCATGGAGGGGTTGGTATCCCCTTCGGCGCTGAGCAACGTCCGCAGCGCCTGTGCATTGGCATCGTCGGGATAGCGCTGCAGATGGCCGTTGAGCGTCTGCCGGGCGGCGTCGGTATTGCCCTTGCGCCCTTCCAGCGCCGCCAGAGCGACACTGCCGATGCGGGCGTCCGGCATGAGCACCTGATACCGCTCGAGCTGGTACCGGGCCTGATCATAACGGCCGGCGTCACCATGAATGACACCAAGCATCAGTCGCGCCGGCGCCAGGCGCGAGTTTCGCGAAAGCGCGGCTTCCATCTCCGTCTGAGCGCTGCTGGTGTTCCCCTTGCGCAGTTCAACCAGACCGACCATGTAGCGCCCGTCGGCCAGGTCCGGGGCCAGCTCCACCAGTTGCCTGGCGTCCTTGGCGGCGGCGTCCAGGTCGCCGCGCTGGAGACGCATCATGGCGCGGCGGTAGAGATCCTGAGGCACGGGTGGGCTGGCCGACTCCACAGCCCGGTCGAGGGCGTAATCGGCGTCGCCGTCACGCCCCTCGGTGATGTCCAGCAGGGCGCGCGTGCGCCACGCGTCCACATGGTGTTCGTCAGCCGACAGCGTCCGCTCCACCCAGCGCCGCATGCGCTCCGGGTCGTTGTCAATCCGCGCCATCAGCACCTGGCCGAATCGGGCGCTGGCGGCGCCGGGATCGGCGGACAGCGCCTGCCGGAATTCCTTCCGGGCGCCCTCCGCATCTTCCATCATCAGGTAGGCGCGCCCGCGCACGGCATGGAGTTCCGCCCTGTCCGCCTGACTGAGGTCATCTCCCGGCTCAACGTCCAGGACTTCCGTATACGCGCTGCTGGCAAGCCGCGCCTGTGCCAGCGGAAGCGCCAGCTCCGCCCCGTCGTAACCAAGCTCCCGGGCTCGCTCCAGGTCACGTCTCGCGGCGGAGTAGTCCCCGAGGGTCAACTGCACCACTCCCAGGTAGAACCGCGCCTGTTCGTTCTCCGAGTTCTGCTGCAGGGCATTGCGCAGCTCGATCATGCTCTCGTTGTAACGCCCGTCCTGGTAGTAACTCACCCCGCGCGACACATATTCCTGCTCGTCGACACCGAACAGGCTGTCGCAACCGGCGAGCGCAACACCAAGCGCACTGGCCAGAATCAGACCACTAACCTGCGGGATACCCCGATGGCTTCTTTCCTTGGCGCGATTCATCTTCCACCTCTCTGTGAGCCGGGCACGATGCCAGGCCCCTCTCGCTGTCACTTGAGACCGAACTTGTTCAACAGGCTGTACAACGTGGGCCGGGACACGCCCAGCACATCCGCCGCCTGAGCGATGTTCCCGTTGGTGCGACTGAGGGCGCGCCTAACCGCCCGCGACTCGGCCGCGTCGCGAACGTCCCGGATCTTCAGGGAGTCATGTTCGGCCACCGGCGCGACGAGCCCGAGATCATCGGCGGTGACCTCGGGACCCTCAGCCATGATCACCGACTTGCGCACCACGTTCTCCAGCTCGCGGACGTTGCCCGGCCAGCTATGCGCCTCGATGGCGGCCAGCGCGTCGGCGCTGAAGCCACTGCGCCGTCTGCCGTGCTGGCGGCCGAAGTGATCAAGGAAGTGATGGGCAAGCAGCACCGCATCCCCGCTCCGCTGGCCCAGGGGCGGAATACGTATCGTCAGTTCACTGATGCGGTAGTAGAGGTCTTCCCGGAAGCGCTCTTCCCGCATCAGGGTGTCCAGGTCCTGGTGCGTTGCGCACACCACCCGGACGTCCACGGGCACCTCCCCGCGTGCCCCCAGACGCTCGATGACCCGTTCCTGCAGAAAACGGAGCAGCTTGGCCTGCAGCGACAGCGGCAGATCGCCGATCTCGTCGAGAAACAGCGTCCCGCCATCGGCGTACTCGATCTGGCCGATGGTCTGCTTTGCGGCACCGGTGAACGCACCCTTTTCGTACCCGAACAGCTCACTCTCCAGCAAATTCTCGGGGATCGCGGCGCAATTGATTGCGACGAAACGCCCCTTGTGGCGCGGGCTGAGCTGATGCACCGCGCGGGCCAGCACCTCTTTGCCGGTGCCGCTATCACCCAGCAACAGCACGGTGGCGTCCACCGGCGCCACCTTCTCCACGGTCTTGCACGCCTGCAGCATCTCCGGGTCAGCGGTGATGACGCCCTCGAGAGGCGTCCCGGCGCCCTGGCGCATCAAGCGCCGGTTCTCCTGCTCGAGTTCGTAGACGCGATGGGCACGTTCGGCGATTAGCTGCAACACGTCGCCATCCACCGGCTTCTGATAGAAGTCGTAGGCACCACGCGCAATGGCCTTGAGCGCATTGGTGCGATCATCACTGCCGGTGACGACGATCACCTTCGTCTCCGGACGCAGGCTTAGAATGTCCTCCAGCGCCTGGAGCCCTTCACTGGCGTTGGCCGGATCCGGGGGCAGGCCCAGATCCAGCGTGACAATCGCGGGGGAATGGCGATGCACCTGGGCGAGTGCCTGCTCCCGATCGTCGGCAGTGAGCACCTCGAACCCCTGAAAACACCAGCGCAGCTGGCTCTTCAGGCCCGGGTCATCCTCAATGATGAGCAACTTGCGAACGGCTTCTTCCAAGACCCTCTCCAGTCGTTTCGGATCCATCAGTCAGAACATTGGCCCGCGGCTCGGCGCCGGGAAGCTGCATCGAGAAGCAGGTGCCCCGTGCAGGCTGGCTCACCACGGTGAGATCACCACCCATGCGCCGCGCCACCTCGCGCGCCTCGAACACGCCGATGCCCATGCCGGCGTTTCCCTTGGTGGTCTGAAAGGGGCGGAAGAGGCGCTCCCGAACAAAGGCGCCATCCATGCCCGAGCCAGTATCCTCGATCGTGAGCACGGTCTCCCCCGGGCCACCCCGCACGTCCAGGGTGACAACCCCGTCATCAGGGGTAGCCTCCTGGGCGTTCTGCACCAGGTGCTCCACCGCGGTGACAAACGATTCGCGAGACCCGGTCAGAACCAGACCGTCGGGTTGCCCGGCGAGCACCGGGACGGGGTGAGCGCGACGGCAGCGATCAACCACTTCGTCCAGTGCATCGCGCAGGGGAAAGCGCTCAAGCTGACGAGATGCCTCGTCACCGCCGCGGCGCAGGTGGCCCAGGATGCGGTCCATGCGGGCCTTGGCGTTGGCCACTGTGCGCATGGCGTCCGCCACGAACTCGGGATTGTCCGCGTGGCGCTCCGCATTCCCCACCACCAGCCCCAGCTGCGCGGACACGTTCTTGAGATCATGAACCACGTAGGCCGATAACCGGTTGTAGGCCTCGAACTGGCGACTCTCCGTCAGCGCGTCAGTGGCATCCAGCAGGCCGATGTAGCTCGCCAACTGGCGCCCCGCCGTCTTCAGCAGGTCATGGTCTTCCCAGTTCAGCTGCCGGGGCGCGCGCGGCTCGCCCAGAATGACGAACCCCTGGAGGCGCTCGAGCTGCATCATCGGAACGATCAGCCAGGCACGCTGGACGTTGTGCAACCAGTGGGGAATGTCCAGGCCATGATAGAGCTCCGGGTTCGCACGGTACTCCTTGAGGTCTACCACCCATTCCGTGCGTTGAAGAAAATCGGCCAGCGGGCCGTCTTCAGGCTCCACAAGGGTGTCGGGCTCACCGAAGTTCCACGATTCGGTCAGCCGCAGACGCCCGTCCTCTCCCCGGCTGAACAGCAGCCCCTGGGGCGAATCCATGATCTCGGCCAGCGCGATGATGGCCCGTTGGCGCAGGGACTGCTCCACATCGTTGGTGGACAGCGTATCGATGAACCGCAGCCACTCGCTGCGGTAGTCGTAGCGATACCGCAGCAGGTGCTTGCTCAGCACGACCTTCAACCGCGCCCTGGCGGCGCCGGACAGCAGGAAGGCGATCAGCAGCAACAGCGCGCCGAACAGAAACGCAGCCTGGAGAACACTGCCCCAGGTGCCGCCGACATAGCGGATGTAGTAGCCGGCGCCGGCCATGAGCAGGAGATAGACGCCGGACCCCACCAGCACGACCGAGTGGAACAGCAGTTGGCGCGACACCGAGATGGGCTGCGAGACCGAGCGGCTGCGCACTGTCGACAGCGCCAGCAGCGGAACCACGAGCAGGTTGATGAAGCCGCGCGCGTCCCAGAGCGGAACCTGGAGGCCTCGGAACAGCGTGCCGTCGGCGTACAGATAAATGTCGTAGACGAACACCGCGGCAAGCCCGATGCACAGCGGTTTGATGGCCCAGCGCCGATCCGGATGGGTGTTGCGATAGAGCTGTTCCACTAACATTGCCGCCAGTACGGCCATGACCAGATAGGGCAACGGGTGGCGCAGCACGACCAGCCCCGCGAACACCTCCGGCAACGGCAGCACGTGGATCAGCGCGGCCAGGACCATCACCACCAGGGCGACGCCGAGCCCGACTCCCACGGCCTTGAGCAACGGCCGTGCGGCCGGCGCATTGACCAGGTAGGGCTGCCCGAGCATCACCAGCATCACCCCGATCCAGCCGGCGTAGCGAACCAGTTCGGCAAGGTACTGCAGCGCCGGCGGCGCGGCTCCGCCCTGAGCGTGTACCAGAGCCCAGATGCCGGACGCCAGCGCACCCAGGGCGACCCAGAGGCAAAGCGCCCGACTGCGCCACAGGACAACGGCTACCGCCGCCAACGCCAGAAAGGCGGCGGCCGCAAGCCAGTACCCGATGCTCCCTGCGTCCAACACAGACTCCTTTATCCCGCCAGCGAACCAGGCACAGCGTTACCGCGCGCCCTTTCCGAAGAGCACCACCTGCACCGTGTCCAGGAGAATCATGATGTCCAGAAACAGCGTGTGGTTCTTCACGTAGTAAAGGTCGTACTGAAGTTTCTGCCGGGCGTCCTCCACGGACGCACCGTAGGCGTAACGCACCTGCGCCCAGCCCGTGATCCCGGGTTTGATGCTGTGCCGGGCGTCGTAGTAGGGGATCTCCCTGGCGAGCCCTTCCACGAACTCCGGCCGCTCGGGCCGGGGACCGACAAAGCTCATGTCGCCACGCAGCACGTTGATGATCTGCGGCAACTCGTCGATGCGCAGCAGCCGGATAACGCGACCTACCGGGGTGATCCGGTCATCCGCCGCTGTGGCCCACCGGGCCTGGCCGTCCGACTCCGCGTCGTTGCGCATGCTGCGGAACTTGCAGATCCTGAACACCCGACCTCCCTCGCCTACGCGCTGCTGGTAGTAGAACACCGGCAGCCCCATGGTCAGCACAATGGCCATGGCCGTCAGCAGCATGACCGGCGCCGCCACAACGAGCAGGGCACTGCTGGCGACGATATCGAATGTCCGCTTGACCACGCGGCGCAGGGTATTGCGCCGAAAGCCCTCGCTGAAAATCAGCCAGCTACTGTTGAGCGAGTCCACCCGGATCTGGCCGGTTTCGCGCTCGAAGAAATCGGTCAGAGTGGTGACCCGCACCCCCCGAAGACGACACTCCAGCAGCTCGCCCACGGGTAATCCGCCATTGCGCCGGTCGCGCACGCCCACCACAATCTCGTTCACCCCCAGCCGCCGCACCAGGTCCCACAGGCGCTCGTCGCCTTCGCGCTCGATCCGCCGCGCCTCCCCGACCGCGGGCTGCCCTTCGTTGGCGGGCACAAAGCCAACGACATCCATACGCCTGGCGGTGGAGTGAGACCGAACCAGTTCATCCACACGTCCCGCGCGGCTTCCGGCCCCCAGAACCAGCACTCGCGGCCGCAGGGCGTTCGCACCACTCCAGCGGAATACGATCAGCCGCTCCACCGAGATCAGAACGAACGCGGCGGCGATACCTGCAAGTCCGGGAGCTCCCAGGATGGCAAGAGTGTCGTCGAAGTTGCTGGAAGCGAGGCTGACCACACCAAAACCCATGGCGGCTGCCACCAGCAGCCGCAGCAGGGTGGAGCCCCACCCTTCAATGGACGCCCGGCCGTAGACACCCAGCAGGACCATTGCCGTCAGCATGGCCGAGGCGAGCATCAGTGATTCGACCGCCAGGCGTTCCGTGTCCGCCGCCTGCCCGGGCCCTTTCCAGATCAACGCCACGCCATACACACAGACCGCAAGGATCAACGCCTCCAGAAGCACGACGAATAACGTGTTTCTGGGCACGTAATGGCTGAACAACCTGATCATGCCCGCGTCCTTCTTATTCTCGAATCGCCCGCCAGACCCGTATCCCCCTCGCCCCGACAGATGCAACCCACTGCCCCGCACAGGCAGATCCTCTCCGGGTTCCATCTCGTCCTGAACGAAAGGATAGTCGCAGTTAAAAAAAAGATCGACACTTTTGTGAACTAGTTCACAGCATAGCTCACGAATGACATGATGGCTCTATCAGACCGGCCCATGAGGGCGTCCATGGACCATGGCCTGCGCAGCCCCGGCAGCGCGGCAGTCACGGGAGAAACCGGGTGCGCACAACGACTACCGAACGGCAACCGCGCTTGAGCATCCTTGCGCTGTGCTCCATGATCGGCACGCTGGCTCTGGCATGGTCGCTCACCGTCACAGGCAACCCCATCACCGCACTGCCGGATACCATCGAGTCCGTGCGGCCATCTGTCGTGGGCATTGGCACGTATCAGCGGACACGAACCCCGTCGGTACACCTGGAGGCGACCGGGTTCGTCATCGCCGACGGCCGGCATGTGGTCACCAACGCCCACGCCATTCCGCAATCCGTGGACAACGACAGAGGCGAGCGTCTGAGCGTGTTCGTGGGCAGTGGCAGGGATGGCGAAGCCCGCCGGGCCGAGACCGTTGCGGTGGATGAATCCGTGGACCTTGCCATCCTGCGCTTCGACGGTGCCCCCCTACCGGCACTGACGCTGGGGGATTCAGAGGCGGTCCGGGAAGGCCAGCTGCTCGCCTTCACCGGGTATCCGATCGGCATGGTCCTGGGGCTCTATCCGGCAACCCACCGGGGTATCGTCGCGGCCATTACGCCACTGGCCGCCCCTGCGGCACGCAGCGGCGACCTGGACCCGGCAACGCTGCGCCAGTTGCGCAACCAGCCCCCAGGGGTGTTCCAGCTGGACGCGACCGCTTACCCGGGCAACAGTGGCAGTCCGCTTTACGAACCCGACTCGGGCAACGTCGTCGGGGTCATCAACCGCGTCTTTGTGCAGCAGTCGCGCGAGCGCGTGATCTCCGAGCCAAGCGGCATCACCTACGCGGTGCCCGTGGGCTTGCTGGACACGCTCCTGGAGGAGGCTGGCCTGAAGTGATACCAAGATGCTCCTGAAGGCTCTGGGGTGGCCACGGCGGCGAACCAGCGACGCACGCGTTCACCGCCTGCCCGCAAACGAGCATGGCCGCGACCTGGTGATCGGCGATCTGCACGGCCATCGCGCGACGCTGGAAGCGGCCCTTGAGGCGCTGCGGTTCGACCCGTCCCGGGACCGGGTCATCTCCGTGGGGGACCTGGTGGACCGGGGCCCGGACTCGCGCGGCTGCCTGCGCCTGCTGGAGACACCATGGTTTCACGCTGTCATGGGTAATCATGAGGATCTGCTGATCGGCGCAGTCAGACAATTGAGCACGGAGGGCGGGACCGACGCGCGCTTTGCCGTCCACCAGAATAATGGCGGCGAATGGCTGCTGGCGAACTGGCCAGCCGACGCGTCTCTGACCGCCCTGATCGAACGGGTCAGGCAGCTCCCCCACGTACTGGTCGTGGGGAATCAGGAGTACCGATATCACGTTGTCCATGCGGGGTTTTCGAAGGATGTCACAGACGCCGACATCGATGTCGGCGCCCCGGGCTGCTCCCGGACCCTGATATGGCAACGGGACCTGGGGCTCGCACTGCAGCGACTGCAAGCCGAGTGGGGCGGCCAGACGGCACCGACCGGCCTGTCGACCACTTACTGCGGCCACATGCCGGCGGCGGACTGCCACGGCCTACCGTTACGTGGCTTCGGCCACGTCAATCTCGATACCGGGGTGAGCCGGGGCCAGCCCCTGACAATCGCGGTTCGGAGCGCGGACGGTGGTGAGACCATCCACCAGCAACCCCTCCGTACCTAGAACCGGATGGTCGTCACCCCTGCGCGGCCACGGTCTTGCGCAAACGCAAGCCAAGCTCCTTCAGCTGCGCCTCGCCCACAGGCGCCGGCGCCTCGGTGAGCAGGCAGCTCGCCGTCTGCGTCTTCGGGAAGGCCATGACATCGCGAATGGAACCGGAGTCGGTCATGAGCATCACCAGGCGATCCAGCCCGAAGGCGATACCGCCGTGGGGCGGCGCGCCATACTCGAGGGCATCCAGCAGAAAGCCGAACTTCTCCCGGGCCTCTTCTTCGCCGATGCCCAGCAGGCCCAGCACGGCGCGCTGCATGTCGGGGCGGTGAATACGGATGGAGCCGCCACCGACCTCGGTTCCGTTGAGCACCATGTCGTAGGCGCGGGACTGGAGCTGCTCGGCGTCGGCGCTCTTGAGTTCGTCCACGCTCTCGACGGTGGGCGCGGTAAACGGATGATGCAGGGCGTAGAGGCGCTTGTCCTGTTCGTCGTACTCGAACATGGGGAAATCCACCACCCACATGGGCCGCCAGCCCGTCTCCACCAGACCGCGGTCATGGCCGAGTTTGACGCGCAGCGCCCCCAGAGCGTCGTTGACCACCTTGGCCTTGTCGGCGCCGAAGAAGATGAGATCGCCCGCCTGGGCGCCGGTGCGCTCCAGAATGCCGGCCACCGCCTCATCCGGCATGAACTTGATGATCGGCGACTGGAGGCCGTCCTTGCCCTGGCTCGGGTCGTTGACCTTGATGTAGGCAAGCCCCTTGGCGCCGTAACGGCCCACATAGTCGGTGTAGCCGTCGATCTCCTTGCGGGTGAGATCGCCGCCACCCGGCAGGCGCAGGGCGGCGACCCGGCCCTTGGGGTCGTTCGCCGGCGCGGAGAACACCTTGAACTCCACGTCGGTGAGCAGGTCCGCCACCTCCACCAGCTCCAGCGGGATACGCAGGTCCGGGCGGTCGATGCCGAAGCGATGCACGGCCTCGGCGTAAGTCATCCGCGGGAACGGCCGCGGCAACTCCTGCCCCAGTACGGAGCTGAACAACCCGGCAATCATGCCCTCCATCATGTCCATGATGGCGTCCTCATCCATGAACGAGGTCTCGATGTCGAGTTGGGTGAACTCCGGCTGGCGGTCCGCGCGCAGGTCCTCGTCGCGAAAGCAGCGGGTAATCTGGTAGTAGCGGTCCATGCCGGACATCATCAGCAGCTGCTTGAACAGCTGCGGCGACTGGGGCAGCGCATAGAACTCACCCGGGTGCACACGGCTCGGCACCAGGTAATCGCGCGCGCCCTCCGGGGTCGCCCGGGTCAGCATGGGGGTTTCGATATCGAGAAAGCCGTTGTCGTCCAGGTAACGGCGCAGCTCACTGGTGATCCGGGCACGGGTCCGCAGCTTCTCCAGCATCTCGGGCCGGCGCAGGTCCACGTAGCGGTGGCGCAGGCGGACATCCTCGCCCACGTCCTCGTCATCCAGCTGAAACGGTGGCGTTTTCGCGGTGTTGAGCACCTCCAGCTCGTGGCCGAGCACCTCCACCTGCCCACTGTTCAGGCTGCTGTTCTCGGTGCCTTCCGGGCGCCGCCGCACACGGCCGCGCACGCGCAGCACGTATTCGCCGCGGACACTCTCGGCCGTGGCGAAAGACGCCGCACGATCCGGATCAAACACCACCTGGACGAGACCGTCACGGTCCCGCAGGTCGATGAAAATCACACCGCCGTGGTCGCGGCGCCTGTGCACCCAGCCGCAGAGTTCCACGTCCGTGTCGAGAAGGTCTTCGGTTACCTGGCCGCAATAATGGCTGCGCATGACAACTATGCCCTGGATGTTCGTGGTGAGACGCGGGCCCTGAACCCGCCTGAGCAGGGCGGCAATGTTACGGTCTCACCCGGGGCGGCGCAAGCGACTGACCCGCGGTTTCAGGAGTTTGCGGCCGCCTTGGAGTCGGTGCTCCCGCTCTTGCTGCCTTCGGATCCGCCGGAGGACGAGCCACCACTGTCGCCACCGCCTCCGGAGCTGCCCCCCGACGTACTGTCACCGGCCACGTTGCGCTGGTTCGACGACTTGAAGTCCGTTTCGTACCAGCCCCCCCCCTTCAGGCGGAACCCCGCCGCGGAGATCTTCTTGCGCAGGCGCGGCTCGCCGCATTCGTCGCAGTCGGTGAGCGGCGCGTCGCTGAATTTCTGGATCGCTTCCTGCTCGTGCCCGCATCCATCACACAGGTACTCGTAAATCGGCATGGGTTGTGTCCTCCGGAAATCGACGCAATCTATATAAGGCCAGGCGCTTGTCAACACAAGTGTTGCGTCACGCCGCGGGGCTGGGCACGGCCCCGCGGGTGCGCGACAATCACCACGAGCCTGCAGCGGCAACCTCGGAGCATTGTCATCCCTCTGTTCATCGGCATCATTGCGCTGGTTTTCCTGTTCGCCCTGATCCAGATCGGTGCGGTCAGTATCGCCTTCGACAAGCTCGGGCTCACCGCCGGATCGGGGATGCTGCTGCTGTTCAGCTGTGTGGCCGGCAGCCTGATCAACATGCCGCTGTTCCAGATGCAGGCGGACACCGACGTGCGCCCGGACCGGCCGCCCGCCGCCATGCCCTGGCTGCAGCGCATGCAGCATCCGTTCAACGGCCGCACGGTGGTTGCCATCAACCTCGGCGGGGCGATCATCCCGGTGGCGTTCAGTCTTTATCTGCTGGCCACACAGCCGCTGCCTCTGGCACCGGTGGTCCTGGCCGTGGCGGGCCAGAGCGCCGTGTGCTACCTGTTCAGCCGCCCCATCCCCGGCTTGGGTATCGCCATGCCGGTACTGGTGGCACCGATCACCGCGGCCGTACTGGCAGTGATGCTGGGTGGTGACCTGTCTGCCCCGCTGGCCTATATCGCCGGGACGCTCGGCGTGCTGATCGGCGCCGACCTTCTGCGCGTGAACAACATCCGCGAGTTGGGCGTACCGGTGGCCTCCATTGGCGGTGCAGGCACCTTCGATGGCGTTTTCATCACCGGTATCGTCGCCGTGCTGCTGGCCTAGTGTCCTGCACCCCAAGTTGCGATAGGGTAGCCCTGCCGTGGCACGGTGCGGCCCCCATCTATTGTCAGGGACGAAATCATGCACCTCAGTCGTTCGGTTCTGATCTCCGGATGCTCCTCAGGAATCGGCTACGCCACTGCCGTCGCACTGCGTCAACGCGGTTGGCGGGTGTTCGCCGGCGCCCGCCGGGAGGACGACCTCCGCCGCCTGCGGGACGATGGGCTTGAAGCGGTGCAGCTCGATGTGGATGAGCCGGCGAGCATCACCGCCGCCGTGGAAACCACGCTCGCCAGCACCGGTGGCCACCTGGATGCCCTGTTCAACAACGCCGGATTCGGCCAGCCCGGGGCGGTCGAGGATCTGACTCGCGATGCCCTGCGGGCGCAGTTCGAGACCAATCTCTTCGGTGCCCAGGAGCTCACCAATCAGGTGCTTCCGGTCATGCGGCGCCAGGGCCACGGGCGCATTGTCTACAACAGCTCCGTGCTCGGGTTCGCGGCCCTGCCCTACCGGGGCGCCTACGTCGCCTCGAAGTTCGCCATGGAGGGACTGGTGGACACGCTGCGCATGGAACTCCGCGGCACCGGCATCCACGTGGCGCTGGTGGAGCCGGGCCCGATCATGAGCCGGTTCCGTGCCAATGCCTATGCGCGCTATCTCGCCAACATCGACGCCGAGCGCAGCGCACACGCCCGCGCCTATCGCGCCATGGAGCACCGGCTGACGGCGCCCGACCGCGTGGGCGGCTTCACCCTGGATGCCGACGCCGTGACGCGGAAAGTCCGGCATGCCCTGGAGAGCCGCCGGCCACGCCCGCGCTACTACGTCACCGTGCCCACCTGGCTGTTCGGCATCCTGCGCCGCGGGTTGTCCACGCGCCTCATGGACACGGTGCTGCTCACGTCCACCCGCGGTGAGCGGCAACCGCCCGACGAAGCCGACGGCGCCGCGCGATGAAGCGCATGTTCACGCGTTGCGTAACCGGCCTCCTTCTGGTGTGGCCGCTCCTCGCCAGCGGCGATCTGCCCGAGCGGGGTACGCTGACCCTGGAATATGAAAACGACCTGTTCGCCGGCGAGGACCGCTACTACACCAGTGGCGTAAGGGCCACCTGGCTGTCGCCGGACAGCCGTATCCCGGGCTGGGTCCGCACCGGTGCCGACCTGGTGCCGTTCTTCTCGCCCCGGGGCGAGCTGAAGCTCAGTTACTCCCTGGGCCAGAACATGTACACGCCGGAAGACATCGAGGATCCTGACCCCCCGCCTGGTGACCGCCCTTACGCCGGCTGGCTCAATGTCGGCGTGGGCCTCGCCAGCGAGACCCCGCGACGGGTGGACCGTCTGCAACTCAACGCAGGTGTCATCGGGCCGGCATCGCTGGCGGACAAGGTGCAGAGGGAGATCCACCGGTTCACCGGATCACCGCAACCGGAGGGCTGGGACACCCAGCTCGACAACGAGCCCACGCTGATGCTCAGCTACGAGCGGCAGTGGCGCTCCTGGGCCGTCTTCGGGGTCGACGGCTGGCAGGCTGACCTGACGCCCCATGTGGGTGGCGCCGTTGGCAACGTATTCACCCAGGTGAACATTGGAGCCACCGCGCGCATCGGCCGCAATCTGCCCATGGACTGGGGGCCGCCGCGGATCCAACCGAGCCTCCCCGGATCAAAAGTGTTTCGCCCCCAGGCGGACTTCGGCTGGTACCTGTTCGCCGGCGTCGACGGCCGCGCCGTCGCCCGGGACGTCTTTCTCGACGGCAACACCTTCCGCGACTCCCGCAGGGCGGATAAACGGCCTTTCGTGGGCGAGGCCCAGGTCGGTGGCGCCATGAACATCTCGCGTCGCTGGCGGATCACCTACACTCACGTTTTCCCCACACGGGAGTTCCGGGGCCAGGAAGGCACCCAGGACTTCGGCGCTATCGCCGTATCCGGTCATTTCTAGCAGAATGGGGAGAGGTAACGCCGCCGTTCCCGGACGGACGCGCCGCGCGACGATAACGGAGGCGCAGTTGACCGACCTGACCCTGAGCGACGACGAGCTGGGGCTGTTCACCGACCTGTACGAACTCACCATGCTGCAGGCCTACTGGGCCGAGGGCATGCACGGATCGGCCGTGTTCAGCCTGTTCTTCCGCAACCCCCCCGCATACCGCAACTTCGTGCTGGCCTGCGGCCAGGAACACGCCGCCCGGCTGGCAACGCGAGTGCATTTCCCGCGCCGACAGCTCGACCGGCTCGAGACGGTCGGCCTGTTCCGAGAACCGTTCCTGAGGTGGCTGGAAGGATTTCGCTTCAGCGGCGAAATCCTCGCCATGCCGGAAGGCACCCCGGTGTTCCCGCACGAACCGATACTGGAGGTGCACGCGCCGGTGGCCGAGGCACAGGTGCTGGAGACGGTGCTCATGAACCTGATCACCACCGAGACCGTGCTCGCCTCCAAGGCCGCACGGATCACCCTGGCGGCCGATGGCCGCCCGGTGATGGACTTCGGCATGCGCCGCATGCATGGCACCGACGCCGCGTTGCGCGGGGTCCGCGCCTACAGCGTTGGCGGCATCCGCGCCACCAGCAACGTACTCGGCAGCCTCCGCTACGGCCTTCCCCCCAGCGGCACCATGGCGCACTCGTTCATCCAGGCCCATCACGATGAACTGGAGGCATTCCGCACCTATGGCCAGCTCTATCCCGGGACGACGCTGCTGGTGGACACCTACGACACTCTGGCGGCGGTCAGGAAGGTCATTCGCCTGGTCCGCGAGGAAGGGCTGCAGATCGGCGCGATCCGGCTGGATTCCGGCGACCTGGGCGCACTGGCGCGCCACGCCCGCGACCTGCTCGACGCCGCCGGGCTGGAGCACATCCAGATCGTCGCCAGTGGCGGGCTCGACGAATGGACGATCCGTGATCTGCTGGTCGGCGGCGCCCCCATCGACCGGTTCGGCGTCGGTACGGAAATGGGCACATCCGTGGATGCCCCATCCCTGGATCTGGCCTACAAGCTCACGGAGTACGATGGCGAGCCCCGCCTGAAGAACGCGCCCGGCAAACAACTGCACCCCGGCCCCAAACAGGTATGGCGGTTCAGTGACGGAAACGGGCGCTACAGTCACGACGAGATCACCTGCCGCGGCGAGCACCGGGATGGCACCCCCCTGCTCACGCCCATTATTCGTGACGGGGCCCCATTGGCAGAACCACCAGGCATCACGTCGGGCCGGGATCGGGCCTGGGCGGCTATTGCCCGCTTTCCGGAGCTCATGCGCGAGCTGGAGCCTGCCCCCACGCCGTATCCGGTGCAGTTCAGCGAGGCCCTGCAACGGTTACGCAGGGACACGATTGCGAAACTCGGTTACTGACCATCCAGCAGCGGTGCCATCTCGCGGGTGACCGCCATGCGCTCCTTGATACGGCTGCCGGTAAGATAGAAACCGCGCAGCGTACCGTCGGCGTCGCGGAACTCACCGCGCAGGTCCCGCCCGTCACCATCGGCGTGCCACTCCCCGGTGGCGTCTTCCGGTGGCGGCCACGCAACGACCTGGCAGCAGCTCGTCTTCACCATCACGGGCATGACCGGATAGTTCACGGCGGTGGCGTCACCGGCGAGCGTGGCACCGATGGCCTTCGCCGCGTTGTTGAGCGGTGCCACGTAAGGCAGCACGTACCCTTCCACCTCTGCACAGTCACCAAGGGCGTGGATGGCGGGGTCGGACGTGGTCAGGTAGCGATCCACGCTGATGCCCTGCCCGACACGGAGACCGGCCTCCTCTGCCAGCGCCGTGCGCGGCTTCAGGCCGATGGCCGCCAGGACCACGTCGGCAGCGAGCTCACGATCGCCGGAGAGCCGCGCCACGACGCCGCCGTCGGCGCCATTGACCGCATCCAGGGTGACGCCGGTGTGGACCCGCACGCCCAGCCCTTCCAGGGCCGCCTGCAGAGCCCGCGCCGGGCGCTCCGGCAGCAGCCGGGGCAGCGGCGCGTCCTCCGGGAACACCAGATCCACGCCGTAACCGGCTTCGGCCAGATCGTTGGCGAACTCGCAGCCGATCAGACCGCCGCCCATGATCAGCACCCGACTGGCACCGGCCACGGCCTCACGGAACACCTCGTACTGGTCGAGATCGTTGACCTGCAGGACGCGGTTGGCGGCATCGCCATCGAGGCGTGGCGCGATCGGGTCGGCACCGGTGGCGAGCACCAGCCGGTCGTAGCCAATGGTTTCGCCGCCGGCCAGCTGCACGCTCTGCCCACGGCGATCGACGGCCACCACCCGGGTGCCCGCAATCACCCGCGCATCCAGTTCCGCGGCCATGTCCTCCGGGCTCGCCTGGACCAGATCGGCCGGCGTCTGCTCCTTGCGCAGACCGGTGGACAGCATCGGTTTGGAGTAGGAGCGGCCGGAATCCGCCGACACGATTGTCAGCGGCGTTTGCGTATCGAGCTTCCGGAACGCCTTCGCGGTGTTGTAGCCGGCCAGGCCCGTGCCCACGATCACGATACTCAAGAGCCGTGCTCCTCGGGGGGTTGGGCCACGTGGTAGTCACCGCCCAGGTAGACCAGGGGCTCTCCGCCGGTGTTGTCGAAACGCGCCACCCGCCCGAGCAGGATCACGTGGTCACCACCGGGGTGGTGACTGTAACGGCGACAATGCAGGTGGGCGACGCTGCCGCGCAGCAAAGGAACGCCACCCTCGCCCTCGAACCACTCGATGCCGGAGAATTTCTCCTCCGCGGGGGAGGCGAAGCGGTTGGAAATCCATTGCTGGTCGGCCGCCAGCACGCTGACACCGAAATGCCCGGCATCCCGGAATACCGGCAGATTGGGTGATTCATTGGCCAGGCACCAGAGAATCAGCGGCGGGTCCAGTGAAACGGATGTAAAGGAATTCACGGTCAGACCCACCGGCGCACCGTCGCTCCGGCGCGCCGTGACGACGGCCACACCGGTGGGGTAGCGCCCCAGGGTCCGTTTGAGTGCCCGCTGATCAGCGTTTTCCTGCATGACGTCGCTGCTCCGGGCGATTGCTTCCGCAGCCATAAGATGCGCCTCGGGAACCCTGCCGCCGCCCCCTGCTTGGGGGAACGGCAGCAGAATTTATACATGAGTGATACATCGAATGGTATCGGGACAGCGTCGGCGGAGCAAACGGGCCGCTGCGTCGGCCCGGTGACGCATGCAGCTCAGAAGGCGTAGTTCACCTGCACGGCGGTGCTGTGCAGATGCCCGTCGTAATCGCCTTCGATGCGGTGCTCGGAGCCTGCGGGGTTCTCGCGGTTGTTGGTCTCCGCCTCTTCCATGTGGGTATAGGTGTAGGCCAGATCGATCCCCAGATTGCGGGTGGGCTGCCAGCTCATGCCCACGGCACCGATGATGCGATCGCTGTCCGGGCCGCGGGGGGTGCGCCGTTCCACACCCGGCACCGGACTCTCGTCGTAGGCCACCCCGGCTCGGAAAGCCCACGCCTCCGTCGGGGTGAAGATGACCCCCAGCCCGTAGCGCCAGGTGTCTTCCCAGTCGAACGGCTGCACCAGGTCACGGCGGCGGACGTCGTCGCCACTGCCAGTGTAGTCCTCGCCGCCGCGGTCGCTCTCGTCTTCGTAGGTGAAGCGCAGCTCCTCGACATTGCTCCAACGCGTGAAGGTCGCGCCACCGGTGACTGCCCAGCGCTCGGTCAGTTCGTGGTAGAAGCTCAGGGTGGCGATTTCGGGCATGTCGACGATCAGCTGGATGTCGCCACCGGCCGCGCCCAGGGGGCCCACCGCGCGGGCGGCACCCTCGGGGGCGGCATCGGAGTCGCAGTCGCCCAGCGTCGGGTTCGATATCGAACAGCCGATGAGCGATGCCAAGCTACTGTCAATGGGAATCCCGGCGATATCATCCTCCAGACCCTGCTGATAATCCGAATCCCGGGTCTCCGGACGATCAGCTTCCCCCTCAGCAACCTGACGGGTGCGGCTGTGATAACTCAACCCGATCCGGGTGTGATCGGTGGGCTCCCAGAGCAAGCCGAAGTTGAAGCCATAGGCGATGCCGTCCACCTGCATGTCATTGCTCACGTCGTGCTGGTGCGCCAGGGCATCCACCACGGTTTGGTCACCGCCATCGGCGTCCACCGGCTCGTCTTCGAGCTGTTCGATGACCTGCTCGGCCACCAGGTACCCGACATCGATGTCGTTCCGGAAGGTGCCCTCGAAGTACTGCACGATGGCGCCGAAGCCCACGGACAGCGTGTCGGTGGCGCGCCACGAGAAGGCGGGATTCAGGTTGACGGCCATGATGTCCGTCTCGGTGGCGTTGTAACGGCCGGCCCAGTCTTCGGGGTAGTCGGTGTTGGAGCCGAACGGAGCGTATACCCCGAGCCCCCAGGCGGCGTCATCACTGATGCGCTGGCTGTAGTAGACGTGCGGGACGACGGACTCCCCGTCGATGGTGCCGGTGCCCTCCCCGGGGACCTGGCCGCCGACGTCCTCGATGAGCTCACGGTGCACGTCGGTGTCGTAGTCGAATTCCGACTGGATCCGTGTCAGGCCGGCGGAGACGTTCTGCCCCTCCAGCCGGACCAGGCCGGCGGGGTTGTTGGCCACGGCCGAGGGATCCTGCAGCAGGGCGGCCGAACCGCCGAAGGCGACGCCCATCTCCTTGATTCCCTTCTGCGGGACTTCAAACCCCGCCGCCCAGGCCCCGGACGAACTGGCGCCCAGCAGCACCAGGCCCATCCCGGCGCGACCGAGCCGGGCACGAGCGCATTTGTCCCTATTCATGAGACGTTCTCCTCCATGTGTCGTTATTCGGGTTCGGCTTCAGCCGCCCCTCCGGCTCTCTGGCCGGCGTTCTCTTGATGTGACGGGGTTCACACTAATAAAGGGAAGGCGGGGTCGCTTGAACAAAACGGAAGAGACCAGAACGATTGTCCAACCCGGATACGCGGACTGGCAACCCTCACGCAGAGGCGCATCGCGTGCCCGGGCCGGAATCAGGAGTCAGTCGGTGGCGCCGTAACCACCGCCGCCGGGCGTGCGGATCACGAATACATCGCCGGGGTTCATGTCGGCGCGGTCCGTGCCGGTCAGCGGGAGGCGCTCGCCGGTGTAGCGCTCCACGAACTGCTCACCCACCCCGGCATCGCCACCACCACGGATGCCTGCCGGCGCCACCAGGCGGCTGTTGGCCAGCACGGCCACGGTCATGGGCTCCAGAAAGCGCAGCCGGCGCTCCACGCCCTCGCCGCCGTGCCACTGCCCGGCGCCCGCGGAACCGTTGCGCACCGAGAAGCCATCCAGGCGGACGGGGAAGCGGGTCTCCAGCACCTCGGGGTCGGTGAGGCGGCTGTTGGTCATGTGGACGTGCACGGCGCTGGCACCGTGGTAGCCGTCGCCGGCCCCGGCGCCGCCGCACAGGGTTTCGTAGTGCTGATGCTCGGCGTTGCCGAAGGTGACGTTGTTCATGGTGCCCTGGCTGTTGGCGAGCACACCCAGGGCAGCGTAGAGGGCGTCCGTGACCACCTGGCTCACTTCCACATTGCCCGCCACCACGGCGGCCGGATGCTTCGGATTGAGCATGGTGCCCTCAGGGACCACCAGCTCGATGGGCTCCAGGCAGCCGTCGTTCAGCGGAATGCTGTCCTGCACCAGCGTCCGCAGCACGTACAGCACCGCCGCCCGAGTCACGGCCCTGGGCGCGTTGAAGTTGCTGTCCTGCTGCGCACTGGAGCCAGCGAAATCCACGGTGGCGCAGCGCTGTTCCCGGTTCACGCGGATGGCGACGCGAACGGTCGCGCCGTTGTCCATCGGTTTCTCCCACTCACCGTCGGCGAGCACGTCCAGTACGCGGCGGACCTGTTCGGCGGCATTGTCCTGCACGTGCCCCATGTACGCCTGGACCACATCTAGCCCGTACTGCTCCACCATGCGCCGCAGCTCGCCCACGCCGCGGTTGTTGGCGGCGATCTGGGCGCGCAGGTCGCTGAGGTTCTGGTCCACGTTGCGTGACGGCCAGGGCCCGCTGCCGAACAGCGCCCGCAGTGCGGCCTCCCGGAACGTGCCCCCAGACACCACCTGGACATTGCTGATCAGCACACCCTCTTCATCGATGTGTCGGCTGTGGGGCGGCATGGACCCCGGCGTCAGCCCGCCCACATCCGCATGGTGGGCGCGGCTTGCGACGTAGAAGATGATTGCCTCGCCGGCCTCATCGAATACCGGGGTGATCACCGTGATGTCCGGGAGGTGAGTGCCGCCCTGATAGGGGTCGTTGAGCATGTAGACATCGCCGGGCTGCATGGTGCCCGCCCGGGCGGCGATGATGGCGCGCACGCTCTCGCCCATGGAGCCGAGATGCACGGGCACGTGCGGCGCATTGGCCACCAGCCCGCCGATGGCGTCGAACACGGCGCAGGAGAAGTCGAGTCGTTCCTTGATGTTGGCGGACTGGGCGGTGTTCTCCAGGGTCACGCCCATCTGCTCGGCCACGTTCATGAACAGATTGTTGAACACCTCCAGCATGACGGGATCCACGCCGGTGCCCACCGCGGCACCCCCGGCCCCGCGGGCGCGTTCCAGCAGCAGGTGGCCGTGGGCGTTCACGGTGAGGGTCCACCCCGGCTCCACCACCACGGTGGACACCGGGTCGCGGATGATGGCCGGCCCCGACACGGCGTCGTCCGGGTCCAGGGCCTCGCGGTCATGGACGGGGACGGTCTCGGCGCGACCCTCCACCCACATGGCGACGTGATCCAGCGGTTCAGGCGACGTGCCGTCGGCGCGCGGGGGCAGCACCGGCTCCTCGCTCAAGGCACCGCTGGCGCCAATGACTTCCACCACGGCAGCGGCCACGATGACGGCCTTCTCCGGCATGGTGAAGCCGAACTGGGTCAGGTGCGCCGCCTCGAAGGCCCTGCGCACCTCCGCGGCATCGCCGTGATCCACCAGCAGCGCGGTGTCGGTGCCGGCGTAGCGGAGCTGCAGCTTGTAGACCGTGGTGATGACATCGACCGGGGCGCCCTGGGCGACGAGCTCGTCCCGCCCCTCGCTGTCGGCGGCGCTCAGCCGCGGACCCAGCGCTTCAAGGGTATCGGCGCCCAACGGCGCATCCACGGACAGCTCCCGCATGGTGGTGAGGTCGGCCAGCCCCATGCCGTAGGCGGACAGCACGCCGGCAAAAGGGTGAACCAGCACCCGCGACATGCCCAGTGCCTCGGCCACCCGGCAGGCGTGCTGGCCGCCGGCGCCGCCGAAGCAGTTGAGGGTATATCCGGTCACGTCGTGACCGCGCTGCACGGAGATCTGCTTGATGGCGTTGGCCATGTTCTCCACGGCGATGCGCAGATACCCCTCCGCCACCTCCTCGGCGCTGCGGCTGTCACCCGTCTCCCGGCGGATCCGTTCAGTGAGCTCCCGGAAGGCGTCGCGCACGGCGTCCACATCCAGCGGTTCATCACCGCCGGGGCCGAACACCCTGGGGAAGAAGGCGGGCTGGAGGCGGCCGAGCATGACGTTGCAGTCGGTCACCGTAAGCGGCCCGCCGCGGCGGTAGCACGCCGGCCCCGGGTCGGCACCGGCGGACGCCGGCCCGACACGGAAACGGCTGCCGTCGAACCCGAGGCAGGAGCCGCCACCCGCGGCCACAGTGTGAATGCGCATCATGGGCACGCGCATGCGCACGCCGCCGATCACGGTCTCGAAGCTGCGCTCGAATTCGCCGTCGTAGTGGGCCACGTCGGTGGAGGTGCCACCCATGTCGAAGCCGATCACTTGCCCGCAGCCCGCCATGTGGGCCGTGCGCACGCAGCCGACGATGCCGCCGGCCGGGCCGGAGAGAATGGCGTCCTTGCCCTCGAACCAGCGTGCGTCCGTGAGCCCGCCGTCGCTTTTCATGAACAGCAGCCGGGTATCACCCAGCTCCGAGGCCACCTGCTCGGCGTAGCGCCGCAGAATCGGTGAGAGGTAGGCGTCCACCACGGTGGTATCGCCCCGCCCCACGAGTTTCATCAGCGGACTGACCCTGTGGGAGATGCTCACCTGCCCGAAACCCACCTCCCGGGCGATGGCGGCGACCCGCTCCTCGTGTTCGCTGAAACGGTAGCCGTGCATGAACACGATGGCACAGGCGGTGCAGCCGGCATCCAGGGCCTGCTGCAGATCCGCCCGCACCCGGCCCTCGTCCGGGTTTGCCAGCACGGTGCCATCGGCCCCGACCCGCTCGTCCACCTCCACGACCCGGCTGTAGAGCTGCTCCGGCAGCTCGATATGCAGGGCGAGGATATCCGGGCGGGTCTGGTAGCCGATGCGCAGGGCGTCGGCGAAACCCCGGGTGGTCACCAACACGGTGGGCTCGCCCTTGCGTTCCAGCAGCGCGTTGGTGGCGACCGTCGTCCCCATCTTGACCGCGTCGAGCTGTGCCGCGGGGATAGGATCATCGGTGTCCAGACCAAGCAGCTCGCGGATGCCCTGGAGGGCGGCGTCCCGATAGCGCTCGGGATTCTCCGAAAGCAGCTTGTGGGTCAGCATGCTGCCGTCGGGCTTCCGCGCGATCACGTCGGTGAACGTGCCGCCGCGATCGACCCAGAACTGCCAGCGATCACTGGTCGGTTCGGTGCTCATGAAAGTCCTCCCGCCCCAAGAGTCGTTACAGCAATAGTGCCGGACACGCATCGGGAGGATACCGAACGGGCTGGCGAACACATACCGGGTTGCACCCCTCGACCGCCGCGCCCTTACCCGCACGGATAGCCAAGCTGAATAGCGCAGCCACGTTCTATATACTGCGCCGAGGCAGCCCGGTGGGGCGGACGAGCAATCATCGGACCGCCCATTTACAATTAGTGTACAAATGATGTACAACTCAGTATCGCTGCGCGACAGACCGATTGAGGACGACCATGAGCATTGACGACATGACCGCATCGTTCGAACAGATCATCCGTTCGGTCGGTGAAGACGTAACACGGAACGGTCTGGAGAAAACGCCGGAGCGCGCGGCGCAGGCGTTCGCCTTCCTCACCGAGGGCTACAACCAGAATCTCCAGGAGCTGGTCAACGGCGCCATCTTTCCGTCTGATAACGACGAGATGGTCATCGTGCGCGATGTGGAGTTCTACTCGCTGTGTGAGCACCACCTGCTGCCGTTCATCGGCCGTGCGAACGTGGCCTACATCCCCAACGGCAAAGTGATCGGTCTGTCCAAAATCGCACGAATCATCGATATGTATGCACGACGGTTCCAGATTCAGGAGAACATGACCAAGGAGATCGCGGACGCGGTCATGAGCGTCACAGACGCCAAGGGGGTCGCCGTGCATATTACCGCCAACCACCTGTGCATGATGATGCGCGGCGTCGGCAAACAGAACTCCAGCATGAGCACGTCGGTGATGCTGGGGACGTTCCGCGAATCGCAACCGACCCGGAACGAGTTCCTGCAGCTCATCCGCGGGTGAGGCAGCGGCTTTAGCCGGTCAAGGCAGGGGAGCACCCATGAGTGTGGCCGAACAGACTCTCGCCCCGGGCAAGGCCCGGGTGAACAGCTCGAGGATCCGCGTCAAGAACCTGCGGCTGAGGACTTTCGTCGGACTGAACGAAGAAGAGCAGCAGAAGCGACAGGACGTGGTGGTGAACATCACCATCGATTACGACGCCATGCGCGCCGCCACGTCGGACTCCCCCGACCACGCCCTGAATTACCGCACCATCACCAAACAGGTGATCGAGCTGGTGGAGGAGAACCGCTTTCTGCTGCTGGAGAAGCTGGTGCACGACATCATCCAGCTGGTCATGGAGCACCCGGCAGCCGACACCGTTCAGGTGGAAGTGGACAAGCCCCACGCCCTGCGCTTTGCCGACTCCGTGTCGCTGACCATGTCAGCCGTGCGCGATGACTGACTCGGCGGACGCCGCCGGACGCGGACTCGACCAGCGGTCGCGCAATACGGCCATTGCCCTGGGTCTGGCCGGCGCACTGCCCTTCGTCGCCCTCGCCATCGCGGTCTGGCTGATCCCCGAAACGCAGTCGGCGTGGGCGCTGGGTGCGGTGATCGCTTACGGGGCGGTCATTCTCTCCTTTCTCGGCGGCATCCACTGGGGCTTGGCGCTCCACGCCGGGCCGCCGCGAGGGTTCGTGATCAGCGTGATTCCGTCACTGCTGGCGTGGGCCGCTCTGCTGCTTCCCGCAACCCTGGCACTCAGCCTGTTGACCGTTTGCCTGGTTGCCCAGCTCGTGCTGGACCTGCGCATCCGGCTCGCGCCCTGGTTTCGCGTCTTGCGCGCGGTCCTCACGGCGGCGGCCGCAGCGAGCCTGCTGCTGGCCTCCATGGCGCCCGTTACTCCCTGAGGCGGAAGGGCATCAGCCGATCGCCCCACCGAACGCGAGCAGCCCGATCAGGAACCACACGCTGGCCAGAGCGAACGGGAAACCCCGCAGAATAATCATGGTCAGCGAGAATCGCTGCAGTTTGGAGCGGGTCGTGGCAAAACGGCGCAGATGCACCATCGGGGCTCCACCGAACGGCCGCAGGCGCCGCTCGATGAGACGCAGCGCCAGTTTGCGGTTCTGCAGATAGATGGTTCCCGCCCAAATGGCTATACCGAACGCGATGCAGACCATCACGCCCAGCACCGCCAGCGCTTTCACCACCACCGGCGATGCCACATCCAGCGCCGCGCCGTTGCCCGTATCCAGCGTAAACCCGAGCACGGCTCCCAGACCCACATTGATGTAAAGCAGGTTGTTGAGCTTCTGCCAGTTGAGAAGGTCTTCGTGACGGTAGAGCTCCGCGGCAATCGCTTCCTGATTCACCAGCACGTGCGCCTGCACCGGCACGTCATCCTCATGCCCGGCGGGCAGGTCCTGCGGCCTCATGATTGCGGCGGCCCGGCGAGGTCGCGCCCCCAGATGCCACGCGGTCGCCCGTCGTGCCCCACCGTCTCGAACGCCTTGTGAAAGCCCACGCGCTCGTGGAAACGCACCGACGGCCCGTTGGGCGGATCGAGCACGATGGCCGCGAACTGCGGCCTCCCGGCAGCAAGCTGTCGGACCACGTTGTACAACTCGCGCCCCCAGCCGCCGGACGCCGCCTCCGGTGCCACACAGATCTGGCTGATCAGCGTGAACGGCTGCGGGTGCTGCTCCAGCAGCCAGTGATTGACCTGGTGGCTCGGGGTAGCCTCCGGAATGCGCTCGCTGCTCATCGCCAGCACGAAGGCAATGACGCGTCCATCCTCTTCACCCACATAGAAGTGATCCGCCACGTCCGCAAAATGCCGGTAGCTGTCCGCGTCGTAACCGGAGACGAGGAACCCGGCGGGGCTGTCGGCCTTCCCCTGCCCGCCGTCGCCGAGCAGGTATGCCGCCTGGAGTTCGGCAAGACGGGGGGCGTCATCCGGCAGCGCCGGACGGATCGATGCGGTATCACTGTTGCTCATGACTGCTCCCGTAGCGGTGGACGTGGTCGAGCGACGGCAAGTATACCGAAGGCGTCGGCGACAGCGAGAGGGAGCGTTTCACCATTCCTGTCACAAGCGGTGACGCCACCATAAACAGGACGCATAACCTTATGACGAAAAAATAAAAACTAGACGTTGCAGCGCACCAATCCGTGAACTACGCTGCAGTGCAGAAAGAGTGGGACGCTCTTTCATCACAGAGGAGGTCACCTTGTATGTATACCGAGATGTTCGAGAAAACCAACACACAGTTTGAGCAGATGCTGAACCCCGTGCGCAAGGCGCAGAGCACCATGCTCGACCACGTTGCCCGCATCACCGATTTCCAGATGGAAGCGGTGAAACACTATTCCGAGCTGGGCATCGACAACCTGCGCGCACTGAAAGACGTCAACGACCCGCAGAGTCTGCAGGCGTACGTGACGAAGCAGACCGAGGTCGCCAAGTCCCTCGGCGAGAAAGTGACGGCGGACATGAACGAGTTCGTCAAGATCAACCGCGGCTTTGCCGAGCAGCTGCAGAAGCTGGCTCAGGACGGCGTCACTGCGGCATCCGAGCAGGCCAAGCAGCAGACCAAACAGGCTGTCAGCGCTGTTGAGAACGCCTCAGCCAGCGCCGGCAAGGACGCGGGCACCGGCTCGAGTTCCAGCAGCTCCAGCGCCAAGAAGAATGCCTGAGTCGGTCTCCGGATAACCGGCCGTAAAACGCCCGCACCCGCGGGCGTTTTTTTGTCCACGGACAGCCTGCCCCCGCGTTCGCTATAATGCGCAGCGTTTCTATCGCGTAACCGCCCTACCGGTCACCCTTGCCAGCTGACCGTGTGGGCAGCTTGCGCCATGCGGGGGCACGTTTGGAACTGACCAACCAAATCATCCTGATCGGCGGGCTGCTGTTCGTGGCGAGCATTCTTGCCAGCGTCATCTCCAGCCGTATCGGCGCTCCCCTGCTGCTGGTCTTCCTGGTCATTGGTATGCTGGTGGGCGAAGAGGGCCCCGGAGGGGTTGCCTTTGATGACTTCCAGGCGGCCCACCTGATCGGCAGCCTGGCACTGGCGGTCATTCTCTTTGACGGCGGCCTGCGCACCCGGGTCGCCAGCTTCCGTGTCGGCCTCCGCCCGGCCGTGGTACTGGCTACGGTTGGGGTCGTGCTCACCGTGACCATTACCGGGCTCCTCACGGCGTGGATTTTCGACCTGCCACTCATGGTGGGGCTGTTGATCGGTGCCATTGTCGGCTCCACCGACGCGGCCGCCGTGTTCTACCTGCTCCACGCCCACGGTCTAGAGCTGAAGGAGCGCATCGGCGCCACCCTGGAGATCGAATCCGGCAGCAACGATCCCATGGCGATTTTTCTCACTGTTGCACTCATCGAGATCATCCTCGGGCAACAGGAGAGCGTCGGCCTTGGGCTGGTGCTGGAGTTCGCCCAGCAGATGGGCCTCGGCGGTATCATTGGTGTACTCGGAGGGGTCGCCCTAGGGTGGGCGGTCAACCGTGTTCCACTGACACCCGGGCTATACCCCTTGCTCGCTCTCTCGGGAGCCCTGCTGATTTTCGGCATGGCGGCGTTCATTGGCGGCAGCGGGTTTCTGGCGGTCTACCTGGCGGGCATCATCGTGGGCAACCGGCGTCTGCAGAGCGCGCAGAACATCCGGCGGTTTCACGACGGCATGGCATGGCTCGCGCAGATCGTCATGTTCCTGATGCTGGGTCTGCTGATCATGCCGTCGGACCTGCTGGAGGTGGCACCCCAGGCCCTGGTGGTTGCCGGCCTGCTGCTGTTCGTGGCGCGGCCGCTGGCCGTGGCGCTGTCCCTGCTGCCGTTCCGGTTCCCCTTGAAGGAGCAGGCGTTCATCGGCTGGGTGGGGCTGCGCGGCGCGGTGCCGATCCTGCTGGGGCTGTTCCCGTTGCTGGCCGGCGTCGATGATGCCGGCACCTATTTCAACATCGCGTTCTTCGTGGTGCTGCTGTCACTGGTCCTGCAAGGGTGGACCGTGGCCCCCGTCGCCCGCTGGCTCGAGTTGGACGTACCGCCCCGCTCCCGGGTCGTGCATCGGCTGGAATTGGACCTGCCCGGCCAGGTTGAGTATGAGATGGTGGGGTACCACCTGGAGGCCGACAGCCCAGCACTGTACAAAGTGGTGCAACGGCTGCGGCTGCCGCGCAGCAGCCAGATCGTCTCGCTGATCCGGGGCGGGCGACTCATCCGGCACTTCCAGGACGAGATCCTGCGGGAAGGGGATTACCTGTACGTGCTCACCACGCCACAGTCCCTGCCCGACCTGGACCGTGTGTTCGTCGCCTCACACGGCCCTGCACGCCTTGAGGAGCACGCGTTCTTCGGTGATTTCGTCCTCAACGGCGACACACCGCTGGCGGCGCTCTCCAGCGCCTACGGCCTGAAGATCCCGAACCAGGCCCGTGAGAACGAGACCGTGGGCGAGTACCTGCTGCGGCTTTTCAAACAGCGTGCGGTGGTGGGCGACCGGGTCAAGCTCAACAACATGGAGTTCGTAGTCCGCGCCATGGACGGCGGCCGCATCACCCAGGTGGGGCTCAAGATCGGCCGCACGACCGGTGAGCGGCCTCAGGGAAAATGATACGGCCCCGTGGCGGGACAACCCGGGGCATGCGTACACTTGCATGACAGTCTGCGTCTGCGGACGCCCCAGAAGCCACCGACCAGCGCCGATGGACTGAGACAATGAGCAACTCACTACGCGATCAACTGATGAAAACCGGGCTGGTGGACGAGAAGCAGGCCCGACAGGCGGACAAGGAAAAGCGCGCCCAGCGCAAGAAGAGCAAGGGCGGGCGCAAGGGGCAGTCACCGGACCCCGACGCGGCCGCGCGCCAGACGCAGGTCCAGCAGGCGCGCGCCGAGAAGGCCGAGCGCGACCGCGCACTGAACCAGCAGCGGGAACAGCAGAAGAAGCAGAAGTCTGCGGCTGCCCAGATCGAGGATCTGCTCCGGGAGCACGCCCTCTCTACCCGGGACGGCAGCGTTCCGTTTCATTTCACCCGGGACGGCAAGGTACGCAAGCTGGAGGTCACAGCCGAGCAACAGAAACGGCTGAGCCGAGGCGAGCTGGCGATCGTCGAGCGCAAGGGGCGTTTCCACGTGGTGCCGTCCGACGTGGTGCCGCGGCTGCATGAACGCGACGCGACCATGTTCGTTGCCATGGTCACCGCCGAAGACCTCAGCAGCGAGGACGACGACCTCTACCGGGAGTTCCCCATTCCGGACGATCTGGACTGGTAACCAACGCGATGGATCAGCTCGAAGCCTTTCTGCAACGCGCCGAACAACTTCTGGAGCGCGTGGAGCCCCTGCTGCCGCCCGCCAGCGCCGCGCCGGACTGGGCGGCCAGCACTGCGTTCCGTTGGCGGCGGCGGCTTGGAGCGGGCTTTCTGGAGGCGGTGCCGGACCCGCATGCGGTGGCCCTGGAGGCGCTGCACAACGTGGGGCGGCAGAAGGCGCTGCTGGATCGCAACACCCGCCAGTTCGTCCGCGGACTGCCCGCGAACAACGCGCTGCTTTGGGGGGCTCGCGGCACGGGCAAGTCGTCCCTGGTGAAGGCATTGCTGCACGCGCACGCCGGCGCCGGGCTGCGCCTGATCGAGATGGACAAGAGCGAGCTTGTGGACCTGTCCGACGTGGCCAGGCTGGTGCGCGGGCGCGGGGAGCGCTTCGTGGTGTTCTGCGACGACCTCTCCTTCGAGGGCGACGACCCCGGCTACAAGGCGCTCAAGGCCATGCTGGACGGATCGGTGAGCGCCGCCCCCGAGAACCTCCTCATCTACGCCACTTCCAACCGCCGCCACCTGGTGCCCGAGTACATGGCGGAGAACGAGGAGGCGCGCAACGTCGACGGCGAGATCCATCACGGCGAGGCAGTGGAAGAGAAGATTTCCCTGTCGGAGCGATTCGGGCTGTGGGTGTCCTTCCACCCGTTCAGCCAGGAGGCGTACCTGGAGATCGTGCAGGGCTGGCTGCAGCGCTTCGGTATCGACGACGGGCTGGACGCGGTGCGCGAGGATGCGCTGCGCTTTGCCCTGGAGCGGGGCTCGCGCAGCGGTCGCGTGGCGTGGCAGTTCGCCCGGGACTGGGCCGGGCGACGGGGGCTGGGGGAGTGACCCAAAGTCGGTTTGGTGGACCTGAAGGTCCACCCTACGCGACGGTCGGCGGCCAGGGCGGGTATTACTCGTCCTCGAAGCGCTCCTGGAGGGTGCGTTTGTCGATCTTGCCGGCGCCGGTGGTAGGCAGGGCGTCGACAAACTCGATTCGGCGCGGGACCTTGTAGCGCGCCAGACGCTCCTTGAGCCAGGGCCGCAGGGTGCGCGCCTGCAGGGTCGCCCCGGCCACGGGCACGATCACCGCACAGCCCACTTCCCCCCAGGTCCGGTCGGACACGCCGAAGACGGCGGCATCAGCGACCTCGGGATGGGCGTGAAGCACGTTTTCGATCTCCGCCGGGTAGACGTTCTCGCCACCGGAGATGAACATGTCCTTGAGCCGGCCGACAATGGTGTAGGCGCCGTCGGCGTCGAAGCGCGCCAGATCGCCGGTATGGAGCCAGCCATCCGGGTCGATGGCCTCCGCAGTGGCATCGGGCCGGTTCCAGTACCCCGGCGTGCGGTGCGGGCCGCGGATGAGCAACTCCCCAGTAACACCCGGCCGGGTGACCGTTGCGCCCGTCTGGCTGTCCTGCAGCTTGACCTCCACATGGAACAGCGGATATCCCACCGCTCCGGGTTTCTCCCGCACCTGCTCCGGCGGCAGCCAGAAGGTGTTGGGACCCGCCTCAGTCAGCCCGTACCCCGTCTTGAAATCGACGCCACGATCCCAGAACCGCTCAAACACCGGCATGGGGCACGGCGCACCACCGCTGATCACCAGCTTCAGCGGCGAGAAGTCGGCCGTTTCCCAGCGAGGGTGCTCCTGCAGCAGGGAGAACATTGTCGGCACACCGAAGAACAGGCTGACGTCGCCACCCTCGATCAGGTCGAAGACCTGATTGGCGTCGAACCCGGAACAGACCACGCTGCAGCCGCCGGCATGGACCAGCGGTGCGGTGAATACGTTCAGCGCCCCCGTGTGGAACAGCGGCGCGTTGAGAATGGCGGTATCATCGGCGCCGATCCCCCAGCTCGCCTGGGTATTGATCGCATTCCAGGCGATGTTGCCGTGGGTGAGTATGGCGCCCTTGGGCAACCCCGTGGTCCCGCCGGTGTAGCAGATGACCCAGGGATCATCATGGGTGAGCGGCGGCAGCGCCGGGGTGTCGGCGGGCTCCGAATCGCGCTGGGTGATACACGGGTCACCTGTCACCTTGTCGCCGTCAAGTGCGACCCAGTGCCTGATGGATTCCACCCCGGGGGTGTCGCGCAGGCGGGTGACGGCGTCAACGAAATCGGCGCCGTAGAAGAGCACGGTGGGCGCCGCATCCTGGATGAGCTGAGCCAGCTCCGCTTCCGCCAGCCGCCAGTTGAGGTTCTGCAGAATGGCGCCCGTCTTGCTGCAGGCGAACCAGACGTCCAGATACGCCACCGAGTTGCCCGCAAGCACGGCGACCCGATCCCCCTTTGCGACACCGAGCCGATTGCCAAGGTAGTGGGCGGTGCGGTTGGCGGCTGCATTCCACTCGGCATAGCTGATCCGTTTCCCGCTGGCGGCATCCACCAGGGCGGTCGCCTCCGGGCTCAACCGGGCACGGCGATCCAGCCAGTCCACGGCGTAAGGCATGGCAGTCTCCCTCTCATTGTCTTGTTGTCGGTCCGCGGCGCAGCTACTGGATCCAGCGGCGCGCGTTGCGGAACATGCGCATCCAGGGGCCGTATTCGCCCCACTCCTGAGGATGCCAGCTGTTCTGTACCGTGCGGAAGACCCGCTCGGGGTGAGGCATCATGATGGTCACGCGACCATCCAGTGTGGTGAGGCCGGTGATGCCATCCGGTGAACCGTTGGGATTGGCGGGGTAATGCGCTGCGGGCTGCCCCCGGCCATCCACGTACCGCAGACTCACCAGCCCGGCCGATGCGAGCTTGCGCGGGCCGCTCTCCTCGGGGCACTCCAGTCGCCCTTCGCCGTGCGCCACCGCGATGGGCATGCGCGAGCCCTCCATCCCCCGGAGAAACAGCGACGGCGACTCCACCACCTCGACCTGCGACAGCCGTGCTTCGAACTGTTCCGAACGGTTACGCACGAACCGTGGCCACAGCTCGGCTCCGGGAATCAGTTCCCGCAGCGTCGACAGCATCTGGCAACCGTTGCACACACCCAGGGCGAACGCATCCTCGCGCTGGAAGAAACGGCCGAACTGGTCTCGCAGCAGGTCATTGAAGAGAATCGTCCTGGCCCAGCCACCGCCGGCGCCGAGCACGTCGCCGTAAGAGAACCCGCCGCAGGCCACCAGTCCCTGGAAAGCGGAGAGATCGGCACGCCGTTCGAGGAGGTCGGTCATGTGCACGTCCACCGCCTCGAACCCCGCCAGGCGGAACGCCGCGGCCATCTCCACGTGCCCGTTGACACCCTGCTCCCGCAGTATGGCGACACGGGGCGCGCCACCGGTACCGACCATCGGCGCGGCGACATCGTCGGCGGGGTCGAAGCTGAGGGCGGCATGGAGCCCCATGTCGTCAGTATTCAGGAGGCTGTCGTATTCCTCGTCAGCGCAGTCCGGGTTGTCACGCAACTGCTGGATCTGCCAGCTGGTCTCCTGCCAGATGCGCTGTAGCTCGACACGCGACCGGTCGAGCACGGCGGCATCCCCGTCCCGCACCACCAGGCGGTCGTCGTCATTGGGCGCGCCGATCACATGGACGCAGCCCGCCAGTCCGGCCTCGGCGAACCGCTCCATCACCGTGTCCACCGCGTCGCGGCCCACCTGCACCACGGCGCCGGGTTCCTCGGCGAACAGTGCCGACACCGGCGCAGTTCCGACGGATGCAAGATCGACAGTGACGCCGATATGGGCTGCAAACACCATCTCCGCGAGGGTCGCAAACAACCCACCGTCGCTACGGTCGTGGTACGCGAGCAACAGGCCTTCCCGGTTCAGCGCCTGCACGGTGTTGAAAAACGCTCGCAGGTCCTCCGGCCGATCCAGGTCCGCCGGTGCATCGCCAAGGCGGCTGTACACCTGCGCCAGCGCCGACGCACCCAGGCGGTTGCGCCCGCGGCCAAGGTCCACCAGCAGCAGCCGCGTGTCGCCGGCATTGCCGCGCAGCTCCGGCGTCAGCGTGCGGCGGGCATCATCCACGGTGGCAAAGGCGGACACCACCAGCGACAGCGGCGACGTCACGGCGCGGGTCTCGCCCTGATCGTCCCAGACCGTTTTCATGGACAGTGAGTCCTTGCCAACCGGGATCGCGATGCCCAGCGCCGGGCACAGCTCCATGCCCACGGCACGGACCGTGTCGTACAGGCGGGCGTCCTCGCCGGGGTGGCCGGCCGGAGCCATCCAGTTGGCGGACAGGTTGACGCGGTCGAGCGCCCCCACATCCGCGGCGGCGAGATTGGTCAGCGCCTCCGTCACCGCCATGCGGCCGGATGCCGGCGCGTCCAGCAAGGCTGCCGGAGAGCGCTCGCCCATGGCCATGGCTTCCCCGGTGTGGCCGGTGTAGTCATCCAGGGTGACCGCCACGTCCGCAACCGGCGTCTGCCACCGCCCCACCATCTGGTCCCGGGCGACAAGCCCGGTGACGGTGCGATCGCCAATGGTAATCAGGAAGTGCTTGGCCGCCACGCCGGGCAGTCGCAGGACACGCTCCGCGGCATCGTCGATGGCGACGTGCTCCAGCCCGAGGGGCTGCCGCGGCGGCTCGGCGCGGGTGACATCCCGCTGCATCTTCGGCGGTTTGCCGAACAGCAGATCCATGGGGATGTGGACGGCATCGTTACCCAGGGTACGGTCGGTGAGCAGCAGCTGCCGGTCGGCGGTGGCGGTCCCGATGATGGCGAAGGGGCAGCGTTCCCGTTCACAGATCCGGCGGAACGCCGCTTCGGCCTCGGCACCGATGGCGAGCACGTAGCGCTCCTGCGCCTCGTTGCTCCAGATCTCCATGGGCGACATGCCGGGATCATCGCTGGGAACGTCCCGCAGCTCCAGGTGACCGCCCCGTTCGCTGTCATCGAGGATCTCCGGCACGGCGTTGGACAACCCGCCCGCGCCCACATCGTGGATGGACAGCACGGGGCTGTCGTCACCCAGCGCCCAGCATGCGTCGATGACCTGCTGGGCCCGGCGCTGCATCTCCGGATTGCTGCGCTGAACCGACGCGAAATCCAGTTCCTCGTCGCTGGCTCCGCTGCTCACGGACGAGGCGGCGCCGCCACCCAGCCCGATCAGCATGGCAGGGCCGCCGAGCACCACGACCCGGGCATCGGCTGCCACATCCTTCTTGTGGACATGCGGGTCGCGGATCGCCCCCATGCCGCCGGCGATCATGATCGGTTTGTGGTAGCCACGGATCTCGTCGCCATCGGCGCCGGGCACGCGCTGCTCGAAGGTGCGGAAGTAGCCGCCCAGGTTCGGACGCCCGAATTCGTTGTTGTACGACGCCGCACCCACCGGGCCTTCGATCATGATGTCCAGCGGTGAGGCCATGCGTCCGGGGCGACCGTTGTCTTCGGTTTCCCAGGGCCGGACGGCATCCGGGACGCGCAGGTTGGAGACGGTGAACCCGGTCAGCCCGGCCTTCGGCCGAGCCCCGAGGCCGGTCGCGCCCTCGTCACGGATTTCGCCGCCGGCGCCGGTGGCGGCCCCCGGGTGCGGCGCAATCGCCGTGGGATGGTTGTGGGTCTCGACCTTCATCACCAGGTGCACCGGCTCCTGGTGCGGACGGTAGACGTGATCCGCGGGATCCGCAAAGAACCGCTGGACCTCGGGCCCCTGGGCCACGGCGGCGTTATCGCTGTACGCGGACAGCACCCCCTCGGGGCGGCGTTCGTGGGTGTTGCGGATCATGTCGAACAGCGAGCGCTGCTGGGGCTCGCCGTCGATGATCCAGTCGGCGCGGAAGATCTTGTGTCGGCAGTGCTCGGAGTTCGCCTGGGCGAACATCATCAGTTCCACGTCGGTCGGGTTGCGACCGAGGTCGACGTACTGCTCCACCAGGTAGTCGATTTCGTCATCCGCGAGGGCGAAGCCCATGGCGCTGTTCGCCTCCGCCAGCGCATCGCGGCCACCGCCCAGAATGTCCACCGAACGCAGCGGGCCGGGAGGCTGCTGCCGGAACAGCGCGCGCGCCTCGTCCGGATCGGCGAGCACGACCTCGACCATGCGATCGTGCAGCAGCGGCTGTAGACGCTCACGCTCATCGCTGCTGAACACGCCGTCACGGCGGTGCAAGCGATACGCCACGCCCCGCTCGATGCGACGCACCGCTGCCAGCCCGCAATTGTGGGCAATGTCCGTCGCCTTGGTGGACCAAGGCGAGATAGTCCCGGGCCTCGGGACAACCAGGAAGAAGGCGTCCCCTCCGTCGCGCGTCACCGGCTCCCGCCCCTCCAGCAGCAGGGACTGCAGCGTCCCGTGCTCGTCCGGCGTCAGATCCCGGTCGAGCAGGACGAAATGATCGAAATCCGCCGAGAGGCCGTCGACGGCGGGGACCTGCTCCTGCAGGGCGGCCAGCAACTTGGCGAGACGAAACGGGGAGAGAGCGGGAGTTCCTGTCAGACGCAGCATGTCGTTCCGTTACACAAGGCGGTGGGGCGCTGCCCCCGGCCGGACCACCGTGTGGGCCGGGGGCCACTCATCAGCGCAACTGATCGTCGATCAGCAGCAGCAGCCGTTCGGACAGGCGTTCGGAGACCCGATCGCCCTCCTCGCTCCTGACCGAGACAGCCGTCCCGTCATCGGCGCTGCCGATCACGATGGCGTAGGTGCCGCGCTCCAGCTCCGGCTCGCGTTCACGCCAGAATGCCAGGCGGGAGAAGAAGCCGGGGCCGTCGTCGTCCTGGTCGGCAGCGGGGTCGTAACGCACCAGGAAGCGACCCTGGGCACGATTGCGGTCTTCCACGGTAAAGGCGGCGCGATCCAGTGCCAGACCCACCCTCTGGAACGTCTGCAGGTAACCCTCGCGGACGATGAGCACCGGATCGCCGGCCTCATCGGTATCCATCCGGGTCAGCCGCTGTTCGCGCTGAGCCACCTGCTCGGCCGCGAATGCTTCGTCGGCGCCGAGGTGGAGCATGAAGGCGCGCAGCACTTCGCCCTCCAGGCCACGTTCGCCCGTGCGCGGCACCCAGCCGTCGTCGACGGCGGCAACGCGCCGATGCGCCACGAAAACCTCGGACATGCCCTGCTCTTCAGCCGCTTCCACGCGGATCAGGTACTGATCCACCAGCGGGGCACTTTCCGGGTCGCGCTCCAGGGGCAGGAAAACCCCGCCACTGGGACCCATGGGGCGCGCCATCCAGCCGGTCTCGATAACGCCCAGTTCCTGTTCGCTGCGCGCCACTGGCACACCTTCCTCTTCAAGCCAGCGGTTGAGGCCCTCCCAGACCTGCTCCGGCGAGGCCTGCACCTGCAGCCAACGCTCCGCGCCCTGCTGACGGATGCGCGTCCCCAACGGCTCCGGCGCGACACCGCGCGAGGCCCGCTCCTGCTCCTCGCGCTGCTCTGCAGTCATGGCCGCCTCGCCCCGGTCACGGCGGCTCTCGGGCACCTGCCCGATACGCTCACCGGAAAGATCCGGCGGCATAACCAGCCGTTCCTGACGGTCGGGCTCGTCGTCGCCCCTCCCCGCACAGGCGGCCAGAGCCAGCGCAAGAGTCGCCACCAGTGCGGGACGAACGACGGCGGCAAAACGGGCAGGCAGCAACATGGATTAGACAACCTCCGCCAGTTTCATGGCCTGGCGCACCGTCTCGTGGTGGGATTCCGAAAGCGGCGTCATGGGCAGCCGCAGGGTTGGACCCATGAGCCCCATCTCGCTGACGGCCCACTTCACCGGAATGGGGCTGGTCTCGACGAACAGCGCCTTGTGCAGGGCGGCAAGCTGGGCATCCAGCGCTTCGGCCCGCTCCAGGTCGCCTTCCAGCGCGGCCATGCACATGTCGTGCATGAGCTTCGGTGCCACGTTGGCGCTCACGGAGATGCAGCCCTTGCCACCCGCGAGAATGATCTCCCGGGCGTTGCCGTCATCACCGCTGTAGACGTCCAGGCGGTCACCGCACCGCTCAAGGATCTCCCGCGGGCGCTGGATGGTCCCGTGGGCTTCCTTGACGGCGACGATATTGGGGATGTCCGCAAGCCGCTCCACGGTTTCCGGCAGCATGTCGCAGGCGGTGCGCCCGGGCACGTTGTAGAGAATCTGCGGGATCGGCACCGCCTCGGCGACGGCGCGAAAGTGCTGGTAAAGCCCTTCCTGGGTGGGCTTGTTGTAATAGGGTGTGATCAGCAGCGCTGCATCACAGCCCGCATCCATGGCGCAACGCGTGAGCTTGATCGCCTCCCAGGTGGAGTTCGCGCCACTGCCGCCGATGACGGCGATACGCCTGCGCGCCGCCTCGACGGTCAGCCGCATGACATAGCAGTGCTCGTCATAGTCCAGCGTTGCGGCTTCGCCAGTGGTACCAACAGCAACAATGGCATCGGTACCGTTGTCCACGTGGAAATCCACCAGCCGCTTGAGGCCTTCCTCGTCGACGGAGCCATCCTCGTGCATCGGTGTCACCATCGCGACCATGCTGCCACGGAACATTGCTTTCGCCCCCCGGAAAAATGGACATTGCATACTACGTCCGCCCGCCCGGACAGACAAGTGACGCCCGGCGGCGAAGCGCTTCACGAACCCTGTCGCGAAGACGCGAACCACGCGGCTCCGCGACCCCGCCATGATACACTTTCGCGGGCGCTGGCGGAGCAATGCCACAAGGCGGTGCGCTACACTCCTGAACGCGAGACAACACGGTAGCAGCACAGGTTCCGCATATCGGACTCACACCACCGAGGGGGATGGATGGACAGCTTTCTGGTCATAACGGCGCTGGGCGAAGACCGGCCCGGCATCATTAACAGGCTGGCGGCCGCAGTTTCGGAGGCGGGTTGCAATGTGGTGGACAGCCGCATGACTGTCCTGGGCGGGGAATTCGCCATCATCCAGATGGTCGGCGGCCGGTGGGATTCCCTGGCGAAGCTCGAGACGGCGCTTCCGGGCATCGGTGAGGAGCTGGACCTGCACATCCACTGGAAGCGCACCCAGGACCGCACCCGAGCCGCTGATCTGCTGCCCTATGCCGTCGAAGTGGTCGCCATGGACCACCCCGGCATCGTGCACCAGCTAGCGCAGTTCTTTTCCGCGCGCGGGATCAACATCCGCGACCTCACCACGTCGCGCTATCCGGCGGCCCACACGGGAACGCCCATGTTTGCGGTGAACATGCTGCTGGAGATCCCGGGAAGCACCCAGATCGCCGTCATGCGGGAGGAATTCCTCGATTTCTGCGATCAGATGAACCTGGACGCCGTGTTCGAGCCAGTTAAACACTGACAGGAGGACACAGCATGAGCAGCGTGACCGTCGGCAAACCCGTCGCCGACTTCAGCCGCCCCGCGACCGGCGGCGAGACTGTGCGGTTGAGTGATTATCTCGGCCACCACCTGGTGCTCTACTTCTACCCCAAGGCGAGCACACCGGGCTGCACCAACGAAGGGCTTGCGTTTACGGAGCTCCACGCGGCGTTCCGAGAGGCGGGCGCGGAGATCCTTGGCGCGTCCCGAGACGGCGTAAAGGCCCAGGAGAACTTCCGCAACAAGCAGGGCTTCACCTTCCCGCTCCTCTCGGACAAGGACGAGCAGCTCTGCGAGCAGTTCGGGGTGCTCAAGGAGAAGACCATGTACGGACGCACGTCCGTGGGCATCGAGCGCAGCACATTCCTGATCGACCGCGACGGCGTTCTGCGGCGTGAATGGCGGGGCGTCAAGGTGCCTGGCCACGCACAGGAGGTCTTGGACGCGGTACACGCCCTTGAGAAGGGGTAACAATCAGGCCGGCGGCAGCCGCCCCTCCTCGGAGTGGTCGGGCGGCTCGACGGTCGGCCAGGCTTTCAGCACCGCCTGAATCACCGTCGCCAGAGGGATGGCGAAGAAGATCCCCCAGAAGCCCCAGACCCCGCCGAAGAACAGAATCGCCACGATGATCGCCACGGGGTGGAGGTTGACCACCTCGGAGAAGAGCACGGGCACCAGCACGTTGCCGTCCAGGGCCTGGATGATGCCGTAGGCAACCATGACCCACGCGAACTCCGGACCGAAACCAAACTGGAAGTAGGCGATCAGACCCACTGGCACGGTCACCACGGCGGCGCCAATGTAGGGGATGATGACGGACAGCCCTACCATCAGCGACAGCAGCATGGCGAAACTGAGACCGAACAGCGAGAACGTGACGTAGGTCACCACCCAAACGATCAGGATCTCGACGAACTTGCCGCGGACGTAATTGCCGATCTGCGCGTCCACGTCCCGCCACACGGTCACCAGCAGATCCCGGTCCCGGGGCATGTAGCGCGCCACCCACTGGACCAGCGCCTCCTTGTCCTTGAGGAAGAAGAACACCAGGAACGGCAGCAGCACCAGATAAACCAGCAGCGTAATCACCACCACCACGGACTGGAATGAGAACCGGGTCAGCACGGCCTGCCCCCAGTCCAGCGCCTCCCGGCGAATGACGAAGATGAGATCGGAGATCTGCTGCTGTGAGAACAGCTGCGGATACTGCTGCGGCAGCTGCATCAACAGGGACTGACTGGTGCTGAGAATCTTCGGCAGCTCGTCCACCAGCTGGGTGATCTGGGTCACCAGCACCGGCAGCAGCGCGAAGAAGACGAGCAGCAGGCCCGCAAAGAAGACCACGAAAACAAGCGTTACCGAGAGCAGTCGTGGCACGCCGAACTGCTCCAGCTTGCGCACGACCCCCTCCAGCAGATAGGCCAGGATCAGGCTGGCAATCACAGGTGCAAGCATGCTGCCAAAGAAGACAATGGCAGCGAGCCCGGCCAGCAGTACGGCGGCCAGGCCAAGCACCTGCGGATTGTCGAAGTGGCGGCGAAACCACTGCCGGATCAACTCCATCTACGCCTCCCGGGGCGCCGCCCGGAACCTGCCCCTCGCGGAGCGTGATCCTTCCCGGTGCGGGTTCATTTTGACGCGGTAGGCGACGTTTCGGGGCGGGCCGGAAACGCGCTGGTTACCGCCTGTGTCGGCATCATAGCGTGTCCCGCCGCTGGTGCGAAGTTGGTGAACGGGTTTGGCCCGCCAGGGTCCAAGAGTCACAATACGTGGAGAGTCCCGGTCATCACCGCTTCCCGGAGCAGCCGAGCGTGCCCTTGCACCGAGTCCTGACGTTCCTGCTGGCCGTTCTGCTGGCCTTTGCCACCGCCATGGCCGTGGCGGACGACCCACTGCGCCTGCCCGACCTGGGCAGCCCCGCGAGCCAGACGCTGTCGGTGGCCGAGGAGCAGCGCATGGGCCAGCAGCTGATCCGGCAGGTGCGATTGCGCGTCCCCATGACCGACGATCCGGAGCTCCGGGAGTACATTCAGGACCTGGGACAGCGCCTCGTCTCCCACGCCAACACCCCGGACATGGCCTACGAGTTCTTCGTGGTGGACAGCCCCGCCATCAACGCCTTTGCCATGCCCGGGGGGTATATCGGCATCAATCGCGGTCTGATCGAGCGGACGCAGTCGGAGAGCGAACTGGCGGCGGTCATGGCCCACGAAATCGCGCACGTCAGCCAGCGGCACATCGCGCGCCGGCTGGACGACAGCCGCGGCGGCGGCCTGCAGACGCTCGGCATCATCCTCGCGGCCATTCTCATGGGGACGCAGGATGCCGACCTCGGCAGCGCGGCGGCCATCGGCGGCATGGCCGGATCCATCCAGGAGCAGCTGAACTACAGCCGCGCACACGAGCGCGAGGCCGACAACATCGGCATTCGCATTCTTGCGGATGCGGGCCTGGACCCGGAAGGCATGCCCCGGTTTTTCGAACGTCTGGCCGAGGCTACCCGGCATCAGCAGCGCCCGCCCGAGTTTCTGAGCACCCACCCGGTCACCGAATCCCGCATCGCGGAGTCGCGCTCGCGGGCACGCAGTTACAGTAACGGGTCACCGGACGAGAGCCCCACATACGGCCTGATCCGGGCCCGGCTTCTGGTGCAGCGGGCCAACGAACCCCGGGACGCCATTCGCCACTTCGAGGCCGAGCTGGACAACGGCGCCGAGAGCGATAACGGCCGTTTCGCCACACGGTTCGGCCTGGCGCTCGCGAAGATCGAGGACGATCAGCTCGACGAAGCGAGGGAGGCGCTGGAGACGCTGATGGCTGAGGACAGCGAGCGCACCGCCTACCTGGTGGCGCTGGCGCGGATTCATTCGGAACAGGGCAATCTGGAATCGGCCCTGGAGAGCCTGGAGCTCGGGCTCGATCTCTTCCCGGGCAGCTACACCCTGAGTCTGCACACCGCCCGCACGCTGCTGCGGCTGGACCGCCCGATGGACGCCCGGCAACTGGTTCGGAGACAGATTCAGCGCCAGGGGGGCGATGCCCACCTGCACCGGCTCCACGCCGAAGCCGCCAGCGCCGCGGGGCTGGACCATGAAGCCATGCTGGCCATGGGCGAGCACTACTACCTCAGCGGCAACCTCCCGCTGGCACTGGATCAGCTCGACCGGGTGGCCAACGCCAGCGACGCGGACATCAATGACCGCTCCCGCGCCGTGTCCCGGCGCCAGGACATCCAGCGGGAACTGGAGCGAGAGCGCCGGTAGTGTCTTGCCGACAGCACAGACCGGCGGCACGATCTGCGGACAACCTGTTCCCATCCGGACACACTGTTGCGACGCACCAACAAAAATGGTTGCCAGACAACACTGCCGCGCTACAATGAGATCCAACGAGTCCAGAAGACTGAATCAGTCTTCAGCAGGTTATGGACAAAAAAAACCCCCTCGAGCGAGGGGGCGGAAAAGGCGACTTGGGAGTCGCCTGGAGGAGAAGCAGACCGGTCCTAGAACCGGGTAATTCAGCTGGTTAAGCGCTCCGGTCTCGCTGGCGAGGCCTGACAACCACAAAACCCGTTAAATCAGAACAAGAAGAGCGCAGATCTGGGAGCATCTTTCGGGAGCTCCCAATTTTTTGCTCTCCCGATGTTGCTGTGCAGCATTTTAACCAAGACCAATCTGTCTGTCAACACCTTCTGACCCCTGGCTCTGAAACTTACCTACCAATAAGCAAACGGCGGGCTGGTGTCGCTGCACCGAGACATGAGCCCCGGCGCAGCCTTGCCATCAGAAACTGGTGAACAGCGCGCCGTTGACCGGAATATTCGCACCGTTGATGTACTCCGAGTCATCGGCTGCCAGAAAAGCCACCACGCGTGCGATCTCATCCGGGCGCCCCATGCGGCCTGCCGGCACCTGGGCGATGATCTGGTCGCGCACCTCCTGCGGGATGGCGGCCGTCATGGACGTATCGATGTAGCCGGGGGATACAGTATTGGCCGTGATACCCTTTCGGGCGCCCTCCTTCGCAAGCGCCATGGTGAAGCCGTGCAGACCAGCCTTGGCGGCGGAGTAGTTCGTCTGGCCGAACTGACCCGTCTGACCGTTCACGGACGAGATGTTCACCACACGGCCAAAGCCACGCTCACGCATGCCGTCGATGAGATGACGCGTGACGTTGAAGGCGCTGTTTAGATTGACGTTCACCACAGCGTCCCAGTCGCCCTTGCCCATCTTGTGAATAAAGGCATCCCGCGTGATCCCGGCCAGGTTCACCAGAACATCCACGTTACCGTGCTCCGCCTGAATCTGCTCCGCCATGGCGCCGCACGCATCATAATCGGACACATCGCACTCGATCCACGCAACGTCATGGCCCTCCGCCTGCAGATCTTCCTGCCAGCCGCGGATGTTTTCCTTCTCGGCATTGACGCAGGTACTGACCACGCGATACCCGAGCGCCGCCAGATACTTGCACACCTCAGTGCCGATACCACCATTACCGCCCGTCACCAGAGCTACTCGATTCGTCATGGGATGCCTCTTGTGAAGTCGTTCGACCGGCCTCGCCGGTTAGGGGATTGTGGCCGACCGGGAGCAGTCAGCCGTTGCGCGACACGCACACAGGGTACGCTCCCGCGAAACGCCCCGTTGTGCAATGCGTCATGCGTTTAAATCGAGAATAGAGACAGGTGGATCACCTGTCAACTTTAAACATGAGGAGTGCGTCACATTCCAGACAGACGTCGGAGAAGCCCGCATGGCGCGGGCTTCCCGCCGGGAAGCGGAAGTCACCGGCGGGGGTCCAGCCGAGTTACGGGACGAGCTCAGTTGCGGGAACCTGACCCCTGTTTGCCGGACGACCGCGGGCTTTTGCTCCCCGCCGACTCATCAGAGGAATCACCACTGCCGCCGGCCGGGTCGTCCTTGCCACTGTCCATACCGCTCATGCGCCGCCACATGGCCAGATTCCGCTCCGCCATCTGGGTCAGCATGGTCATGGGATTCGCTTCCATGAAATCGCGCGTCTGCTCACGCAGCGCCCGTTGCTGGTCCGACCACATATCCATGCTCTTCTCCAGGTAGTTGGTCAGGAGATTCTGCATGTTGCCGCCGTAGGAGCGAATGATCTGGGCCAGCAGTTCGCTGCTGAAAATGGGCTCACCACCCTCTTCTTCTTCGCTGATGATCTGGAGCAGGATCGTCCGGGTCAGGTCATCCCGGGTCTTGGCGTCGACTACCTGGAACTCCACCCCATCGAGCACCAGCCTCTTGACGTCGGCCAGAGTGATGTAGCTGCTGATGGCCGTGTCATAAAGACGCCGGTTCGGATACTTTTTGATGATGCGAACGTCGTCGTTAGTCATTATCGGAATCAACCTCGGGCTTGGCCGCGGGGAACACGCCCCGCGGCCATGGTCGGCCAATCAGCGGGCCACGGCAAGTGCCACCCCCTGGCCACCACCGATACACAGTGTCGCCAGGCCCTTGCGCGCATCGCGGCGCTTCATTTCGTGCAGCAAGGTTACCAGCACCCGGCACCCGGACGCACCGATGGGATGGCCCAGCGCAATGGCACCGCCGTTGACGTTGACGCGTTCCATGTCCCACTGGAGTTCGCGACTGACGGCCAGCGCCTGGGCGGCGAACGCCTCGTTGGCCTCGATCAGTTCCAGGTCGGACACGCTCCAGCCGGCGCGATCAAGGCAGCGCTGCGTCGCCGGCACCGGCCCCGAGCCCATGACCGCCGGATCCACCCCGGCACTGGCGTACGCCTCGACCCGGGCGATGGGCTCAAGGCCAAGGGCCTGCGCCTTGCTGGCAGACATCACCAGCACCACCGCGGCACCGTCATTGATCCCGGAGGCGTTACCCGCCGTGACCGTGCCCTCCTTGTTGAACGCGGGACGGAGTTTCGACAGGCTCTCGGCCGTGGTGCCGGCTTTCGGGTGCTCGTCAGTATCCACCACCACCGGGTCGCCCTTGCGCTGGGGCACCTGAACGGGAATGATCTCGTCCCGGAAGCGCCCGGCCTCCATGGCGGCGGTGGCCCGCTGCTGCGACTGGGCCGCGAAGGCGTCCTGCTCTTCCCGGGAAATGCTGTACTTGGTGGCCAGGTTCTCGGCGGTCACACCCATGTGATACTGGTTGAACGCATCCCAGAGCCCGTCACGGATCATGGTGTCGTCCAGCTTCCAGTCACCCATGCGCTGCCCATTGCGGGAGTTGGGCAGGGCGTGCGGAGCCTGACTCATGTTCTCTTGCCCGCCAGCGATGACGATCTCGGCATCACCGAGCCGGATCGCCTGGGTCGCCATGGCCACGGCCTTCAACCCGCTGCCACAGACCTTGTTGATGGTCATGGCCGGTACCCGGTCGGGAATGCCGGCATGGATGGAGGACTGGCGTGCCGGGTTCTGACCGGCGGCGGCCGTCAGCACCTGGCCCAGAATGACTTCGTCCACCTGTTCCGGGGAAACTCCGGCCCTTTCCAGCGTTCCGCGAATCACCTGCGTGCCGAGTTCCACCGCCGTCAAGGATGAAAGCGAGCCGCCGAAGCCGCCGACTGCGCTACGACCTGCTGCAACAATGACTACCTCTTCCATAACAACCTCCAAGGGTCTGCTTCATCGATGGTCTGTACGTCCATGAACAGTTCGGTGATTGGTCGTCATGACAGTATAATCCCCGCGCAGGAGCGGGACTTTTGTTCACGAGACATGGCGGGATAACCATGCGAGAGACATCGACTGCGCTGGACAGCGCATCACTGCCGTCGCTGCCCTACGTCAGCCACGACATCCTTCTGGAGGTGAACACCGAGGAGACGGACATCAACGTGCTCGCCCCGAAACTCGGGCGCGACCCCGCACTGGCCGCCCGCATCGTCTCCACGGCCAACAGCGCGTTCTTCATGAGCCAGGGGGACGTGCGCAGCCTGGATGAGGCGATCATGCGGCTCGGAATGAACCGCCTGCGGGTTCTGGCCACGTCCATACTGCTGCGCAATCAGTTCGACAGCGGCCGCTGCCCGGGCTTTCGGGCCGCCCGCTACTGGCTGCATGCGATCGCCAGCGCGAACGCCTCCGGGCGCCTGGCCCGTGCCTCCGGCCTGGACCCGGCGCCCGCGCAGCTGGGCGGTCTGCTTCACTCCATCGGCATACTCCTGCTGGCGCACAGCTTTCCCACGGAGATGACCACGGTCTTCAGCGCCCGCAAGCGCGATTCCCACACCAGCATGGCGGCGCTGATCCGCGAGCAGCTGGAAGTGGACCATCACGAGGCTGGCGCCATGCTGCTGAGGGAATGGGAGCTACCGGTCACCCTGTGCGCCGTGGTCGAGGGCTTCGGCAACCCGTCGGCTCACGACGACCCCGGCCTGATCGGCCTGGTGCGCTGTGCCGCCGACTGGGCCGGCACCGATTTCGAGGAGATTCCCGCCGCTTTACTCAATCGGGGTCTCAGCGGGGCCACGCTCGACACCGTCGCCAGGGCCTGCCTCATGGAGCAGGAAGAAACCACGGCCATGGCGCGGCTGCTGGCCGCGGACTAATCACCGCCCTCACCCGCCAGTTTCAGGAAAGCGTGGGCCTTGTCCCGGGTCTCCTGATACTCCTCGGCCTCGTCGGAATCCATGACCAGGCCGCCGCCCGCCCGGTACGTCATCACGCCGTCGGCGCACACGGCGGTACGGATGGTGATGCTGGTGTCCATGGTGCCGTCGTAGCCGATGTACCCGATGGCGCCACAATAGAGGCCACGGCGGCTCGGCTCCAGTTCGGCAATGATCTCCATGGCCCGCTTTTTCGGCGCTCCGGTGATGGAGCCACCGGGAAAGCTCGCGCGCAGCAGGTCCGTCGCCATGGTGCCGGGCGTCAGCCGCCCCTCGACGACGCTCACCATGTGGTGCACGCTGGCGAACGACTCCACCCCGAACAACTGACTGACGGTCACACTGCCCGGGCGGCACACCTTGCCGAGATCGTTGCGCAGCAGGTCGACGATCATGACGTTCTCAGCCCGGTCCTTGGGGCTGCCGGCCAGCGCCTCCGCAAGCGCCCGATCCCGGGCCGCATCTCTGTCACGCGGCCGGGTTCCCTTGATCGGCCGGGTCTCCACGCGATCATCCGTCACCGCAAGAAACCGCTCCGGGGAAAGACTCAGCACGCTCTGCCCTCCGGGCAGCGTCATCCAGGCACCGTGGGGCACCGGCGACCAGCGGCGCAGCCGCGTGTAGGCATCGAAGGGGTCACCCCTGAAACCGCAGCGGAACGCGCGCGCTAGATTGACCTGGTAACAGTCGCCGTCGCGCAGATAACGGCGTACGGCCCGGAACGCACGACCGTACCCGTCCCGCCCCGGCTCTTCCTGCAATGCACCCGCCCGAAACGGGGCCGGCGTCGGAGCCGTCGGCTGCAGCAACCGCTCGCGGATGCCGGTGGCGGCCCGCTCACCACCGGGGCGCTGCACCAGCAACGCGCGGCGCGTCTCGTGATCCAGGATCAGTGCCGCGTCATAGAAACCGAGCCAAAGCTCCGGCAAACCGTCACCCGGCCGATCATCCCGGGGCGCCAGCACGTCCGCCTGCCCCAGGTCGTAGCCGAAGCACCCCAGGGCGCCACCCGAAAACGGCACACCGGGCACCGCCTCCCGGCGCGGCCCGAGCATGTCCGCGATCAGCGCCCAGACGTCGCCCTCGATGCGGATCCAGTCGCCACCCTCGCGACGCCAGCACACACCCTCCCGGCGCAACAGCTCTCGCCCGGGCAGCGCGACCATGATGTCGTAACGCGCCTGATGACGCGGCGCACCGCTGTCCAGCCAGGCGGCGCCGGCAAGCGGGCGCAGGCGCGCGAATGCGTCCGCCGCATCCTCCGGATAGGGCAGTTCCGCCACCTGCGTGCCGGTCACGGCACAAGCCTCCCGCGACCGGGTCGGTCGACGCTTGTCACCTGGTACAGTTCTCCAATATGTTTCATGCTGAACCCCGCTTCAGGCTGGCAACAAGACTGCCCGGTCTGTATCTTGGCGCACGAACGGTGCGACGTGTTGCGCACCCTGTGTACGAGAACAAGACACGCGAGGACGGAGAGCATGAACGAGACGACGCAAGACGCCAAGGCCGCCTACGACAACCAGCCCTGGCTGGCCTCCTACGGCAAAGGTGTGGACAGGGAAATCACCCCATTGCCGGACCGTAACATCGCCGATCTGGCGCGTCGCATTGCGGACGACAACGGCGACCGCACCGCCTTTGTCACCTGCCTGGACAACGGCCTGCACGGCTCCCTGAGCTTCCGCGAGACCGACACCTACTCCGACCAGTTCGCCGCGTACCTCCGCCACGAGCTCGGCCTGGAGCCCGGCGAGCGGGTCGCGGTGCAGATGCCGAATTGCCTGTCCTACCCGGTGGCGGTATTCGGCATCTTCAAGGCCGGTCTGGTGCTGGTGAACGTCAACCCGCTGTATACCCCGCGGGAAACCAACCACCAGCTCAAGGACAGCGGCGCCAAGGCCCTGCTGGTGTTCAACCTGTTCGGCAACAATGTCAAGGACGCCATCGACGGCACCGACGTGCGGCACGTGATCATGGCCGGGGCCGCCGAGTTCTTCCCGGCGCCGCGCCGGCTGCTCATCAACACGGTGATGAAGCTGAAGAAGATGATCCCCGAGCCCACGGCGGCCAGCACGCCGATCAGCCAGGCGCTGGCGGCGGGGAAGGCGCACGTGGGCAAGCTGGAGAAACCCGTGAAGCGCGCGCCGGAGGACCTGGCCGTGCTCCAGTACACCGGCGGCACCACCGGCCCGGCCAAGGGCGCCATGCTCACCCACGGCAATCTGCTGGCGAACCTGGCACAGACGCAGACGGTCTCCGCCCCGGTGATCACACCGGGCGAGGAGACCGTGCTCACGGCGCTGCCGCTCTACCACATCTTCGCCTTCACCAATAACCTCATGGGCTTCTACTACAACGGCTGCCGCAACGTGCTGTGCCCCTCGCCACGGCCGCCGAGCAACCTGCGCAAGGCGTTCGAGAAGTTCCGGATCACGCAGTTCGCCGGCGTCAATGTGCTGTTCCACGCCCTGGCGAACGAGGACTGGTTCAAGAACAACCCGCCGCCGCTGCGGCAGACCGTCTCCGGCGGCACCGCGCTGCACGGATCGGTGGCGGAAGAATGGAAGAACCTCATCGGTATCGTGCCGGTCGAGGGCTACGGCCTTTCCGAGACCAGCCCGGTGGTGTCGGTGAACCAGCCCAGTGGCGAAATCCGCCTGGGCACCATTGGCCTGCCCGTGCCGAACACCATCGTGCGCATCATCGACGAGGACTGGAACCCGGTCCCGCCCGGTGAAGTGGGCGAGCTGGCGGTCAAGGGCCCGCAGGTCTTCCAGGGCTACTGGAACAAGCCCGAGGAGACGGACGCGGTGCTCAAGGACGGCTTCTTCCGCACGGGAGACATGGCCAGGATGGAAGATGGCGGTTTCTTCCGTATCGTGGACCGCAAGAAGGACATGATCGACGTCAGCGGCTTCAACGTCTACCCGAACGAGGTCGAGGAGGTCCTGAGCGAGCACCCGGACATCGACGAAGCTGCGGTCATCGGCATTCCCAACGACGAAGCCGGTGGTGAAATCGTCCGCGCCTATGTGGTTACGCGCAACAAGTCGCTCAAGGCGGAGGACGTGATCGAGTTCGCCCGCAGGAACCTCACCGGCTACAAGGTGCCGAAGGAGGTCCACTTCGCCGACGACCTGCCGAAAACGGCCGTGGGCAAGATCCTGCGCAAGGACCTGCGCAACGAGGCCTTGAGCAGCGGCGACTGATGCCTACTGGCGGCGCCCCGCCGCAAACGGGGCGTCGCCGCTCACCGCACCAGCAGCAGGTGCTGCACCTGGGCGATCTCCTCCCGTGCCTCCGCGAGGATCGAGTCGCCATCCTCCCCCAGATCCTTGCCGACGCGACGCAGCCGGCGCCAGGCTGATGTGTCGGTAGGTTCCGGAATGTCATCGCCGGGCACTCCCGCCAGCGCCCGCAGCTGCGCCACCAGGACCAGGTCGGCGTAATCCGCATCCACGGCCCGTCGGTGCCACTGCTCGGCGGCGAGAGGGACGTCCACCATATCGTCCGGGAAGTTCCAGCGGCGCAGGATCATTGCACCCACCTGGTCGCGATACTCCGACACGGTGTCCTGCAGCTTCCCGGGGTTCTCCACCAGCGACGGGTAGCGGTGTGCGTTGGCGAGCATCGGGATGATGCCGATATCGTGAACAAGGCCGGCCAGCAACGCGCGCTGCGGGTTGAACCCGTCCAGGCGCTTGGCCATGACCTGACAGATCGCCGCCACCAGCGCGCTGTGCATCCACAATTCGGTCATGCGCTGGTGAATCAGCGGATGCTCGGAGCTGAACAGTGAGCGCAGGGTCACGGCCAGCACCATCTCGCGCGTCGCCTTGAGCCCGAGCCGGGTGATGGCCACCGTGAGAGAATCGACGGTGCCCTGCCCGCCGTAGGCCGGGCTGTTGGCGATCTGGATCAGTCGCGCCGCCAGCGCCGGATCGGCCTGGATGATCTTCGCCACTTCGCTCGCGGAGGCGTCGTCCTGTTCCACGGCCTGGCGCACCCGCAGGGCCATATTGGGCATGCTCGGGAGGTCCAGGCGATCGCTCATGAGATCGTCGATGAGACGATAGAACAGGCCCTCGCCCGGGTCGTCCGCGTCGGGCTGCAGCTCGTCCACGGCGTAGCCGGGAGGCCGGGCAAGGTCGAGCAGGGCATCCACCCGCTCCCGGGGGACTCTGATCAGGCGCACATCGGTGCTGGCAACGGCGTGATGGGGGTAGGGCCGGCAACCGGCAAGGGGCTCCGGATAGACACCGGCGTCACCCGTACCGGTAAACGTGCGGCGGTGCCCCTGATCATCCACCAGCACCACGGCACCGGAGAGCACATACCGCAGCCAGCCGTCATCGCCGCCCTTGCGGAAAATAACGCTGCGCGCGATGTGATCCTCGATCTCCGCTTCCTCCGCGAGTTGGCGCAGGGCGTGTTCAGGCAGCTCGATCAGGGGAACCAGCTCTTCCAGAACGTGTTGACGAATCGAATCCATGATCGCGTGTTATCGTTGATTTGAGTACCGGGCACGCTATCACAGAGAGGTCTCCGCCAAGTGCGACGCAGCTCACAGCCAGGGCAGCCCTTATGTGGCCGGAGCGTGTCATGGGCTGGCTGAGTCATGCACGGGATCGGCTCATCGGCATGCCGCGGGTGCGGCTGAATCTGGCCCTGCAGGGCGGGGGCAGCCACGGCGCGTTCACCTGGGGCGTTCTCGACCGACTGCTGGACGAACGGCGCATCGGCTACGACGGCCTCAGCGGCGCCAGTGCCGGCGCCATCAACGCGGTGGCGTTTGCCAGCGGCTACCTGGAAGGCGGCCGCGAGGGGGCGCGCAATAGCCTCGAGCGGCTCTGGCGCACCGTCAGCGACCAGGCCCAGCTCGGGCCGCTGCAGGCGACGCCACTGGACTATCTGCTGCACGGCTGGAACCGCGACTGGTCACCCGGCTTTCTGCTGATGAACAGCCTGACCCGCATGGCCTCGCCCTATCAGCTGAACCCCTCGGGCTACAATCCGCTCCTGCGCGTGCTCGCGGACACCGTGGACTTCGAGCGCCTGCGCCGTGACCCGCGGCTGCGGTTGTTCGTCTCCGCCACCCGAGTCCGCACGGGCGGCGTCACGCTGTTCCGCAACAGCGAACTCTCACCGAAAGCTGTCGCCGCCTCGGCCTGCCTGCCGCTTCTCTTCCACGCCATTGAAATCGATGGCGAGGCATACTGGGATGGCGGCTATACCGCCAACCCGGCGCTCTGGCCGCTGGTACTGGAGTGCCGCGCAAAAGACCTGCTGCTGATACAGTTGACACCCCCCGAGCGACGGGATCTGCCCACCAGCGTCCCCGAGATCGTCGATCGCGCGAACGAAATCGCGTTCAATGCCAATCTGATGCGAGAGCTGGAGGTGCTCGGCATGCTGCGCAAGGGCATTGCGGCGGTCCATCACGGCCTGCCATGGCGCGCCCACCGCCTGCACGCCCTCGACACCGGCACAGTCACCGAGGGCATGGGGCGCAACAGCCGCATCAATGCGGACTGGAAGTTCCTTTGCCACCTGCGAGACGAGGGGCGCACCGCGGCCGAGAAGTGGCTGCAGCGCTGCGGCGGCCACCTGGGCCGCCGCAGCTCCTTCACGACCGGGACGTGATCACGCCCCGTGGCTGGCGGGCTCGTCCACTTTCTCGCCCTCTACCAGCTCCTCACCCGCGCGCGACCGCCGGGCCGCCCACTCGCGGAGCTGACCAACAATGCCGGTGGGGAAGAAGTAGACGCTGAGCACGAACAGCACGCCGAACCAAAGCAGCCAGCGGTCCGAGCCGAACAGCGGTGCAGCCATGGCCAGCACCGGCACGTGCTCCATCCACCCCGACAGCACGCCGAGCAAATCCTGCAGGTAGTTCTGGGCGATCAGGAAGACGGTGGCCCCGATCACCGCCCCGTAGAGCGTTCCCATGCCGCCGATGACGCACATCAGCAGCACGAACACCGCAAGTTCGAAATCCAGGGTGCTCTCCGGCGTGATGTAACGGGTCACCAGCGCGAACATGACGCCGCCGATCGTTGCCAGCGCGGACGCCAGAACCACGACGGCCGTGCGGTAGTACACCGTGCGGTAACCCAGCGCCTCGGCACGGAACTCGTTCTCGCGGATGGCCAGCAGCACGCGGCCGAAGGGCGAGTTCACCAGCCGGAGCATGCCCAGGAACAGCACCAGCGTGATCACGAACGAGACGTAGTACATCAGCAACCGGCCGTTCGCGCGCACGTCGAAGAACGCCTCGCGGGTCACCTCGACGAGGCCAAGGGGGTTGGTCACCACGCCCCAGAGCCAGCCCAGCAGACTGAAGCCGGTGAGCGGCTCGTCAAGCCGGAACGCCGGGCCCAGCTCCCGTGGCACCGCCACGCGCATGCCGTCCTCGCCGCCGGTCAGGGTGTAGAGCTGGTTGACCAGCACCATGAACGAGAAAGCGATGGCCAGCGTCACCAGGGCGAAGAAGATCGCCTTCACCCGCAGCGAGAGCAGCCCCAGCAGCAGCGCGACCACGATCGAGGCCAGCAGACTGGCGCCGGTGCCGACGGCAATGGCGGTGAAATTCGAGCCCATGCTATCCAGGGCCATAGCGACGCCGTAGGCGCCGAAGCCGAAGAACATCAAGTGCGCGAACGACACCACGTGGGTGTACCCGAGCATCAGGTCGTAGGCGGCGACCACGAGAATGAAGACGACAATCAGCCCCATGGTCCGGAACGCGACGGTGCCACTGAAGAGAAACGGCCCCAGGGCAAGCCCGATGAAGATTGCGATCAACAGCACGGTGAGCAACCGGCTGCGGGGATAGTCGCCTGATAGCAGTGAATGAATCATGGTTGTTCTTCTCCCGTATCAGGTCAGTGCCGAAGCACCGGAATCAGGCCCTGCGGCCGCCACATGAGCACGGCCACCATCAAGCCCACGGTGGCGATACCGGCCAGCCGCGGCTCCAGGTACCCCACGTAGAGATTGATCAGGCCGACCAGAATGGCGCCGTAGAAACAGCCGGTAATCGAACCCAGGCCACCGAGAATGATGACCACAACCACCATGATCATGAGGTGCTCACCCATGTGGGCGTTGACGATCTGCTCGTACATGCCCCACATGGCGCCCCCCAGGCCGGCCAGCGCCGAGCCCGCGACGAAGACGGCCAGGAACAGCAGGTTGATGCGATACCCCTGGACCTCGACCATCTCGCGGCTTTCCACGCCGGCGCGAATGAGCACTCCGACCTTGGTCTTGTTGATGACCAGCAGCATCAGCCCGTAGAGAATGAGCCCTACGATGACGGCCATGAGCCGGTAGATCTCGATGGCGGCCCCGCCGATGAAGGGAATCGCCTGATCGATGATGACCGCGCCGCGCAGCAGTTGCGGGCGGGGCACCGGCACGTCGGTGGCCCCCCAGATCACGTGGATGAGCTCCATCAGGATGATGGCGCCGCCGATGGTCACGAGAATCTGCTTGAGGTGATCACCGTAGACGGGCTTGATCACCACCCGTTCGAAGAACACCCCCAGCGCGCCGGTGATCAGCATGGCGTAGAAACACGCCATCATCAGGACGGCGATGGTGAGAAACAGGTTGCCGCTCGCTGCCCAGGCCGAGAAGTAGACGACAACCGTAGCGCCGCAGAAAGCACCAAAGGAGATGAAGCCGCCGTGCCCGAGGTTGAGCACGCTCATGAGGCCGAAGGTCAGCGTCATGCCGGAGGACATGATGAAGATCAGCAGCCCCATGGCCATGCCACTGACGGTCAGCACGAACCAGGTGGTGGTCCCCATGCGGAAATACTGGAGCAGGTACGGCACATCCTCGCCGGCGCGGAGCCACGGCCCGGCAACCAGCTGATACGGCACCAGTGCCAGAATCAGCATGACACCCACCAGAAGTCCGAGCAGGAAGAAATGCGGGTACCCCTGGCGGAACGCCGCCAGCCGCTGCCGCACTCCCGGCGTTGGCCGGGTGTCCTGCAACACGCTTGTTTCTGTGGTCATTGGTCCACTCCCCCTACTGGTGCGCGCCCAGACTCAGCCCCAGCAGCTCCTGCTGCAGGGCCTCGTCTTCGGCCAGAGCCGCCATGCTGCCGGCATGCACGACTCGGCCGTCGTCCATGACCGCCACGGTCTGGCCCAGCGCACGGGCGAAATTGAAGTTCTGTTCCACGAGCAGGATGGTCGCCTCCTGATCCTTGAGCTCGCGAAAGGCGTCGCGCAGGTCGTTGATGATCGAGGGCGCCAGCCCCTTCGTGGGCTCGTCCACCAGCAGCAGATCCCGCGGCTCGATGATTGCGCGGGCAATGGCGAGCATCTGCTTCTGCCCGCCCGAGAGATTGCCGGCATCGGTCTGCCAGAATTTCTTCAGCGCCGGAAACAGCCCGAAGACCCACTCCAGGCGCTGCTTGTCGATGGGGCCGCTGGCGGCGGCCAACTCCAGGTTCTCGCGCACCGACAGCAGCTGGAAGATGCCCATGTCCTCGGGCACAAAGGCGATCCCGCTGCGGGCGATGCGCGGCGTTGCCCATTCGGTGATGTCCTCGCCCTTGAACTCGACGCGCCCGCGCGGCACGTCGGTCAGCCCCATGATGGTCCTCAGGGTCGTACTCTTGCCGGCACCATTGCGCCCCAGCAATACGGTCAGCTCCCCCTTCGGCAGTTCGAGATCGACGCCGTGGAGGATGTGGTACTGTCCGATGTCCGCATGGACACCGGACAGTTTCATCAATGGCTCAGCCATGTTCGCGTCCCTCATCCGTCAAGATGGCAACACCCCTGTCACCGGAGCGTTACGCCTGTTCCGTTTCGTCCTGCGCGGCACCGAGATAGGCCTCCTGGACCACCGGCGAGGCGATCACCTCTGCCGGCTCGCCGTCGGCGACAAGTTCACCGTTGTGCAGCACGACGATACGGTCGGACAGGCTGCGCACCACGTCCATCTTGTGCTCGACCAGCAGCACGACCTTGTCCTCGCGCGCCTTGATGTCTGCGATCAGGTCCAGAATGATCGGCACTTCATCCACGCTCATGCCCGCGGTGGGCTCGTCGAACATGAACACTTCCGGCTCCAGCGCGAGCAGAAGCCCGACCTCCAGCTTGCGCTGGTCACCGTGCGGCAGGCCGTTGGCCACGTAGTCGGCGCGGTGGGCGAGCTTGACCTGGGTGAGGTAGTGCATGGCCTTGTCGGTGATGTCCTGGCGACGGGCGGCCATGTTCCAGAAGTTGTAGCCAATGTTGTAGCGCGACGCGACGGCCAGGCGGGTGTTCTCCAGCACCGTCAGGTTGGGGAACAGGTTGGTGAGCTGAAAGGCACGCCCCAGCCCCTTGTCCGCCCGGGTTGGCGCCGGCAGCCGGGAGATGTCCTCACCGTGCAGCAGGACCTGCCCGCTGGTGGGTCTGAGCTGTCCCGAGATCAGGTTGAACCAGGTGGTCTTGCCCGCGCCATTGGGCCCGACGATGGACGTCAGGGTGCCCGGATAGAACGCGCAGGAGACCTGGTTGACGGCCACATGACCACCGAACTGGATGGTCAGATCCCGGGTTTCGATAACGGGATTTTCCGATGCCATAAGTCTTCTCGATCGTGAGGCGAAGTCGGTGGCAGCACCGCCGGTGGCCGGGGCGGCCCCGGCGGTGCTCCCTGCGGCCCGGGAGACGGGCCGCGCTCCTTGATTGCCGTGCCGGACGTCGCCGATCAGTTGCGGATCGGGATGTCCAGTTCGTCCATGGGGATCTCGCGCTCCAGCACCGGCACACCGACGGTCTGCTCGTCGTCACCGGTGAACCAGTCACTGCGCTGCTGCGCCTCGATCTGGAAGTGGAACATGGACTGCATGGCCTGGTGATCCTCGGGCCGGATGCGCATGGCGCCCTTGGGCGTGTCGAACTCCAGCCCGCGGAGCGCATCGATCAGGTCCTCGGTATCGGTGGAGCCACCGGTGGCTCGCAGGGCCTCGGTGATGGCGATGGCCTGGGAGAAGCCCTGGGCGGTGAAGAAGTCAGGAGCCGCATCGTGGCGCTCGTAGTGCTCATCCACCAGCCACTGGTTCATGTCGTTCTCGGTGTGTTCGTAGTAGTAGAAGGTGGCCCCTTCCATGCCCTCGAAGTCCGAGTAACCGACCATGGCCGGCAGGATGTTGCCTCCGGTGCTCATAGTAATGCCGTAGCGCTCCGGGTTGAGATCCTGGATGCGGCCGAACGGGTTGGTCTGACCGGCCCAGATGCCGAAGATATACTTGTCGTTGCAGTCATCCCGGTCACGCAGGGACTCGAACAGCCGCTCCGCCGCGGCGGTGAAGTCGGTGGCGTCCGTGGGGAGGTACTCCTCGTGGACGATCTCGCCGCCCTCGGATTCCATGGCTTCCTTGTAGGCCGACACACCGTCACGGCCGAACGCGTAGTCCTGCGCGATGGTGGAGACGCAGACGCCGTCGCCACCCACCGCCACGGCGTTCGAGACGGCATCCTGGGAGGAGTTGCGACCAACCCGGAACACATAGCGGTTGTGGCGCTCGCCGGTGATGCCGTCAGCCACACCCTCGGGGATCATGATCCGCTCCCACTCCTCGGCCACGTCCAGCATGGCCAGAGCAACCCCGGAGGCGATGGAGCCAACCACGACGTGGGCGTCGTCCTCGGCGTAGGCCTCCTCCGCCAGCGCCCGCGCCCGGGAGGGATCCCCCTGATCATCCTTGCGCATAATGTCGATGGCGCGCCCCTCGACTTCCATGCTGCCGTCGGTGGCATACTCGAACCCCATCTCCATCCCGCGCGCGGTCTGTTCCGCGTAGGCCTCCAGGGCGCCGGAAAACCCGGTCACGTGAGCAATGCGCACGGAATCGGCAGAGGCGTGGCCAACCGTGAGCGCCGATGCGGCGACTGCCGCAGTAGTCAGGATACGTTTCATGGTTTTCTCCTCCCTGGTCACCAGGTGAGCATTGTTGTGTCGTGCCCCGCAATGTGAGCACTGATTCAGTTATCTGTAGCGCCGATCGCCTTGTTTCACCGAACTTTCCGCCCCACTTCCGCGGAAGAAAAACATGCAACATGACACCGACGTCACATCCAAGACTATGCCCTCTCCGGCCCGGATGCAAGACCCGGCGCACAAGTCCCCGTCACGGCGCGCGCCCACACAGCCCCCTGCCCACGAGACGCCACCTGAACCACCCTGCGCCACCGTGCTAAGCTCTCAGCGCATTGGCGCATGCGCGCTTCCATCGCAGCACGAACGCACGAGGACTTGGCATGGCAGGTCACAGCAAGTGGGCCAACATCAAGCACAAGAAGAAGGCCGAGGACGCGAAACGGGGCAAGATATTCACCAAGATGATCCGAGAGATCACCGTGGCGGCCCGCCTCGGTGAACCGGACCCGGACACCAACCCGCGCCTGCGTCTGGCGGTGGACCGGGCGCTCGCCGTGAACATGCCCAAGGACAACATCGAGCGCGCCATCAAGCGGGCAGCCGGGCAGGACGACAACGCCATCTACGAGGAGCTGCGCTACGAGGGCTACGGCCCCAACGGCGCGGCGGTCATGGTTGAGGCCATGACCGATAACCGCAATCGCACCGTCTCCGAGGTGCGCCATGCGTTCAGCAAACACGGCGGCAACATGGGTACCGACGGCTCCGTGGCGTTCCTGTTCAGCCATGCGGGCGTCATCATGTTCGAGCCCGGCACCAACGAGGACCAGGTCATGGAGCTGGCGCTGGAAGCCGGCGCCGAGGACGTCATCACCAACGACGACGGTTCCATCGAGGTACTGACATCACCGGACGACTACATCCAGGTCCGGGACGCGCTGGTGGAGGGCGGCCTGGAACCGGCGGATAACGAGGTCACCATGCGCCCGGCCACCACCGTCAGCCTCGCCGGCGATGACGCCGTGAAGATGGTCAAGCTGCTGGAGCGGCTGGAGGACCTGGATGACGTCCAGCGGGTTTACCACAATGCCGAGATCGAGGAGGATGCCTACGCCCAGGCGTAGGCCGGCCCCATGACACGGGTTCTCGGCATCGACCCGGGGTCCCGCCTGACCGGCTTTGGCGTGGTCGATGCCGACGGCAGCCGCTACCACTACGTCGACAGCGGCGTCATCCGCACCCTGGAGGCCCCCTTCCCGGAACGGCTGCGGATCATTTTCGAGGACCTCGGCCAGCTCATCCTCAGCCATCAGCCGGCGGTCATGGCCGTGGAGCAGGTCTTTGTGCAGAAGAACGTCAGCTCCGCGCTCAAACTGGGCCATGCCCGCGGTGCCGCCATCTGCGCCGGCGCCACCAGCGGCCTGGATGTGGCCGAATACACGCCGCGCGCGGTCAAGCAAGCCCTGGTAGGCACGGGCAGCGCCGACAAGGCGCAGGTCGCGCACATGGTGCGACAGCTGCTGGGGATCGACACCCGGCTGGCCGAGGACGCATCGGACGCGCTCGCCGTGGCGCTCTGCCATGTCCACCAGACGCCCCTGCAACAACGTATCCACAACACTCAGGAGAGCCGGCCATGATCGGTCGCCTTACCGGCATACTCGCCGAAAAGCAGCCACCCAACCTGCTGGTGGACGTCCACGGCGTGGGCTACGAGGTCCAGGCCCCCATGACCACCTTCTACGACCTGCCGGCGGTGGGCGGGACCGTCTCGCTGCACACGCACCTGGCCGTGCGCGAGGATGGCCAGAATCTCTATGGGTTCGCCAGCGGACGGGAGCGCGAGCTGTTCCGGGCACTGATCAAGGTCAGCGGGGTCGGGCCGAAGCTCGGCCTCACGCTGCTGTCGGGCATGCGCGTCGACGAGTTTATCCAGTGCCTGCACGACCAGGACGTCAGTCGCCTGACCCGTACGCCCGGCGTCGGCCGCAAGACCGCCGAGCGCCTGGTCATCGAGATGCAGGACCGGGTCAAGACACTGACCGGCGGCACACCAACACAACCAGGCGCCGCAGCGCCCCAAGCGGCGGCCGGCGACGCCGCCTCCGATGCGGTCAGTGCGCTGGTCGCCCTGGGCTACAAACCGGCGGAAGCCGGCAAGCTGGTGGACAAGGTCGATGCGCCGGGTGTGGCCAGCGAGGAACTGATACGCAGAGCGCTTCAGAAATCAGTAAAATAAGGGGTTTACGCGACCAACCCCCACCGAGCACAGGATGGCCCAATGATCGAATCCGACCGCGTCGTCACCGCCAACGCCTCACCGGAGGACGAAGCGCTGGACCGCGCGATCCGGCCGAAGCAGCTAGCGGACTACGTCGGCCAGCCGACCGTGCGCGAGCAGCTGGAGATCTTCATTGAAGCGGCCCGCCGCCGCGGCGACGCCCTAGACCACCTGCTGATCTTCGGCCCGCCCGGCCTGGGCAAGACCACGCTCGCCCACATCGTCGCCAATGAAATGGGCGTCAATCTGCGCCAGACCTCCGGACCGGTGCTCGAGAAAGCGGGTGATCTGGCGGCACTGCTGACCAACCTGGAACCGCACGACGTGCTGTTCGTCGACGAGATCCACCGTCTCAGCGCGGTGGTAGAAGAGGTCCTGTACCCGGCCATGGAGGATCACAAGATCGACATCATGATCGGCGAAGGCCCCACGGCGCGTTCGATCAAACTCGACCTGCCTCCGTTCACTCTGGTGGGCGCCACCACCCGCGCCGGGCTTCTCACCGCCCCGCTGCGGGCCCGCTTCGGAATCACCCAGCGGCTGGAATACTACGGCGAAGACGACCTCGCCGGTATCGTCACACGATCGGCCCGCCTGCTGGCCCTGGAGATGGACCCGGACGGCGCCCGCGAGATCGCCCGCCGGTCGCGGGGTACGCCGCGGATCGCCAACCGGCTGCTGCGGCGGGTGCGCGATTACGCCGAAGTCCGCGCCCAGGGCCACGTAACGGTGGATGTGGCCGATCAGGCGCTGCGCATGCTCAATGTCGACGACTCCGGTTTCGATGACCAGGACCGGCGCCTGCTACAGACCATCATCGAGAAGTTCGACGGCGGCCCAGTGGGCGTGGATAACCTGGCGGCGGCCATCGGCGAGGAACGGGGCACCATCGAAGAGGTCCTGGAACCGTTTCTGATCCAGCGCGGCTTCATGATGCGCACGCCGCGCGGTCGCACGGCGACTGCCACGGCTTACCGCCATTTCGGCCTGGCACCGCCACCACGAACGGACGCACCGTCCGGGGACCTCTTCTCCGACGGCGTGGACGCCTGAGACCATGAGCCTCTATCAGCCCAAATCCACGCTGAAGCTGATTCTCTATGGCTTCGGTTTCGTCAGCCTGCCGCTGATCATCGCCCTGGGGTACGCCGGGCTGCACGTGGACCGTCTGGCCAACCAGAGTCAGCACGCGGTCTACCAGGCCGTGCAGGCCATCACCGCCAGCCGGCAGCTCATCGACCTGGTCACCACAATGGAGCGCAGCGGGCGCCAGTACCTGATCCTCGAGGAACCAGAGTTCCTCGAGAATGTGGAAGACGCGCACGAGGAGTTCCAGGAGACCGCACAACGCCTGCACAGGCTCCCGCTCGATGATGCGCACCGCGAACGCGTGGACGACCTCATCGACGCCGAGCAGAGCATCTACGAGCAGATCTCCGGTTATGACGGCGGCGAAACCGACCAGATCGCTCTTGCCCGTGAGTTCATGGGGCTGACCCAGCTCGGCCAGGACGTACTCTCCGGCAGCAACCGCATGGTTGACCGGGAGGTTCGCACCATGCAGGAGACTGCCACGCGCGCACAGCAGCTGCTGTTCTGGCTGGCCGTTGCCCTGGGGCCGCTGACCATTCTCTCGGTAGGCTTCTTCACGACCCTCATCGCCCGCCCCATCCGGCAACTGGACCGTATCATCCGACGCATGGGGTCTGGCGACTTCCAGCAACCGATCAGTGTCGCCGGCCCCCAGGACCTGCAATTCGTCGGCGAACGCCTGGACTGGCTGCGGCAGCGGCTTCTGGATCTCGAAGAACAGAAAACCCGGTTCCTACGGCATGTCTCCCACGAACTGAAGACGCCGCTCACAGCCATCCGTGAAGGCGCAGACCTGCTGGAAGACAGTTCCGTGGGCCAGCTCAACGCCGAGCAGCAAGAAATCGCCCGGATCCTTGCCAGCAACACCCACCAGCTTCAGCACCTGATCGAGGACCTCCTCAACTTCAGCACGGCCCGCGATACCGCCATGGCCATGGACATCAGACGCACCCGGCTGGCGCCGCTTATCAAAGAGGTGGCCCGAAACCACAAACCTGCCATGCTTTCTAAGGACCTGCAGCTCGAAACGAAGCTGCAGGACATCCACATCCGTGCGGATGCGGAGAAGATTCGCACGATCGTGGACAACCTGTTGTCCAACGCGGTCAAGTTCTCGCCCACGGGCGGGCACATCCGCGTTGGACTTGAGCGCGACGGGGACGGGGTCGCGCTGACGGTGGCCGACGAGGGGCCGGGCATCGAAGCGGACGAGCAGGACGCCGTCTTCGACGCCTTCTTCCAGGGGAGGATCCGAGCCGAAGGATATGTCAAGGGCTCCGGCCTGGGCCTATCCATTGCCAAGGACTATGCGGAAGCCCACGGCGGCTCGATCAATCTGGAATCACCGGGACAGGCGGGAACCCGGATCAGGGTGGAACTGCCGTTAAATGCAGAGTCGACAAACCAATGAACACCAGGACAACCGATTCCAGCGCAAGCAAGATGCGCGGGTGGCGCTTCGCCGGCATTATCATCATTCCCCTGCTCCTCGGCGGCTGTCAGTCGATGACGGAGCAGTGGTGCAAGACAGCGGAGTACTGTGAAGTGTCGCCCAACGGGGACAGACAAGAACTCAATGAAGACCTCATCGACTACGCGCTGATGGTCAATGAGATGGATGCGACCATGCTGCAGGCGGAGCGTGAACGCCTGAACGGGCGGGTTCGCGACGCCGACTGTACACCCGACCACGTGCGCCTGGCCCTTGTTTCAAGCCGTCTGGAGCTGAACGGCGATCTCGACGAAGCGGCCCTGGCCGGACTTCGGGCGTGCCGGGACGGCACGGACATTCACCCGGCAAACGCCGCCCTGGCATCTGTATTGCATGACGCTCACGAGCAACTGGCTGGCACGTCTTCGAGAATGACGGAGCTGGAGGCAGAACTCGATGAACAGCGATCACGCAATGCCGCACTCGAGGAACAGCTTGAGGCCCTCAAGGCCATTGAGCGCAGCATTATCGAGCGCGGCCGCGATTGAGCGAGGAGGCGAACGAATGAAGCGGCGCAGCATTCTTCTGGTGGATGACGACCCGGGCCTGCTCCGGCTCCTTTCCATCCGTCTGAAATCAGCAGGATATACGGTCACCGCCGCGGAGAGCGGCGAGGAAGCGCTGGCGAACATGTCCGCCGCGCGGCCGGACGTGGTTATTACCGACCTCCGCATGGGCGGCATGGACGGCCTTGCCCTGTTCGAGGCCATTCACCAGGACCACCCCACGCTGCCGGTCATCATTCTCACCGCTCACGGCTCCATTCCGGACGCGGTCGAGGCGACGCGCAGCGGCGTGTTCAGCTTCGTTACCAAACCGTTCGACAGCCAGAAACTGCTGGAACAGGTGGCCGCCGCACTGGACGTCTCCGGCGGCTCCGAGAGCAGCGACGCGCCCGCCGCGGAGGACTGGAGCGAACACATCATCTCCCGCAGCGCGCCCATGAAGAACGTGCTCAGCAAGGCGCGCATGGTCGCCGACTCCGACGCCAGCGTCTTCATCCGCGGCGACAGCGGCACCGGCAAGGAGCTGCTGGCCCAGGCGGTGCACCGGGCGAGCCGACGGCGGGAGCAGCCCTTCATCGCGGTCAACTGCGGCGCCATCCCTGAACCGCTGCTGGAATCCGAACTGTTCGGCCACCGCAAGGGCTCGTTCACGGGTGCCACCCAGGATCACCAGGGCCTGTTCCAGGCGGCCGACGGCGGCACCCTGTTCCTGGACGAGATCGGCGACATGCCGCAGCCCCTGCAGGTCAAGCTGCTGCGCGTGCTACAGGAGGGCCAGGTTCGCCCGGTCGGCGCCACGTCGTCGGTCCCGGTGGATGTGCGCATCATCTCCGCCACGCACCGCCAGCTCGACGACGAGATGCAGGAGGGGCGTTTCCGCGAGGATCTCTACTACCGGCTCAACGTCGTCTCCCTGGAGCTGCCGGCGCTGGCCGACCGGCGCGAGGACATCCCGCTGCTGGCCAATCATTTCCTTCAGACCCTGGCACAGAAGTACGACAAGCTGGCCCGCAGCTTTGCACCCGACGCCATGGAGCGGCTGGTCAGCGCGCCCTGGCCCGGCAATGTCCGCCAGCTCTACAACGTGGTTGAGCAGACGGTCACTCTCTCCACTACACCGGTGATACCGGATAGCCTGGTGCAGTCCGCCCTGCGCGACGAGCCGGGTTCCATCCTGCCCTTCGCGGATGCCCGCCGCCGGTTCGAAAAGGACTACCTTGCGCGGCTTCTGCAGACGACCGGGGGCAACGTCAGCCAGGCGGCACGACTGGCGCGGCGTAACCGCACTGAGTTCTACAAGCTCCTGCACCGACACCAGATCGACCCGTCCCTGTTCAAGGCCCAGGACCGCTGAGCGGCATGCGGCCACAGGGGGCCGCATGCCTTGACGGGTCTGTCGCCATCCGGAGACAGACCCGTCCCTTCCACGCGGCGCTCTGCCGGGCCAAGCACCCAAATGCGTCGCCTCAAGGCGACACACTTCTGAGACTGCGTCTGTCCGGTGCAGGTTGCCGCTCTGTGGGGTTGGCATTAAATTGGGCGGCTGCTTCACGACCAGATTCCCCGGCCTTGCAGGTAAATGTGAACGTGACCAAATTTCGATGGCCCATACGGGTTTACTATGAGGACACCGACGCGGGCGGAGTTGTCTACCACGCCAACTATCTCAAGTTCTTCGAGCGGGCGCGCACGGAATGGCTTCGTGCACTGGGCTTCGAGCAGGATCAGCTCCGTGATGAACACGGCCTGGTGTTCGTGGTCCATGACATGTCCCTGCGGTTCCATCAGCCGGCGCGGTTCAACGATCAGCTGATCGTCACCTGCGACGTCCGGCAAGCGCGCGGTGCGAGCATGACGTTTCATCAGGAGATCCTGGCGGCAGACCAGGACACAAGACTCTGCGATGCCGGCCTGACAGTGGCGTGCATCGACGACCGGGCCTTCCGGCCACGACCCATTCCGAAAACGATTCGAGCGGAGATGCAGCATGCAAGGTGAGATGTCCATCCTCCAGCTGGTACTGGATGCCAGTCTGCTGGTTCAGGCGGTGATGCTGATCCTGGTACTGGCCTCGGTGGCATCCTGGGCACTGATGTTCCGCAAGCGGGCCGTGGTCAACGACGCCGTGGAGACCGCCGAAGAGTTCGAGGACCACTTCTGGTCCGGCGGCAATCTGGCCGAGATCTATGCGCGGGTGGGCTCTTCCGAGGAAGCCAACGGCGGCATGGAGCGGATGTTCCGCGCCGGCTTCCGGGAGTTCTCCCGCATGCGCAAGCAGGGCGCCTCTCCGGAGGCCCAGGTGGAAGCGTCCCAGCGGGCCATGCGCATCAGCCTCTCACGCGAGGAGGACGAGCTGGAGTCTCACCTGCCCTTTCTCGCCACCGTCGGCTCCACCAGCCCGTACATCGGCCTGTTCGGTACCGTGTGGGGCATCATGAACTCCTTCCGCGCCCTGGGCACCCAACAACAGGCCACGCTGGCAACGGTCGCCCCCGGCATCGCGGAGGCATTGATCGCCACGGCGCTGGGGCTGTTCGCCGCCATTCCGGCAGTGATCGGCTACAACCGCTACGCCAGCTCGGTGGAGCGCCTGTGCGGTCGCTACGAGACGTTCATGGAGGAGTTCATCAGCATTCTCCAGCGTCACGCACACGCCCAGGCTTCGCAGACGCCTCAGGAACAACGGGACTGAACCATGCGCCGCGCCTACCGCGCCAAACGCAAACCCATGTCCGAGATCAACGTGGTGCCCTACATCGACGTGATGCTGGTACTGCTGGTGATCTTCATGGTGACCGCGCCGCTGCTCTATCAGGGCGTCGACGTGGATCTGCCCCGGATCGAAGCCGAGCCCCTGCCGCCGGAGGAGGACGATCCCGTGATCGTCACGGTGAACCGCGACGGGGAACTGCTGGTCAGTATCGGGACGGACCCGGACGAGCCCGTCGGTGCCAGCGACGTCGTCGACCTGGTGAGCCGGGTCATGCGCAACAGCCCGGACACACCCGTGCTCGTGCGCGGCGACGAACAGGTGCCCTACGGGCGAGTGCTCGATACCATGTCCATGCTGCAGCAGGCCGGCGTGCCACAGGTGGGCCTCATGACCCGACCACCATCGGACGACTGATCAGCGATGGCAGACTGGCTCGCGAAACTGTCCGCCGCACGCTACGTGATCTATTCGACCGTGGCGCACGCGGCGCTGTTCGGCCTGTTTCTCGTCCAGTTCAGCGGCCCGATGGTGACCCAGGAGCACGAAGAGCCGCCGGACGTCATCAACGCCCTCGCCATCGACGAGGACACGGCGCTGGAGCCCATGCGCGAACGCCAGCGTGCCGCCGAGGAGGCTCAGCGGCAGGCGGAGCGGGAAGCAGAAGCCGAGGCACAACGGCAGCGCGAGGAAGAGGAGCAGCGCCAGCGCGAAGAGGAAGAGCGCCAACGCCAGGAAGAAGAGCGGCGGCAACAGCAGGAAGCCGAGGAGCAGGCAGCACGGGAAGCCGAGGCCGAACGGCAACGCCAGGAGGCCGAGGAGCAGCGCCGGGCGGAAGAGGAAGCCCAGCGCCAGGCCGAAGAGGAAGAGCGCCGCCGCCAGGAAGCCGAGGAGGAACGACGCCGGCAGGAGGCCGAGGAAGAACGTCGCCGCCAGGAGGAAGAGGAGCAGCGGCGTCAGGAACAGGAAGAAGAGGCGGAACGGCAGCGGCAGGCCGAGGAAGAGGAGCGCCGCCGCCAGGAAGAGGAAGAGGCACGTCAGCGTGCCGAGGAAGAAGCGCAGCGTGAGCGCGAGGAGGAGCTCCAGCGGCAGGCGCGGGAAGAGCAGCTTGCCCGCCGTGCAGAACGTGAGACCACCCGTTTGCAGAGCATCTGGCAGCGCGAGGTGGAGAGCGCCTGGTCACGACCACCCGGCACCGATGAGGGGCTGGTGACCGACGTGCGCGTCCGCCTGCGGCCCAACGGGGAAGTGGTCAGCACCGAGGTGGCGCGCAGCAGCGGCAGCTCGTCCTTCGACCGCTCCGCCGAGAATGCTATCCGGCGCGCCTCGCCATTGACGGTCCCTGACGATGAAGAGGTCTTCCAGCGCGCTGGCCTCGAGCATTTCGTTTTCCGATTCAACCCGGACGGATAATCATGCATCCACGATTGAAAGCACTGGCCGCCGCCGCGCTCACCCTCGGGTTTCTTCCCGGGTTGGCAAAAGCGGAACTCGTAGTGGAGATCACCCAGGGCGCAGAAGCGGCGCTGCCCATCGCCGTCGCCGAGTTCGGTGACGATGGCGATGCGCCACCTGAGGACATCGCCACCATCATCCGCAACAACCTGCTGCGCAGCGGCCAGTTCGATCCGCTGCCCCAGGAGGAGTTCATCGACAACCCGACCCGCAGCGATGACGTGCGCTACGAGAACTGGCGTGCCCTCGGGGTCGACAATCTGGTGGTGGGGGAAACCCGGCGCGACGGCGACAACTTCCAGGTCCGCTTCGAGCTGCTGGACGTGTTCACCGGCGACCGCATGCTTGGCCGCTCCTTCCGGGTCCAGCCCGGCTCCCTGCGCGCGGTGGCCCACGTCATCAGCGACAGCATCCACGAGGAGCTGCTGGACCGCCCCGGCGCCTTCAACACCATGGTGGCCTATGTGGCGATCAACGAAAGCGGGGAGGAAAGGGAATTCGAACTGATCGTCGCAGACGCCGACGGGCACGACCCACAGTCGATCCTGACCTCCTCCGAACCGCTGCTCTCCCCGGCCTGGGCGCCGGACCGGGAACGCCTGGCCTACGTCTCCTTCGAGGGTCGCCGCTCGGAGATCTTCGTGCAGAACATCCGCACCGGCGAGCGTGACAACATCGCCAGCTTTCGGGGCCTGAACAGTGCGCCGGCCTGGTCCCCGGAAGGCAACACGCTGGCGGTGACTCTGTCCAAGGATGGCCAGACCGACATCTACGCGCTGGACGTGGAGACCGGCTCCACAACGCAGATCACCAACCACTACAGCATCGACACGGAAGCGGCCTGGAGCCCCGACGGCGAAAGCATCTATTTCACCTCCGACCGCGCCGGCAACCCGAATATATTCCGAGCCGACGCCGACGGCGGCAACGTGGAGCGCATCACCTACGAAGGCACCTACAACGCCTCTCCGGACATCTCCCCGGACGGCGAACAACTGGCCATGGTCCACCGCACTGACGACGGCTTCCGCATCGCGGTGCAGGATCTCAACCGCGACCGGTTCCGGGTGGTCAGCGAAGGGCCCCACGACGAAAGCCCGAGCTTTGCACCCAACGGTGCGTTGCTGGTCTACGCCACTCGCCAGGATGGCGTTGGCGTTCTCGGTACGGCCTCCATGTATGGCGAGGCGCGCCACATTATGGCCACGGAAGGTCGCACGCTGCGGGAACCGGCCTGGTCACCGCAGTAGAACCATTACAACGATGATTGAACGTGAGAGGTATACACGATGATGCATAGCAAACGGTTTGCCCCCTGGCTTCTCGCCGCCGCTTTCGCGCTGGTCCTTGCCGGTTGCGCCACACCGGGCGAAGACGAAGAACGGGTGGAAGACCAGGACGATGAGCTGACCGAAGAGGAAATGGCGGCCTTGGACGAAGAGGAACGGCGCGCTGCGGAGGCCCGTGCGGCCCGCGAGCGGGGGGCTCTGGAAGGCGAAGCCCTGGAAGCGGCACTGGAAGACCCCGACAGCCCGATCTCCGAGCGAACCGTCTACTTCGCTTTTGACAGCAGCGACATCCGCGACGACGATATGGCGATACTGGAAGCCCACGGTGAATTCCTGTCGGATCATCCGAACCAGCAGGTCACCATCGAGGGCCATACCGATGAGCGTGGTGCGCGGGAATACAACCTGGCCCTGGGCGAACGCCGTGCCGAATCGGTCAAGCGCATTCTCGTACTGAGCGGCGCTTCCGAGGACCAGCTCGAGGTGGTGAGCTACGGTGAAGAGAATCCGGTTGCCAGCGGCAGCGACGAGGAAGCCTACCAGCAGAACCGCCGGGCCGAGCTGGTCTACTGAGGACTGACCCCGGGGCACTGCCCCGGGATATCCCTGAGCGGCGATGGCGCGCGGTCATCGTCGCCAGCTTTCACAGGTGACGATCCATGATCCCCGTTGTGAACAACACCACCAAGCGATCCGTCCCCGCGGCCTGTCTGGGCCTGCTGCTGGCCGTGTCTCTGACCGCTCCCGGCACGGCCGGCGCCGACGACGATCTGGAACGCCGCATGGACCGGCTGGAGCGCGTGCTGGACTCCCGGGCGCTGGCCGAGCTCAGCAACCGCCAGGAGCGACTGCAGCGGGAGGTCTCACGGCTCATCGGCGAGATCGAGTCCCTGGAGCGACAGATCGAGGAGGTCAACCGGCAGCAACGCAACCTCTTCGAGGATCTGGACGATCGCGTTCTGGAACTGGAGCAGTCGGGCGTCGCCGGAGGAGCGGGTGAAGACGTCGCCGATACGCCAGCCCTGGACGCCGCCGTTGACGATGACGACGCCCTGATGGACGACGAGGCCGCTGCGGAAGCGGAACGGGATACATCCACCGCGGCCGAGATCTACTCCCGCGCTTTTGATAAGCTTCGCGACGGCGATTACGCGGAAGCCGGCGCAGGGTTCCAGGAGATCCTGGACGACCACGGCGACGGCGACTACGCCGACAATGCCCGCTACTGGCTCGCCGAAACGCACTACGTGGTGCGCGAGTTCGATGAAGCCATGGAGCATTTCCGGACCCTGATCGACACGCCGGACAGCGGCAAACACGCCGATGCCATGCTCAAGGCCGGGTACATACACTACGAGCGGGAAGAATGGGGCGAGGCCCGCGAGCTGCTGCAGTCGGTACGCGACGAGTACCCCGACAGCACGGTCGCCAACCTGGCCGCCAACCGCCTCGAACAGATGGACGACGAAGGCCGCTGAGCGGCAACCATGAACGAGACAAGCGACACCGCGCGGCTGCGCATCACCGAGATCTTCCACTCCCTGCAGGGCGAGGCGCGCAGTGTGGGCTGGCCCACCGTGTTCGTGCGCCTCACCGGCTGCCCGCTGCGTTGCCACTACTGCGACACCGCCTACGCCTTCCACGGCGGTGACAACCGATCACTGCCCGAGATCATGGCCGAGGTACAGCGCTACGGCAGCCGGCACGTCACGGTGACCGGCGGCGAACCGCTGGCCCAGCGCAAGGGCTGCCTCGCCCTGCTACAGGCACTGGTGGACGCCGATTACGAGGTGTCGATCGAGACCTCCGGCGCCATGGACATCAGCGGCATCGACAGTCGCGTGAGCCGGGTGGTCGACCTGAAAACCCCGGCATCGGGGGAGTCCGGACGCAACCTGTGGTCGAACATCGAGTTGCTGGAGCCGAACGATCAGGTCAAGTTCGTGATCTGCGACCGCGCCGACTACGACTGGGCGCGAGCGGTGCTCGACGAGCATGCGCTTGCGGATCGTTGCGAGGTGCTGTTCTCGCCGAGCTTCGGCCAGCTCTCCGGTCGCGACCTGGCCGACTGGGTGGTTGCCGACGCCCTGCCCGTGCGATTCCAGCTCCAGTTGCACAAGCTGCTCTGGGGCGACGTCCCCGGCCGCTGACATGGGCAGCCCGCAGCCTCCCGCCATCATTCTGCTCTCCGGAGGGCTCGACTCGGCCACGGTGCTCGCCATGGCTGCGGACCTCGGCTACCGGTGCCACGCCATCAGTTTCGACTACGGCCAGCGCCACCGCTCTGAGCTCGCCGCCTGCGATGCCATCGCCGCCCGGGGCGCCCACGAGCACCGGCGCGTCACCCTGGATCTGGGGGCCATCGGCGGCTCCGCGCTCACCGACAGCGCCATCGACGTCCCCGAGACGCCCGCCGATGGCATTCCGGTCACCTACGTGCCGGCCCGTAATACCGTGTTTCTGTCGCTGGCACTGGGCTACGCCGAAGTGGTCGGCGCATTCGACCTGTTCATCGGCGTCAACGCCGTCGACTACTCCGGGTACCCCGACTGCCGGCCGGACTTCATCCGCGCGTTCGAGACCACAGCCAACCTGGCCACCCGGGCCGGCACCGAAAGCGATCAGCGTTTCCGCATCCACGCGCCCCTGAGCGACATGAGCAAGGCCGAAATCATTCGGCGCGGCCTGGCGCTGGGTGTCGACTACAGCCGCACCGTCTCGTGCTACCAGGCTGATGATCAGGGCCGTGCCTGCGGCGTGTGCGACTCCTGCCGCCTGCGGGCCGCCGGTTTCCGAGAAGCCGGCGTCACCGACCCCACACGCTACCGGCCCGACGCCGAAGCGCGGTGAACGCGATCATGCCCCAAGGTTTGACAGTCAGATTAGTTTGGGTATGATTCGCGGCGGTTGGGTCGTTAGCTCAGTTGGTAGAGCATCGGACTTTTAATCCGCTGGTCGCAGGTTCGAATCCTGCACGACCCACCAATCTCTCCCTCCGAGACGCCGTCATATGCCCTGCGAGTGCCCGGCGCTTGTCGAAATTATTTACACCTTACGGATAAAGAGATAAGACTCCTGATTCAATTCAGCAGCTAACCGTGTGTTACCGATACAGGTTCGGCGAGTTGGCAACGAAGCTGCATACGGTCGGCCCGCGGCTCGCGACAATCAAAAAAAGCGCTGCCGTGCCCGTCGATTACGCAGGAGTTCACGCCATGGCACCCGCATCCACCGCCCCGTCGCTGTGCCCGTCACCCACCCGCTACGGCTCTGGCATTCCCCGGCGGTGGCTCAGGCCGCTGGTCGTCGCCGTCGCCATGGTGGCGTCGCCCGGCCATGCCACGGTGGCCGACCCGATCCCGCCGGGGATGACCGAACGGCAGCACGACCTTCTGGTCTACGCATGGCATGAGGGCATGAAACGAAACCTGGCGGTCACCACCGCGTCCATTCTCCTCCAGGAGTCCTCGGCAGGTACCGACCACAAGGTAGGCGACCGCAGCAACGGTTTCGGGCGCCGCTCCTACGGCGTGATGCAACTGCAACTCCGCGCCGCGTACGACGCCCTGGAGCATTGCCCCGAGCTGGGAAGCTTCCGCACCGAAGAGGAAGTCATCGCCCGGCTGATTCACGATGACAGATGGAACATCCGCGTCGGGGTGTGCTTCCTGGACCGACTGAATTCCCGCACCAACATGACGTGGCGCGAGCTGATCACGGCGTACAACCGAGGCATCCAGGGAAGTCGTGCCGTCGACCCCGACTCGTTCCCCTACACGCTCGGCGTGGTCGCCCATGCCACCGCCGGCGGCCTTGTGGGCGACAACCGCGCCTATTTTCAGCGCAAGGCCGAGGAGCGCTACGGCCCGGCACTGCGGGACCGCGAACGACCAGCAACCGAGGTGGCCATCGACCTGCCGCTGTACTGGCACTAGCGGGGACTGTCGGCATTCTTGACACTGCCTGCCCGCATACCAGCCCGCTCGACTTGCGCATCCCTAGGGTCTCCTCCCCGTCGGTGTGGTTATCGCCCCCGGCATCACACGGCGTGCCGCGCGCTCGCCTCGACGCCGTCGCGCCGGAAGGCCAGTGGGTCGCGGACGTACTCGGCATCGAAGTCGTCGGTGTGTATGGCCTCGCGCCGCAGGGCGTCGTAGGCCCGGATCGCGTCCGCATCCACCGTGCCGATGATCTCCTCGCGCACCGCGTCCACGAGCTGGGCATCCAGGTCCGCACCGTTGATCCGGCCACGGGATACCGCCTTGAGGAAACGCTCGTACGCCGGACCCACCCTCTGCAACTGCTCGAACGTCTCCAGCAACTGGCCCGTGGGGTCGGTGGCACGGTCTCCCACGTAGATGTGCCCACGCAGGACCTCGGAGACGGCGTTGGGGCGCATCATGAGATCTGCGATCTGGCCGTTGAGCGCGTCGGCCGGGCGCTTCCAGGGCTGCCCGAAGGGCAGCACCACCCACGCCAGCAATCGGCCGACCAGCGGTTTCGGATAGTTGCGGCAGAACGCGTCCAGCGCCTCGCCGGCACGACTCAGTGCGTGGTCGAGCGCCCAGCGGGCGTGAGGCAAATGATCGTCGGAGTCCCGACCGTAGGTCTCGTAGTACTTCAGCACCGCAGTCGCTAGATAGAGCTGCGAGAGCATGTCACCGAGCCGCGCCGAGGTGGATTCCCTGAGCTTGAGGCTGCCCCCCAAAGTGCTCATGGCCACGTCGGAGCAGAACGACAGAGCGGCAGAGAGACGCTCCACGTCCCGGTAGTAGCCTTTGAGGGGACCGGAGACCGGCGTCTGCGCCAGCCTCGCGCCGGTGAGGGCCAGCCCCCACGCGCGGACGCCTCGATTGATGGTATAGCCGGCGTGGGCCCAGAACAGCCTGTCGAAGCGCTCCAGGTCGTTGTCGCGGGTCGCCTCCATTTCCGGATAGACGTACGGATGGCAGCGGATGGCGCCCTGCCCGAAGATCATCAGACTGCGGGTCATGATGTTGGCGCCCTCCACGGTGATGGCCACGGGAAGCTGCTGCCAGGGAATGGCCAGGTAGTTGCGCGGCCCCATGATGACGCCGCGGCCGCCGTGGATATCCATGGCGTCGGTCACGACCTGCCGCATCATCTCGGTGCTGTGGTACTTCAACAGCGCCGTGATGACGCCCGGGGAACACCGATCCAATGCGGTGGCGGTGAGGGTGCGACTGGCCTCGAGCGTGTAGGTCAGCCCGCCGATCCGGCCCATGGCCTCCTGGACGCCTTCGAAGCGGCCAATGGGGACGTTGAACTGGCGACGGATCGCCGTGTAGGCGCCGGTGGCACCATACAACCCCTTGCCGGTGGCGGTGGCCAGTGCCGGCAACGAGATGCCACGCCCGGCGGACAGGCACTCCACCAGCATGCGCCAGCCCGCACCGGCCATGGCCGGACCGCCAATGATGGCGTCCACGGGCACGAACACGTTGCGCCCGCGGAGGGGGCCATTCATGAAGGCGCCACCGGGGTAGTGCCGGCGACCGATCTCCAGGCCGTCTGCGTCGCCGGGCACCAGCGCACAGGTGATGCCGTAATCCGTGGTGGTGCCGTCGCCGAGAAGCCCGTCCGGGTCCAGCAGGCGGAACGCCAGCCCGATGACGGTCGCCACCGGAGCCAGGGTGATGTAGCGCTTGTCGAAGGTGAGCTCGATGCCGAGAACGGATTCGCCATTGACGGTGCGGCGGCACACCACGCCGGTGTCGGGGATCGCGCCGGCGTCCGAACCCACTTCGGGGCCGGTCAGACCGAAGCAGGGCGTTTCCTCACCGCGCGCCAGACGCGGCAGCCAGTAGGCCTGCTGCTCGGCGGTGCCGTAGTGCTGAAGGAGTTCGCCCGGGCCCAGGGAGTTGGGCACCATCACGGTCACGGCCGCGGTCACCGATCGGGTCGCGATCTTCGACACCACCATGGACTGGGCCTGGGCCGAGAAGCCCAGGCCGCCATGCTCCTTGCGGATCAGCATGCCGAAGAAGCCCCGTTCGCGGATGAACGCCCACACCTCCGGCGGCAGGTCCTTGTCCTCGAAATGGATCTGCCATTCGTCGAGCATGGCACAGAGGGCGTCGGTATCCTCATCCAGGAACCGCTGCTCCTCATCGGTGAGGCGGGTATACGGCGTATCCAGCAGCTGTGGCCAGTCGGGGCGCCCGCGGAACAGCTCCGCTTCCCACCAGGTGTCACCCGCCTCCAGCGCTTCCCGCTCCGTATCGGACATGGCAGGAAGCACCGCACGAAAGGCCCGGAACAGGGGTGCGGTCAGCACCCGCCGCCGCAGCGCAGGCACGTTGAGGAGCACCGCCAGCGGCACCAGCACCAGCGCGCCGGCCAGCGCCCCCGCAGGACCCAGAGGTCCAACCAGCCAGGTGGCCGCGAACGCGGCGGCAACCAGCGCTGTCACAGTGACGAGGCGGATGCCACGATAAAGCGCGGTGACCAGAAGCACCAGCAGGGCAAGCATGATGGCGGGGTACATGACAAATCTCCGTTTGTGAAAAGCTTACTTTCCTGATAATGAATAGAGGATAGCGCCGCGTCAACACGACCGGTCGCACACTGACGGAGCTGCACCTGGCTCAGGGAGGCCTGATCATGGCAAGAGCACATCGACGAGGGATCATCTACGCGGGCTGTGGCTGGCTGGCATACCTTGGCCCGACACCACCACTGGGTGCGCACGCGCATCCGGCCCTGGGGCTGTATGTGGGCCTGGACGGTCCCATCCGCGTTGCCGGGACACCACACGCGGTGCCGTCGCTGTGTGTACCGCCTGAAACGGAGACGCCGGCGATCACGCCCGAGGGGCGCGAGATGGCCTTTCTGTTCCTGTCAGCGGAACACCCGGCGTTCGCCGACGCCCGCGCCAGGACCGAGACCAGCCGCTGCCGAGAGGCCTCGGACCAACTGGATGCGCTGGCCGAGCTGCTGCGCGAGATCCGGCGCGAGCGCACGGGCGGCGATGAAGCCTTTACCCGGATCTCCGACGCTCTGGCCCTGGAGGGAGCCCCCCGGGGCATTCCCGCCTCGAAAAGGCGCTGGCCTGGCTGCGGGACCGCCCGACCGCCAACCTGTCGCTGGAAGACGTGGCACGCCATGTCCACCTGTCGCCTCGACGTTTTCAGACCATATTCCGGGAAGGGACCGGGATCCGCTTCCGCCGCTACCGGCTCTGGCAGCGGCTGCAAGCGGCCGCCGAAGAGCTGCCGCAGTACCGCCACCTCACGGACCTGGCATTGACGGCCGGGTTCGCCGACCTCGCTCACCTGAGCCGTTCGTTCCGGGAGATGTTCGGCATCGCCCCCTTCAAGGGGCTGCGCGCGGCGGGGCCGTTCTCTTTCCGGCCGATCCGCAATCTTCACCCACCGGCGGCGGGCGAAGCCTAGGGTCCCGCGCTTCAGGCGCTGACACCACCCGCCGTCAACGTCTGCAGTGGCTGCAGCGGGGCCGCGTGGCCCCAGAGGCTTGCGAGCACGGGCTCGCCTGCGGCGATGTCACCGGTACTCCAGAACCGGCTGCTGCCGCGGTGCTCCGCCGGGGCCAGCAGCCCGTCGAGCTGCAACCGGCGGCGCACCTCCCGGGCCACGGCCGCCCCAGTATCGACGATGGCCACATCCGGGCCCACGCGCTCCTCTATGGCGGGCGCCAGGAACGGGTAGTGCGTACAGCCCAGGATGATGACGTCGGCACCCGCGTCCTGGAGCGGTCGCAGATAGCGCACCAGCAGCTCCAGGGCGCGGTCACCGCGAAGATCCCCGGACTCCACGGCGGCGACCAGCCCCGGGCAGGGCTGCGTCACCACCCGGAGGTCGCCTGCGTACTGCTCCAGCAGCGCGGCGAAGCGGGCGCTCGCCAGGGTGCCTTCCGTCGCCAGTACGCCCACGGTGCCAGCGCGGGTCAGCCCGGCGGCGGGTTTAATGGCCGGCTCCATACCGATGATCGGAACGCTCCAGCGAGCGCGCAGGGCGTTCACCGCCACCGCCGTGGCCGTGTTGCACGCCACCACCACGGCCTTGGCCCCCTGCCCCAGCAGAAAACCGGAGACCGCCTGCGCCCGTGAGCGGATCGCGTCCGGCGTCCGGTTGCCGTAAGGGACATGGGCGGCATCGGCGACGTAGAGGAGATCCTCGCCCGGCAACAGCGCGCGGATTTCCCGCAGCACCGAAAGGCCACCCAGGCCGGAGTCGAACACGCCGATGGGCGCGGTGGCGCGGCTGTCGTACCGATGCGTCACGCGTCAGGCCTCCAGAGCATCGACGATCCGGGCAAGCGCGTCGCCGCAGGAGGCCTCGACCTTGATCGCCGCTTCCCGGTCGCCACGCGTCTCACCGAGGTTGAGCACCGCCACGGGAATATCCCGCGCCGCCGCGTGACGGACGAACCGGTAGCCGGACCACACCATCAGTGAGGACCCCACCACCAGCAGCAGATCCGCCTCGTCGAGTCGCGTGAACGCCGTCTCCACGCGCTCCGGGGGCACTTTCTCGCCGAAGAACACCACTTCGGGCTTGAGCAGCCCGCCACAGGAGGGGCAGTCGGGCACGCGAAAGGTCTCGAAGGCGGACGATTCCAGGTCCACATCGCCGTCCGGGGCCAGCTGCTCCGGTTCCACGTCCCAGCCGGAGTTCCAGTCCGTCAGGGTGGCCTGCATGGCGTCCCGCGACAGGCGGTGGCCGCAGTCAAGACACGCCACCACGTCGAGCCGCCCGTGCAGGTCGGTCACGGTGCGGCTGCCGGCCCGCTGGTGCAGCCCGTCCACGTTCTGGGTAATCAGCCAGTGCAGGTGCCCGGCACGCTCCAGGCGCGCCAGCGCCTCATGGCCGGAATTGGGCTGCGCCTGGCGCATCAGCGACCAGCCGGCCATGCTGCGGGCCCAGTAACGCCGTCGCGCGTGGGCGCTGCGCTGGAACTCGCGTAACTGGATCGGGGGCTTGCGCTTCCAGCCCCCGTGGATGTCCCGGTAATCCGGGATCCCGGATTCGGTGCTCAGACCGGCACCGGTGAGCACCAGCGGTCGTCGGCTGGCGTCCAGCATGGCCACCAGGCGGTGCAGTTCAGCCGGCTCACCGGCGGTCATGGATGTGGCGGGCATGACTCTCCTCGGTCAGTATCCCGATGAACGGGCACGGTCAGGTCGCAGAACGCCGGGCACCCTTCACCAGCTCCAGGTCCTCCCGCTCCCACGGGGGCAGCGGGGTGAACTCGTCCACCAGGAAATCCACGAAGGCACGAACCTTGCGCGAGAGGTGCCGCCCCTGGGGAAAGAGTACGTAGTACGCGGAACTCTCCTGAGTGTAACCCGGCAGCAGCTGCACCAGCTCGCCACTGCGGATGCGGGGCGCAACCAGCCATGTGGACAGTCGCGCCAGGCCGACCCCGGCCAGGGCGGCCTCGTAGAGCGCACTGGCGGTGTTGGAGTGGAAATTGCCGCGCACATGGATGACCCGCGGGCTGCCGTCGTCGAACTCGAACTCCCAGTCGTTGAACCGGGACACGTTATAGAGCGTCAGGCAGTTGTGGTCCAGCAGTTCTTCCGGCGTCTGCGGCTCACCGTTGCGCTGGATGTACTCCGGCGACGCGACGATGATCCGGCGGTTCACGGCGAGCTTGCGGGCCACCAGCGACGGATCGTTGACCTGCTCCTGGAGCATGATGGCGGCATCCACCCCTTCGTCCACCAGATCCACCTGCCGGTCCGTGAGCTCGAACTCCAGGTTGAGCTCCGGATGCCGCGAGAGGAACCGGTTGATGCGCGGCAGCACTTCACCGCGCGCGAAGGCGGCCGTTGCCGTCACCCGCAGCGTGCCGCGCACCTGGTCCTGCAGGGAGCTCACCGCCTCCTCCGCCTCCTCGATCTGCATCATGATCCGGGAACAACGGTCGTAGAAGTCCCGCCCCACCTCGGTGAGGCTGATGCGCCGGGTGGTGCGGTTGAACAGACGGGCGCCGAGGCGGTCCTCCAGGCGCCGGATCTGCTTGCTGATCGCCGACGGCGTCATGTCGAGCGCGCGGGCCGCTGCGGAGAAACTGCCATCCTCCACGCAGCGCACGAAGATCATCATTTCCGAAGCGCGGTCCATCAGCGAAAACCTCCTTTGATTATTGCCGGACAGGAAAAACCCTTATGATAAAGACCGGTTTGTCTACGCTCTCGGTTTCCGTTATGCTGCTCCGCAACATCGACGCCATCGTCTGAGCTGAAGCCGGGAGGTGACCATGAGGCGGTTATCACGTTTTTTCCGCAAGAGTTTCCTTAGTCTGGAAGAGTCCGAGCCGGCTCGCACCCACTCCGGCCAGCCCCAGACCGAGACGGCGCGGCTGCTGGACGCAGAGTTCGACAGCCGCGAAGCACTGCAGACCGCCATTCGGGTCTGCGCAGGCCGCAACCCTTCCGGGCTGGCCTGAAGTCGATTGTAGTTCGGTGGGCCGTCGCGCCGCGGCTGCCCACCCGTGATGCTTCTCCTCCTCCTTCGTAGTCTCTACGAAGTTCGGCGGGTTCCTTCCGGGACCCGCCTTTTTTTTGACCGGTCCGCGGAGCGCCCGCCTGGTCTGCCCGATCACAAGGCTTATGCCCGCTAAACGGATGATTCGCAGTGGATTTTCCACTAATATTCCGGAACATCGCGCAGGCGGACCATTCACCTCCCGCGGAGACTCTCATCGGCGCCTGCCGATTTCCGCGGAACGGGTTCGCAGATTGCGACAATGGCGTGCCCAAGGGTCTGTACACGCTGATAGAGCGAACAGTACACTTCGCGCGCCTTGCCCCGGAACTCCCTGTCTTCAGGGGCGTTTCTGAGGTCACCAAACGCTGGACGGCCGGCATGTCTGCCGCGATCGTCCGTTTTGTAATGCCATTCACGCAGTAAACACAGGAGGCCGTCATGCAGTACGATTCCCTTCAGCAGCACACTCCGGCGGCCGAACAGCCGCATCTCGCCCAGGTTCGCCTGGAAGCGGACATGCTCCGCGGCGCCGTGATGGCCAACGGAATCCAGTCCGTGGTCCGCGCGATCCGCACCATGGCGATGCGGTGCTCGCGGGCAGCCGCCTGAGGCACCGTGCCCACGCAAAGCCGCGACGGACACCCTGACCGTCGCGGCCTCGCAGGGTCAGTAAGCTTGCAACGCCTGCAACTCGTCACGCAGATCCCGCAGTAGTTCATCTCCTCCGAAATCCTGCCATTCCTCGTCGGACAGATCTTCCCGCATCCCCTCAACCAGTTCGATGCGATCCGAGACGGCGCACCGTCTCCGAAGCACACGTTCGTGCGCGGCACGATGGCGCTGGGTGACTTCAAGCCCTCGCTCCTCGGCACTGCGCGCGATCGCAGGCCATTCCGCCGCAACCTCCTCGGCGGCGCGATCGGCGCAGCGTCCATCAATGGCGTCCAGGGCCTCGTCCAGACCGCCACCGAACGCCACCGGCGCCATCAACGCAGCGCACAGCCCGGCCAACCCCCGGCGACGCTTCCCCGGCTTCATGACTGCAAGCGCTCCGGGAATGCATCGCGGGCGTGCTTGAGCTTTGGCGCGATGACGAACTGACAGTAGGGCTGGAACACGTTCCGGGTGAAAAAGTCCTGATGCTCGGTTTCCGCCGGCCAGAACGTGACTCCCGGCTCAATGGTGGTCACCACCGGGTGCTGCCACACGCCGCTGTCCTCTTCACGACGGATTGCCTCCCGCGCCTGGCGCTCCTGTTCGTCGTCCAGGGGCATGACGGTGGAGCGATACTGCGTGCCCACGTCCTGCCCCTGGCGGTTGAGCTGGGTGGGGTCATGGATATTGAAGAAGACCTGCAACAGTTCAGGGTAACTGATGACCGTCGGGTCGAAACGCACGCGGACCACCTCGGCGTGGCCGGTGGCGCCGCTGCACACCTGCTCGTAGGTGGGGTTCTCACGCTTGCCGCCGGCATAGCCGGAGGTCACCTCGTGCACGCCGTTCAGCTCCCGGAACACCGCATCCAGGCACCAGAAGCAGCCACCACCCAGAATCGCGGTCTGTTGCGTACTCATGATTGCTCCTCACCGTTACCAGCATTCGCGGTTCGCCACGGCCCGTGACCGTCGCCGGTCACCCGGCCTTCGTCGCGCAGCTTCTCCAGATGCGCTCGCACGGAGCCGAAGGCCACGCGCTGCAGCGCTTCGGGGACGTGGGTGTAAATGCGACCGACCAGTTCCGGGATCTGCGCCTCTCCAGCACTGACCAGTTCCAGAATCATCCGTTCCCGCTCCAGCCGATGCGCGATCACCGCCTCGAGGACGTCGCGCGGCGGCCGCAACAGGCGGCCATGGCCGGGCGCGATTGCTTCCAGCGACAGCTCCCGCAGCCGGCGCAGGGAATTCAGGTAGTCCTGCATGCAGCCGTCCGGCGGGCTGATCACCACGGTACTGCCGTCCATGACCTGATCGCCGGCAATGAGGATGCGGTCCTGCTCCAGCAGAAAGCACAGGTGGTCCGCCGCGTGCCCGGGGGTATGCAGGCAGTGCAGGGTGAAATCGTCGCCATCGAGCCGGTCGCCGTCGTCAATGGCGTGATCCGCCGCCAGTTCGGCATCGCGGATGCCCTGGAGTTCGTTGGGATGGGCCATGACCGGCGCATCGGTTATGGCCTGCAACCGCCGCGCCCCCGGCGAGTGGTCCGGGTGGGCATGGGTGATGAGAATGGCGCGGATACGCCCGTCTCCGGCTTCGGCCACGGCCTGGAGATGCGCCTCATCGTCCGGCCCCGGATCCACCACCACGCGATCGGCATCACCGACGATCCAGGTGTTGGTCCCCGGACCGGTCATCATGCCGGGGTTGGGCGCGGTGATGCGGGCGAGCCGGGGTGTAACGCGGTACAACCGCCCCGGGGTGAACTGATCTTCTGTTTGACTCTGTTCCATGGCTGCAGCATACCTTACAGGAAGCCCTGAACGATTGCCCCGGGAGGCGCCACCCCGCATGAATCGCACATCCGCCGAAATCGCCACGCGGCGCTACTCACTCGTCCAGCGCCTCATCCACTGGATCGTCGCCGCCCTGGTGCTCACCGCCATCGCCGCCGGCATGACCCTCGGCACCCTGGGTTTCGAGGGCGCCCGGGACCGCTTCGGCCTCGACGTGACCAACGCGCTGTACACCTACCACAAGACCTTCGGCGTGCTGATTCTGGTATTGATGCTCGCACGGGTGGTGCTGCGCGTGGTCGCGGGCAAGCCGGAGTACTTCCGCTCGCTGGAACCGTGGCAGCGACTCCTGAGCAATACCGTCCACGCCCTGCTCTACGTGCTGCTGCTCGTCATGCCCGTGCTCGGCTGGCTGGCGACGGCGGCCGGCGATTTCCCGGTGGAGTTCTTCGGTCTGCACCTGCCGGGCCTCATCGGCGTCGACCAGGCGCTGTCCGAGCAGTTGTTCTTCTGGCACGCGACAGTAGGCTGGGCCATTGCCGCCCTCGTGTGCCTCCACATCGCCGGTGCCGTGTACCACTGGCGCGTACGCCGGGACGGCGTCATGCAGCGCATGAGCCTATTCCCGTAATCCGCCACCAAGGGACAGGGTGCGCAGCGACTGGGCCGGCATGGGGCGCGGCCGCTGCCGGGGCAGTTGCGGCGGTGCGGCCGCATGCCCCGCGGTGGCGGGCGCGCCCGACCGCTCCCGCGCCGCCAGCCTCTCCAGCACGTCCACTCCGCGCCTGTCCGCCGGTGTCGGCATGAACGAATCTCCCCGGGCCGAGACGGTACGGCTGCTCACCCGCGCCAGCAGCGGCGCGCCGAGCACCGGCAGCACCACGGGCGACAACCACCACAACAACGTCGGCGCCAGCCAGCCAAGAACGCCCACCGTGGCCGCCGCCGGAATGACCAGGGCGATGGTTCCACGGCAGGCAGCGCGCCACGGCAGCATGCGACCCTCGCGCTGCTGAGCATCCCAGCTGGTGGCCTGGCCGAGGAGCACCTGCAGCACGAACCCGGCATGAAACGCCAGCAGGACCGGCGCCAGCAGGACGGAGAACAGCAGCTCCACCAGGGCGTTGACAGTGATGCGCCACCGACCCGCCGGCCTGTCGTGCCGGCGCATGAGCAGCAGGATGGAGCCGAGCAGACGGGGGCCAAGCAGAAGCGCAACCGTCAGCCCCAGCAACAGCATCGGCGCCGCTCCGGCAACGGTCAACAGGGAAGCCCCCTTGCCGCTCAGGGCGTCCACGGTCGTGAGGGCCAGCAGCGCCAGCCACAGCGGCGACACCAGATAGGTCAGGGCCCCCATCAGGAAGTGGAGTCGGCTCATGGGGTGCAGCCCGTCTCCGGCGATGAGCCGCAGGTGCTGGAGGTTGCCCTGCGTCCAGCGGCGATCGCGCTTGGCGTACGCCAGCATGTTCGTGGGCAGCTCTTCGTAGCTCCCGTCCAGTTCCGGCAGCAGCCAGACGGACCAGCCGGCCCGCCGCAGCAGCGCCGCCTCGACGAAGTCGTGGCTGAGAATCTCGCCCCCCAGTGGCGGGCGACCCGGCAGGGTCGGCAATCCGCAGTGGGCCGTGAACGGCCGCACACGGACGATGGCGTTGTGCCCCCAGTAGTTGGCCGCATCGCCGTACCAGAAGGCCAGACCACTGGCGAGCATCGGGCTGTAGACCGCTCCGGCGTACTGGAGCAGACGACCGAACACCGTGGTCTGGCGCACCGGCACGGGCACTGTCTGGATCAGCCCGGCCCCGGGGTTGGCCTCCATGTACCGGGCCAGCGTCACCAGGGCCTCGCCCGTCATGAGGCTGTCGGCGTCCAGCACCACCATGTGGTCGTACCTGGCACCCCAGCGCCGACAGAAATCGGCCACGTTTCCGGCCTTGCGTCCGGTGTTCCGCTCACGCCGCCGGTAGTGCGCCACCAGCCCCCGGGGGAGCTCGGTGCGCAACCGGGCCACCTCATCCTGCTCGGCGTCGGCGATGGACGGGTCGGTGGTGTCGCTGAGCAGAAAGATCTCGAACGCGGCCACCTGGCCCGTCTTCCCCAGTGACTCCCCCATGGCGGCAAGCCCGTTCACGACGCGTACCGGGTCTTCGTTGTGGACGGGCATGACCAGCGCCGTGCGCGTGCAAAGTGGATCGTGCTCCCACACCGGGGGACGCCGACGCCGGAGTCCCAGTGCCTGCCGACCCAGCAAGCGCAGGCCGAACCCCACCGCTGCGGTCCAGAACGCCAGGGCGATCCAGGTGAAAAGGACGATGAACAGGGCGCTCAGCACCCACGCGAGTGGCCGCTCCCAGGCGCCGCCCATCATGGTGTGCAGCAGCGCCAGTCCGGCAGCGACGGTGGCGCCCACAACGCCGAAGAAGACCAGCCTGCGCAGTGCCATGTTGGGCGCATGCAAGGCCCACTCGGGCTCCGTCCCCGCCACCGTCCCGTTATCAACGTTCATCGGGGTACCACACAAAGCTCCAGGTCTCGCTGAGCCGCTCACCATTACGGTGCAGGTAGAGCTGCATGTCGGCCGGCGTCTCACCCTGCGGACGCAGGCGAAAACTCGCGCGCCAGGCCTTCGGCTCCGGTAGCGGCATGATCTGCACGTCATCCACGTCGCCGCTGGTGGTGCGAAGCTGCGGTTCCAGCTCCTCGCCGTCGCCCAGCTCGCCGCCGCGGAAATCGACGATGAACCGCCGGTGCGTGCGGGGCGGCGGATCGCTCTCGCCGGGAATCGCCGCCCAGCCGCTGCGCGTGCGCACGACCCGCGCCAGCCCCTGCGGGTCCGGCACCCGGTCGTACGGCGTCAGTCGGTATCGGTAGGTGCGCTGCCCGCCGGCCTTGAAAGGCTCATCCGGCGCCCAGTAGGCCACGATATTGTCGTCGGTCTCGCCGGCAGCGGGGATCTCCACCAGCTGGACGGCGCCGCTGCCCCAGTCTCCGTCCGGTGCCACCCAGTGGCTGGGCCGCCGGTGGTAGTTCGCCTCGAGGTCGAGGTAGCTGGCGAACCGGCGATCGCGCTGAACCAGACCGAACCCGCGCGGGTCGTGATCCTGAAGGGCGGTCACGCGAACCGTGCCGGGGTTGATCAGTGGCCGCCAGATCCGCTCGCCGGCATGGGTCTCCGCCAGCAGCCCGTCGGAGTCGTGCACCCGGGGACGGAAATCGTCCCGCTGAGTGGTACTCGGCTGACCGTGTGAAAACATGCTGGTCAGCGGCGCCACGCCCAGGTTGTGGATCGTCCGCCGCGCGAACAGCCGCTTCTCCACGTCCACGGTCACGCGCGGCTCCACCCGGACCTGAAAGCGGTAGGACCCCGTCACGGACGGGCTGTCCAGCAGCGCGACCACCTCCATGCGCGTCGCGCCCTCCGCGGGGCGCTGTAGCCAGAACGCCCGAAAGGCGGGAAACTCCTCCTCTGCTCCGACCGTGTCCACTGCCAGGCCGCGGCTGGAGAGCCCGTAGACCTGGTCGCGCCCGACGAGGCGGAAGTAGGACGCGCCGAGAAAGGCCGCCACTTCGTCATGCACACCGGGCCGATTAACGGGGTAGTGGATACGGAACCCGGCGAAACCGCCAGGCTCGCCGGCATCCGCCTCCACGCCCGCCGCGTCGCCGTCGTAGTCGAAGAACGCGGTGTCGAAGGACAGCGGCTCCGGGTCTTCGCCGTCCACCGTGTAGACACGGACCGGACTGTCGAAGAGAAACCCGGGGTGAAAGAGCTGCACCGAGAATCCGTGGTCGTCGTCCCGCCACAGAGCGGCCTCCGGGCGAAAGCGAATCTGCCGGTAGGTATCGTAATCCAGGTCTGCCAGGGGCCCGGAGCCATGCACAGGAGGCGGCACATGGGGTGAGTCCGCCCGCTCCCGGGCCATTTCGGTAACGGCGTCGAACACCTGCCCCCCGGCCACCCGCGCGGGCACTGTTGCGGCCAGAAGTCCGACAGTGAGGAGCACGTCAAGGTGGCGCGGCATGCTGCATTGCCTTCTGGCCAGTGGATTGGGACTACGGTTAATAATACAATAATTGTACAACATGAATACCAACGCCACCCCGGAGCAGGGTTGGCATGATCAAGTCACAGGGGATCGGACGTGCTGCGAGTGGCGCTGACACTGCTGGCACTCAACATCGGGCTGCTGGCGCTGGAGATCCCGCGCCACGCCGGCATGGGTCCGAACTGGCTGGCCATGGAGGCTCTTGCCCTGACAGGCCTGTTCATGCTGGTGCCGCGGCGTCGCTGGAGTGGTGTTTTGGCGGCACTGCTGGGGCTGGCCGCCCTGCTCCTGACCCTGATGGCCCTGCTGGACGCCTTGGCACGGCTGAGCCTGTCGCGGCCGCTCAACGTCTACCTGGACTACCCGCTCATCACCTCCGTTTACGACCTGGCGGTGGCCAACCTGCCGATTCCGGTCGCGCTGGCAGCAGTGGCCGGGCTGACCCTGATTCTGGCAGGTATTGCACTGGGCGTGACGCGCCTGCTGACCGGCCTCCGGCGCGATACGGCCGGAGCTGCATGGCGCTGGCTCGGGGGCGCCCTGCTGACCGCGGGACTGGCGGGGGTAATCAGCGTACAGACCCAGCCCATCGTCCCGCGCGCCATCTCTCCCGCCGTGACCATGGTGACGGACCAGGCAGGCTGGGCCGTGCGCACCCACCGTGAGAGCGCCGCCTTCGAGCGGCAGCTGGCCGCCGGCGGTGGTGCCCGGGAGCCCTTGCCCCTCCGGCAACTGGAAGGCGTGGACGTGATCGTGGGGTTCATCGAGTCCTACGGCGTATCCGCGGTGTTCGACGACCGGTATGCCCCCGTCATCCGGCCGCGCCTGATCGACATGGAGCAGCGACTCGACGCCGCCGGCCTGCACGTGGTCACGGGCACCCTGGACGCCCCCACCTTCGGGGGTCAGTCCTGGCTGGCGCATGCCACGACGCTGTCAGGGCTGTGGGTGGATAACCAGCTCCGCTACGAGCTGCTGCTCGACACCGAACGGCATACCCTGGTTGACGATTTTCGCGCCACGGGCCACCACACGGTGGTGGTGATGCCGGCGATCACGCAGGACTGGCCGGAGGGGCGGTGGTACGGCTTCGATGCCATCTTCGAGGCGGACGACATGGACTACGAGGGGCCGCCGTTCAACTGGGTTACCATGCCGGACCAGTACACTTGGTGGTTCTTCGAGCAGTCCGTGCGCCAGGCCCGGGAGGACCCGGTGTTCGGCGTACTGGCCCTGATCAGCAGCCATGCGCCCTGGGTGCCGGTGCTGCCGGTGATCGAGCGCTGGGAGACGATCGGCGACGGCGCCGTGTTCCGGCAATGGGAGGGCATCGGCGAATCGCCGGAGAGCCTGTGGCGGGATCACGACCGGGTTCGTGACCACTTCGTCCTGTCGGTGGATTACGCACTGAATGTGGCCACCGGATACGCCGAGCGGTTCGTCGCCGAAGACACGCTGCTGGTGGTGATCGGGGATCACCAGCCGGCCCGGCTGATTACCGGGCCGGAGCCCAGCGCCGGTGTTCCCGTTCACGTGATCAGCGGCGACCCGGCGCTCCTGGAACCGCTGCGCGCCCGCGGATTCACGCCAGGCGTCACTCCCGCTCATGAACAGGGGCAGGCGGGCATGGACGTGCTCATTGACTGGTTTCGGGCGGATTACGGTGACGTCGCCCCATCCCCTTGAACCGCCGGGATCAGCATGTCGCTCACCAGCCGCTCGAGCTGCCGCCGGTATGCACCGCCCGGTGACGGCGGGTTGGGATCCGAGATCATCACCACGGTCATGCCGAGGTCGGGGATCACATACAGAAGCTGACCACCGAAGCCCCAGCCGTAGTAGGCGCGCTCACCGCCCAACTCGGTGATGAACCAGCCATAGCCGTAGCCATCGTTGGTGAACCGGGAGCGGCCGCGCGGCGTCCATGAGGCGTCGATCCAGTCCTCGGCAAGCACCCGCTGGCCGCCGATCTCGCCCCCCAGGCGGTAGAGTTCGCCGAAGCGGGCCAGGGCGCGCGGGCTCAGACGCATCTCATTGCCGCCGAAATGCACGCCCTGGGGGTCGCGCAGCCAGTCCGGGATACGGATGTTCAGAGGCGCCCCCAGCCACTGCCGGGCCAGATTCAGGGTGGCCTGGCCCGACTGCGCGACCAGGGCCGCAGACAGCACGTGGGAGTTGCCGGTGGAATACCGCATGCGCCCGCCCGGTTCGCCGACCATGGGCCGCCGCAGGGCGTCCGTAACCCAGTCACTGCTGGCCACCCAGGTGCCGTAGTTGGCGCCGGAGGTCCGCTCCAGCCCGGACTGCATCGACAGCAGGTGGCCGATGGTGATGTCGGCCACCGCCGGGTCGGCATCCGGCGGCAGCCGATCGCCCAGGGCATCGGCGATGGACTGGTCCACCCCGCTGAGCACACCCTCCTGTATGGCTGCGCCCACCAGCGCCGAGAGCACCGTCTTGGACAGGGACTTGATATTGACCGGCGTTTCCAGATCGCCGCCCCGGAACACCCGCTCGACCCGTGGCTCGCCATCCACCAGCACCAGCAGGCTGTGCAGGCGCTCCATGGATGCCGCGGACGCTTCCACCTCTTCGAAACGGGGATCGGATGCGCGATTGTCCGCGGCGACACCCTGGACGGCCACACTGACGGCCAGCCCGATCACCACGATCAGGAGCCGTCCTGTCCTGTGCCAGGGTTGACCCAGAGCCATACGTTCCGAAGCACTCCCGTGGTGCACAACCGACACTACCGGGCCCGGTATCGGTGCAGGTAGCATACGCAGCATCACCAATGATGGCGGCACGCCGTCAGGGTATGCCTTTTGCACGGACGCTCCGCCTGCGTGGCAGCTTGGGGCCGGCACAAGCCGCCCGAGATCCGATCCATCCAGTATAAGGGCGAACAATGAAAAGACTGGCAGATGTGCCGCACAACGACTACCCGCTGAGCGAGGTGCCCCATTCCGAGCGGCGCGGGTTCTGGTCGCTGACGCTGATCCTCGTCGGCTTCACCTTTTTCACGGCCACCATGTGGGCCGGCGGCAGCCTGGGGGTGGCCTTCGACTTCCAGGCCCTGCTGCTGGTGCTCGTCGCCGGCAACCTGCTTCTTGGCGCCTACGCCGCGGCCCTGGGCTACATGGCCGCCCGCTCCGGGCTGAACACAGTGCTCATGGCGCGCTACGCCTTCGGCGAGAAGGGCAGCCGGCTGGCGGACGGCATTCTCGGCTTCACCCAGGTAGGCTGGTATGCATGGGGGACGGCAACCATCGCCATCCTCCTCGTGCGCATCCTCGGGCTGCCGGAGATGCTCACCATTCCGCTGATGATCCTGTTCGGCTTCGGGTTCTGCGTTACCGCCATCGTCGGCTACCGCGGACTGGAACTGCTGTCGCGCTTCGCCGTACCGGCGATGCTGCTGTTGATCGCGGTGAGCCTGACGCTCGGGGTCGTGGAGGTGGGCGGCATCGACGGGCTTCTGGCCATGTCACCCTCCGAAACCCTCTCCGTGGGCGCCGCGATAACCATGGTAATCGGCACCTTCGTAAGCGGTGGCACCCAGGCCACCAACTGGACGCGCTTCGCCATCTCCGGCCGGCAAGCCGTCCTTGCCACCCTGGTTGCGTTCTTCATCGGCAACGGCCTCATGGTGTTCACCGGCGCGCTGGGCGCGCTGGTCTACCAGGAGGCGGACGTGGTGGACGTCATGCTGGCCCAGGGGCTGGCGGCCCTGGCGGTGGTGATGCTGTTCCTGAACATCTGGACCACCCAGGACAACACCATCTACAACTTCGCCGTGGCGGGCTGCAACCTGCTGCGCACGGAAAAGCGCGGGCTCGTCACCCTCGTCGGCGCGGGCATCGGGACGGCGCTCGCCATCTTCGGCATGCACGACATGCTGGTGCCCTTCCTGGTCCTGCTGGGGACGTTCATCCCGCCCCTGGGCGGCGTGCTCATGGCGGACTTCTTCGTGCTGCACCGACGGCGCTACACGCCGCTGGCCGATGCCGCACTGCCCGACTATCTCTGGTCCGGCCTCGCAGCCTACGGGGTGGGCGCCGCCGCCGCGTATTTCTCGCCGTTTCTCGCCCCCGTGGTGGGCGTGGCCGTGGCCGCCCTCGCCCACGTGGTGCTTGGGCGGTATGCTCGTCGGCAAGCTGAAGGCAGGCCGGCGACGGCAGAGCGCGGAGAAGGGTAATGGATGAATTCATGCAGGCGGCATTGGACGAGGCCAGAAAAGGTCTCGGCGAAGGCGGCGTGCCGATCGGGTCGGTGCTGGTTCATCGGGGCCGGATCATCGGCCGCGGCCACAACCAGCGCCAGCAGCGCGGCAGCGCCGTGCTGCACGGCGAGATGGACGCGCTGGAGAACGCGGGCCGACAGCCGGCTGCCGTGTACCGTGAATGCACGCTGTACACGACGCTGTCGCCGTGCCCCATGTGTTCGGGGGCCATCCTGCTCTACGGCATCCCGCGGGTCGTGGTGGGCGAGAACCGCACCTTCATGGGCGAGGAGGCCTTGCTACGGGAACGCGGCGTCACCGTGGACGTGCTACAGGACCCGGACTGCATCGACCTGATGGAGACGTTCATCCGAACGTCTCCGGAGGTCTGGAACGAGGACATCGGGGAGTAATCCGCAGGTCGGTACCGGCAATGGTGACTCCTGAGCAGCACGACGCCTGACCTGGCGGCTCGAGTAAGGTGTCCCGGGCGGCAGTGAAGGCCGCCCGGGGCCCAATTTCATGGCGCTTGCGCGGCCCTGATGCGTGGCCGGTCGCCCAGGGGCTCGCTCATCAGCCCCCTGACCAGTGCATAGCACGCCACCATGAGCACCACCGTGAAGGGCAGACCGGTGGACACCGCGGCACTCTGCAGTGCGGTCAGCCCCCCGCCCAGAAGCAGGGCGATGGCGATGGCGCCCTCGATGATCGCCCAGAAGGCGCGCTGCGGCTTGGGCGAATCGACCTTGCCGCCGGCGGTAATGCAGTCGAGCACCAGCGACCCCGAGTCCGAGGAGGTCACGAAGAACACCACGACCAGAATGATGCCCGCGGTGGACGTGATGGCGGCCAGGGGCAGCTGTTCGAGCATCACGAACAGTTGCAGCTCCAGGTCGGCGTTCTGGACGCCCTCGAAGCCATCGCTGATCACCTGGTCGATGGCGGTGCCGCCAAAGGCGGTCATCCACACCACGGCGACGAGGGTCGGGACCAGCAGCACGGCAATCAGGAACTCGCGCACGGTGCGGCCGCGACTGACCCGGGCGATGAACATGCCGACGAAGGGCGACCAGGAGATCCACCAGGCCAGGTAGAAGGCCGTCCACCCCTGGTTGAAGTTGGCATCCTCACGGCCGAACGGGTTCGACAGCGCCGGCAGATGGGCCACATAAGCCCCCAGGTTCTCGAAGAAGCCGGTAACGATCAGCAGGGTCGGGCCGGCGACAATCAGGAAGACCAGCAGCAGCAAGGCCAGCCCGAGATTGAACTGCGACAGGCGCCGCACGCCCTTGTCCACGCCCAGCAGGATCGAAACCAGTGCCAGGGCCGTGATACCCGTCACCAGCAGCACCATGCTCATGTCGGTATCGGGCACGCCGAACAAGTAACTGAGGCCCGCGGTGGCCTGGGACGCTCCGAGACCCAGCGACGTCGCCAGACCGAACAGGGTTGCGAATACCGCCAGGATGTCGATCACGTGGCCCGGCCACCCCCAGACGCGTTCGCCCAGCACCGGGTAGAAGATCGAGCGCATCGTTAGCGGCAGACCCTTGTTGAACGCGAAGATGGCCAGCGCCAGGCCGACAATGGCGTAGCTCCCCCACGGGTGTATGCCGTAGTGCAGGATGGTGGCGGCCATGGCGAGCGAGGCTGCGGCCTGTACATCGTCTGCGGCGGCGGCCAGCGGGGCCCAATCGGTGCGCGCCCCGTTCTCCGCGGCGGTGCCACCTAGGGCCGCGTCGAAGTGGGTCAGCGGTTCGGCGACGCCGTAGAACATCAGGCCGATGCCCATGCCCGCGGCGAACAGCATGGCGAACCAGCCGAAGTACCCGAAGTCCGGCCTGGCCTCGGCTCCGCCGATTCGCACCCTGCCGAGCGGCGTGAAGATCAGCGCGACGCTGACGAGCACGAACAGGTTGCCGCCCAGCAGGAACACCCAGCTCAGGTTGCTGGTCACGAAGCTGAAGACGGCATCGAATGCCGGTTCGATCTCGGTCTGCAGCGCCAGTGTCAGAATGACGAACACCAGGATCACCAGCGACGACACGGTGAAGACCGTACCGTGCAGGTCGAGGTTGACGCCCCACTTCGTCACGGCGACATTGTCCTGGCCGATGACGTAATCGGTGTCGACCGGGTTCGCCGGTCCCTGCGGGGCGGGTACGCCCGCGTTGGTCGTGTTCGCGTCTGGCGCCTTGTCGTCGATCGTCATGAAATCTCCTCTGTCATCGTCACGTCCGGTCATGGCGCGCACGTCACGGCCGGCGATGTCCTCGCGACCGGCACCCCCTGATACCGAGCGCAATCCAGCGCCATACGGCACGGATGAGGCCGAGTGGCGGCATGGCCGGCATATAGAAATCGGGCAGCCGTGGGGGCTTCTTCCGCCCTCGCCCGACACGTAATCCGCGATTGAGATTGCGCATGTCACACCTCCGTCAGTGCAGTCGCATCACAAAGAGATGGCGACCTCAGGGCAGATGGTGCCGGGGGGTTATTGATCAAACAAACGAAAACAACTACAGTCGGCGTTCATTTTTTCTGAATGGTCATGACAATGGATGAGCGGGGCACATCGCTGAATTACGACACTCTCCCCCTGCTTGACGCGGATGTGCTGCGGACCTTCGTCACCATCGCCGAGAGCGGCAGCTTCACCCGGGCTGCAAGACAGGTATTCCGGACGCCCTCGGCACTGAGCATGCAGATCAAGCGCCTGGAACAGACCCTGGGCCAGTCGCTGTTCGTACGGGAAGCGCGCCAGGTGCGCCTGACCCCTGAAGGGGAAGTCCTGCTGGGCTACGGGCGGCGCTTGCTCAAGCTCAACGAGGAGGCCGTCACCCAGTTTCTTGCACCTTCGCTGGAGGGGCGTGTGAGCTTCGGCACCACCGACGTGGTCGGCTCACGCATCCTGCCCGGGGTGCTGGCTCAGTTCGCCCGGTCGCACCCGGCGGTGCAGGTGGATGTGGTCGTGGGGAACACCAGCACGATGGTCGAGCGTCAGGAGGCGGGCGAACTGGATCTCGTACTGATTACGGTTGGCGGGGACGGTCAGGAGCCGGCAGGCGAGATCGTCCACAGTGAACCGCTGGTGTGGACAGGGCGGGAAGGCGGCATTGCGGCACAGCGCTCGCCGTTGCCAGTGGCGCTAGCCAACCACGGGTGCGTCTGGCGTCGGACGGCTCTGGAAGCACTCGACCGCGCGGGCATCTCCTACCGGATCGCCTACACGTGCGAGCACTGCGCCGGGCAGGAAGCCGCCATGGTTGCAGACCTGGCAGTCTCGGCGTTTCCGCTCAGCCTGGTCCAGCCGCCGCTTCGCAGGCTCGACCAGAGCGCGCTGCCTGCTTTGGCGGATCACCACGTGGCGCTGATGCGTCGCCCCGGCCTGGGGAGCGCCGCGGAGACACTCGCCGGGCACATCGTCGAGGCATTTCAGCACATGCGTGGTTAGCGCGCGGCTCGTGAGATGCGCGGGGAAACAGGGCGGTCAGGGGGCACGCGCCACGCCTTCGGCGTGGCTTCACGGACTGGGAATGGAGCTGGCGACAGGAGTCGAACCTGCGACCGACTGATTACAAATCAGTTGCTCTACCAACTGAGCTACGCCAGCATCACGGGCAGGTATGGTAGTTCAATCCTCGATGTCCTGGCAATCGGCGGGCTGCCAATCCGCGGGCGGGAGGGTGTCAGGGTCATCAGCGCCGACGAACAGCCGGTACGCTGTGACCGAGCGGTAACGTTCGCCAATCTCGGTTTCGATCCCGAGGTCGCCGATTTCTGTCTCCCGGTCCATGGCACGCTGACGGGTACTGAACACGCCGAGGGAAACGGCGTGCTCGTCATCTCCGCCCACATAGCCGTAGTCACTGATGCCCTCGTCCGCCAGTTCGGCCATGGTCTCCTGGGCATCCGCCATGGTCTGATGGGGTGGTACGTAGACCCAGTACCCGACGAAATCCCGCTCCTCGACTTCCAGCACGCGGGCAACATCACCGGCGGTGCGCACCGTTGCGGCGAGGGCCTCGGCGTCCGTGCGGTCCAGGCCGTCCACGCTAAAGCACTGCAGCCCGGTCTCGTCGGTGGCGACGGAGGGCATATCGTCCTCCGGTTCAGGCGGCGCGGGCGCATCCGCGGGGACCTCACTCATCAGGCGCAGCGATCCCGCCGCCGGTTGCGACGGGTACGGTTGCGGATCGTCCCGGGCGTCGAGGGTGAACAGCGCGAACACGCCGACGTTGAGCAGCAGCATGAGTACGAAGAACGCTCTCACGACGGCGGGGCCTCCTGAGCCAGCCCGGCGAACACCAGCGGGTGGTCAACGTGCCAGTCACCGTCCAGCACCCGGGCAAGCGTGTCAGCGTCCCCACCTGTGAGCACACCTGTCAGTGGTGCGGACAGTGCGTGCCCCATGCGGTCCTTGAGACCGTCGATGGCATGGGCAAGGCTGTGGAACGTGCCCGCGCGAATGGCGGTGGGGGTGTCCGACGCCAGCAGCGGCAGCGCCCCCTCCCCCGGGTCTCCCAGGTGATGCGTGCCTGACGACAGCGCACGCCGCGCCAGACCCAGGCCCGGGAAAATCAGACCGCCGGCGTGACGGTCGTCCTGCGCCAGCACGTCAACGGTTACCGCGGTCCCGCAGTCGACAATGCACAGCGCGCCGGAATACCGGCTGCGGGCTCCGACAATGGCCGCCCAGCGGTCGGCACCGAGGCTTGACGGGTTCGGATACGCATTGATGATCGACCCGTGGGACGCCCGGGAGGTGAAACGATGGATGGGGCGGCCGTACTGCTCCCTGGCCCACACTTCCAACGCCTCCATCATCGCCGGCGCGGAGACGGTGCACAGGACGATAGCCTCCACGGGCTCCGTCCGGCATTCGAGCGCCCTGAACAGGGCCACAGGCAGATGGCCTTCCGCGGTATACGCCACCGCACCCTGCGCATGCGGCCCGTCGTCGTGCCACAGGCACCACTTGCAGCGGGAATTGCCGAGATCGAACAGCAGTTTCATTGGACCGGACGCAGGGAAACCTCCCCGGCACTCCATGGTTCGACGCCGCCATCCCGCTCCAGCAGCAGGCAACCGGTCTGGTCCACTCCGGCTGCAGTGCCGTCTACGACCCTGTTGCCAGCAAACAGGCGCACGCGTCGGCCTGCCAGGATATCGTGCCGCGGCCACTGGTCCAGGAAACCGGGAAACCCCTGGTCACCGAACCGGGCCAGGGCCTCGACGGCGCCGCCGAGCACCTGGCCGGCGATGACGTTACGACCCGGCCAGCGGGCGACGTGCTCGGCGAGCGCGGTCCACGGCTGGTCGATGGTATCGGTGTCGTCGGGGAACAGATTCAGCCCCAGGCCGACCACCGCGGTGCACGGGCCCGCCGGCTCGCCCTGCAGTTCGACCAGAATCCCGCCCAGCTTGTCACCGTCAATCAGGAGATCGTTGGGCCACTTCAGGCCGAGGCCACGGGCGTCATAGGACGCGAGCACGTCCGCGACGGCCAGTCCCACCGCAAGGCTCAGCCCGCCAAGTCCGCCGGGGACGTCACTGAATGGCCAGGCAATACTCATATAGAGATTGCGGCCGAACGGGGAGTGCCAGTCCCGGCCACGTCTCCCGCGCCCGGCGCTCTGCGCCTCCGCAAACAGCGCCTGAGGCAGGGCTTCGCTGCTGGAAGCCTCGAACAGTCTGCGGTTGGTGGAATCCACAACCCGCTCCACCGAGATCCGTTCCAGCATCGCCGCACCGCGCTCTCCCGTGGCCGCACGGATGGCGTCGGCCTCGAGGAGTTCCACGGGGTGCTGCAGCCGGTACCCCTTGCCGGGTTCCGAAAACACCGGGACGCTATCGTCCTGCAACTGCCGAATCAGCTTCCACACGGCGGCACGGGTGACACCCAGGGCTTGTCCAAGGGCCTCACCGGAGTGCGGGACGCCGTCGGCCAACTCGGTCAGCAAACGATCGGTGCGGGTCATGACGGTCAATCCGTTTTCCAGGGCAGGCGCTCACGGCGGAAGAAGTGGGTCATGACATCAATCATGGCAATATGGTCATTGGCACCTGCCGTCTCACGCAGACTGTGCATGGACCACATGGCATTACCCACATCGAGCGTCCTCACCCCCAGGGCAGAGGCCGTCATAGGCCCGATTGTGCTTCCACACGGAATGTCATTGCGGTGCACGTACTTCTGACAGGGCACCCCGGCCTCCTCGCACAACGCCATGAACATCGCTTCGGCGGCGGCATCCGTTGCATAACGCTGCTGGGCGTTGATCTTGATCACCGGGCCGCCATTGAGCATGGCCTGGTTCGCCTGATCGTACAACCGGGTGAAGTTCGGGTGGTAGCCGTGGGCCATGTCGGCGCTCAGTACCATGCTGGATGCCGCGGCACGATGCCGGTCCTCGGCCCCGACGCCGGTTGCCGCATTGATCCTGGAGACCAGGTCCGGCAGGAAAGAACCCTGGGCGCCCTTGAAGCTCTGGCTACCCACCTCCTCGTGGTCGAAGCACACGAGCAGGGACACCCCACTGAACGCACTCCCTTCCGAGGCAATCAGGGCATCGAGCCCCGCGTGACAGGAGGCGAGGTTGTCGAGCTGGCTCGTCGCAATGAACGCATCGTCCAGCCCACAGAAACTGCCGGGCTGGGTATCCGCCACGGCCAGCTCCCATGCAAGCACATCCTCGGCCTGGCAACCCAGGTTTGTCGCCAGGTGCCGTCGAAACGCATCCTCTGCAGGGAGTTCGTCGTGAAGCGTGCCGATCACCAGCGAGAGCTCATCGTGCTGCTGAAACCGCAGGCCTTCCTGGTTGACCTGCCGATTGAGATGAATGGCGGCGTTCGGCAGTCGCACCACCGGCTTCCCGGAGTGGAACAGGTGGCTCTGGACGTCACCGGTCTCACGGTCACGAACCATCACCCGGCCTGCCAGAGCAAGATCCCGGTCTGCAAAGGTCGCAAGGATCGGCCCGCCGTACACTTCCACATCCACACTGGCGTGGCCACTCCGCGACTGGCTTCCCGACGGTTTGACCCGGAACCCGGGCGAGTCGGTATGGGCTCCGATAATCCGGTAGCCCGCTTCGACCGGGGAGCCACCCCCCAGGCGGAAAGCGCCAATGGTCGAGTCATCTCGAATCACGTAATAGCCACGACCGCGCTCGAGCGACCACTGACCGTCCTCGTACAGGCGCGTGAACCCCGCGCGCTCGAGCCGCTCGGTCATCTGAGCGACGGCATGCCACGGCGACGGGCTCCGACCGATGAAATCCAGAAGTTCCTGGGCGGCCACCCGAGCTCTTGCGTTGTCGTTGTCCACGTCGTGTCCTGTGATCCTGAAGCCTGGAAGCAGAATAACAAATCAAAAAAAAACCCCGCAGCAAAGCTGCGGGGTTTTCACGTTTAGGAGCCTGGCGATGACCTACTTTCGCACCACAGCGAGGCGGCACTATCATCGGCGCTAAGTGGTTTCACTTCCGAGTTCGGAATGGGATCGGGTGGTTCCCACTTGCTATTGTCGCCAGGCAAACTGGCTCACGATTTCCAGCGCCTTACGGCGCCGGCCGTGAATATGGAAAGTTGCTGTATCGCGCACGTCGCATTGGAGAGCGCAGGCCACACCAAACTTCTTGGGTGTTATATGGCCAAGCCTCACGGGCAATTAGTACTGGTTAGCTTCACACATTACTGCGCTTCCACACCCAGCCTATCAACGTTGTAGTCTTCAACGGCCCTACAGGGGTCTCAAGGACCCAGGGAGATCTCATCTCAGGAGGGGCTTCCCGCTTAGATGCTTTCAGCGGTTATCCCGTCCGCACTTAGCTACCCGGCAGTGCCACTGGCGTGACAACCGGAACACCAGAGGTGCGTCCACTCCGGTCCTCTCGTACTAGGAGCAGCTTCCTTCAAA
>NZ_JBLWFT010000006.1:0-32500 GCF_048323695.1 Aquisalimonas sp. APHAB1-3 | reverse complement strand
CTGCTTCCGGGCGTTGGAGGCGGCGAGTATAGAGCATCTCACCGTGGCGTCAACGCTTGTTTTCAGCTCTTCGCGGGAGCCGCCGAAGCGGCGCTGTGCCGTGAAGAGATGCGTATTCTATGGATCACAGCTCAGGCGTCAAGCGTTTTCTTCAACAACCGTCACGCGGGCGAACCGACGCTTACCCACCTGCACCACATGCACGCCACCGGCGGGGATGCTGGCCCCTGTATCCTCAATGCGTTCGCCGTCGATGCGGACGGCCCCCTGCTTGACCATGCGCTGACCGTCGCTGCTGGAGTCAACGAGCCCGGCCATCCGCAACAGCGTCGCAATCGGTACGGCCCCGCCCCGGGCGGAGACGCTGACCTCGGGCATGTCCTCCGGGAGTGCACCTCTCCGGAACCGGTCCTCGAACGTCTGCCTCGCCCGGGTGGCAGCGTCGCGGTCGTGGAACCTCTCCACCAATTCCTCGGCCAGGAGCACCTTGATGTCTCGTGGATTGCGTCCGGCATCGGCTTCTGCGCGCAGGGCATCCACTTCCGGACCGGAGCGCAGACTGAGCAGTTCGAAGTACCGCCACATGAGGTCGTCGGACACGGACATGAGTTTGCCGAACATCTCGTCGGGCGGCTCCTTGATTCCGACGTAGTTGTTCAGGGACTTGGACATCTTCTGCACACCGTCCAGACCCTCGAGAATGGGGACGGTCATGACAACCTGTGACGGCTGACCATAGGCGTGCTGCAGATGCCGCCCCACCAGAAGGTTGAACTTCTGGTCGGTACCGCCGAGCTCGACATCGGCCTTGAGCTCCACGGAGTCGTAACCCTGTATCAGCGGATAGAGGAACTCGTGCACGGCGATGGACTGGCCTGCATGGTAGCGCTTGTGGAAGTCATCCCGCTCCAGCATCCGCGCCACCGTGTAGCGCGCGGAGAGCTGGATCATGTCCGTTGCCGAAAAACGGCTCATCCATGTGGAGTTGAAAACAACCTGGGTGCGCTCCGGGTCGAGAATGCGGAACACCTGCTCGCGGTAAGTCTGCGCGTTCGCGGCCACCTCCTCTTCCGTGAGCGGCTTGCGAGTCGCACTCTTCCCGCTGGGGTCGCCGATCATGCCGGTAAAGTCACCGATGAGGAACAGCACCTCGTGCCCCAGGTCCTGGAACTGGCGCAGCTTGTTGATCAGCACTGTGTGCCCCAGATGGAGATCGGGTGCCGTGGGGTCGAAACCCGCCTTGATCCGCAGGGGTCGGTCGGCCGCCAGGCGCTCGCGCAGCTCGTTTTCAACCAGTATCTCTTCCGTACCCCGGCGCAGTTCTGCCAGGGCGCCATCCACATCGACCATGCCGTTTCTCTCCCGGAGTAGACGAGGCGCTTGGCCCGGCTCGCCACAGCAGTGCGGCGCGCCGGAAGAACGCCTTCCGAAGCGCGGAATTCTAACAGGCTGGGCGTAGACGTCACCGCATCAGCGCGGAACACCGCCGCGACAAAGCCGGTATCATGCGGGGACAGACCGAACCCAATGCCACAAGGGGGATGCCGTGCCGGGGGTGTTTTACGCAGGACTGATGACAGGCACCAGCATGGACGGCATCGACGCCGTCCTGATGGATTTCACCGAGGACATCCCGCGCCTCGTGGCCACGCACAGCGCCGCACATGACACTGCCGTGCGCGAGCGCCTGATGGCCGTCAGTGGCGCCTCGCCACTGAGCGAGATCATGGGCCTGGACGCCGAGCTGGGCGAAGTCTTCGCAGCGGTTATCACGACCTTGCTGGAGAAGGCCGGCGTGGCCACCGCCGACGTGGCCGCCATCGGCAGTCACGGGCAGACCCTGTGGCATGCACCGGATGCGCCGGCACCTAGCACCCTGCAGATCGGCGACCCGCACCGGATCGCTCAACGGACAGGCATCACCGTTGTCGCCGACTTCCGCCGACGGGATCTGGCGGCGGGCGGCCAGGGCGCGCCTCTCGCCCCGTTGTTCCACCAGGCATTCTTCCATACCACGGACGAGGACCGCATCGTCGCGAACATCGGCGGCATGGCGAATGTGACGAGACTGCCCAGCACCCCCGGCGCCGACGGTATCAGGGGTTTCGACACCGGCCCCGGGAACGTTTTCCTGGACAGTTGGTACGCCCGCCACCAGGGCGGCACATACGATCAGGACGGCACATGGGCCGGCGCCGGGGAAGTGTCGGACGAACTGCTCGCCCGCCTGCTCGCGGATGCCTATTTCTCCCGCAAGCCGCCCAAGAGCACGGGTCGCGACTACTTCAATGACGATTGGCTGGCCGCCGCAGATCTGTCCGGTTACGACCCGGAGACGGTCCAGGCCACCCTCGCCCAGCTCACCGCCGAGACGATCGCTGCGGGCATTCGCGACAGCTTGCCGACCGCATCACGGGCACTGATCTGTGGGGGCGGCGCGCGCAACGGAGACTTGATGCGGCGCCTTCAGGCCGCTCTGCCGGGCATGTTCGTGGATACGACGGACGCCCACGGAATACCCGCGGACTGGGTGGAAGCGGCCGGGTTTGCATGGCTGGCGAGGGAGGCTCTGGCGGGGCGCCCCGGGAATCTGCCTTCGGTGACGGGCGCCGGGTCCCGGGTACCACTGGGGGCGATCCATCCCGGATCGCCCGAAAAATGAACAGAACCGACCTTGGGCTCAGACCCCGAACGAGGAGCCGCACCCGCAGGTGGTCGTGGCGTTGGGGTTACGGATAACGAACTGCGCCCCTTCGATACCTTCCACGTAGTCGATCTCGGCGCCCATCAGGTACTGGACGCTCATGGGATCAACCACGAGGGTGACGCCGTTCTTCTCCATGGCGGCATCGCCATCATCCGTGTTCTCGTCGAAGGTGAAGCCGTACTGAAATCCCGAGCAGCCACCCCCGGCAACGTACACCCGCAGTTTCAGCGCGTCGTTGTTTTCCTCATCAAGCAGTTCACGCACCTTGTTCGCCGCGCTGTCGGTGAAGACCAGCGGCGCATCGTCCTGCTCAAATGCTGCTTCAGCCATGGATTCTCTCTCCGGTAGAACGGAATACCTGCAACTGTATTGTCCCCGCAGCGCGCGAAACCGTCAACTTCGGGCAAGCCTCACGGCAGAACCGCCACACCGCCCAGGCCGGCGGTTTCGTCGAGGCCGCACATCAGGTTCATGTTCTGCACCGCCTGACTGGCTGCGCCCTTGGTGAGGTTGTCGATCACCGAGAACACGATGGCGGTACGGCCGTCCTGGGGCTGGTGCACGGCAATCCGGCACAGGTTGGTGCCGCGCACCGTCCGCGTCTCGGGGTGACTGCCGGGAGGCAATACGTCCACGAACGGCTCCTCCGCATAACGCGCCTCGTAGAGGCCCTGAAGATCCACGGCAGAGCCGTCGAGCGGCGCGTACAGACTGGCCTGCATGCCGCGGGTCATGGGCACCAGATGGGGTACGAACGTGAGTCCAACCGGGCCCCCCGCAATCATCTCCAGCGTCTGCCGGATCTCGGGGAGGTGCCGATGGCCGCTGGCACCATAGGCGCGGAAGTTCTCGTTGGCCTCACCGAACAGCGTCGGCACCTGCGCCTTGCGCCCCGCCCCGGAGACGCCGGACTTGCAGTCCGCGACCAGGGCATCGAGGCTGACCAGCCCCGCATCCACCAGCGGCAGCCAGCCGAGAGCGACCGCCGTGGGATAACACCCCGGGTTTGCCACCAGGCGCGCCTCGCGGATGCCCGCGCGGTGGATCTCGGGCAACCCGTACACGGCATCGGCAAGATGCTCGGGGCATGCGTGGGCCATCCCGTACCACGCCTCCCAGGACGCCGCATCCTTGAGGCGAAAATCGGCACCCAGATCGATGACCCGCGTGCCGGCATCAAGCAGTTCCGGGACCATCTGCATGGCCGTCCCGTTGGGTGTCGCAAAGAACACCAGATCGCAGGCGGCGAGCTCCGCGACATCCGGTTCCGAAAAGGTCAGATCAACCGCACCGCGGAGCCCCGGAAACATGGCATCGACGCGCGTACCGGCATTGCCCCGCGAAGTGATGACGCGCACCTCCGCGTGCGGATGGCCGGCGAGAAGCCGCAGCAGTTCGGCACCGGTATACCCCGTGCCGCCGACAATGCCAATCGTAATCATGTCCACTCCAGTCGCGATGCCCGGGCGCGGGCGTGCGTGATCCGGCCGCGCCTTTATCCAGCTTCCCGATTTTACGCGCCTCCCGCGCAGGCTTCCAGCGAGCGGGCCACGGCCGCTCCGGCAATGCCGGTAGCCCCGGCATCGGGCGCGGCGGTAGACTATGCGTCCGTACTCCCGAGGCGTGGCGAATCTCCATGACGAAGCGAAAAGACGTGTGGTTCATCCTGTTGTTCGTGGTGGTCGTGGCGACCGCCGCCGTCGTCTGGGTGGCTCCCTGGCAGGGGGAACGCGCCCCGGAAGTGCGCGTCGAGACGCTTGATGGCGAGCGCTTCACGCTCGGCGACCTCCGTGGCAAGCCCGTGATCGTGGCCTTCTGGGCCACCACCTGCCCGGAATGTGTCCGCGAGATCCCGCATTTCAAAGCGCTGTACGAGGACTACGGCGACCAAGGGCTGGAGCTGATCGCCGTCGCCATGGAGTACGACCCCGAATCACAGGTGCGCGCCATGGTCGAGGATCGGGACATGCCCTATACCATCGCCCTGGACCGCGACGGCAGCATTGCGCGCGCATTCGGCGATGTGCGCCTGACACCGACCACCTTCCTGATCGGGCCAGACGGCAAGATCCTGAGCCAGCGCCTGGGCATGGTGGACATGGACCGCATGCGCGAACGCATCGCCGGCCTGTTGCCGGCGGATCAGGTCGCCGCACTGGACAGCCCCGGCTCCTGAGCATGGGCTATCTCTGGATCAAGGCGTTTCATCTGATCGCGATGGTGACCTGGTTCGCCGCCATCTTCTATCTACCGCGGCTGTTCGTCTACCACGCCATGGCGGAGGACGATCCGGCGGGTCGGGAGCGTTTCAAGGTCATGGAGCGCAAGCTCTATCGCGGCATCATGACGCCGAGCGCCGTAGTCACCATCGCCCTCGGCATCTGGCTGCTGGTACTCAACCCGTTCTGGCTCCAGCAGGGCTGGATGCACGCGAAACTGCTGCTGGTGACGCTTCTGGTGGGGTATCACATCTGGTGCGGGCGTCTCGTCGCAGCGTTCCGGGAGGACCGCAATACCCGAGGCCACCGCTGGTACCGGGTATTCAACGAAGTGCCCGTGTTCGGGCTTGTCGCCATCATCGTTCTGGCGGTGGTCAAGCCGTTCTGACCCGCCGCCCTGGCGCCAGTCAATACATCTAGTCGTCCGCCCAGACCTGGGACTGCTGGTAGTTCTTCAGCCCCACCCGCTCGATCAGGTCAAGCTGGGTCTCGAGGAAATCCAGGTGCTCCTCTTCGTCCGCGAGGATTTCCGCCAGCAGATCGCGCGTGACGTAATCCTCCACCGACTCGGCATACTCGATGGCATCACGCAGTTCGGGGCAGGTGCGCTCCTCCATCCGCAGGTCGCACTCCAGGACCTCTTTCACGTCTTCGCCGATGAGCAGTTTGCCCAGGTCCTGCAGGTTGGGCATGCCTTCCAGGAACAGAATGCGGTCGATGAGCTTGTCCGCATGCTTCATTTCCTTGATGGAGGTGTCGTACGCGCTGGCACCGAGCTTTTCCAGCCCCCAGTCGTTGAGCATCCGCGAGTGAAGGAAGTACTGGTTGATCGCCGTCAGTTCGTTGTAGAGGACCTTGTTCAGGAACTTGATGACCTTCGCATCACCCTTCATGAGACGGCTCCATCTGGTTGAGCATCTGCACAGGCACGCTGCCACGCCTGTCGCGCTGGGCTCAGTGTAATACAAGAACCGGATGGTATGGGACCCCGGAGCGGACCGTCACCGGGGATGGACCGCGGCTCAGGCGGTCTGCCAGGCGGGGGCGCCGGGCTCCATGGCGGGAAGATCGATATGGACAGCGGTTGCACTCACGTTCGCGCATGCCTCACTGAGGATCTCCCGCGCCTCCGGGCCGCAGCGGCCACAGGAGCTGCAGACGCCCAGCTCCTGGCGCAGCTCACGCATGGTGCGCGCGCCACCGGCAACGGCACGTCGGATATCGTGATCTGTGATGGCGCGGCAAAGGCAGACGTACATGAGAACCCTCCCGTTGATTGCGTTCAGTCTGAATGCAAATGCGACTGATTGTCAATTGGAACGAGAACGATTCCTATTGCCAACGGGAGGAATTACTTGCCGGCACGGACCAGACCACCGAGGCCGGCCTGCTCCAAGGCGCGGTTCAGCAGGCGTCGCACGTCGGCGGGATTCTCCAGCGTCAGCGCCTCTTCGAGCAGCGAGGTCGCCTGTTGGCGGGTAAAACTGCGAATCACCCACTTCACCTTCAGGAGGCTCGAGACGCTCATGCTCAGGCCGTGGACGCCAAGCCCCAGCAACAGAATGGCGGACGCCGGATCACCGGCCATGGCACCACAGACACTCACATGGCAGTTATTGCGCTCGCCCGCCTCCACCACCTGGCGTACCGCCTGCAGCACCGCGGGGTGAAGCTCGTCGTAGAGGCCGGCCACCCGCGAGTTGTTGCGATCCACCGCCAGCAGGTACTGAGTGAGGTCGTTGCTGCCGATGGAGAGGAAGTCCACGCGCCGGGCCAGGCTGTCCGCCTGGTATACCGCCGACGGCACCTCCACCATCACCCCGAGCGGGGGCATGGCCACCTCCAGCCCCTCTTCCGCCAGCTCCTCGCGGGCCCGGTCCAGCAACACGCGGGTTTCATCCACCTCCTGCACCCGACTGATCATGGGGAGGAGAATGCGCAGATTGCCGCAATCCGCATTGGCCCGCAGCATGGCCCGCAGCTGGGTAAGAAAGATCTCGGGGTGGTCCAGGGTCAAACGGATACCACGCCAGCCGAGAAACGGGTTCTCCTCGCGGACCGGGAAATAGGGCAGCGGCTTGTCACCGCCCACGTCCAGCGTGCGCAGCACCACCGGGCGTGGCACGAACGGCTCCAGCACCTGCCGGTAGACTACGGTCTGCTCGTCTTCCCCCGGAAACCGCTCGCGCACCATGAACGGGAACTCGGTGCGGTGCAGGCCGATACCGTCACAGCCGCTGGCCAGCGACGACGTGATGTCCGACATCAGGCCGGTGTTGGCATACAGACCCATGGGAAAGCCACAGGGCGTGCGGGCCGGCTCGTCGCGCAGGGTCTGCAGATCGCGGGAGAGCTCCGCGTCCTCGCGCAGCAGACGCCGGTACTCCTTCTGTGCCCGCTTGTCCGGGTCGATATGCACGCGACCGCTGTAGCCGTCGACGATGAGCTGCTTGTTCTCGAGCCGACCCACGGGCAGCTCGGCGACGCCCATGACTGCGGGGATATTCAGGGCGCGGGCGAGAATGGCCACATGGGAGTTGCCGGATCCGCGCGCGGTCACCACGCCCACCAGCCGCTCCGTGGGAATCTCCGCCAGCTGCGAGGCGCTGATCTCCTCACCAACCAGAACCGTGCCCTCGGGGACCGAGCGTGTATCGCCACTGTCCATCTGCAGGCGCATGAGAATGCGCCGTCCCACGTCGCGGATGTCGCTGGCGCGCTCCCGCAGGTAGGGGTCTTCCATCTCGTCGAAGACGCTGACGTATTGGGCAATGCTGTCGCGCAAGGCGCCGCAGGCCCAGTTGCCCTCAAGAATGCGCTGCTCGGTGCCCTCCACGAGACTCTCGCTGTCGAGCATCTTGAGGTAGACATCGAACATCATGTGCTCGTCCGACGAAATGGCGTCCGCGAGGCGATCGGCCAGGTCCTGCACCTCGGCGCGGACAGCCTTGAGCGCTGCCCGGAACGCCGCCACCTCGCCCTCCGCATCCTCGACGGCGCGGTCGGGCACGGCGAACAGATCCGCCGGCGAGTAGGCCACCATGGCGCGGCCGAAAGCCACCCCCGGCGCCCCCGGAACCCCCTCCAGGGCCCGGCGCGTCACCGGCAACGGCGTCGGCAACCCGCCGCTGGATTCACCGCCACTGGCCTCGCTGTGGGCAATGGCGCCGGAGAGCTGCGCCGCCATGGTGACGATGAACGCCACCTCTTCTTCGCCGAACCGTCGGCGGGCGGTCTGCTGCACCACCAGCACGCCCAGCAGGCGGCGAAAATGGATGATCGGGGCACCCAGGAAGGAGTGGAACTTCTCCTCACCGGTCTCCGGGAAATAGCGAAAGCGCGGATGGGCCTCGGCATTCTCCAGATTCAGCGGCTCCTTGCGCTCGCCCACCAGCCCCACTAGGCCCTCGTCGAAGCGCAGGCGCACCTGTCCCACCGCGTCTGGATTCAATCCTCGGGTGGCCATCAGCACGTATTCCTGGGTGTCCTGGTCCACCAGATAGACGGAACACACGTCCACATTGGTGGTATCGGCCACGCGCTTGACGATGATATTCAGCGCATGCTGCAGCCCGCGGGCCGCATTGACCTCCTGGATGATGCTGTGAAGGGTCTGGAGCATGCCGTTCGTCTCAGTCGCGCCCGCGAAACCGCCCCGGACCCGTGCCGGTCGGTTCGCATGGTTGGTTGGTGCAAGATTACAGGAAGGCGGACGCTTGTCCCATGCCGGATACCCATGCCCGGCCAACAGGTGGTCAGCGACGCGCCGCGTCCGGCGCCTTCGCCGCCGCGTCGGGAAACAGTAACGGCTCCAGCTCGTGCAGCGCCTTGCGGTAGACGTGGCGTTTGAAGAACACCACATCCCTGGCCGGCCGCCAGTAATCGACCCACCGCCAGTCATCGAACTCCGGGGTCTCGCTGACGTCCAGGCGGACCACACCGTCACCCCCGGTCAGGCGCAGCAGGAACCACTGCTGCTTCTGCCCGACACAGACCGGCCGCTGGTGCCGACGCACGAGATGACGCGGCAGGTGGTAACGCAACCATCCGGAGGTAGCCCCGATCAGCTGAACATGCTCCGGCAGCAGCCCGACCTCCTCGTGCAGCTCCCGGAACAGCGCCTCCTCCGCCGACTCGTTCCGTTTGATGCCTCCCTGCGGAAACTGCCAGGCGTTCTGACCGATTCGGCGCCCCCAGAACACCCGCCCCTCCCCGTTACAGAGGATAATGCCGACGTTTGCCCTGAATCCATCCGAATCAATCACTTAGAAATTATTCCAATGTTCGGGTTGATACTCGGCATTGTTCCACAAACCATCAAGAACCGGCAAACTGTGCCATACGGCGGCCCAGCCCCACGGGCGGTGCGGCATCAATCTCTGGACCCGAACCAACGGACACGTCATGGCGCTCGCAATATTCGACCTCGACAACACCCTGCTCCGCGGGGACAGCGACCACCTGTGGGGCCGCTTTCTGGTAAGACGCGGCATCGTCGACGGCCCAGAATACGACGCGGCGAACGACCGTTTCTACCAGCAGTACCTTGAAGGCACCCTGGACCCGCGGGCGTATCTGCGGTTCGCGCTGGAGCCGCTGACCCGCCACGCGCCGGAGCAGCTCGACGCCTGGCGGCAGGAGTTCGTGCGCGAATGGATTCGCCCGCTGGTCCTGCCGGAAGGGGTCGACCTGGTGCAGCGGCACGCCGAACAGGGCGACCGAACGCTCATCATTACCGCCACCAACCGGTTCATCACGGCGCCCATCGCCGACCTGTTCCAGGTGGACGCCCTGCTGGCGTCCACCCCGGAATGGCGCAACGGCCAGTACACCGGCGAGATCATCGGTCCGATCACGTTCGGCAGCGGCAAGGTTGACGCACTCGAGAAGTGGCTGCAGAAACGGGACGACACCCTGCGCGGGAGCTACTTCTACAGCGATTCCCACAACGACCTGCCACTCCTCCACCGGGTGGATCATCCGGTGGCGGTGGACCCGGACGACACGCTGGATGCCACCGCCCGTGAACGGGGCTGGCGGCGCATCAGCCTGCGGGGCGCCCCGTGAACATCCTCAACGGGCTGGCCATCATTCTCGGCTGCCAGTTGGCCGGGGAAGTGCTGGTGCAGCTCGCCGGGCTCCCCGTCCCCGGCCCGGTGGTGGGCATGGTGCTGCTGCTCGGCGGACTGATCTGGTTCGGTGCTCCGCCGACGGGGCTGCGCACCGTCAGCGAGACCCTGCTCCGCTACCTGGCGTTGCTGTTCGTACCGGCCGGAGTCGGCATGATGGCCCATTTCCAGCTCATCGCCAGAGACTGGCTGGCCATCAGCGTGGCGCTGGTGGTGAGCACGGCGCTGACCCTGATCGCCACCATGCTGGCGCTGCGTGCCATGCTTGCCATGCGCCAGCGCCGTGGCCGCTCCTGAGGCGCACCATGGTCACGGAAGAGCTCACCGACATCTGGGTCTATCTGGCCACCTCGCCGCAGCTCTGGCTGACCATGACGCTGCTGGTGTTCCTGTTCAGCACCTGGCTGAACCGCCGCCTCGGCGGCAGCCCCGCGCTACACCCGGTGTTGCTGTCCATGGGGCTGCTGATCGGCATTCTACTGCTCACCGACACCGACTACGACACCTACTTCGAGGGTGCCCAGTTCATCCATTTCATGCTCGGCCCCGCCACCGTGGCACTGGCCATCCCTCTGTACGACCACCGCCGGCAGATCCGCGACTGGCTCGCTCCACTGCTGGTGGCCGGCATCACCGGCACCACGGTGGCCGCACTGTCCGCCATCGCCGTCGGCGCGGTGCTGGGCGGCAGCCCGGCCAGCCTGATGTCCCTGGCACCAAAATCCGTCACCTCACCCATCGCCATGGGTGTGGCCGAACAACTGGGCGGCCTGCCCTCGCTCACCGCCGCCCTGGTGCTTATCACCGGCAGTCTCGGCTGCATCATGGCCCCGGCCATCATCCGCCTCATGCGGATTCGCGATGATGCCGTGAAGGGGTTCGCCATGGGGCTCACGGCCCACGGACTGGGCACGGCTCAAGCGTTCAGCATCAGCGCCACCGCCGGCGCCTTTGCCGGGCTGGGCCTCAGCCTTGCCGGTCTCATCACCGCCTTTCTGCTGCCGTTGTTGATCGCGTGGATGCCGGTGGGGTAAGGCCGAGCTACGCTCCCGGAAACAGAGGCAGGTGCGCCAGCGCGATTGCACCCTCGCCGGCATCGCCCTCGGTACAGATGGCAGCCCGGGCCGCGACACTGGCACTGGCCAGGGCCATGACCTCTTCCATGCCGGCCAGCGTCGAGCCGGTGCTGATCACGTCATCCACCAGCACCACCCGCTTGCCCTCCACCAGCTGGCGGTCCTTGGCGTCGAGATACAGGGTCTGTTCGCTGCCGGTGGTGATGGACCGGGTCGTGGCGCGCAGGGCATCCCCCATGTACGGCTTCCAGCTCTTGCGCAACACCACGTAGGGGTGACCGGTGCGCACCGACAGGGCGTGGATGAGCGGGATGCTCTTGGCTTCGGGCGTTACCAGAGTGTCGTAGTCGTGGGCGGCCAGCCGCCCCGCCAGCAGAGTGGCGGCGGTTTCCACCAGCTCCGTGTCGCCAAGGGTGTTGAGCACTGCGATCCGCAGACCGGGGGCCACCTCCATCAGCGGCAGGTCGCGAGAGACGGTTCCAATGGTCAACCGGTGCGTCTCGGGGTCGGACACGTTACACCTCCCAAACGACAAACGCCCCGAGGGTAACCCCCTCGGGGCGCGTCGGGAATCTGGAGCGGGTGATGGGATTCGAACCCACGACCCCAACCTTGGCAAGGTTGTGCTCTACCACTGAGCTACACCCGCGATAACGATGAGGCGGGAGTGTAAAAAACGGGCCGGGTCATTGCAAGGTGACCCGGCCACAGGACGGTGGACAAGGAACTGATCATTCCTCATGAGCCCATGGGGTACGGGCGGCCCCTCAGAGCTCAGGAGTATTGTTTGTCAGATCAAAGGGTGAAACAATCTCGCATTCATCATCACGAACATGAGACATATTCATGTTTCTGGATCTCCGACATCTCCGGGCCCTGCTCGCCATCCACGAGAATGGCAACCTGTCGGCTGCCGCGCAGACGCTGCACATCACCCAGTCGGCGCTGTCGCACCAGCTTCGCAGCCTCGAGGACCACTTTGACACGCCGCTGTTCTTCCGGCGTTCCCGGCCGCTTCGCTGGACGCCGGCCGGGCAGAAGCTGCTGCAGCTGGCGCAGCGGATCGTCCCGGAAGTGGAGCGCGCCGAGGGCGAGCTCCGCCACACTGGCGACGGCCAGCACGGGCGGCTGCACATGGCCGTGGAGTGCCACAGCTGCTTCGAGTGGCTGATGCCCACCCTCGATCGGTATCGCCCCGACTGGCCCGGGGTGGAGCTGGACCTGTCCATGGGCTTCAGCTTCCATCCGCTGCCCGCTCTCTATCGTGGTGACGTGGATCTGGTCATCACCTCGGACCCTGAAGAGGATCTGAGCGGCCTCACGTACGTGCCGCTATTCCGCTACGAGATGCTGCTGGCGGTGGGACGGCAGTCACCCCTGGCCGGGCGCGACTGGATCACGCCAGAGGACCTCACCGACCAGGTCCTGATCACTTACCCCGTCTGCCCCGACCGGCTGGACATCTTCAGCCGCTTTCTGGAGCCCGCCGGGCTGGAGCCTGCCGAGCGTCGCACGGCGGAGCTGACCGTCATGCTCGTGCAGCTCGTCGCCAACGGCCGCGGTGTTGCCGCGCTGCCGAACTGGGCGCTGCGCGAGTACCAGGATCAGGCCAGCGTCCACGCCCGCCCTCTGGGGGAGAACGGGCTCTGGAGTACCCTATATGCGGCGGTCCGCTCCGAAGACAGGGACAAGCCGTTCATCGACGCCTTCATCCGCCTTGCCCGAGAGCGCACCGCCGAAACGCTCTCGGAGATCATCCCGGCGCGCTGACAACCCCCGGTGGATGGACTATACAAGCGGTGAATCCGCACCCCGCGGCTGTCTCCGGATGCGCCCATGGCCGCCATCGACTCCGTCAACCAGGGTTTCCGTCACCGCTACCTGCGCTTCGCCGAGCTGACATCGCAGCTGCGGGCCTGGGCAGAGACCTACCCCGAAGTCGCCACCCTTCACAGCCTCGGAACCAGCGGCGACGGCCGCGAGATCTGGCTACTGGAGATCGGCCGCGATCCGGGCAGGCGGCGACCCGCCGTATGGGTGGACGGCAACATGCATGGCACCGAACTGGCCACCTCCAGTGTCGCCCTGGCCATTGCGGAGGCGTTGCTACGGGTCCACGTGGAGCCTGCCAACGCTGCTGCCGAACTCCCGGCTCCGCTGCTGGAAGCGCTTCGCGACATCCACCTGTACGTCGCCCCACGCCTTTCTCCCGACGGAGCCGAGGCCGTGCTCGAGCGCGGCGGATTCGTGCGCTCCGTCCCGCGACGCCAGGACACCACCGGCCACGCGTCCTGGTGGCAGCCCCGAGACATGAACGGCGACGGCTGCTGCCGCTGCATGCGTATCCCCGATGCCGCCGGTGATTTCGTTGCAGCCCCGGATTGTCCCGGCCTGATGCTGCCACGGCAGATCGACGATCCGCCGCCGTGGTTCCGTCTCTACCCCGAAGGGGAGATCATCGGGTTCGACGGCGAGACCATCCCTGACGCCGACCCGCTGGTGAATACCGCCGATCTCAACCGCAATTTCCCGTGGGACTGGCGACCCGAAGATCAGCAGACCGGAGCCGGTGCATTCCCGGGAAGCGAGCCGGAGACCGCCGCGGTCATGCGGTTCGCGGAGAACCATCCCAACATCTTCGCCTGGCTCAACCTGCATACTTTCGGCGGCGTGTTCATCCGCCCCCTGGGTACGCAGGCGGATGCGCACATGCACCCGGGCGACCGGCGCCTCTACCGGCAGCTGGCGGACTGGGCCGCCACGTTCACCGGCTACCCCACGGTCAGCAGCTACGAACAGTTCACCTACGAGCCGGAACAGCCCCTGCGCGGGGACCTGGTGGACTTCGCCTACCATCAGCGCGGCTGTCTGGCCGTGGCCTGCGAGCTCTGGGACCTGTTCCGGCGGCTGGACATGCCCACCCCTGCACGGTTCGTGGATCACTACACGGCGCTCGACCGTGACGACCTACAACGCCTGGCGCACTGGGACCGGGACTACAACCAGGGACGCATCTTCTCCCACTGGACACCGCTGCACCACCCGCAGCTCGGCGCGGTGGAAGTGGGCGGAACCGACCCGGTGATCGGCATCTGGAACCCACCGCCCGAATCACTGCCGGCTCTCTGCGAGAGCGTCGCCGGCTACTGGCTTCGGGTCGCAGCGCTGCTGCCACGGCTGGTGATTGAAGAGGTGGTGGTCAGCTGCCTCGACGCGCAGCTGTTCGAGGTCAGTGCGACCATTGCAAACCACGGCTACCTGTCGACCGCCGGGATCCCGTCTGGCGAGACGCTGCCTTGGAACCACGGCGTGCTGGCGGAACTGAACCCGCGCGACTGCCGGCTGGCGGCCCCGACCGACGCCCGCCGCGATCTGGGGCACCTGGAGGGCTGGGGCAACGGCGCCGGCGCCATGCGGCACATGCCCTGGTTCCAGCGCTCCGCGGGGAGTGGTCACCGCCAGACGCTCCGCTGGCTGGTCCACGGCGAAGGCACGCTGGCGCTGTCGGTGGGCAACGCCCGGCTCGGCTGGATACAGCAGATGATCAGCGCGCGCTGACGCCACAATCCACCACTGCCTCCTCGCCCGCCGCGTAAAGCCGGTCACAGGGGGCCGGACGCACGGCCATGCCACCGGTGAAGCCCCCGAACGCGGGCAGTACCCCGCCGGACGCCCCGAACCAGAACACCGGCACGCGCAGCCGGTCACCGCCACCGCCCAGTGTCCACACCGGATGCAGATGCCCGGCGAGCACATAACCGCTCACCGGTGCGGCAACAGGCTCGTGGGCCAGCAGGAACGGCGGCTCCGCCAGCGGATGATGGTGCCAGTCCAGTGCCCAGGCCGGATCCGGGGCGCCGGCGTGGCGATCGTGGTTGCCCGCAACCACCGTGACCGTGAGCGCACCATGGGCCTGCCGCCAGGCCGTGAACCGGTCGAGCCAGGGTTCTCCGGCCTCCGGCCGCCCGTGGAAGAAGTCGCCCAGGACCAGCAGCCGTTCCGCGCCGGTGCGCTCCAGCAGCAGCGACAGCCGCTGAAGGTCGGCATCGGTGCCGCCAGCGGGGACGGGCACCCCCCGGCGCCGGAACACCCCACCCTTGCCGAAGTGCGGATCGGCGATCACAAGGGTACGGCGACGGGGCCACACCAGGGCGCGGCCGGGCAGCAGCCAGAGCCGCTCGCCGGCCGCACGGCAGCAGACTGCGCCAGGCGGCGGGACATGGTGTTCGGCGGCCGTATCAGGCATCAGGGGTCTGGCGCTCCAGTTGGCCCAACATGCGCTGGACACGTGTCTGCCAGTCTTCGGAACTCACCCGCGACTGCACGCGGCTGACCCACAGCGGGAAGGCCAGGGGCGTCAGGCGGCGGGGGCGGGTCAGCAGCAGGCGCCGCGCCTGTAGGCCACGAAGCAGGTCGCGCAACCGCCCCAGCTCCAGCTGACTCTCCAGCACTTCCTGCTCGGCCTGAGCCAGCAGCGGGTGGTCCGCATCATACCGGTGCAGCACGTCGAAGATCAGCCCGCTGGACGCCTGGACCTGGCGCGTGGACTTGCCCCGCCCGGGATAGCCCTCGAACACCAGGCCGGCAATGCGGGCGATCTCGCGGAAGTGGCGGCGCGCCATCTCCGCGGCGTTGAGACTGGCGCGCAGATCCGCTTCCAGACTGTCCGGCGAGAGCACTCTGGCGAGCACGTCGCCGTCCACCTCCGGCAACCGCCGGGAGACCAGCTCGAAGCCGTAATCGTTCATGGAGAAGCCGAACGTGGCGGGCGCTTCCCGCGTGAGCCGCCACGCGACCAGCGCCGACAGCGCCTCGTGAACCAGGCGCCCGGCAAAGGGGTAGACGAACAGATGCTGCCCTTCCCTGGAGCGGATGCGCTCCACCAGCAGTTCATCCCGCCCGGGCAGGGCCGATGCACTGCGCTGGGCTTCCAGCACCGGCCTTACGGCTGTCATTTCCAGGCCGTGGTAATGGCCGTCCCGCGCCTGCTCCAGGCGGGCGCCGACACCGTCGGCGAGCCGCGTGGACAAGGGCATCCGCCCGCCCATCCAGCGCGGCACGGCGCGCGTGCGCCCTCTGGCGCTGCGGACCTGCGCGGTCATGTCGCGTACACGGACCAGTTCCAGCGCCCGGCCGCTGAACAGGAACTGCTCGCCGGGCTTGAGGCGGGCAATGAACGCCTCCTCCACGAAGCCGATGAGACCGCCACGCTGGTACTTCACGCGCACCATGCTGTCGGCCGTGATGGTGCCCACGGCCATGCGGTGTCGGCGACCGATGGTGGCATCGGTCACGCGGAAAACATCGCCGTCGCGCTCGACCCGCCGGTACTGCGGATACGCCTTGAACGTGCTGCCGCCGGTGGTGATGAAATCCAGCAACCAGCGCCACTGTCGCTCGGAAAGGCCGGCGTAGGCGTGGGTGGCGCGCACCTCCGCCAGCTGAGCGGCATCGGTAAACCCCGGCCCCAGGGCAAGCGTCACCAGATGCTGCACCAGCACGTCGAGACAGCCCCGCAAAGGCGGTCGCGCCTCCACCTCCCCGGCCACTGCCGCATCCCGTGCGGCGGCGATCTCCACCAGTTCGAAGGCGTGGGTCGGCACGCACAGCACTGCACTCTCCGCGCCGGGCTGGTGGCCGCTGCGGCCGGCGCGCTGGACGAGCCGCGCCACGCCCTTGGGGCTGCCTACCTGGAGCACCTGGTCCACCGGGGTAAAGTCGACCCCCAGGTCCAGGCTGGAGGTGGCAACCACGCAGCGGATAGCACCGGCCCGGAGCCACACCTCCACCTGATCGCGGACACTGCGGTCCAGCGATCCGTGGTGGAGCGCAATCTGGTCGAACCAGTCCGGCCGGGCCTGCAGGAGCGCCTGGTGCCAGAGCTCCGCCTGAGAGCGCGTATTGGTGAACAACAGGCTGGTGTCGGCCCGGTCCAGTGCTGCCAGCACATCGTGGACCAGGTTCGTCCCCAGGTGGCCGGCCCAGGGGAAGCGTTCCATGCGCTCCGGGATCACGGCGTCGATGGCGGTACGCTTCGGCAGCAAGCCCTGGATCAGGTCGCCGGACTGATCCGGACCCAGCAGCACCTCCCGAGCCTCGTCCAGATTCCCCAGCGTCGCCGACAACCCCCACGTCTGCAGCCCGGGGCAAAGCGTGCGCAGGTGCGCCAGGCAGAGCTCCAGCTGGACACCCCGCTTGCTGCCCATGAGCTCGTGCCACTCGTCCACCACCACGCAGCGCAGGTGGCGAAAGCGCGCATGGGCGTCGCTGTAGCTTAACTGCAGCGACAGGCTTTCCGGGGTGGTCACCAGCGCCGAGGGCAGGCGGCGGCGCTGGCGACTGCGGGTGGCACTGGAGGTGTCTCCGGTCCGGCGCTCGATGGTCCAGGGCAGGCCCAGCTCGGTGGCAGTCTCTGCGAGGTGAGCGGTGGTGTCCGCGGCAAGCGCCCGCAGGGGCGTGATCCACAAGACGGTCAGCGGCGGTGGCTCCACCGGCGGGTTCTGAAGCGCTTCCAGCACGGGGCCGAACCACGCGGCCAGCGTCTTGCCTGTGCCGGTGGGGGCGTGGATCAGCCCGCTGCGCCCGGACAGGTAGGCATCCCACGCCGCGCGCTGGAAGTCGAAAACCGCCCAGTCACGGGAGGCGAACCAGCGCTGGATTGGGTGTTCGGGCCGCATGGGTGGCATTATGCCTCCATAATCACTGCAGCGTGGATCGACGAGCCCCGGCCATGACCCGATACGGAAAACTGCTCCTCACCGGCCTGGCGCTGCTGCTCGGGTTGCCCGCCGTCGGCGTGGCGGACGGACGCGCCGTGGCTCTGGAAGTGGACCGGCGCATGTACGCCGGTATCGCCGGCTTTACAGCGCAGTCACGCATGCGCGCCGGCGACGACGCCGGCAGTGGCGTGAACACCCTCAGCGACGGCCCGCTGCTGCGGCTGGGACGCACGGGCCGCCCCGCACGCTACGACGTGGAACTGGCGCGGACCAACTACGATGAGGGTGAGCTGTGGCTCACCATGGCATCGCTGGATTATCTCATCCCGGGCGGTGGGCTGTTCTCCGGCTACGTAGGCATCGTCGGCGGGTACGGGCGCATCGAATGGAACAGCGACGACCCGTTCGGCGGTGACGAGAACTTCGGCGTCCGCGGTGAGCGCGACAGCAGCTACGTGGCCGGCGTGCGCGGCGGCGGCCTGATCGAAGTCACGGAGCTCGTCCAGGTGGAGATCGGCTACCGCTATCTACACACAGAGCTCAGTCGCCGCTTCGACGCCAACGGCCGTGGCGGCAAGGTCCAGGTCCGCAACGTGCGAATGGTCCACGCCGGTGTGAACTTCAGGTTCTGACAAGGAGACGCGATCATGCCTGCACAACGAGCCACCCGCCGGCCATGGCCGGCCCTGCTGACGCTCATGGTCGCGGCGCCCCTCGCGCTGCCGGCCACCGCCTCGGCCGAGGAATCCTTTTTCGGCGTGGGTGTGGGGCAGCACCGCATGCACTTCGACAGCGATGACCGCGACAACTTCGACGTGGGCACCGAGGACGAAATCGGGCTGCAGCTGCGCGTGGGCATGGCGCGTCCCAACTCCCGCCTGTACGGCCAGTGGTCCATCATCCCCGGCAGCGACTTCTTCATGTCCTCGCTCACGGTGAATCAGGATTTCCTCTGGCGGGCCGCACCGCAGTTTCAGATTTACGGCGGTATCGGCGGCGGAGCGGTCACTCTGAGCTGGAACGGCGACAACAGCATCGACACCATGCCCGGGTTGTCAGTCCAAGCGGGCGCCATAGTGGAGATCACCCGGACGGTCCACGTGGAGCTGGGCGTACGGCAGCTGTTCACCCGGCTGCGCACCGACCCAGAAGGGGCGGACGGCAGCGATGTGGATGTGGATCTGGACCGGATCGGCATTGCCTCGGCCAGCGTGAACCTGCAGTTCTGACCTCCGGTCAGGGCAGCATGGCCTTGACGTCGTCCAGAGTGTCGGCCTCGCCCGGGGCAAGATCCTCGCGCCAGCGGCTGATCCGGGGAAAACGCATGGCAACACCGGACTTGTGGCGCCGGGAGGGTGCCAGCCCCTCGAAGGCCAGTTCGAACACCTGCTGCGGCGCCACCGAACGCACGGGACCGAAGCGCTCGATGGTGTGGCTGCGGATCCAGCGGTCCAGGCGCTGGATTTCGGCATCGTCAAGCCCGGAGTAGGCCTTGGCCACGGGCACCAGCGTGTCGCCGTCCCAGACACCGAAGGTGTAGTCCGTGAACAGACTGGACCGGCGCCCGTGCCCGGGCTGGGCATAGAGCATCACGGCGTCCACCGTCCGCGGCGCCAGCTTCCATTTCCACCAGTCTCCACGGGTTCGCCCCACCCGGTAGGGTGAACCGCGGCGCTTGAGCATGATGCCCTCGGTGCCCTCCTCTCGGGCCGTCTGCCGCAGCGAAGCCAGAGCCACCCAGTCACCGGAGTCCAGGGCCTGGGCCCGCCGGAGCGCACCGGCACCATCACCGATCACATCGCGCAGCAACTCCCGCCGTGCCTCCAGGGGCTCCTGCCGCCGGTCCGCCCCCCCCGCTTCCAGCAGGTCGTAGGCGAGAAAGATGACCGGTGCCTCGCGCTGGATCTTCGCCGACGGTCGCAGACGCCCGATCCGCTGCTGCAGCACGTTGAACGGCAACGGCGTGTCGTCCTCCCACGCGAGGATCTCGCCATCGAGCACCAGACCGTCGGGCAGATCGGCGGCCGCCGCCTCGATCTCGGGGAAGCGCCCAGCCATCATGTCCTCGCCCCGGGACCAGATGAAACACTCGCCGCCGCGCCGCAGCAGCTGCCCGCGGATGCCATCCCATTTCCATTCGGCGATCCAGTCGCTGCGGTCGCCCAGCGCCGTCGGGTCGGCCTCCAGCGGCGAGGCAAGGAAGAACGGATAGGGCCGCGAGCGGTCTTCACCCTGCTCTTCCGGGTCGAGCAGGGCCTCGAACGCCGCCGGCGTGGGCTGCCACTGTCCCATGAGGCGGTGGGCCAGGGTTGCCGTCTCCAGCCCGCTGACCCGGGCCAGCGCACGGACCACGAGCCGACGGCTCACGCCCACGCGGAACGCCCCGGTGAGCAGCTTATTGAGCACGAAACGCTGCGGCGTCGGCAGCGCCGCCCACCATCCCAGCACGGCGTCACGACGCGCCTCCGTCGCCATACCGCGCAACGGCTGAATGCGCTCTTCCACCCACACGTGCAGCGGCGTGGCATCCTGCTCCGGGGGCGCAAAGGGCTGATCCAGCAGCAGCGCCAGGGTTTCCGCCAGATCCCCCACGGAGGCGTACGTCTCTTCCAGCAGCCAGGCGGGCATGCCGGTGGCCTCCAGGGTCCACGCGCGCAGCTCGGCGGTAGGCACCAGACGGCGGAGACGCCGACCGGTGAGAAAGTACACCGCCCAGGCGGCGTCGGCGGCCGGTGCCTCACGAAAGTACGCCTCCATGGCGGCGACCTTGCCGGAGGTGGCGGTGGTCTCGTCCAGGGCCTGATAGAGCGCGGTGAAGCGTTGCATCAGTCGTCCGCCTCGCCGCCGTAGTCGGTCACCAGGGGCTGCGCATCAACCCCCTCCACCTCATTGAGGTAGCGCACCAGCACGTCGGTGCGGCCGTGAGTGGCGAGCACCCGGCGCGCCCCGGTGTCGCGAACGGTCTGGAGCAGCGCGGGCCAGTCGGCGTGATCGGACACCACGAACCCGCGGTCGTAGCCCCGCCGCCGCCGGTTGCCGCGAATCCGCATCCAGCCGGAGGCGAAACCGGTGGACTCCGGACGGAAACGGCGCATCCAGGAACTGCCCGCGGCTGACGGCGGTGCCAGAACCAGCGCACCGGCAAAGTCGTGGTTGCGCGGCATGGCGCTGACCGATGCCGTGGGCAGCATGGCCACACCGGCATCCCGGTAGGCGTCGACCAGTGGCACCATGGCGCCGTGGAGATAGGCCGTATCGCGCGTATAGGCCAGCAGTTCGGCGAGAATGCGCTGCGCCTTCCCCAGTGCGTAACAGAAGAGAACCGCGGTCTGCCCGGCGCGAGCGCAGGCCCGCCACCACTGGTGAATCTCGCCGGCCACCCGCGCCACCGGCTCCCAGCGGTAGATGGGCAGCGCGAACGTGGCCTCGGTGATGAACGTATCACAGGGTACGACCTGGAACGGTTCGCAGGTGGGATCGACGTCGCGCTTGTAGTCGCCCGATGCAACCCAGACGCAGCCCCGGTATTCCACGCGCACCTGCGACGAGCCGAGTATGTGCCCCGCGGGGTGGAAGGAGATCCATGCGTCACCGAGACGGAAGGGTTTGTCGAAATCGCAGCCGAGGATCAGCGCGTCGCGACTCAGCCGCCGCTCCAGCAATGGGCGGCTGGCGTGACTGGCGTAGTAGATCCGGTGCCCCCAGCGGGCATGGTCACCGTGGGCGTGGGTGATGACGGCCCGCTCCACCGGACGCCACGGATCGATGTAGAAATCGCCGGGCGGGCAGTACAGCCCGCGCTCGGTGGGCCGGATCAGGTCGGCGACCATGGCGGCTCCCCTGGCAGATGGCCCGGCTCAGCGGTTCCGGCCGGGGACCCAGAGCACGTCGCCCTCCGCTTCGGCGTTGACGAAGCGCGCGGCGACAAAGAAGTAATCGGAGAGCCGATTCATGTACTGCAGGGCGGCGGGATTGATGGACTCATCGTCCGCCAGGGCGGCGATATCCCGCTCCGCCCGGCGCGCCACGGTACGCGCATGGTGGAGATGCGCGGCACTGGCCGTTCCCCCGGGGAGGACGAACGAGGTCAGCTTCGGCAGACCGGCATTCAGGGCATCGATGCGCTGCTCCAGCCAGTGGACCTGCTGCTCACTCACCCGCAGCGGCGGAAACTCCGGCTCGTCCTGTTCCGGGGTGCACAGGTCAGCACCCACGTCGAAGAGATCGTTCTGGATACGCTCCAGATCCGCTGCCACGGGCGCGCCGGCGTGCAGACGCACGACGCCTACGACGGCGTTGACCTCATCCACGGTCCCGTAGGCGGTCACCCGTTCACCGTGCTTGAGCACCCGGGAGCCGTCGCCGAGCCCGGTGCTGCCGGTATCGCCAGTGCGGGTGTAGATGCGCGTCAGTTTGACCATGGGTCACTCCACCCTGTGTTCGTCCGGCCTGTGCCCGCCCTCGCCGACGCGCGCGAGCACGGCACGCTTGTCGTCGACGCTCATGCGCGACCAGGTGGCGATCTCGTTGAGGGTGCGACCACAGCCCATGCAGTAACGCCTCTGCCCGTCCATCTGGCAGAGCCCGACGCATGGGGATTCCGGGTACGACGCGGTGGACATCCGCTACCTCCAGTCAGGGAAAGCGGCGGCACGAGTGGCCGCCGCCGAAAACACGACAAGGGCACATTCTCTGCGGCCGGGGGCGAACACGCAAGGCCCGGCGGAGAGCGGGATCCGGTCAGCTCTCGCCGTCGGTATCCTCGCCAAGGACCAGCTCGGTCGCCTCTTCGCCGGGCATGACCGGCATGGCACCGGCCAGGCGCCGGGGTTCGCCGCGCAACTGACTGTCGAACACCGCGCGGAAGGCGAGCACGCTTTTGACGTAGTCCCGGGTTTCACCGAACGTGATGTTCTCGATCCAAACCGCTGCCGGCTGCCCCGGATTGTCTTCCAGCCAGCGGGCGGCGCGCTCCGGCCCGGCGTTGTACGCCGCCGCGGCGAGGATGACATTGCCATCGAAGCGCTCGAGCATCTGCGACAGGTAGGCGGCGCCGAGGCGCGCGTTCACGGCGGGCTTGTAGAGATCCACGCCCGCCGGGTCCGATACCCCGAGACCATCGGCGACACGCCGGCCGGTCTCGGGCATGACCTGAAGGAGCCCCCGGGCACCCACCCGGGAGCGGGCGTCCGGTGAAAACGCACTCTCCTTGCGGGCCACGGCGTAAACCAGTGCCGGGTCCACGTCGGCGGCCGCAGCGGCCGGTTCCAGGACGTTGCTGAACCCGGCCGGGAACCGCAGCGCCAACGCATTGTGCATCCCCGCGCGGTTGGCGTTGTGAATGGCCCGGTCGTACCACCCCCAACCCAACGCGAGCATGGCCGCCTGGGCACGGGTGTCGGTGTCGGCCCCGGCAAGGGCCGCCTCCCATTCCCGCCGCGCCTCTGTAATCAGGCCCACTTCGCGCAGCTCGCGGGCGCGCTGCATCCCCGGGCGGCTCGCCAGTGCCGCCTGACGGTCGGCGTCGTGGTCCAGGTCGGCTTCGTTCATGGCGTAGGGCCGGCCCAGGGCATCCGCCGCCAGGAACCCGTAGTAGTTGCGCGTGCGGGCAAGGGGCTCGAACAGCTCTTCGGCGCGATCCTTTGCGCCGGTCATCCACAGGGCGTGGGCGCGCCAGTAACGCCACTCCGCCTGCTCGCGCTGCTTGCGCGGCAGTGCCCAGACCGCATCAACCAACCGCGGCCAGTTCTGCTGTCCCACCGCAACCCGCGCCTGCCACTCGAGCACCGTGTCGTTGCGTGCCGCTTCCGGCAACTCGTCCAGCAGTTCCAGTGCCTCGTCATCGCGGGAGTAGGCAGAGCGCAGGGCGATCTCGCGCTGCAGTTCCAGCGCCATCTCCCGGGGCAACTCGCCGCGTGCGGCATATCGCTCCAGTCGCTCCCGGGCCACATCCCGGTCGCTGCGCGCCAGCACCCGGATGCCGAAGCGCACCAGCTGTCGTCCGCGACGGCTGTCCACGTCAAAATCCGGGTCGGCCAGTGCAGTGGCCGGGTCGCGGTTGAGACGCAGCCAGTCGTCCAGCCACTGCTGGTCGGCCTCGGCCAGGCGGGGCCGCAGGGCACGGGCGAGGCCGGCGCTGCCGCTGTACATGGCGCGGGTGATGCGCTCCCAGCGTTGTTCGTCGCTCAGCGCGTCACGGTCGTACAACTCACTGAACACGGCATCGCAGGCCGACGGCTGCGAATGGCCCACCAGCCAGAGCCCCCGAGCCTCCCGCAGCCAGTCGTCGTCGACGCCGTCGGTCGCCCGGCGCGCACGCAGGCCGTAGCAGCGCAGCGTGGCGCTACCACCACCGCGGTGGAAGCGCTGGTATGCCTCCCAGTCTTCCCTTGCGCCGAGTTCGTGGAGCCATTGCCCGCGGAATCCACGGGCGAGAGGCAAGTCTCCGTAGGCGTCCAGGAAGGACTCCACCTGGCCGGCCGTCAGGCGACTGGTGTCACTGAGCAGGTCCGCGTAGATCAGATACGGAAGCAGCGGATAACCCTTGAGCTGGTCACGGAGTTCGTCCATGTCCACGGACAATCCGAGGCCGATGCGTTCATGGGCGTTACGAAAGAGGTCGCGCTGGTTTTCGAGCCGGTCGGATGCAGCAGCCGTCTGCAGCAGGAAAAGTACAGACACAAACAACAGGACCAGGCTCCGGGGCATGGGGCGCACTCCAACAGGGGAAAGAGATGAACTTTCACGTGAGGATGCACGCAAAACCCTTTGAAGAAAAGGGCATTTCGTCCGGAAGAAACTGTCTCAATCAAACGACATATCGATTAGATACTGATGGTGAACCGCCCGCTGCGCATCCGGGTCGTCCACCGCTCTCTCACGGGCAATACGCTCGATGTAGCGCTCCGGAAAATCATGGCTGCGCGCCCCGGCCAGGACGATATCGCGGTACCAGCGGAACGGTCGTGCGGCGGCATCCGTAGTGCCGGGCACGGCGACGTAGCAGAACGTCTCCAGCCAGGCGTCACGGCAATGAACCAGACGTGGCTCGATCAGGTAGCCCGTGCCCAGGTCCTCGGCGCGGTCCAGCACCGGCTGTTCGTCGCGGTGGACGGCATAGACGACGCCCCATACGGTGTCCGATTCGCCACCGGCGCACTCGATGTTGCACTTGGCCGTGCCGTCCGCACGACTGACGTGGTTGAAGTACAGGCAGTGCCCCGGCAAACGGCCCACCCCCAGCCATTGCGCCGAGGGGGTCCGTTCCAGCAGTCGTGCCTGCAGCATGTTGGAGCCGTAGGCAAAATAGTGGCGCCAGTCAGACATCCGCTCTCCAGTTGCCTGCTACACCTCCAGCCACTCCTTGCGCACGTCCGGGCTGTCTTCCAGTTGTGACGGCGTACCGTCGAAGACGATGCGGCCATCGCCCATGACGTACATGCGGTGGGAGATCTGCTTGGCGATGCTCAGCTTCTGTTCCACCAGCAGCACGGCGATGCCGTCGGCAGCGATCTCTTTCAGGAGGTCCGCGAGTTCCGCCACGACACGAGGTGCAAGCCCCTCGGTCGGTTCGTCCACCATGATACACCGAGGATTGCCCATGAGGGTCCGCGCCATGGTGAGCATCTGCTGCTCACCACCGGAAAGCGCCTCGGCCGGAGTGTCGCGCCGCTCTTCCAGACGCGGAAAACGGTTGAACACATCCCGGTATCCCCAGCGCCCGCCATTGCCCCGCCGCTTGACCCCCAGCTCCAGATTCTCGGCAACGCTCAGGCCGGGGAAAATGGCACGGTCCTCGGGAACGTAACCAATGCCGAGGTGGGCGATACGGTGCGGGGCCTGACCGGTGACGCGGCGACCATCAAAATGGACGTCACCCACCGGCGGCACCAGCCCCATGACCGACTTGCACAGCGTGGAGCGGCCGACACCGTTGCGCCCCACCAGGCTGACGATCTCGCCGGCGCGCACCTCCATGGAAACGCCCCGCAGCACGTGGGACTTGCCGTAGTAGGCGTGCAGTTCGTTGGTCACCAGCATCAGTGCACCTCCGTTCCGAGATAGGCTTCCTGAACCGCCGCGTTGGCTCGCACGGCCTCGGGCGTATCGCTGGCTATCACCTCGCCATAGACGAGCACCGAGATCCGGTCCGCAAGATTGAACACCACGCCGAGGTCGTGCTCGACCATCACCAGCGTGCAGTCGGTGGTGATCTCGCGAATCAGTTCGACCATGTCGTCCGCCTCGGTGCGGCTCATGCCGGCGGTGGGCTCGTCCAGAAGTAGCACCTTGGCCCCTGAGGCGATGGTTGCGCCGATCTCCAGCGCGCGCTGCTCGGCATAGGTAAGCAGCGAAGCCGGCACATGCTGCTTGGCCGTGAGATTCAGCCGCTCCATGAGCTCTTCCGCCCGCTCGGTCACCTCCTGTTGGGAGTTGACCAGTTTCCAGAATGCATACTTGTGCCCCTTCGACCACAACAGGGCGCAGCGCAGGTTCTGCATCACGGTCATGTTCTGGAACAGGTTGGTGACCTGAAAGCTCCGGCTGAGCCCCATGCGGTTGACGCGATGAGGCGGCAGACCGTCGATCTCACGGCCGAATAGTTGAATGGTCCCGGAGGTGGCCTCGAGCCGGCCACTGATGAGGTTGAACAACGTGGATTTACCGGCCCCGTTGGGGCCGATGATCACGTGCCGTTCGTTGGCCTTGATGTCGAGATCGACACCACGAATGATTTCCGCCCGGCCAAAGTTCTTGGTCAGCCCCTTGAGGGCCAGCGCTGTCTCCTGGCTCATTACGCCCCCTCCCCGGAATCAAGCGCACGCCGCAGCAACGGCCTGGCGTGCAGGAAAAATACGGCGAGCGCACCCGCCATCACCGCGAATGACACCAGCCACGGCACCATGCTGGTGGCATCGATGGTGACGAAGAACAGGGGCATGGGTTCCTGAGGGTTCCAGTGCCGGAGCACGTGGTAGGCCTTCTCGATCACGGCGATGAGCGCGAGGACGAAAACCAGCATGGCGCTCGTGGCGTAGAGCCGCGCATGGAACGACCGGACCCATTCCCCAGCACGCCAGCTCATCACCTGCTGATAGGCGACGCCGAACAGCCCCTGGGGCGCGAACATGACCACCGCAACGAACAGCAGCCCGAAGTACAGCAGCCAGGCATCGGTGATGGAAGACAGCTCACTCTCCAGAAACACCACCAGGACGGCACCCACGACCGGCCCGAGGAAGAAGCCGATGCCGCCGATGTAGGCGCTGAGGAGCACCAGTCCGGACTGGATCATGCCCACGGTCTCATCGGTGATGATCTCGTCGACCACGATGAACAGTCCGCCCGCGAGACCGGCAAAGGTCGCCGCCAGCACGAACTGGAAGAAGCGCACCATCTGCGGACTGTAACCGACAAACTGGGCCCGTTCCGGGTTGTCACGAACCGCATTGGCCATCCACCCCAGCGGCGTCTGGCGCAGCAGGAACATGATGACCGCGGCAATGAGCGCCCACACGGCGACCAGGTAGTAGACGTTGCGGCCCGGGCCGTAATCGATCCCGAACAGGGACACCGGAGCCTCCCTGTTGCCGAACAGGCCGGCCTCGCCGCCGAAGAACCCGGTGAACATCAGGGAGCTGGCGGTCACCATCTCGCCGATGCCCAGGGAGATCATGGCGAACACGACGCCGGCACGGCGCGTCGAGACGGCGCCGAAGATCAGGCCGAACAACAGTCCGCCCAGAGCACCCACCACCGGCAGCAGCTCCAGGGGCATACCGAACCCTGTCGCTTCGATGTACCGCAGCATATGCATGGCCATGTAGCCGCCCAGGCCGAAGTAGACGGCATGGCCGAACGAGAGCAGCCCCGTGTTGCCAAGCAACATGTTGTAGGACAGGGCGAAGATGATCATCACGCCCATGTGGCTGATCATGGTGAGGCCGTGGTTCGACGTCACCAGCAGCGGCAGCAGCATGGCAATGACCACGGCCACGAGCCAGGGCCACAGGCGTCGCACCCAGATGCTCCGGCCGACTCCGCCCGCTGCCGCTCCAGTCTGTACTTGAGTCGTATTCATGATTCACGTTTCCCCATCAGGCCGCGCGGGCGGAAAATCAGCATCAGCACCAGCAGCAGGTACGGGAGCATCGGCGCAATCCGCGTGGAGTCCATGTACCAGATGGTGGCGAAGAAGCTCTCCGGCGGGACGGCGTAGCCGAACACCATGCCCAGGTTGGCCAGCGACCAGTCCACGGACAGCGCGAACGTCTGCAGCACGCCGATGAGGATGGAGGCGATCAGCGCCCCCTGAATGGAGCCAAGACCGCCCACCACGACAACCACGAACACGATCGGCCCCATCATGAAGGCCATGCCGGGTTCGGTGACGAGCTGGATGCCACCAACGACGCCGCCCAGTGCGGCCAGGCCGGTGCCGAAGGCAAACACCCACATGAACACCTGCGGCACGTTATGGCCCAGGGCCGAGACCATGTCAGGCCGCGACAGGGACGCCTGGATAATCAGTCCGGCCCGGGTGCGCTTGAGCAGGAGGTAGAGCCCCACGAACATGGACACGGCCACCACCAGGACGAACACGCGGAACGCCGGATAGTTGGTGCCGAACAGGGAGAACAGCGGGAAGTCCAGCGCCTCCGGCACGCGGTAGTTCATGGGGGTGTTGCCCCAGAACAGCCGCACCAGTTCTTCCACCACATAGGCCAGACCGAAGGTGAACAGCAGTTCAGGCACGTGGCCGTACTGGTGCACCTGACGCAGGCCGAAGCGCTCCACGGCCGCGCCGATCAGGCCCACGGCAATGGGCGCGAGAAAAAGTGCCACCCAGAACCCGGTGTACAGGCCCATGGTGTAGGCGAAATAGGCTCCCAGCATGTAGAAGCTGGCGTGGGCGAAGTTGAGCACGCCCATCATTCCGAAGATGAGCGTGAGACCGCTGGACAGCATGAACAGCAACATGCCGTACAACAGGCCGTTGAGCAGGGAGAAAGTAATTGTTTCTAACATGCGGGCCCCACCGGCAGGACGCGGAGTCAGAACTCCGGACCGGGGGAACCGGTCCGGAGCCTGGCGGTTTTGTCGTTATGGCTCAGGGACGATCCATCTCGCAGGTCGTCGCCGACGTGGCATCTTCCACTTCGATCCGGGACAGGGTCCGGAAGCCGACCCCCGAGTTCTCGGAGTCGTACTCGACCTCGTCGTCCATGATGGAGATGTACATGGGCTGCAGCATCTGGTGGTCGTCCGCGCGCATGGTGATCGTGCCGGTGTGGGATTCGAACTCCATGCCGGAGAGCGCCGCAGCCACCCCTTCGGCGTCAGTGCTGCCGGCTTCTTCCACGGCTGCCTTCAGCATGTACATCAGGTTGTAGACACGGTGGAAGTACCAGTCGATATCCGGGTAGCGCTCCTTGAACGCATCCACCCACTCCCGGTACTCGTCGTGGCCTTCGTCCACGTTGACGTTGGCGTGCCATTCGGTGATCTGCGCCACCCGGTCGACCCCGGCACGGCCGATCGCGGCGGGCACACCCAGCCCTCCCGCGTAGTAGGTGTAGAAGTTCACGTCCAGGCCGGCGTCTTCCGCTTCCCGAGCGAGCAGCGAGAGGTCGTTGCCCCAGTTGCCGGTGACCACGGAGTCGGCGCCGGACTGGCGGATGCGGGAGACGTAGGGCGAAAAGTCCCGCACCTGGCCGATGGGATGCAGCTGTGTGCCCACGATTTCCACGTTCGGCATCTTTTCCGCGGCGAGATCCTGGAACCGACGCTCGATCTCGTGACCGTGGGAGTAGTCCTGGTTGATGAGGTACACCTTCTCGATGTCGTCGCGCTCCATCATGTAGTTGCTGAGCGCTTCGAGCTTGATGGTGGTGTCCGCGTCGAACCGGAAATGCCAGTAGCTGCACCGCTCGTTGGTCAGGGACGGGTCCACTGCGGCGTAGTTGAGATAGAGCAGCTTGTTGTCCGGGTTACGTCGGTTGTTGCGGTTGACCGTCTCGATGATGGCGCCGGCCACGTCGGAGCCGTTCCCCTGAGCGACAAAGTCGATGCCGCGGTCAGCCGCCCGCTGCACGAGCTGCGCCGACTCGGACGCGCTCTGGTTGTTGTCCATGGGCACGATTTCAACCTGCCGGCCATTGATCCCGCCTTCCTCGTTGATGCGATCGGCGGCGAAGCGGAAGTGCTTCAGTCCGGCATCGCCGACATTGGCGAAAGGCCCGGACAGCGGGTCGATGAATCCGATACGGATCGGATCGTCGGCCTGGGCAGTGGACAGGGACGCAAGTGCAATGGCGCTCGCTGTGGCAAGGCCGGCAAACAGGCCGGCAGTACGGCGTGGCTTCGTCATGGTGCTCCTCCAGGAATCGACCTTCATGGGCCGTTGTGATGTTCTTTCCGGGCCGGCCCTGCGGGCCTGTGCCTGGATACTTGTCCGGTGCCGCTCTCGGACGGCTCGACTCTCTTTGTATGATGCCGCCGGCGAAATTGCAAGCTTCGGAACACCGTTCCGCATTGCGGACAGAGCCGCTGCGCGAGGCGTCAGTCCAGCGCCCTGACCGACGGCTCGCGGGTCCAGGTGCTCGTGCGCCCGAACGCCGCGATGCCCACGTATCCACGCAGGTCCAGCGTCTCGCCGCCTTCGGCGAGGGTCACGCGGGCACGGTAGGTATTGCCGTTCTCGGGGTCATAGATACGCCCACCGTCCCAGCGGCGCTCCCGGCTGTCGTCCCGGGCCATGTCCCAGACGATGCGCAGGCCGACGACCTCGCGGTCACGCAGCTCCGGATCGTCGTTGTTGGTATCGCGCAGCGGTTCGCCGTCTTCGTCGTACGGGTCTTCCAGCCAGACGATCCGGCCACAGGTGAGCGCGTCGTCGTCGGCACAGGGGGCGAGTTCGATCTGCGCCGTGCCCTCCTCCGACAGCCAGTATCCGTGCACGTCCTCGTCCGCCACGGCGGTGGTGGCGAGCGCCAGCCCTGCAGCTAGCGCCAGTCCCTTTCTCGGCATGACTCCTCCTCAGGCGGCCTTGCGCAGACGCGCGAGAAACCGCTCAAGCTTGTCCAATGCCTTTTCCAGGTCCTCCCGATGGGGCAGAAACACCATGCGCAGGTGATCCGGTGTCGGCCAGTTGAAGGCCGTCCCCTCCACCAGCAGCAGGTGTTCCTGCCGCAGGAGGTCGAGCACGAGCTGGCGGTCGTCCTCGATCGGGTAGACGGCCGGATCCAGGCGCGGGAACAGGTACAGAGCACCAGTTGGCTCCACACAGGAGACACCGGGAATCGCGTTGACGCGCTCCCAGGCCAGGGTGCGCTGCTCGTGCAGCCGGCCGCCGGGTGCCACCAGATCGTCGATGCTCTGGTACCCGCCCAGCGCCGTCTGAATGGCGAACTGGGAGGGTACGTTGGCGCACAGCCGCATGGAGGCGAGAATGCTCAGCCCTTCCACGTAATCGGCCGCGCGGTCCTTGCCACCGGACAGGAACATCCAGCCGGACCGGAAACCGGCGGCGCGGTAGCTCTTGGACAGGCCGCTGAAGGTGATGCACAGGGTCTCGCCGGCCAGCTTCGCCAACGGGTAGTGCTTCGCCCCATCGTAGAGAATCTTGTCGTAGATCTCGTCGGCGAACAGCACCAGATCGTGGCGGCGCGCGATCTCCACGATCTGCTTCAGCGTCTCTTCGCTGTAGACGGCGCCGGTGGGATTGTTCGGGTTGATGACCACGATGCCGCGGGTGCGGTCGGTAATCTTCGCCTCCATGTCCGCGAGGTCCGGCTGCCAGCCGTTGTTCTCGTCGCACAGGTAATGGACCGGGCGCCCACCCGAGAGGCTGACCGCGGCCGTCCACAGTGGGTAGTCCGGCGCGGGAATCAGCAGCTCGTCGCCGTTGTTCAGCAACGCCTGCATGGCCATGACGATCAGCTCACTGACGCCGTTGCCCAGGTAGATGTCCTCCAGCGCCACCTCGGTGATCCCGCGCTGCTGACAATGCTGCATGATCGCCTTGCGCGCCGAGAAGATCCCCTTCGCGTCGGAATAACCCTGCGCTTCAGGGAGGTTCCGGATCACGTCATGAAGAATCTCGTCCGGCGCATCCAGGCCGAATGGCGCCGGATTACCGATATTCAGCTTGAGGATGCGGTGCCCCTCGTCCTCCAGGCGCTTCGCCTCTTCCAGGACCGGGCCACGGATGTCGTAACAGACGTCCGCGAGCTTGTGGGATTTACGGATCAACGACACTCCCGACTCCTTGGCAACGAATTCGGATGGGGAGCAAGCCGGCTGGTTTGCGCGACAGGGCATCGCTCCCGCGGGCTTCGAGTATACTCATCTCGCCGCCGCCAGTGCCATGCTCCACGGGGCCCTGTAGCACTTCGGTGCCTGCGGGGTGAACGTGATCACGCAACGCCCGCTCCGGGGATTTACCCGGCGGCCGGGACGGGGTAGCCTCATAGCCCATACGGTAGAGTATGTTGGCGTTGTGCCATCAACGGGGAGAAACCGACACCATGACCGATTACACCGCCCCGACGCGGGACATGAAGTTTGTCATGCAGGAGCTGCTGGATCTGGATGCGATCAGCGCCCTGCCGGGGTTCGAGGAGGCGAGCCCGGAGCTGGTGGACGCCGT
>NZ_JBLWFT010000005.1:0-225127 GCF_048323695.1 Aquisalimonas sp. APHAB1-3 | reverse complement strand
CAAAAACCAGCGCCCTTACGACCCCGCGTTGACCTGATGACCAACCGGCATGGAAATGCCTTGGGATGGCGGACCTGAAGGTCCGCCCTACGCGGGACTACAGCTTGACCGGCAAGACGGTATCTACCTCTATCTCAGCCGTCGGAGCCTGCCGTAGGGTGGACCTTCAGGTCCACCAGTAAACAGCCCAAAAAAAACCACCGGCCGGAGCCGGTGGTTCTTCGGGTCAGTGGGTGACGGGTTAATTACCAGTCGTCGTCACCGTCGTCTTCCCACTCGTCATCCCATTCGTCTTCCTCTTCCTCTTCGGTGTCCCAGTCGTCGTCCCAGTCGTCTTCGGCATCGTCATCATCCTCGAAGTCGATGGTCTCGGACTGGCCCTGATCCGCGTCATAGTCGGAGTCAGTCTCGAAGTCGCCGGCCTGGGCGAAGCCGCCAAGGCCAAGGCCCAGTGCGGCCAGCAGGATCAGCATGTAATTGCGAAGTTTGGCGATAGCAGACATAGCATCCTCCTTCGTCTTGCTTTGGAGCTACCCCGGTGTCCGGGGCGGCGTCAGAAAAATCGATCTCGGGTGGAATGCGCGGCGCGATCAATTACCAGTCGTCGTCACCGTCGTCTTCCCACTCGTCATCCCATTCGTCTTCCTCTTCCTCTTCGGTGTCCCAGTCGTCGTCCCAATCGTCTTCGGCGTCGTCGTCTTCAAAGTCGATGGTTTCGGACTGGTCCGCGTCATAGTCGGAGTCCGTCTCGAAGTCTCCGGCCTGGGCGAAGCCGCCAAGGCCGAGACCCAGCGCGGCCAGCAGAACCAGCATGTAATTGCGGAGTTTCGTGAGCGCGGTCATCGTGACCTCCTTTCCGTTTGCGAATGACATGATTGAATGTCTTGCGCCCTGTGTCTTGCAGGCTGCGTGCCAGGATTGCCGTATCCAAATAAATCAATAAGTTAAATAATTCTAGTCATTTCTTGTACAGCAACACGGGTGTGCGCTTGCGGCACATGCGTCCGTCCCGCACGCTTTCTGTGACGTGGTTCTCAGAAAGCTCTCCTTTGCTGTCGCGGTGCGGCGACAGAATCGCGATGTATTGTTGATGTACAAGTGTTGTACACTTCGCGCTATCGACAACAACCGTTTGCAGGGACTGACGTGATGGAACAATTGATCGGGCTTGTGGAGCGTGGGTTCGTGCCGGACCCGTTCGTGCGCGCGGGTATCCGCCGCCTCCTGGCGGAGCGGTTGCGGAGCGAGGAGGGCGACGGCTGCGAAGACCGGCGCGAGCGGATGCACGCGCTCCTCGAGGACATGGCCGCGAGCCCCGTAGCGCTGGCAACGGATACGGCGAACGAGCAGCACTACGAGTTGCCCGCAGGGTTCTTCGAGGCGGTGCTCGGCCCGGACCTCAAGTACTCCTGCTGCCTCTGGACGGAGCAGACGCGGACCCTGGCCGACGCGGAGGCCGCCATGCTGGCGCTGACCTGCGAGCGCGCCGGCCTGGAGAGCGGACAGGATGTGCTGGAGCTCGGCTGCGGCTGGGGTGCCCTGTCGCTCTGGATGGCGGAGCACTATCCGGAGAGTACATTCACCGCAGTCTCCAATTCGTCCTCTCAGCGTGCATTCATCGAGGCGCGTCGGGACGAGCGTGGGCTGGGGAATCTCACGGTGATCACCGCCGACATGAACGATTTCGACACCGACCGCGGCCGCTTCGACCGGGTGGTGTCCCTGGAGATGTTCGAGCACATGCGCAACTGGCGGGAACTGCTTCGGCGCGTGCACGGCTGGCTGCGTCCTGGCGGGCGGCTGTTCTTCCACGTGTTCTGCCACCGCGATCTCGCCTACGTGTTCCAGACCAGCGGCCCGAAAGACTGGATGGGGCAGCATTTCTTCACGGACGGGCTGATGCCCTCGGCGCCCATGCCGCTCTATCTGCAGGAGCATCTGCGCCTGAAGCGCCACTGGCAGGTGAACGGCCAGCACTACGAGGCCACCTGCAACGCGTGGCTGGCGCGCATGGATGAGGCCGATGAGCGGATCCGCAGCGTGTTCGCGGAGACCTACGGTGCCGATGCGGTCGGCCAGTGGGTCAACCGTTGGCGGGTCTTCTTCATGGCGTGTGCGGAGCTGTTCGGATTCCGCCATGGTAACGAGTGGTTTGTATCACACTACCTCATGGAGCGTCCTGCGCAGGATCGGGAGGCGCAGTCATGAGCACGGGGGCGGCTGTACTGTGGGGGCTGGTCACGGCGCTGGGATTGATGCTGGCTGTGTGGTTGGCCAGTCTGCGCCTGCGCGATGCAAGCCTCGTGGATCGGTTCTGGGGCGCCGGATTCGTTCTGCTGGCGTGGGTGTACTGGTTCACCGCCGGTTTACCGCCCGTGGGGCTCATCATGGTGCTGCCGGTCACTCTCTGGGGGCTGCGGCTGTCGGCCTACCTGAGCTGGCGCAACTGGGGCCACGGCGAGGACTACCGTTACCGCGAGATGCGCGACAAGCACGGCAGCCGCTTTGCGTGGGTGAGTCTGTGGACGGTCTTCATGCTGCAGGGAGGCCTGATGTGGCTGATCGCCATGCCGCTGGTCTATGGCGCGAGGGTTCCGGAGGGCAGTGCCCTGATCGTGCCGCTGGCCGTTCTGGGGCTTGTGGTTTGGGCGTTCGGCTTCATCTGGGAGAGTATCGCGGACGCGCAGCTCGCCCGCTTCAAGGCCGATCCCGGGAACCGCGGCCGCGTCATGGATCGCGGTGTCTGGCGGTATAGCCGCCACCCCAATTACTTCGGCGAGATCGTGTTGTGGTGGGGGTTCTTCCTGATCGCGGCTGCCGCTGGCGGCTGGTGGAGCGTGGTGAGCGCGGCGTTGATGACCTTCCTGCTCATGCGCGTCTCCGGTGTGACGCTGCTGGAAAAGAAGCTCAACGAGACGCGCCCCGAATACCGCGATTACGTGGCCCGCACCAACGCGCTCGTGCCCGGACCGTCGCGCCGGACGGGCGGTTCATCGCCAGGGTGATGGCATGCTCCGACCGTCGTTCGGGCGCTGTTTGGCGCTCCGTGTCCAGGCGTGGCCCGGGGACGACGGCGGTGACCGAGGTTGTGTGTGTCTTTATGCGGTTGTGGCATGTAGATAGGTATTTTCATTCTTTTTCTGCCTGATGGGCTGGCGGTATCGTGTTCAGCGTTCACCGGGAACTCACCCAACGGGAAGAACCATGAGCAACAGCCAGGCCACAATCGCACCACTGCCGGAAGGCCAGGACATCGACCTGGCGGGCGTGAATGCCGAGCTGGAGACTGCCAGCGCGGAAGAGCGTGTGCGGTGGGGGCTGGAGCAGTTCGGGCAGCGCATCTTGCTATCGTCGAGCTTCGGTGCCCAGGCGGCCGTGTCTCTGCACATGGTGACCCGGCAGCGGCCTGATATTCCCGTGATTCTCGTGGATACCGGCTACCTCTTCCCCGAGACCTACCGCTTCGTCGACGAGCTTGCAGGGCGTCTGGACCTCAACATCCGTGTTTACCGCTCCGAACTCAGCCCGGCGTGGCAAGAGGCGCGTTACGGCCGGCTCTGGGAGCAGGGCGTCGACGGCATCGAGCGCTACAACCGCATGAACAAGGTGGAGCCCATGCAGCGGGCGCTGCGGGAGCTGCGGGCGGAAGCCTGGTTCGCCGGCCTGCGCCGCCAGCAGGCCAGCAGCCGCGAGGACCTGGACGTGGTGGCGGCACAGAACGGCCGTTTCAAGGTTCACCCCATCATCGACTGGACCGATCGCGACGTCTACCGCTATCTCACCGCCCACGATCTCCCGTACCACCCGCTGTGGCACGACGGGTACGTGTCCATCGGTGATGTGCATACCACGCGTCGCCTGGATGATGGCATGACCGAGGAAGAAACCCGCTTCTTCGGCCTCAAACGCGAGTGCGGCCTCCACGAGGACGTCTGAGCGCGGCGGTCAGTCCAGCAACAGGCGGACGGAGCCCGTCTGATCGAAATCCCGGCTCCCCCTGAAGAACCTTCCGTACTCCACGGTGCCAGTGATGGCATAGTCAAAGTTGCGCTGGCCGCCGTGCACCAGGCGGATCAGTTCCGGCAGACTGCTTAGGAGTTGTGAGCGCGCCTCGATTTCCACCATGGTGGTATCGTTCCCCGCCACGGTGAATGCCTTGTCAGACGACCCATCCGCGAAATCGAGATCGGCCACCCGCAGGTCGTAGCTGATGGCGCGCACGGGCAACGATTGGCTGTTCGGGTTGTCGACTGCAAGGGTGAGCATGAACCGCTGCTGGGTCAGCCCCAGCTCCAGCGCGTCGATCCGCTCCAGCCGGAATTCCGGGTCTTCCAGCTCCGGCTGGAACAGGCTGCAGCCGGAAAGGGTTACGAGCACCATCAGCAATGACCCCAGCAACGTGCGCCTCGCGGTCGTGATCCAGCGGGCGTGTAACATGGCGATTTCCTCTGGCGGGCATCATGGGCATGTCAGTCACACTGACGGATGCCGGGAGCTTACGCCAGAGCAACGAACGCTGGCGAGCCGTCTCCAAAGGGCAACGAACTTCCGGGAAAGTGAGTATGAATCGGGCGGAGCACACCATCATCGCGGAAACACAGAGCCTCACGGCGGTCGTGCGGGCGCGGGGGCTGTGCAAGCGCTACGGCGAAACTGACGTCGTCCGTGGCGTGGATCTGGACGTGCGACCCGGTGAATGTTTCGGCCTGCTCGGACCGAACGGCGCCGGCAAGACCACCACGCTGCGCATGATCCTGGGGCAGACCCCGCCCTCCGGAGGCGAGCTGCACGTGCTGGGTCATCCCGTGCCGGAGCAGGCGCGGCGCGCCCGCCGCCGGATCGGTGTCGTGCCACAGATGGACAACCTGGACCCGGACTTCACGGTTCGGGAAAACCTGCTCACCTACGCCAGCTATTTCGGGCTCAACGGTGCGGCTCTGGGTGAGCGCGTGGATCAGCTGCTCGCATTCGCCAATCTCGACGGCCGCACCCGCGAGCAGATCCAGGCCCTCTCCGGCGGTATGAAACGCCGCTTGAGCCTGGCCCGCGCGCTCATCAACGAGCCGGATCTGGTGGTGCTGGACGAACCCAGCACCGGTCTGGATCCGCAGGCGCGGCAACACATCTGGCAGCGGCTCAATACGCTGGTGGAGCAGGGGCGTACCCTGATTCTCACCACTCACTACATGGAAGAGGCCGAGCGCCTGTGCGACCGCCTCGCCATCATCGACCACGGCACCATCATCGCCTGTGACTCGCCCCGAAACCTGGTGGCCGCCCACATTGAACCCCACGTCATCGAGTTGCGCGGCCATGACATCGGCGACTGGCAGACGCGCGGCGGCGCGCTCGCCGCACGTGCCGAACGTGTGGGGGATACGCTGCTTCTCTATACCCGCGATCCCGAGCCACTGCTCCAGGCGCTTGGCGGCGACCCGGACCAGCGCTACTGGCACCGGCCGGCCGGGCTGGAGGACGTCTTCCTGAAACTCACCGGCCGCGAGTTGCGGGATTGATGGAGTCCGACCGCCCATGAACGATGCCCCGGCCACCTCACCGCTCGGCATGCCCGCGGTTTCGACCCGCTTCATCGCCGTGTGGCGGCGCAACCTGCGCGTCTGGCGCAAGCTGATGCTGCCGTCCATCTTCGGCAACTTCGGCGAGCCGCTGCTCTACCTGCTAGCGCTCGGTTACGGCTTCGGGCGCCTGGTGGGCGACATCGGCGAGCTCCCCTACATGGTGTTCCTCGCATCGGGCATCATCTGCTCCAGTGCCATGAACACCGCCAGTTTCGAGGCGCTGTACTCCGCCTACACGCGCATGACAGTGCAGCGCACATGGGGTGCGATGCTGGATGCGCCCCTGACCGTGGATGACGTCGCTCTGGGCGAGATCAGCTGGGCAGCCACCAAGGCGCTGATCAGCTCCAGTGCCATTCTCGTGGTGGCGGCGCTGCTGGGGCTGGTGGGCGGTTGGCAGGCCATTCTGGTGCTGCCGGTCATTCTGCTGACCGGCTTCTGCTTCGGCGCCTGCGCCATGGTGATCACCGCTGTCTCGCGCAGCTACGACTTCTTCCTCTACTACTTCACGCTGGTGATGACGCCCATGCTGCTGTTGAGCGGGGTGTTCTTCCCGCTGGATCAGCTGCCCCCGCTGGTAGCGCAGGGCGCGTTCCTGCTGCCCCTGGCTCACGCGGTGGAGATCGTCCGCCCGCTAATGCTGGGCGGCTGGCCGAGCGGGGTTGCGCTGCACCTTATCGTGCTGGCCGGATATGCGCTGGTCGCCTTCTGGGCGGCCACGCTGATTCTGCGCCGGCGACTCATGAGCTGACCACAAGCGGGAGACACCTTGCAAAACGGATGCGTTCGAAAGACAGTGTGCGGCGCCGCCACAACAGTTGGACACGCGCCACATGACTGAAACCGATGCCACTGCACCGCCCCGACACCGCTGGCCCGGCGTGGTTCTCGCCCTGCTGGCGGGTGGGCTCAGCCCGCTCGCCTACGCGCCCGTTGGCTGGTGGCCCGTGGCGTTCGTGTCCCTGGCGGTGTTGTTCTACCTGGTCTCCGGGCCGGAGCGTGGCTGGGGCCGGGTCGCCTATGCGTGGGGTGTGGCCTGGTTCACCGCCGGCGCCTTCTGGATCTACCACAGCATCATGTTCTACGGCGGCGGTTTCTGGGCGGCGGTGGTCTTCTGCGGTGTGCTGGCCCTGCTGTTCGGGTTGATCCCGCTTTTCACCGTGTGGCTGTGGCGGCGGGTGCGCCCGGTCGGTGATGCACTGGCGCTGGTGGTCGCCATGCCGCTGGCGTGGGTGCTGGTGGAGTGGGTGCGCAGCTGGCTGCTCACCGGCACCACCTGGCTGCAGCTCGGCTACAGCCAGAGCGATACCTGGCTCAACGGCTTTGCCCCCGTGGCCGGCAGTCTCGGCATCAGCCTGCTGGTCGCCATGGGTGCGGGTGGGCTGGCATGGGCCGCGCGCAACCCGGTGCAGCAGCGCACCTTCCCGGTCGCGCTGGCGTTCGTGCTCGTGTTCGTGGCCGGGCTCGGGCTGCGGCAGGTGGACTGGACCGATCCGGCGGGAGAGCCCCTGGAGGTGGCGCTCCTGCAGGGGAATATCCCCCAGGACGTGAAGTGGGACCCGGACTACCGGGACCTCACCATGTCCCGGTACCTGGATCTCACCGCCGCGCACTGGGACAAGGATCTGGTGATCTGGCCGGAGACCGCAGTGCCCATGTACCAGCATCAGGCCAGCCGTGAGTACCTGGCGCCCCTTGCGGATGAGGCCGGCCACTACGGCACCGACGTGCTGCTGGGCATCCCCACCTACGATCATGGCTCCGGCAACATCTACAACAGCGTCATGGCGCTCGGCAGCGACATCGGCTTCTACCACAAGCGTCATCTGGTGCCGTTCGGCGAGTACGTGCCGTTCCGCGAGCAACTTGGCCCGGTCCTGGATGTCTTCGGCGCGCCGCTGGGGGATTTCAACGCCGGACGCTCGGCGGCGCCGGTGCGCGCCGCCGGTCAGAACGCCGCCATCTCCATCTGCTACGAGATCACCTTCGCGCCCGTGGTGGCGGCATCGCTGCCGGAGGCCACTTATCTGGTTAACGTCAGCAACGACGCCTGGTTCGGCACCACCATCGGCCCGCACCAGCATCTGCAGAAGGCGCGCATGCGTGCCATCGAGTTCCAGCGTCCGCTGCTTCGCAGCACCAACAACGGGATCACGGTCGCGGTGGACGAGCGTGGCCGGATCACCGATCGCGCACCGCAGTTCCAGCCGGCGGCGCTGACGGCCACGTTCCAGCCCCGCGCCGGCAGCACGCCGTACCTGCTGTGGCTCGACTGGCCGCTGGTGGTGCTGAGCGTGGGTGGGTTGGTGCTGTTCGCGGGCTGGCGCTGGCGCAACGCCCGCGGTGCCTGACGCCGGCGATCACTATGTGCTCTTGCGCTTCTTGCGGGGGCGAACGGTCTCCGGTTTGATCTCCGCGGTCTTCACCCGGTTCTCCTGGGTCTGCACGATGGTTACGGGGAAACCGTGGATGAGCATGCTGGTGCCGGGCTCGGGGATGGACTGCAACTGTTCCAGGATCAGGCCGTTCAGCGTCTTCGGGCCGTCGGTGGGCAGGTCCCAGTCGAGGGCGCGGTTGAGTTCGCGCACGCTGATGTTGCCCTGGGCCAGATAGGCCCCGGACTCCAGCGGCCGCAGATACCGGGAATGGGCGGCGGGGTCGGTGGTGAACTCACCGACAATCTCCTCGAGAATGTCCTCCAGGGCCACCAGACCGAAGATATCCCCGTATTCGTCCACCACCATGCCGATGCGCCGGCGCTGGCGCTGGAAGTTCACAAGCTGGGTATGCAGCCGCGTGCCCTCGGGAATGAAGTAGGGGGGCTCCAGGCGTTCCAGCAGCTGTTCCCGGTTCAGGCGCCGCTCCGTCAGGTCCGATACCACGCGGCGCAGGTGCAGAATGCCGTGGACGTCGTCGATGTTCTCCTTGAACACGGGCACACGGGTATGCTGGCTACTGCTGAGCTGGGCCACGATCTCGTCCCAGTCGTCGGTCAGGTCGATGCCCACGATCTCGTTGCGCGGGATCATGATGTCCTCGACAGTCGCCTTCTCCAGGTCGAGGATGTTGAGCAGCATCTTCTGGTGCCGGCGGGGAATCATGGTGCCGGCTTCGTTGACCACCGTGCGCAGCTCGTCCTGACTGAGGTTGTCCCTGTCGGTCTTGCGCGGATCCACCCCGATCAGCCGCAGCAGTCCGTTTGCGATGACATTGACCCCCCACACCAGCGGATACAGCACCTTGAGCAGCGCCGTCAGCAGCCACGACGCCGGGAAGGCGATACGCTCCGGGTGCAGGGCCGCGAGCGTCTTCGGTGCCACCTCGGCAAAAATCAGGATCACCAGGGTGAGCAGCAGCGACGCCGCGCCGATGGCCCCCTCGCCGTAGAGCTGCAGCGCGATGACGGTCGCCAGGGAGGCGGCGAGGATGTTGACGAAGTTGTTGCCCAGCAGAATGACGCCCAGCACCCGGTCGGGCCGCTCAAGCAGCCGCGAGGCCAGGCGGGCCGAGCGCCGGCCGTGCCGCGCCAGATGGCGCAGCCGGTAGCGGTTCAGGCTCATGAGCGCCGTCTCCGAGCTGGAGAACAGCCCGGACAGTACGATCAGCAGGGCGAGAATGCCGAACAGGGTGCCAAGGGGGAGGTCACTCACGGATGCCGCCTCGCGGAATGCCGGACCGATGCCATGACGTGATCACCCGCGGCCCAAGATCAGTTCCAGAACCAGTTTGGTACCGAAATAGGCAATCAGCAACGCGGCGAAGCCGCTGACGGTCCAGCGAATCGCCGTGCGGCCGCGCCAGCCGTAGCGCCAGCGCCCCGCCAGCAGCGTGGCGAACACCAGCCAGGCGGCGATGGAGAAAACGGTCTTGTGCACCAGGTGCTGCGCGAAGATGTCGTCCAGGTACAGGGTGCCGGACCCCAGGGCGACGCTCAGCAGGATGAACCCGAGCCACAGCATCTGGAACAGCAGCTCCTCCATTTCCCGCAGCGGCGGCAGCGCGCGCACCAGCCCGCCGGGGTGGCGATGGCGCAGCCGGTGATCCTGCCAGGCGAGCACCAGGGACTGCACCACGGCAATGCTGAGGACACTGAAGGCGAGCACCGAGCTGACGACGTGGACTTCCATGCCGGCCGGGAAGGTGGTCATGGGCGATCCGCCGTCTGCGGTGGCCAGGTTCACCAGTTGCAGCAGCGCGGCCACGGGCAGTATGAAGATCATCAGGTTCTCCACCGGCCGGCGCAGCGCGCCGAGGAGGATGATCAGGGTCATCATCGCCGCAACCAGCGATGCCGCATTGAACAGCCCGAGATCCAGCGAGGCGCCCTCACCCAGCTGGTGTGACAGTGCGGCCCCGTGGGCGAGCACGCCGATCCAGCCGGCGGCGAGGAACGCGCGCCGCCACGGTACGCGTTCGGCCCCGGACACCAGTCGCCAGGCAAAGCCGGCGCCGGCGATCAGGTACAGCGCGACGGAAAGCAGGGTTGGCAGCATCTGATCCATTGGCGGTGCTGGATTTCCGTGGCAGGCAGATTGGTCGGCACGCCCACCTGCCGACGGGTGGATCATCGCACAGTTGGTAGGTCTGGCAAAGGCGCCGAACCACACGGCAGCGATTGATCGCCGGCGGGTCAGGCGTTACCTTTGCCTGTTGATTCCCGACTTCACTTTCCGCGGGGCGAGAGGCCACGGCATGTTTCAGAACCTGAGCGAGCGCCTCGATGGCGTGATGAAGCACCTGCGTGGGCAGGGGCGGCTCACCGAGGAGAATATCCAGGACAGCCTGCGCGAAGTGCGCATGGCGCTGCTGGAGGCGGATGTAGCGCTGCCCGTGGTGCGGGAGTTTATCCGCGACGTCAAGGAGCGCGCCCTCGGCGAGGAAGTGAAGAAAAGCCTTACGCCGGGACAGGCCTTCGTCAAGATCGTCAAGGACGAGCTGGTCCGCGTCATGGGCGAGGCCAACGACGCCCTGGATCTCAACGTCCGGCCGCCGGCCGTGGTGATGGTTGCCGGCCTTCAGGGCGCGGGCAAGACCACCAGCATCGCCAAGCTGGCCCGCTATCTGCGCGAGCGCGAGAAGAAGAAAGTGCTGGTGGTGAGCTGCGACGTCTACCGTCCGGCGGCCATCGACCAGCTGGAGACCCTGGCGGCGGAAGTGGAAGTGGAGTTCTTCCCCTCCAACAGCAGCCAGAAACCGAAGGACATCGGCAAGGCCGCCCTGGAGCACGCGCGCAAGCAGTTCCACGACGTGGTGCTGGTGGATACCGCCGGCCGCCTCCACGTGGACGAGGCGATGATGGACGAGGTGGGTGAGCTTCACCGGGTGATCGAGCCGGCGGAGACGCTGTTCGTCGTCGACAGCATGACCGGCCAGGACGCCGTGAACACCGCCAAGGCGTTCAGCGACGCCCTGCCGCTCACGGGCGTCATCCTCACCAAGACCGATGGCGATGCCCGCGGCGGTGCCGCGCTGTCCATTCGCCACATCACCGGCAAGCCCATCAAGTTCCTGGGGACCGGCGAGAAGACCAAGGCGCTGGAGCCGTTTCATCCGGACCGGGTGGCCTCCCGCATTCTCGGCATGGGCGACATGCTCAGCCTCGTGGAAGAGGTGGAGCAGGGCGTCGACAAGGCCCAGGCGGACAAGCTCGCGAAGAAGCTCAAGAAGGGCAAGGGTTTCGATCTGGAAGACTTCCGCGACCAGATGTCGCAGCTCGGCAAGATGGGCGGTATCGGCAGCCTCATGGAGAAAATGCCGGGCATGGGCGGCATGGCCGACAAGGTGCAGGGTCAGGTGGGTGACAAGGACGTGAACCGTCTGGTCGCCATCATCAACTCCATGACCCCGGCCGAGCGCCGCCGGCCCGACATCATCAGCGGCTCCCGCAAGCGCCGCATCGCCACCGGCTCCGGCACCCAGGTGCAGGACGTCAACAAGCTGCTGAAGCAGTTCAAGCAGATGCAGAAGATGATGAAGCAGGTGAAGAAGAAGGGCGGCATGCAGAAGATGATGAAGCAGATGGGCGGCGGCGGTGGTGGCGGATTCCCGCCGGGCGGCGGCATGCCTCCCGGAGGCGGCCTCCCCCCGGGCGGCGGATTCCCCCGCTAACCGAAACCGCCCTGCCGTAGTGGCCGTAGGGTGGACCTTCAGGTCCACCAAGCCGCAAGCAGAAACCGGACCCTCGCCGTAGGGTGGACCTTCAGGTCCACCATCATGGCACCCGACCCCGGCGGCTCAGTGCTCCCCCTCCGGCCCCAGCACCTTGCGCCGCAGATACCGGATCCCCAGAAACGCCGAAATCACCACCAGCGGCACCGCCGCGCCCACGGCGAGGTCCACGTTGAACTCCACCCCGGCGCTGTGCACGCCGTGGAGCATGTAGTAGATGAGCCCCGAGCCGTAGTAGCTCATCACCAGAACCGACAGCCCCTCCACCGTCTGCTGCAGGCGCAGCTGCAGGTCGGTGCGCCGGTTCATGGACGCCAGCAGATCCCGGTTCTGTCCCTCCAGGGCGATGTCCACGCGCGTGCGCAGCAGGTCCGCCGCCCGGGAGATCCGCCGTGCCAGCCCTTCCTGGCGCTCGGCCACCGATTCACAGGTCCGCATGGCGGGCCGGAAGCGGCGCACCATGAACTCGCCGATGGTCTGCAGCTCGCGGATGCGCACTTCCCGCAGGTTCTCGATGCGCCGCTGCACCAGCCCGTCGTAGGCGCGCGACGCGCTTAGCCGGAAGCTGTTGCGCGCCGTGGTCTGCTCCAGGTCGGCGGAGAGCGCGGAGATCTCCTGGAGCAGGGACTGCTCGTTATCCAGGCTGGAGCTGCGGGTGATCCGCCGGGTGATGGCCTCCAGCTCCTGCTCCAGGCTGGTGAGCAGGGAAGTGGTCTGTCGCGCCAGCGGAAACCCCAGCAATGCCATCAGCCGGTAGGTCTCGATCTCAAGCAGTCGCTGGATCAGTCGCCCGGCCCGTCGCGGAGCCAGCCCCCGATCCTGGATGAGAATGCGGCCGTAGCCATCACCGTGCAGGCGGAAGTCCGTGTACACGCGCGCTGCGCCGTCCGCCACTTCGCTCCCGGCCACGTTCTCGGTATGAAAGATCTCCGCGAGCTCGTGGACCGGACGGTCCGGTGATTCGGGCCCTTCAAAGGTCAGATGGACGGCGACGATCAACTCGCCCGGAACGGTCCGCAGCCATTCATCGGGAACCGCTTCCAGGGCAGGGTTCGCGAACGGCGTGGTGGGGTCGTCGGGGACGCCGCTGGCAAAGAAGGTGTAGGTGGAGAACTCCGTGTGCCGTTCCCAGCGCAGCCGGAATGCGCCCAGGTCCACGCTGTGGTGCGTGGAGTCCGGGTCCGGTGGTGTCTGTTCCAGCGCCTCGCACAGGGCCGTCACGCAGGCCAGGTCCGCGTTGCCGTTGTCACTGAGCATGGCCAGGTGCGTGCCCCGCAGCGGGCCGCCCAGGCTCTCGAACGGGCGCGCATGGAGTTCGGCGGCAATGTGCCGGCGTTGCGCGTGCTCCTGAAGGCCACCGGTGGCCGTTGCGTCGGTGTCGTTGCTCACTGTTGTTATCCCCGGGACTTGCCGATCCGGCATCATGGTCTGCCAGTGAGGCCGGATCGGCAAGCCCTACCCACCCAGCAGTGACGCTGTTCCCGAATAGAGCAGGCGCAGGGCCAGCACTGTGAGAATGACGTTCAGCGCGGTGTGGAAGCCGCGGTTGCTCAGGTCCTCTAGGGCGATCCGGCCCGTGACCGTGCCGGCGAAACCGGCGATCAGCATGGCTGCGAGAAAGGGCAGGTAGGGGGCGAACGCGAAACCGAGCAGGCCGAACACGCCGATCTTCAGCCCGTGCTGGATCACCATGCATGCTGAGAACGTGCTCACATGCACGTGGCGGTCCAGCCGCATGGCCCGCAGCATGGCCGCCACGAACGGGCCGGTTGCACCGACGAACAGTGTTACCAGGCTGGTGATGGCGCCACCGGCGGCCACCCGCGCTCCTGATCCACGGCGCAGCGTCGGCTTCGGCCCCCAGCAGGCCCACAGGATGAAGGCGCCGAGGGCCAGTTCCATCCACCCCAGGGGCAGTCGGACCAGCAGCTGGGAGCCGGCCAGTGCGCCGATGATGCCGCCCCCGGCAAAGGCCAGCACGATGGGCCAGCGGATGTCGCGCAGCCCGAGCGCCACGCGCCCGGCATTGGACCCCGCCTGAATCACGCCGTGCAGCGGGATGACGGCGGTAACCGGGAGGTAGACGGTCATGATGCCCAGCAGCAGGACGCCGCCCCCGGCGCCGAAGGCGGCGGTGATGAACGACGTCACCAGGCTGCTGGCGAGCAGCACGGCCATGCTCCAGCCGGACAGGGCCTGGGGGATCAGTTGTGCCCAGAGGTCTGCAATGAGATCCGCGATCACGTACGACTCCTGTTGACCGGCAGGATAACCGAGAATGCCGGGTGAGGCTTTGGTCCTTCGGGCTGCGCTTGTCGCCTCCTGCGCGGACGCATAGACTCGCCTGTCATGAGTACGAGCAATCCGTTCGACCCCGCCAACTTCACCCGCCGCATTCCGGACGGTGACGACCGCGAGCGCCTGGTGTGCGACGACTGCGGCTTCATCCAGTACGAGAACCCCAAGATCGTGGTGGGGTCGGTGGCCTACTGGGGCGACCGGATTCTGCTGTGCCGCCGCGCCATCGAGCCGCGCATCGGCTACTGGACCCTGCCTGCCGGATACCTGGAACTGGGCGAGGACGTGGAGGTGGGGGCGCGGCGTGAAGCCTGGGAGGAGGCGCGCGCGCAGATGGAGATCGAGCAGTTGCTGGCCGTCTATACCATTCAGCGCATCAGCCAGGTGCAGCTCATCTACCGGGCGCGGCTGACCTCGCCCGAGGTGGCCGCGGGGCCGGAGTCCCGGGAGGTGGCCTTGTTCCGGCCCGACGAGATTCCCCGCGACGAGATCGCCTTCCCCACGGTGCACTGGGCCCTGGCGCATTTCCAGGAGACCCGCGAACACACCGCGTTTGCCCCTCGTCAGAACCCCGAGGGCGGGACCGGTAACCTGATCGGCGGGTTGTAGCCCGTCCCGCTCTCGCGCACTGCATAAGGAGTTCAGTGATGTTTTGTTCCCAGTGCGGAACGGCCAACCCGGACGATGCCCGCTTCTGCGAACAGTGCGGTGCGCCGCTCGATCCCGAGGAGCGGCGTCTGGTGGCGCAGGAAACCGGTTTCTTCGGTGACGGCCCGGCCGCCGGGATTGCGTACGGTGGCTTCTGGCGCCGGGTGGCGGCAGCCCTGGTGGACATGCTGGTGCTGATCCTGCCGCTGACCATTCTCCAGCTGCTGCTGGCGCCGGCCTCACTGGCCGGCGATCAGCCCCCGGGCGCTGGAGCGTTCTGGACCTGGTGGGACACCATGAACCTGGCCGTGGGCTGGCTTTACTGGGCGGGGATGCACAGTTCCAGCTATCAGGCCACGGTGGGCAAGATGCTGATGGGCATGAAGGTCACCGATCTGCAGGGGGAGCGCATCTCCTTTGCCCGCGCTACGGGCCGGTACTTCGCGGAGATCCTCTCCGGCCTGCTGCTGATGATCGGCTACATCATGGTCGCCTTCACCCGGCGCAAGCAGGGGTTGCACGACAAGATCGCCGGGACGCTGGTGGTCCGTGTGTCATCCTGAACAGGACGCCCGACCATGACGTGGCGCAACGACCCCGTGGATGTGAATAGCCTGCCTGCTTTCGAACGGGTGGCACTGACACCCGTGTCGGCGCGGTTCGTGCCCTACCGGATCATCGCGGCGCTGGGGTTCTGGGGGCCGTTCACCCTGATCGTTGCGCTCACCCCCCTGTGGGCCACCGTCCCCCTGCCGGCCCATGCCGCCCTGCTTGCCGGGGTGCTGCTGGTGGGCACGGCGGCCGCGGTGCTGTCCGCGCTGGAGGCGCGGCGGCGGGCGTTCGCCCTGCGCGATGAGGACCTCATCCATCAGGCCGGGCTGGTGGTCCAGCGGACCACCGTGCTCCCGGTCTGCCGCATCCAGCATGTGGAGACGGCCAGCGGCCCGCTGGAGCGGGCCTTCGGGCTGATGCGGCTCACCTGCTTCACCGCCGGGGGCACCAGCGGCGATCTGGTGCTCGCCGGCCTGCGGCCCGAGACGGCGGAGGCGCTCCGCCAGCACCTCCTGGAGCGGATCCGCGCCCGGGATGACGCCCCGGCTGCATCGCCGCCCGAGGACGATCCCCTTGGTTGAAGCCGTGGAGGCGGGCTGGCAGCGGCTTTCGCCGTGGTCGGTCGTATTCCTGTTCGTGCGCGGGGTGTTGCAGTTCGTCCGCGAGAACGTGCCGGTGCTGCTGGGCGCCGGCGCCGGGGTGGCGGTGATCGAGCGGATCGGTGCCACGGAGGTGCTCCTCGGCCTGGCCGCGCTGCTCCTGGTCGCGGCGCTGTTGAGCCTGGTGTACTACCGGCGCTTCCGCTTCCGTCTCGATGACGACGTGCTGCTGGTGCAGAAGGGGCTGTTCGAGCGCACGGAGCTCAAGCTCTCTGCGGGGCGGATCCAGCACATCAGTCTGGAGCAGCCGGCGTACATGCGCCCGTTCGACATCGTGCGTTTCAGCGCCGCCACCCCCGGCGGGGTGACCACCGAGCTGGAACTGCCCGGGATCCGGCGCGGGCTGGCGGAATCGTTGCGCCAGGCCCTGAGCAGCGGCCGCAGCCTCGCGGACCAGGGCAGCGCCGCCGCCGGTACACCGTCGGCAGAGGTCGTCTTCCGGCTCGGTGCACGGGGCCTGACCCTGCACGGGCTGGCCAGCAACTCCGTCTACCTGCTCGCGGCCTTTCTCGCACCGGTGCTCCAGCCCCTGGAGCGGCTGGCTCGCCAGCATCTGGATACGCTGGGCGACTCGGTCTGGGTGCGCATGGTGGTGGAGGCGCCCTGGCTCGCGGGCAGCGCCATTCTCGCTGGCCTCATTGCACTGCTCATGCTGGTGTCGGTGGTGGTCGCATGGCTGCGGTTCCACGGCTTCACGCTGGTGACGGACGGAGATCGCTACGTGCAGCGCAGTGGGCTGCTCAACCGCCAGGAGCAGGTGCTGTCCGCGCGCAAACTGCAGTCGGTGGAGTGGGTGCAGACCGCGCTCGGCCGCCTCCTGGGGCGTGGCTACCTGGTCTGCCGGCAGTACGGTGGCCTGCCACGCGCCGCAGACCACGCTGGCCACAGTTTTCTGATTCCGGGCCTCGCCGTCACGGAGGGGCCGGCGCTCGCGCGCGCGTTCTGGCCACCACTCGCCCTGGAAGGCGCGTACGCCCGTGTTCACCCGCGTTACCGGCGCGCCATGGCCGTGCGCTTCGGCCTGGCGCTGCTGGTGATCGTGGGGGTGGTCGCTGCAAGCGCCGCGCAACCGTGGTGGCTGCTGGCCGCCGTGGCGGTGCCGCCGCTGGCCTGGGGGCTGGGCCACCTGCGCTGGCTGGCCGTGGGCTGGCGCGTGCAGCACGACTACGCCTTCATCCGCACGGGATTGCTGGGGCGGCGCACGTCGGCGTTTCCGCTGGCCAATGCCCAGGCGGTGCGGGTGCAGCAGAGCTGGTTCCAGCGCCGCTGGGGCGTGGCAACCCTCCAGATCACCCTTGCCAGCGGCCCGGAGCGTCTGCCGTGGATCGACCATGCCGAGGCCTCGGCACTGGCGAACCGGACGCTGTTGCACGTGGAAGCGCCGCCAGGCGACCATGCTGTCCAGTCCGGGCGCGAGTGAGCAGGCGTTCCGGGGGGTCGGTGCCTGACTGGTGCCATTCGATCACGCAGGGAGTCCGCCCATGCCGGTATCATCCCGTTACCACCCCGACAGCCGACACGAGGCGCTTGGGCCGGCCTTTTACGACGCCGTGGAGCCGGCCCCGTTCCCGGATCTGCGTCTGCGCTTCCGCAACCAGCAGTGGGCCGACCGCGTCGGGCTGGGTACTCTCGACGATACCGAATGGCTGACCCATTTCGGTCGGTTCGAGCCGTTGCCCGACAACCTGGCGACGCCCCTGGCGCTGCGCTATCACGGCCATCAGTTCCAGACCTACAACCCGGAGCTGGGGGACGGGCGCGGGTTTCTCTTTGCCCAGGTCCGGGATGAGCGGGATCGCCTGCTGGATCTGGGGACCAAGGGCTCGGGGCGGACTCCCTGGTCCCGCGGTGCCGACGGCCGTCTCACCCTCAAGGGGGGCGTGCGCGAGGTGCTGGCAACAGAGATGCTGGAGGCGCTTGGCTGTTACACCTCCAAGAGCCTCAGCCTGATCGAGACCGGCGAGGATCTGGTCCGCCACGACGAACCCTCGCCCACCCGCTCCTCGGTGCTGGTGCGCCTGGGTCACAGCCACGTGCGCATCGGCACCTTCCAGCGGCTGGAACGGCTGGGCCAGCGCGACGAGCTGCGTCGCCTGGTGGACTACTGCATCGAGACCTACTGGCCGGAGGCCGCCGACGAGCCGGACCCGGTTGCCGGGCTGCTGAGCTGCGTGGTCCGCGCCACGGCGGACATGACCGCCGAATGGTGGGTCGCCGGATTCGTGCACGGGGTGCTCAACACCGACAATGTGGTGATCACCGGCGAGAGCTTCGATTACGGGCCGTGGCGCTTTCTGCCCCACCTTGACCCCTATTTCACCGCGGCGTACTTCGATCACATGGGGCTGTACGCCTTCGGCCGCCAGCCCGGGGTCATGGTATGGAACCTGGAGCAGCTCGCCCGCAGCCTGGCGCCACTGAGTCAGGCCGCCAAGCTGCAGGGACGGGTGGGCGCATTCGAGAGCCGCTTCGACCAGTCCGTGGTGACGCGCACGTTCACCCGCCTCGGCCTTCACACGCCGGAGCCGTGGAGCGAGGCCCGCGCCCTGGTGGGGCGCTTCTACGAGGCGATGGAGGCGACCCACGTCCCCTTCCAGCGGCCGTTCTTCGACCTGGTGGGCGGCGCGTCGCCGGAGCGCATGGACGCCAGCACGGAGGCGTCCACATACCGGTCCGCGCACTGGGCCGGCGTGATCGACGAGCTGCGGGCCTGTGATCCCCTGCCGAGTGCCGCCTCTGTGGCGGAGGCACCCTATTGGCGGCTGGATGGCCCGGTGGCCATGCAGGTCCGGGAGGTGGAGGCGATCTGGGCGGCCATTGCCGATGACGACAATTGGGAACCGTTCACGGACGCAGTCAGCGCCATGCGTATGATGGCCCACGCGCACAGGGAACTGGGCGTGGTCTGGCGCTGACACGACGGAGTACTTGTGGATACCAATGATGTGATTGCGCGCAACAACGTGCGCATTGTCGGTCAGGGCGAACGCACGTTGATGCTTGCCCACGGATTCGGTTGCGACCAGACCATCTGGAGCCGCCTTGTGCCCTGGTTCGAGGCGGATCACCGCATCGTGCTGTTCGACTACGTAGGCTCCGGCCGCTCCGACGCCAGCGCCTACGATGCGCGGCGCTACAGCCGCATCGATGGCTACGCCCAGGACGTGGTGGACATCTGCCGGGCGCTGGACCTGCGGGATACCTTGCTGGTGGGCCATTCCATCAGCGCCATGATCGGCCTGCGGGCAGCCATCCGCGCCCCGGAGTACTTCTCCGGCCTGGTGATGATCGGCGCCTCGCCGCGCTACGCCAACGACCCGCCGGGGTTCACCGGCGGGTTCGACCGCGAGGACATCCTCAATCTGCTGGACATGATGGAGCACAACTTCGCGAGCTGGGCCCGCATGCTGGCGCCCGCGGTCATGCAGAACCCCGAGCAGCCGGAACTGACTGACGAGCTGGCGTGTTCACTGGCCGCGAACACGCCCGGGGTGGCGCGGGAGTTCGCCGAGGTCGCCTTTCTCTCCGATAATCGCGATCTGCTCCCACTGGCACCGGTGCCGTCACTGATCATCCACTGCACCGACGATGCCCTGGCGCGTCCGGAAGTGGGGGAGTATCTGCACCGCCGTATGCCGGACAGCACCCTGCGCATGGTCGACGCCAGCGGGCATTTTCCGCACGTGAGCGCCCCCGCGGAAACCGCGTCGATCCTGCGGGATTACCTGGACGCGCAGGCGTCCCGCTGTGGGCACTGACCCGCGGCCTGCCGGAGTCAGGCACGAGGCCGGTGGAGCGGAGATGGACGGACTACTGGACAACGTCCCCTGCGGGATCGCACGCCTGGATGCCAGTGACGTGGTCGTGGTGGCCAACACCACCCTGGCGGAGATGCTGGGGCACGGCAGCACGGATGCGCTGATCGGGCAGCCGCTCACGGCGTTCATGGATCCCGCCAGCCGCGTCTTTCACCAGACGCACACGCGGCCGCTGCTCAGGCTTCAGGGCGCCGTCAATGAGGTCTATCTGCGCCTGCTGAGCGCGACCGGCGAACCGGTGCCGGTCATCGTCAATGCGCGCCGCGGCGCCGGCGACGTGGTGGACTACGCCATTCTCGCGGCGCCGCTGCGCAGCGACTACGAAAACGAGCTGCTCCAGGCGCGGCGCGACGCCGAAGAGGCCTCCCGTGCCAAGGAACGCTTTCTCTCCACCATGTCGCACGAGTTCCGTACGCCGCTGAACGCCATCATCGGCTTCTCGGACCTGCTGGGTGCCGGCCATGCCGGGGAGGTCAATACGGAACAGAAGGCGCAGCTCGGGTACATCCACGAGGCGGGTCGTTACCTGAATACCCTGGTGAACGACATTCTGGGTTACACGCGCATGGGCACGACCGATCTGGCGATCAATCTCGTGCGTTTGCCCGTGGCCACCATCCTGGCGCGCGTGGAAGCGCTGGTCGGTCAGGAATTCACCCGCTGCGGTGTGGACTATCGGCGTGAGGAAAGTGATGCGGACGCATGCGTGACCGCGGACCCGGACCGCATGCAGCAGATCCTGGTCAACCTGCTCGGCAACGCCGCCAAGTTCACGCCGCCCGGTGGTGCGGTGACCGTGCGCTGGGCCGTGCAGGGCCGCCAGGTGCTGATTCACGTGGCCGACAACGGGCCGGGCATCCCGGCGGCCGACCGTAACCGGATCTTCCAGCCCTTCACGCAGCTCAATCGCGACGATAACGCCGCGCGACGCCGCGGGGTGGGGCTGGGTCTGGCCATCAGCCGTGAACTGGCCCAGGCCATGGAAGGCGATCTCACCGTCGTCAGCGAGGAGGGCGAGGGGGCCACGTTCACCCTCAGCCTACCGCTGGCGCCGGACTAGTCCCCGTCCTGGCGCGTCCACAGCGGGCGTGCGGCCAGCAGCCCGAGCAGCGGCCCCGGCAGCAGCGCGATCAGCAGATAGGCGGGCTCCACGCGGAATTGCAGCCACTCCAGCAGCATGAGACTGCCGATGCTGATGGAGAAGCCGATGCAGTTGGTCAGGGTCAACGCCGAGCCGACGATGTCCGCCGGCGCGTGACGGGCGTTCAGTGCCGAGAACTGGGGTGAGTCCCCGGCGGCGGTGACGCCCCAGACCAGCACGAATACGGCAAACAGCCACGGCGGCGCCGCGAGCATCAGGGGCGAGAGCAGGCAACACAGGGCCGAGGTGCCGAGCTGCGTGATGGCCACCCGGCCGCCGCCGAAGCGTTCCACCAGCAGGCCGCCGGCGGCGCAGCCCAGGGCGCCGACACCGATGAAGGCAAAGGCCGCCATCGACAGGGCCTGACGCTCCAGCCCGTAGGCCACGAACCACACGGGAATGAACGCCCACAGCGCATACAGCTCCCACATGTGGCCGAAATAGCCCATGACGGTGGCGCGAAAGCGCGGCACGCGGAAGGCGCGGAATACCCCGGCAAAGCGGACGGCGCCGCTGCGCTTGAGGTTCGGGCCCTCCGGTACGCTCCACGCCAGCAGTCCGGCGACCACCGCCAGCACCGAAGTGCCGAGGATGACCGCCTGCCAGTTCCAGGTGACGCCCACCGCGCTGATCAGGTGCGCCGAGGCGGTACCCAGCACCAGCGCACCGACCAGAAAACCCAGCGCCCGACCCAGCCCGCCGCCGTACCACCCGGCCGCCATCTTCATGCCCACCGGATAGACCCCGGCCAGAGAGAAACCGACGATGAAGCGCGCCGCGAGTACCGCGCCGAACTGTTCCGGATACAGCAGCACACTGGCATTGGCCGCAGCGCCGGTGAGCGCCGAGAGCAGAAAGACGTTCCCCGGGTGGAAGCGGTCGGCGATGGCGAGGAGGGCGAAGCACAGGGTGCCGGCGATGAATCCGAGCTGGACCGCCGTGGTGACGATGCCTTCGCCCCCGTCCGTGCCCCAGGCGTCCTGCAGGTCGCCGATGACGGCATTCGGCGCAAACCACAGGCTGGTGGCGAGCAGCTGGGCAATGACGATGGCGGGCAGCAGCCACCGGGGTGGTGTCGTATCCATGGGCGATCCGCGTTGGCGCCGCCCGCAGAGCGGCATTACTCCTGGTGCTGGCGCATGACCACGTCAGGGCGGAATCCGCAGATCAGCGCCCCCCAGTGCCGGTCCCGCAGCATGATGGGCAACGAGAGATCGTTCAAGACCTCGCCCGTGTCACGCAGGTAGGTCTGCAGCAGCAGTGGATCGGTATTGCGCGCCCGGCGGATTTCCGTGTCGTTGGCAGCGAAGATGCGCTGGTGGCGGCTGCGCGGCACATCCTGCTCCGGGTCGCCGGTCGGCGGTTCCGAGACGTTCGAGTGGTGGATCGCCGCGTAACCGGCGCGGTCAATGATCAGCATGTAGGCGCACCCCGGGATTTCGTCCCGGCCAGCGTCGACCGTGTCCTGGAAACGACGGGCGAATGCCTCGGTGTAGGCGGTGGTGTACTTCTTGGGGTCGCCGTCGAACACGCACTGGTAGTCCTGATCGAACAGGTTGAGTCCCTCAGTCAGCATCGCCTCCAGCGTATGCTGGACCTGGTCGCGGTAGGTCGTCGCCGTGTCCAGAATGCTCTCCAGCGTGCCCTCGCCCAGACGGTAGCGCGCAAGCAGCGCCATGCTCTGCTCGGAGGCCTCGCGCAGCGTGGCGGAGAAGGCGGCGGACTCGCGCATGGATTCGTGGACCTGCTGGCCCAGGTCGCGGATCTCCGTACTGCGGGCGTGGATGTCCTGGTTGGTGACCGTCAGCTCCTCGATGGATGTACCAATGGCGATCAGCTCGCCGTGGGCGTTCTCCAGCGCGTCCACCATGCCGGCAAAGGTATCCGTGGCGCCGCCCACGGCGACACGGGTCTCCTCGGCGTACTGGCGCATCTGCTCGCTGCCGGCCACGGTCTCCTGCACCTGGGTATCCATCTCCGCGACAATGCCGTCGATCTGGCTGGTGGCCTCGTGCACCTTGCTGGCGAGATCGCGGACTTCCTCGGCGACCACGGCGAAACCGCGACCGGCGTCTCCAGCGCGTGACGCCTCGATGGCCGCGTTCAGCGCAAGCAGATTGGTCTGGTTGGAAAAGCCCTGGACCAGGCTCATGATCGAGCGGATCTGCCCGGCGCTGTCCGTGAGCCGGCCAACGGTCTCCGCGAACTGCTCGAAGCGCTGGCTCATCTCGGTGATGCGGTCGGAGGCGCGGCCAAGTTCATCCCGGGAGCTGCGCACGTGCTCCAGGTTCTCGGCGTTGTTGGCCGACATGGCGTTGCTGCGCCCGGAGATGTCCTCCAGCGCCCGGGTGGTCTCCTCGCTAGACTGGAAGATGAGCTGGGAGTACGACTCCTGATCCTCGGCCCGCTGCTCGGCGCTGCCGGTGGTCTTGCGCAGGCGGGCCGCTTCCACGGCGATATCCAGGGCGCGGTAGCGCAGATCGCCCAGGGTCTCCCGGAGCTGGGCCACCACCTGTTCACTGGCGGAGTCCACGCCGGCGAGAGCGGTGCTGTCCTGGGACAGGTCGCCGCCGCTTCCGTGGATGCGGTCCAGCCCGTCCCGCAGATCGCGTACGGCGCGATCGGCGCGGGTGCCCCATTGGTAGACGGCGGCGGCCGCGCACCCCAGGCTGGCGCCGAGGGATAGAAGGGCGACTGCAGTGGTCGGCAGCAGCTCCGTGGCCACGGCCGCCAGTGCCAGGGCGTGCAGCGCCAGCAGTACGGCTGCAAGGGTGATCAGGCGTGCGCTGAATGGGCCGTGCACGGTATCGGTCCTCATTGCATGCGGTCGGGCATCGCAGCGCGCTCCGGCGGGGAGGTCTGCGCGTATGTCCGGAGTGTCGGCCCGCGTGCGGAAAACTTGATCCCACTACCCCGCGGGCGCGCTCACCTCCTGTGTGTGCTGCAGCCGCCAGACCCCGACGGCGGTCACCAGCACCGCCGGCAGCATCAGCAGGTTCAGCCACGTCCAGCCGACGCTGTAGAGCAGCAGTCCGGAGAGCAGCGACCCTACGGCCACCAGGGAGAAGACCACCAGGTCGTTGGCGCCCTGGGTCTTGCCCCGTTCCGCCGGCGTATGAGTCTGGGTCAGCAGCGTGCTGCCGCCGACGAACAGGAAATTCCAGCCGATGCCGAGCAGGATCAGCGCCGCGAGGAAGTGCGTGAAGCTGGCGCCGCTGACGGCGACGAATACCGACGCCACCAGTACCGCGCAGCCGGTGAGCAACATGTTCCCCAAGCCGAAGCGCGCGATCAGGTGGCCGGTGATGAAGGAGGGGGCGAACATGCCCAGCACGTGCCACTGCATGACCGTGGCGGCCTCGCGCATGCCGAAGCCTTCTGCCTGCATGGCCAGGGGTGTGGCGGTCATCACCAGGATCATGATGGCGTAGCCCACGGCGGCGGCCATCAGGGCCACCCGGAATGCCGGCTGCCCCGCGATGGTGGCAAATGGTCGCGCCACCGCATCCGGGGCCGGTTCGCTGGCCGCCGGCACGCGCAGGAAGGCGAGCAGACCGGAGCCGGCCAGTGCCAGGGCGATCACCATGGCGTAGGGGCCGGCATTGGGCGCGGCGGCGAACAGGGTCGTTGCCTGGCTGGCATTCCAGGGGCCGAGAAAGGCGGCGATCACGCCCCCGGCCATGACCAGCGATATGGCGCGGCTGCGGAAGGCGTCCGAGGCGACGTCCGCGGCGGCGAACCGGTAGTACATGGCGAAGCCCTGGTAGAGCCCGAGCAGCAGGTTGCCGAGACAGAACAGCCAGAAGCTGGAGAAGACAATGCCGGCCACGGCGGTCGCGCCGCCCAGGCCACCGCCGCAGATGGTGCCGATGAGAAAGCCCGGCCGGCGGCCGTAGCGTTTCATGAACAGCGAAGCGGGCAGGGTGAAGGTCACCGTGCCCACCATCATGGCTGCCACCGGCAGGGTGGCGAGCGCCGGCGTTGCCGCAAGTTGCTGGCCTACCAGCCCGCCCAGGGTCATGACCGTGATCGCCGTGATCAGGAACAGCGCCTGATTGATGGCGAGAATGGCGACGTTGCGTTTCTCGCCCGCCGGCGCTGCCGTAGTCAGTTCACTGGTCTCCGTTTTCTGGTGTGATGCGGATGAGTTCGCCGTCGGAGTGGTCCGTCAGCAGATAGATGGCGCCATCTGGGCCGACCCGGACATCGCGCATGCGCCGGTCCAGGTCCTCGAACAGCCGGCTGGTGTCGGTGACCGTCGTGTCGTCGAGCTGGACCCGGACAATGCTGCGCGCCACCAGTCCGGCGATCAGCAGATCGCCGTCCAGCTCCGGGAACGCGTCGCCCCGGTACTGGGCCATGCCGGCGGGTGCGATGGCCGGGGTCCAGACGTGCACCGGGTCTTCCATGTCCGGGAGCGACGTGTGCGGCGTGATGCGCGCACCGGAGTAGTCCACGCCGTGGGTGGCTACGGGCCAGCCGTAGTTGCCGCCGGGGGTGAGTATGTTCAGCTCGTCACCGCCGCGGGGGCCGTGTTCATGGGCCCAGAGTCGGCTATTGTCGGCATCGCGGATCACGCCCTGGACGTTGCGGTGGCCGTAGCTGAAGATTTCCGGGCGCGCGTCGGGGGCATCCACGAAGGGATTGTCCGCCGGCACGTCGCCATCGTCGGTGAGGCGCAGGATGGTGCCGGTGTGGTTGTCCAGCCGCTGCGCGTCCTCGCGGTAGTCGAAGCCGTCACCGTAGGTGACCAGCAGGGTGCCATCGCCCAGGAACAGCAGACGGCCGCCCAGGTGGACCGGCGTGTCGCGGGTTGGCTCGGCGGTAAAGATGGTCTCGATATCCGTGAGCCGGTGATCGTCCAGACGTCCGCGGATGACACGCAGGCTGTTGGCGCGGTCGCTGCCGTGGGCGAAGCTCAGGTAGATCCAGCCGTTATCGTCCCAGTCGGGATGGGGCTGCACGTCAAAGAGGCCCGCCTGGTTGCGCACGTAGACTTCCGGCAGCCCGGCCACGGGGTCGTCATGCAGGGTGCCGTCATCGATGACGCGCAGGATCCCTTCACGCTCGGTGACCAGCATGCGGCCGTCCGGGAGAAAGGCCAGTGACCAGGGGTGGCGGAGATCGTCGGCGATGGTCTCGCGCTGGTGCTCGGGTGCCGCCGCGACCGCCGGCAGGGCAGCGATTCCCAATGCGGTTGAAAACACGGCCACGAGTACATTCTTCACGCCCATTCGTGCGACTCTGTAGTAATCGGGAATTGACACCATAGCAGCATACTGACGACTCTGTTTACACGATGACTGGAATGAGATCAGCAGTGCGATACGGGGTGGCGTGGGTCGGCGCGGTGGTTGTGGCCGCGGTGCTCGGCTCCATCGTCCAGAGCCAGTTCAGCATGGCGTGGATCGTCGCCCTCGGGGTCGAGGTGACGCCCGCCCAGTGGCTGGGCGTGACCGTGCGCGACCTGTTCGGCTTCGCGCCGGTCTGGGCGCTGGTGGTGGCGGCGGCACTGCTGCTGGCCTTTCCCGTAGCCGGGCTGCTGGCAAGCAAGGCGCCGGATGCGCGCACGGCCGTCTATTTTCTCGCCGGTGGGGTGGGGGTGATGTGTGCACTGGTGATCATGGCCGCCGTGTTGCCGGTGACGCCGGTGGCCGCCGCGCGCAGCCCGTTCGGCATGGGGCTCATGGCGCTGGGCGGCGCCGTGGGCGGTATTGCCTTCGCCCGCTGGACCGCCGCGCGCGGGTGACGGGCGCACGCCCGGCCCCGCCCGGTGCACTGTGGCCACGAACAAGGATGTTGTCGCTGCTTCCAGATCGAGGTTGCGTTCATGTCGACGTTCGAACACCGTCTGCAGCAGTCCGCCGCAGCCGCAGCCACCGTTGGTGCAACGGTGCTTGCGGCCTGTCCGTGCGTGCCTTGCCGAGCTGCGTGGCATCCGCGAGGAGGCCGATACCCTCATCATCGAGCCCATGACGTCGGAGACAGCTGCTGCGGGCAGGCGTCGTGAGCGGCTGAATCGCCGAATCCATTCCCGCTGCCGGTGTCGCGGCGGTATCATGGCGTGCTCATCCACCAGCAATGCCATGGAATCGCGTTCGTGCCCAGTTCCCGTTCGACCCGACCCCGCATCGGCCTCGCCCTCGGCGGCGGCTCCGCACGCGGCTGGTCGCATATCGGCGTCATCAAAGCCCTTGCGGAGATGGAGATCGAGCCCGACCTGGTGGCCGGCACATCCGTCGGGGCCATTGTCGGGTCCATCTACGGGCTGGACGCCCTGGAGGCGTTCGAAGACTGGGTGATGCGCCTCAGTCGTCGCGACATCATCGGCTACATGGATCTGGGGTTCTCCAGCGGCGGTTTCTTCGAGGGTAAACGGCTGGTCAACACCTTCCGCGAGCATTTCGGCGAGGCGCGTTTCGAGGATCTGCGCCTGCCCCTGGGCGTGGTGGCAACGGAGCTGGAAACGGGGCTCGAGGTCTGGTTGCGGGAAGGAGGGCTGCCGGAGGCCGTGCGTGCCTCCATCTCGCTGCCGGGGATCTTCACCCCCGTGAGTCATGACGGGCGCTGGCTGGTGGACGGCGGCCTGGTCAACCCGGTGCCGGTCTCCCTGTGCCGGGCCATGGGTGCGGAGCGGGTGATTGCCGTGAGCCTCAACGGCGACCTGGTGGGGCGGCACATCCGCCGTCCCCGCAAGCCGGAGATTGAAGAAGAGGCCATGGATCCCAACTGGATGGACCGCCTCTCCGCCGGCATTCGCGAACACGCGCCCTGGCTGAAGGTCCCTGCCATGCCGCAGCTGCGCGGCGGCGATCCGACGCCGGGGCTGCTGCAGGTGACGGCGAACTCCATCAACATCATGCAGGACCGCATTACCCGCAGCCGCATGGCCGGGGATCCGCCGGATATGCTCATCTCGCCGCGGCTGTCGCACATCGGTCTGCTGGAGTTCGACCGGGCCGCGGAGGCCATCGCCGAGGGCGAAGCCGCCGTGCGCCGCATGGCCCCGGCGCTGCAGGACCTGTTCGAGGTGTAGAAAGTGGTGAGTTCGTGGATGGTGGATCTGAAGATCCACCCTACGCCGCGGCCCCGGGATAGGATGCAGGCGTAGGGTGGACCTTAAGGTCCACCATCACCACGCCCGACGTCACCCCCTCGCAGGAATCCCGGAGCCCGTAGGGTGGACCTTCAGGTCCACCACCACGATTTCCGCTTCACTCCCGGAATCCGGGGTACTGCTCGTCGGCGATACGCAGCAGGCCTGGCCAGGCGAGCTTGGCGGCGCCGCCGAGCATCTGGCCCTGCTCCCGGGTGGTGTCGATGGCCTGTTGGTCCGGCAGGTGGTGCGGACCGTTGCCGGCGCGGACCTGGATCTCGCAGGCGCGGGTGAAGAAGTACAGGTAGATGAACGCCTCCGGCACCGTCTTGCCGGCGGTGAGCACACCGTGGTTCCAGAGCATCATGATGTTCTTGTCGCCCATATCCCGGATCAGCCGCTCGCGCTCGTCCAGGTTCAGGGCCACACCCTCGTACTCGTGGAAGGCCAGATGCGCCTGGCAGAGCATGGCGGTCTGGCTGAGCGGCTTGAGCCCGCCTTCCTGGGCGGAGACGGCCATGCAGTTCGGCTCGTGCAGGTGCATCACCGCGTGGGCGTCGTCGCGCGCCATGTGCACGGCGCTGTGGATGGTGAAGCCGGCCGGGTTGATCTTGCCTTCGCCATCCTTGTCCACGGCGTTGCCGTCCTTGTCCACCTTCACCAGCGACGAGGCGGTGATCTCGTGGAACAGGTAGCCGTAGGGGTTGAGCAGGAAGTGGTGCTCCGGCCCCGGTACGCGGCAGGAGAGGTGGGTGAAGATCAGGTCGTCCCAGCCGAAGTGGGCCACCAGCCGGTAGGCGGCGGCGAGCTGGACGCGCACGTCCCACTCGGTGAGCGAGTCGAAATCGGTCTTCAGCGCGGGATCACTGGTTTTCATGTCCATGGTGTTCTCCTCGTCGGGGCCCGCCGGTTCATAGCCAGGCGGGTTCGGTCGTCAGGGGGGTGTCCTCTACCTGGCGGAGCAGATCCGCGTGGTAGTGGGCCTTGGGCAGCTCCACGTTGAAGAAGTAGCGGCACGCCGCCAGCTTCCCCTGGTAGAACGCCCGGTCGTCATCCGTGGCGGGTGTTGCGTTTGCCGCGGTGATCCCTTGCCGCAGCCACAGCCAGGCCATGACGATGTGCCCGGTCATCTCCAGATAGTAACTCGCATTGGCCAGGTAGCGCTCCTGATCGCCGGTTTCCGCCACCGTGGCCAGCGCCTGGGTGGTGTCGCACAGGGTGTCCAGGGCGCGCCGCAGGGCATCGGCGTGGCCGGCCATGGCCGTCGGGCCGCTTCGGTCCACGTCGTCCGCGGTGCGACGCATGGTGTCCACCAGGCAGCGGAACGCGGCGCCGTCCTCCTGGCGCACCTTGCGGCCCAGCAGGTCCTGGGCCTGGATGCCGTGGGTGCCTTCGTGGATCGGGTTCAGGCGGTTGTCGCGGAAGTGCTGCTCCACCGGGTACTCGCGGGTGTAGCCGTAACCGCCCAGGATCTGGATCGCCAGGTCGTTGGCGCGCAGGCAGTAGTCCGACGGCCAGGACTTGATGATGGGCGTGAGAATGGCGAGCTGCCGCGCCGCGTCGGCCCTTGCGCCGGCGTCGGGATGGGTGCGTTCGTCGTCCACCAGGGTGGCGCAGTACAGCCCCAGGGCCAGGCCGCCCTCCACGTAGCTCTTCTGCGCCAGCAGCATGCGGCGCACGTCGGCGTGCTCCGCCAGCCGTCGCTGCGGCGTCGTGGGATCCTTCTCGCCCGGTGCGCGGCCCTGGCGGCGCTCCAGCGCGTAGTCGCGGGAGTGGAGGTAACCGCCGTAGCCGAGCATGACGGCACCGAGGCCCACGCCGATGCGCGCCTCGTTCATCATGTGGAACATGCACTTCAGGCCGTCGCCGGGGCCACCCACCATGTAGCCCACGCAGTCGCCGTTCTCGCCGAAGTTGAGCATGGTGGAGGTGGTGCCGCGGTAGCCCATCTTGTGGATGAGCCCGGCGAGTTTCACGTCGTTGCGCCGGCCCAGGCTGCCGTCGTCGTTGACCAGGTACTTGGGCACGATGAACAGGGAGATGCCTTTCACCCCCGGCGGTGCGTCGGGCAGGCGTGCCAGCACCATGTGCACGATGTTATCGGCGAGCTCGTGGTCGCCGGCGGAGATCCAGATCTTGTTGCCCTGGATGCGGTAGCTTCCGTCGTCCTGCGGGGTGGCGCGGGTGCGCAGGTCGCCCAGTGACGACCCTGCCTGGGGCTCGCTCAGGCACATGGTGCCGAAGAAGCGGCCGCTCAGCATGTGCGGCGTGTAGCGCTCGATCTGCTCCTCGCTGCCGTGCGCGAGGATCAGGTTCGTGGCCGCCACGGTCAGGCCGATGTAGGCGAAGGTGCCCACGTTGGCGCCCTTGGTGATGGCGGTGCAGGTCTGCGCGATGGTCGCCGGCAGCTGCATGCCGCCGCGGTCGAAATCCTGGGCGGCGGCGATCAGGCCGGTATCGCAGTACACGTCCAGCGCCTGCTTCACCTCCGGAATGGTGGTCACGGTCTCGCCGTCGAACTCCGGCTCCTGAAGGTCGTTCTTGCGGTTGTGTGGATAGAGATGATCCACGGCCACGCGGTGCGCCGTCTCGATGGCGGCGTCGAACGTCTCGCGGTTGTGCTCGGCGTAGCGCTCGCGCTCCGTGAGCTGTTCCGCGTCCAGCAGTTCGTAGAGCAGGAAGTCGAGATCGCGGCGGTTGACGATGGGGCTGTTCATGGTGGTCTCGTGCAGTGGGGTGGGCCTGGCCTGGTGGACGTAAACGTCCACCCTACGCAGGTTCAGGTACATCAATGCGGTTCGGGGGTGGGATCCACCCCTGGGCCGCCGGTTGCCTTACGCCGTCTTCGGCACGTCCATCTGCGCCGAGAACCGGTCCAGGTGCGCGTCGGCGTCACCGAACTGGTTGTCGATCATGGCGATACGCTTGGCGAAGTGCGCCAGGTAATACTCTTCCGTCATGCCGATGCCACCGTGCAGCTGGATGGACTGCTCGGACACGAACCGGCCACCGATGCCCACCTGGTGCTTGGCGATGGACACGGCGCGACGCCGTTCCACCGGGTCGCCGGAATCGAGCTTGGCGGCCGCCTTGAGGGTGGCGGAGCGGGCCTGTTCCAGCTCCATGCGCATTTCCACCATGCGGTGCTGCACCGACTGGAAGGCGCCGATGGGCATGCCGAACTGCTTGCGCTGTTTGAGGTAGTCCAGCGTCAGGTCGCAGGCCACGCCCATGGCACCTACGGCCTCGGCGCAGACAGCCATGGCGCCACGGTCCTGGGTCAGCTCGATGAGGTCGGCGGCCTTGCCTTCCTGGCCGATCAGGGCATCTTCGCTCACCTGCACCCCGTTCAGCTTGACCTCGGCTGCATGCAGGCCGTCGATGGTGGGGTAACCCTGGATGCTGACGCCCTTGGCGTCGGCATCGACCAGGAACAGGCTGAGACCGTCGGCATCCATGGTGTCACCGCTGGTGCGAGCGCTGATCACGAACTTGTCGGCGCTATCCCCGTGCAGCACCACGGCCTTGTGCCCGGTGATGGTGTAACCGGCACCGGAGCGTTCGGCGCGGGTGGCAACCTGGGTGTTGCTGTAGCGGCTGTCCGGCTCACCGTGGGCGAAGGCCAGGACCAGCTCGCCGCCGACCAGCGGCTCAAGAATCGCTTCCTTCTGGGCGTCGCTGCCGGCGTCGGCGATCAGCTGACCGGAGGTCACGACGCTGGCCACATAGGGTTCCAGCACCAGGCCCTTGCCGAAGGCTTCCATCACCAGCATGGTTTCGATGGCGCCGCCGCCGAAACCACCGATCTCCTCGGGGAAGGGCACGCCCAGCAGGCCGAGCTCCGCGATCTGGTTCCACATGTCACGGGAGAAGCCGCCCTTCTCCTGCATGTAGCCGCGGCGCTGTTCAAAGCCGTACTGGTCCTGCACCAGGCGCTCCACGGTGTCCTGGAGCATGCGCTGTTCGTCAGTCAGAGAGAAATCCATCGTTACTTGCTCCGTAAACTGTTGCGTTCGCTCAGAGGCCCAGAATCATCTTGGCGACGATGTTCTTCTGGATCTCGTTGGAGCCACCGAAGATCGTGAGCTTGCGATTGTTGAAATAGGTGGGCGCTGCGGACAGGGCGTAGTCCGGCGCCACCGCATCGTCGGTCTGGCCGTCCAGTGCTTCGGGCTGGAACGGCAGGGCGTAGGGGCCGACGGCTTCGCGCACGCGGTGGTAGATCTCCTGGCGGATCTCGGTGCCCTTGATCTTCAGCATGGAGGCTTCCGGCCCGGGCGCCTGACCCTGTTGCACGGCCGCGGTGACGCGCAGATCGGTCATTTCCAGGGCGTCCAGATCCATCTCGATGCGGGCAATGCGGGCGCGGAACGACGGATCATCGATGAGCGGCCGACCGTTCTTCTGCTCTTTCGAGGCGATTTCCTTGAGGCGGGTCAGCTCCATCTTGCCGCGACCGATGCCGGCGATGCCGCTGCGCTCGTGGCCGAGCAGGAATTTGGCGTAGGTCCAGCCCTTGTTCTCCTCGCCGACAAGGTTCTCCGCCGGCACCTTGACGTTGTCGAAGAAGACCTCATTGACCTCGTGGCCGCCGTCCAGCAGCTGGATCGGCCGCACGGAGATGCCGGGGGTGTTCATGTCGATGAGCAGGAACGAGATCCCTTCCTGCTTCTTGACCTCCTGGTTCGTGCGCACGAGGCAGAAGATCCAGTCGGCGTGCTGGCCCAGAGTGGTCCAGGTCTTCTGACCGTTGACGATGTAGTGATCGCCTTCCCGCTCGGCGCGGGTCTTGAGCGACGCCAGATCGGAGCCGGCTCCCGGCTCGGAGTAGCCCTGGCACCACCACGCATCAGCGGAGAGGATCGGCGGCAGGAAACGCTCCTTCTGCTCTTCGGAGCCGAAGTTCATGATCACCGGCGCCACCATGGCGAGCCCGAAGGGCAGCAGCGGTGGCGCACCGGCCCGCGCTGTTTCCTCCTCGAAGATGGACTTCTGCACTGGCGTCCAGCCAGGGCCGCCGTGCTTCTTCGGCCAGCCGGGGGCGGCCCAGCCCTTCTCGTACAGGATCTTCTGCCAGTTGACCAGGTCGTCCTTGGTCAGGTGCTTGTGGTTGAGCACCTTGTCGCTCATTTCCCTGGGCAGCTTCTCTTTCAGAAAGCTACGGACTTCCTGGCGGAATGCCTCTTCTTCGGGGGTGAAGTTGATGTCCATGACTGATTGACTCCAGGCGGTTGAGACCCGTCGTTAAAGAAGACCCCCGGCGGCCTTGTGCCGCCGGGGGTTGTGGTTTCAGGGGATCAGCAGACTTCGAACAGTCCGGCTGCACCCATGCCGCCACCCACGCACATGGTGACGACCACGTACTTGGCGCCGCGGCGCTTGCCCTCGATCAGCGCGTGGCCGGTGCAGCGGGCGCCGGTCATGCCGAACGGGTGGCCGATGGAGATGGAGCCACCGTTGACGTTCAGCTTCTCGTCCGGGATGCCGAGCTGATCCTTGGAGTAGAGCACCTGGGAGGCGAAGGCCTCGTTGAGCTCCCACAGGTCGATGTCGTCCATCGTCAGGCCGGTGCGCTCCAGCAGCCGCGGCACCGCGTAGATGGGGCCGATGCCCATTTCGTCGGGCTCCAGGCCAGCAATTGCGAAGCCACGGAAAATGCCCAGCGGTTCGATGTTGCGCTGCTCGGCCAGCTTGCCGTCCATGACCACGCACGCCGAGGCGCCGTCGGAGAGCTGGCTGGCGTTGCCGGCGGTGACGAACTTGTCCGGGCCCATCACCGGCTCGAGGGAGTTCAGGCCCTCCAGGGTGGTGTTGGGACGGTTGCACTCGTCCATGCTGACGGTGCGGTTCTCCGTCCACGTCTCGCCGGATTCCTTGTCCTTGAAGCCCTGCACCACGTCCATGGGCACGATTTCGTCGTTGAAGTAGCCCTTCTCCTGCGCGGCGGCGGTGCGCTGCTGGCTGCGCAGGGCGTATTCGTCCTGGTATTCGCGGGAGACGCCGTAGCGCTGGGCGACGATGTCCGCCGTCTCGATCATTGAGAGGTAGATCTCCGGCTTGTTCGCCTTCAGCCACTCGTTGTGCAGGTGGGTCTTGTTCATGTTGGCCTGGGCCAGAGTGATGGACTCCACGCCGCCGGCGGCCATGACCGGCACCTTGTCCACGAGCACGCGCTGGGCGGCCATGGCGATGGTCTGCAGGCCGGAGCTGCAGAACCGGTTCACGGTGGTGCCGCCGGTGGTGATGGGCATGCCCGCGCGCAGGGCAATCTGCCGGGCGATGTTGTGCCCGGTGGCGCCCTCGGGGATGCCACAGCCCATGATGAGGTCTTCCACCTCGGCCGGCTCCACGCCGGCGCGCTCCACGGCGTGCTTGAGCGCGTGGGCGCCCATGTCGGCCCCGTGGGTCATGTTGAATGCGCCGCGGAAGGACTTCGCCAGGGGCGTACGGGCGGTGGAGACGATAACGGCGTCGGACATGATGTTCTCCTGATTCGGCTTGCCGTTTGGACGGTTACTCACTGTATACGGGCGAACGCTCTGGAACGACTGTGCGGGAAGTGCGCCAAGCCGTTGTTGTGCATGGCAACATAACCCCCGGGGACCGCTTCCCATCGGTTGGGTTTCAGTATAGGGTGTTCGCTTTCAGAAGCAAAATTTTTAAAATTGGGTTTCGCAAGGCGGAATCAAAGCAGAGGAGAAGGCCCGTGCTGGTAGTCAACGGTCTCGACGAGCTGAGGGCTCAGAGCGGCAAGGATCTGGGCAGGACGGACTGGGTGACCGTGGATCAGGCGCGCATCAACGCGTTCGCCGAAGCCACCGGTGATCATCAGTGGATCCATGTTGACGAGGCGCGCTGCCGTGAGGAATCCCCCTACGGCCAGACCATCGCCCACGGCTTTCTCACCATCTCCCTGCTGCCCATGCTTGCCCAGCAGCTGCTGGAGATCCAGGGCGTCAGCGCCCGCATCAACTACGGTCTGAACAAGCTGCGTTTCACCGGCCCGGTGCCCGCGGGTGCGCGCGTACGCCTGCACCAGACCATCAAGGACGTCAGTGACCGCGACGACGGCAGCGTCCAGCTCACCGCCGAGGTCGTCATCGAGGTGGAAGGCCAGGACAAGCCGGCGTGCATTGCCGAGTCCGTGAGCCTCTGCCTGCCCTGATGGCAGCGGGACCGCGCCGGCGTCGGGCGGCCGTCTCAGGCCGGCCGCTCCGCGCCCAGGCGTTCGGCCAGCGCCGCCTCCAGGGTTTCGTCATTGCGCTCCAGGCGCAGCGGCGAGATGGCGATGTGATTGCGGCGCAGGGCCTCGATATCCGTGTCCGCGGCGGTTACCCCCGAGTAGTCGTGCTGGAAGGCGAACCAGTAGTACGGCTTGTCGCGGGTGTCCATGCGCGCCTCGATACGCACCCCGGCGATGGACCCACGGCCCTGGCGGCACACCGCCCGGCCGCTGACGGCGTCCGGGGCGATGGCGGGGAAGTTCACGTTGAAACACAGGTCCGTGCCCCATGGCCCGCCCGCCAGGTCGCGGATCAGCGCCGGTGCGTAGCGCAGCGCCGTGCCCCAGGGCACCGGCTCCGGGCTGTGGAACGCCTGACTCAGGGCGATGGCCGGTACGTTCATCACCAGCGCCGTCATGGCGGCGCCGAGGGTGCCGGAGTAGGCCACCGAGTCGCTGACGTTGGCGCCCCGGTTGATGCCCGACAGCACCACCGCCGGCGGCGCGTCACGCATCAGGTGTTGCGTGGCCATGAGCACACAGTCGCTGGGCGTGCCAGAGACGGCGTAGTGCCGGTCGCCCAGGCGCCGGCAGCGGACCGGCTCGTGCAGGGAGACGCTGTGGGAGCTGCCACTCTGGTCCCGCTCCGGCGCCACGATCCAGACCTCCTCGGCCACGTCCCGGGCGATGGTGGTCAGGTGGGCGAGGCCGTCGGCATCGATGCCGTCGTCGTTGGTCAGCAGGACGCGGGACAGTTTCGCCGTCATGGGCTGCTCCTCGGTTAGGGGTGGCCGGCGGCACAGTATGCGTGGATGACGCCGTGCGGGCCAGCCGCCCACGGTGCATCGGCAACAGGCAGACAAGCCGGACCGATACCGGCCCGCCATGAATGAGCCAACGGGAGAAGAAGCGATGATCGATCTCAAAGACAAGGTTGCACTGATTACCGGTTCCAGTCGCGGCATCGGCAAGGCCATCGCCGAAGCCTACGCCGAGCACGGCGCGAAGGTGGTGATCTCCAGCCGCAAGGCCGAGGCGTGCGAGGCGGTGGCGAAAGAGCTCACCGACAAGGGTTATGAGGCCATCGCCGTGCCCTGCCACATCGGCATCAAGGAGGAGCTGCAGAAGCTCGTGGACGCCACCATGGAGAAGTGGGGGCGCATCGACATCCTGGTGGCCAATGCCGCCACCAATCCCGTCTACGGCCCCATGAGCGAGCTCACTGACGAGGCCTTCGACAAGATCATGAACACCAACGTCAAGAGCACCTGGCAGCTGTGCAACATGGTGCTGCCGCAGATGGCGGAGCGGAACAACGGCTCGGTGATCCTGCTCTCCAGCATCGCCGCCCTGCGTGGCAATACCGTCATCGGCTGCTACGGCATGTCCAAGGCCGCGGAAGCGTCCCTGGCCCGCAACCTGGCGCTGGAGTGGGGGCCGTCCAACATCCGCATCAATTCCATCGCCCCTGGGCTGGTCAAGACTGATTTCGCCAAGGCATTGTGGGAAGATCCGGAGCGGCTCAAGCGCGTGGAGAACCAGACGCCGCTGCGCCGGATCGGCGAGCCGGAGGACATCGCCGGTGTGGCGCTGTTCCTGGGCTCGCGCATGGGCGCTTACGTGACCGGCCAGACCATTGTCGCCGATGGCGGCGAGACGGTCTCCGCCTGAATCACCGCTCAACCCGCCCGCTCGCCGGGCGTCGATGCATGGGGACGACAACGGAATGAGTGAAGAGACACAACAGCTGGTGGACGTCCTCGACGCCCACCGTTTCGACGAGGCCGGCCTGCACGCCTACCTGCGCGAGCAGCTGCCGGAGGAGTTCGGCGGCGAACTGGCCATCAAGCAGTTCCAGGGCGGGCAGAGCAACCCCACCTTTCTGCTGGAGTCCGGCGGCCGCCGCTACGTGCTGCGCAAGAAGCCGCCGGGCAAGCTGCTGCCGTCCGCCCACCAGGTGGAGCGCGAGTACCAGGTGATGCGCGCCCTGCGCGACACCGACGTGCCCGTGCCGGAGATGCTGCTGCTGTGCGAGGACGACGCCATCATCGGTACGCCCTTCTACGTCATGCGCTTCATCGAAGGGCGGGTCTACAGCCATCCGGCCCTCGAGGAGGTGCCGAAGGCCGAGCGGCGGCCCATCTTCGAGGCCAAGGCCGACGCCATGGCCCGGTTGCACAACGTGGACTACGCGGCTGTGGGCCTGGCCGACTTCGGCAAGCCCGGCAACTTCCTGGGCCGCCAGATCGGCCGCTGGAGCAAGCAATACGAAGCGTCGAAGACCGGTGACAATCCGTCCATGGACAAGCTCATGGCCTGGCTGCCGGAGAACATTCCGGCGGGCAGCGACGAGACCACCATCGCCCACGGCGACTTCCGCCTGGGCAACCTCATGCTCCACCCGGAGCGTCCGGAAGTGGTGGCGGTGCTGGACTGGGAACTGTGCACCCTGGGTCACCCGCTGTCGGATCTAGCCTACTGCTGCATTCCCTACCACCTGCCGTCGGGCCTGCCCGGCATTCGTGGTCTGGCGGATCTGGACCTGGGCGAGCTGGGTCTGCCCACGGAGCAGGAATTCGTGGACATGTACTGCCGGAAGGCGGGCCGCGACAACGGCATCCAGGACTGGCCCTTCTACACCGCCTTCGCCCTGTTCCGGTTGGCGGCCATCCTCCAGGGCGTGTACAAACGCGCCCTGGACGGCAACGCCGCCAACGCCGACGCCCTCAGCGTGGGCGAAGGCGCCACCATCCTGGCCGATGCCGGATGGAAAGAGGCGCAACGGCTGAAGGGCTAGGGTTGGCATCCGCGGACCTGAAGGTCCGCCCTACGGCTCGCCGCGAAGGGGGCGCCGTAGGGTGGATCTTCAGATCCACCAACCCCCAGCCCAACACCCGAGAAACCTGCCCCCAATGTTGCACAAACGCAACGTAATAATGTTGCATCAATGAAGGAATGTTATATAATTCCATTTTCCGGCCAATCCCGTGGCCCGGAACTGCATCCCTTCTCCACCGAACAACGCGAGCATGAGGGCAATCATGAAGCGAGCATATCTAACCCAGGGCGTTGCCGCCGCAGCGCTGCTGCTCGGCTCGGGCGTCGCGATCGCGCAACAGGATCAGCCCGGCGAAGGCGCCACCCAGCAGGACGCCATGGACGCCCAGGGGGGCATGGGCGCCGGCATCGGGCCGGGCTCCAGCGAGCGCATCGGCGCCGGCACCGCCTTCAACCCTTCCATCTCCGTCATTCTCGATGGCGTATACACGAACACCTTCAGTGGTGAGGTCGACGACCCGGGCGGTTTCGAAGGGGGTCACAGTCATGGCCATGGCCATGACCACGGTGGCGGCGGGGATGGCTTCCAGCTCCGCGAGACCGAGTTCGCCTTCGAGGCGTCCGTGGATCCCTACTTCGACGCCTTCGCCATGCTGGTGGTCGAGGGCACGGACACGGTGGATCTGGAAGAGGCCTACTTCACCACAAGCAGCCTGCCCTGGGGCCTGCAGATCAAGGGCGGCCGCTTCCTGTCGGATATCGGCTACATCAACAACCAGCATCCCCACGAGTGGGACTTCGTCGACCGCCCGCTGGTGAGCGAACACCTGTTCGGCCACCACGGCATTCAGGAGACGGGTGTACAGCTGAACTGGCTGCTGCCGACGCGGACCTACCTGAAGGGTGGGGTTGAGGTGTTGCAGGGGGACACCAGTGGTGTTGCCAATTACGTTGGGCACGATCGGGCGGAGTTTGACGAGTACTTCGTAGACGGCAATGACGAACTCAACCGCGTCCGTGAACGGCAGGACCTGCCCTTCGAGGATGCGTCTGGTCCCCGGCTCTTCACTGGTTTCCTGAAATGGGGCCCGGACCTTGGCTATGACCACGCGGCGCAGTTCGGTATTTCGGGCGGCTACGCGCGCGCCTTCCAGCGTTCAGAGGAGCACGGCACGCCGCGCGTGCAGACCTGGGATGGCGACGCCTGGTTCGCCGGGTTGGACGCGGTCTACAAGTACGACGCCGCCGGCTACCTCGGGCACGGCGACCTGACGATTCAGGGTGAGTACTTCTACCGGGAACAGGATCTGGATTTCGAGGTCTTCAAGTTTGCGGATGACCAAGGTGGCGGTCCAGACGACTGGACGTGGGAGTCGGCGGAGAGCGCAGATGTTCGCTACCGCCAGGACGGCGCTTACCTTCAGGCGGTCTACGGCATTGCACCGCGTTGGCGGACAGGCGTTCGGGCGGAAGCACTGGGTATCGCCGAGAATCGTGCGTTCGATGGCGACAGCAATCCGAGCGACGACTTCGGCACCAGCTACCGCTATTCCCTGAATACCACGTTCTACCCGTCCCACTTCTCGTTCCTGCGAGCGCAGGTGAATTACGCGGATTACGCCGCCGAGGACCCGGGCGGTGACCGCCACGACGAGTGGAGCTTCATGCTCCAGTACAACATCAGTATCGGCGCGCACGGCGCCCATCCATTCTGAGCGAGGGAGCAGAAAGATGCTGAAACGCGCACTCATCGCAAGCGCTCTCGGTGCCGCACTGGCTGCCGCCCCGGCGGCGGCCCAGGCGCTGAATATCGCCGCCACCACCTCCAACATGGGCATGCTCGCCAAGCACGTGGGCGGTGACCACGTGGAGGTGAGCACCATGGCGCCGCCGGACCGCGACGCCCACTACCTGGAGGCCCGGCCCTCCATGATGTCCGCCATCCGCGGGGCCGACCTGGTGGTCTCCGTGGGGGCGGAGCTGGAGGAGGGGTGGTTGCCCGCCGCCATCCGTGGCGCCAATAACCCCGGCGTCCGGGCCGGCACCAGCGGCTACTTCGAGGCCGGGGCCCAGGTGGATCTGCTCGGCACGGGTGGCGAGGCCGACCGCTCCCGGGGCGACGTCCATCCGGCCGGCAACCCCCATGTCTACCTGGACCCGATCCGCATGGGCGAGATCGCCAAGACCCTGGCGGCGCGCATGGCGGAGATGGATTCCGCCAACGCGGACACGTACCATGCCAACGCGGAAGAATTCGCCGAGCGTGCGGACGAGTACGTGGACGAGTGGCGGGAGCGTGTCGACGGCGCACCGGGTGTGGTGCTCTACCACGATGACGCCACCTACCTGCTGGACCGCCTGGACGTACCGGACCTGGGCTTTCTTGAGCCGGTCCCCGGAAACCCGCCCACGGGCTCGCACCTGCGCGCACTGGTCAGTGAACTGGAGGGCAAGGACGGGGTCATCATCCGTTATCCGTATCAGCGCGAGGACCACGTGAACTTCGTGGCGGAGCAGCTTGGCTGGGAAGCCTACGAGCTGATGCCGGGCGTTCAGGTCGACGGCACCGCCGACGACTACTTCGAGCTGATCGGCGACTGGGTCGAGGTGATTGCGTCCCCCATTGAGTAATGACGATACGTCTGCTCACTGCTGAAGGCCTACGGGCCGGTTATGAGGGGCCCGTGATCGGGCCCCTCGATTTTTTCGTGGACGCCGGCGAGGTGGTCGGGCTGTCAGGCCCGAACGGCTGCGGCAAGTCCACCATCATGCGCGTGCTCACCGGCGAGGCCACGGTCTTCTCCGGCCGCATCACGCGCAGCGACGGCCTGCGCCTGGCCTACCAGTCCCAGACCGGCTTCGACACCGGCGAGACGCCCCTGCGCGTGCGCGAGGTGCTGCGCCTGATGGACGTGGACGCGGCCACGCTGCCGGAGCGGCTGCGCGCGCTGCTGGATGTCCGCGTGGACCGTCTCAGCGGCGGGCAGCGGCAGCTGCTCATGGTCTGGGCGGCGGTCGGTCATCCCGCCGATCTGCTGCTGCTCGACGAGCCCACCAACAATCTCGACCCCGACGGCGAGGCGCTGCTGGCGGAGACGCTGCGCGCGCTGGGGCCGGAGCGGGGCGCCCTGGTGATCTCCCACGAACAGGACTTCCTGCGGCAGGTGGCCGACCGGCTGGTGGAGATGGCGTGATGGAGTGGGATCTGCTGATCGACCCGCTATTCCGTCTGCCGTTCTTCACCGGTCTGGTGTTTGCGGCCGTGCTGCCCGTGCTCGGGCTTTACCTGCGCATGCGCGAGGAGTGGCTGGCGGCGCTGGGCTTTGCCCATCTGGGTGGTGCCGGGGGCGTGATCGGCAGCCTGCTGGGGATGCCGCCGCTGATGGCCGCCCTGGGGGTCGCCGGTGGCGGTGTGGTCGCCCGCGGGCTGGTGCGGCGCACCGGCAACGATCTCTACGCGGTGATGATTCTGGCCGGCTGGGCGGCGATGATCCTGGGGGCGCAGTTCAGCCACCACGCCCGTACCCTGGCGCAGACTCTGGTGGACGGTCAGCTCTACTTCACCAGCACCGAACACCTGCTCACCGGTATCGCTTTCGCCCTGGTGTTTGCGGCGCTGATGCCGTGGCTCTCGCCGCGGTTGCTGCGGGCGCGCCTGTTCCCGGGGCACGATCGCGCCAACGGCCGCAGTGTTGCGTTGCTCGGCCTGGGGTTCAGCATCATGGTCGCCGTCGGGGTGGCGCTGGCCTCCATGGCCATGGGCGTCATGGCGGCCTTCGCCCTGATCTTCATCCCGCCGTGGGTCGCCTTCGCCCTGGCGCCCGGCTGGCGGGCGGCGGTGGTGCTCTCCGCCGTGGTGGGGGTGCTGGCCTATGTGGCGGCCTTTGCCATCGCCCTGCTGGCGGACCTGCCGTTCGGCCCCGCCTTTGTCGCCATCGTCGTGGCGCTGGCGCTGCTGCGGCTGCTGGTGCGTCGTACCGGCTGAACCGGCCCGGACGTCAGCGGCCTTCCTCCCAGCTTGAGCGCGTCGTGGGCGCCTCCGGATCGCCCGGCGGCTGGTCGAAGGGCGTCAGGGCAAGGAATTGCCGCAGTTGCGCGCTGGCCAGGTCGTGGCGCTCGTTCATGCGCAGGACGTTGTAAAAGTAGTAGTGACGCCCCGCGTCCACGTAGCCGTGGGCGTCGTCCTTCAGCGGGGCCAGGTACGGGTCCTCGGCGGGTGGCACCTGCTCGGCCAGGTTCTGGTAGAGAAAGCCCAGGCGCGAGCCGGTCATCCACGTCTCCTCGCCGGCCTGCACCAGCCGCTGGCTGCGTGGCGCCTGGTATTCCACCACCGGCCGGTCGTGGGTGTTCAGGGGTGCCTCATCGAACAGCCCGCTCAGGGAGACATTGCCTGCGTAAAAGCGCAGATTCACGGCCTGCAGCAGGTCCTCCGGCAGTGCCGGGTTGTCGGCCAGGCTGCGGCCGTGTGCCACCAGGGCGTCGGGATCCACGGTGACCCCCGACTCTGTCCCCACCAGGGCGATGATCGAGCCGTCGGCGAACAGGTCGCCCCGCCACATCACCACCTGCGGGAACACCGCGTCCATGGTGCGGGCGATGGTCCCCAGCTCCTTTTCCGTGAGCTGATACAGGGGCAGCCACTGCACGAACAGGCCGTCCTCGGCGAGGCGCGCGCGCCCGGTCTCGTAGTGCTCGCGGGTGTAGAGATTGCCCGTGCCCGCCTTCCAGGGGGTGAACAGGTCGCTGATGATGAGGTCGTATTCGGTGTCGGCGTGACGCAGGCAGTGGTGGCCGTCCTCGGCGCGCACCGTGGCCCGTTCGTCGTCGAACAGCCCCTGATTCCAGGGCGCGAAGTGGCGCTCCGCCAGCTCCACCACCTCCGGCAGCAGCTCACACACGTCCACGCGCTCCACCGGGAACAGCAGTGACGTGCCCGCGGTAATGCCCGTGCCCATGCCCAGATAGAACACGGAGCGGGGCTCCGGGTGGGTCATCATGGGGATCAGGGTCTGGTTGCGCTCCGATTCCAGCGCACCCGTTCCGCCCAGGGTGTAGAAGTTGTTCACGCGGATCAGGCGGTGCTCGCCGCGCTCGATGACGGCGGCGGTGGCGTGGGTGCCCTCGATCACCTCCAGCAGCCGCTCGTCAGCGCTCAGGGTCGTGGCCGCGGGCCCGGCCGCGCGGAAGGCGATCAGCCCGGCCACGGCCGCGACAACGGGCGTTGCGTAGATCACCCGGTGAGGCCACGGGATGGGTTCGCGCAGGATCAGCGGGAGCATCAGCGCCGGGTAGAGCGTCGCCAGCACCAGCAGGCTGCCGCTGACCCCCAGCCACGGCAGCAGCAGAAAACCGGCGGCCAGCGAGCCGATAATGGCGCCAGCGGTGTTGGCCGCTACCAGGCGGCCGAGGATCTCGCCGGGCTCCGGGCGGGCCGCCTCCATCAGCCGCAACAGGTAGGGCAGGGTGATGCCCAGCAGAATGCCCGGCAGCACCATCACCAGCAGGGCCACCACCGAGACCGCACCCAGGTACTCAAGCCATGAGGCGCCTGCGCCCACATAGGCAAGGCCGCCGGTGACGGCGTGGAACGCCCACGGCGACGCGGCGATGACCGCTCCCGACGCGGCCAGAACCAGCAACAGAACCTGGCGCGGTGCCGGCGCGCGCAGGCGGGCCAGGGCGTTGGCGGTCAGGGAGCCCAGAGAGAGTGCGAGCAGAAAGGCCACCAGCACCACCGCATAGGTGTACACGGAATTCTGCAGGACCTGGGCGAACAGCCGCGTCCACAGCACCTCCACACCCAGGGTTGCGGCGCCGGAGACGAACGGCACCAGCGCCACCAGGCGCGCGGGCAGGCCTGCGGAGGTAGCCGCAGAGGCAGTGCTCCGGGTGTTGCGGGGTTGGTCCGCGGCCGCATCCTGCGGGCGTGCATCGGTTGGCGCCAGAACCAGCCCCATGGCCAGACCGATGGCCGCGAGGCCCACGAACAGGTCGATGCCGATGGCGAGCAGGTAGGCACCACTGAAGCCGAGCAGTGGCGGCAGGACAAAGCCCGCTGCCAGGGCGCCCAGGGCCGAGCCGAAGGTGTTCAGGGCGTACACCGCCGTGCCGGTGGTGGCGAGCCGACCGGTGATGCGAACCAGGTGCTGCCCCATCATGGGCAGCGTGCCGCCCATGAGAAACGCAGGCGGAAACAGGACGATGGCGCCGAGACTGGCGCGCAGCGCGGTGGTGGCCCAGGCGGCATCGCCCGCGGCCGCGTTCAGGGCCGGGTAGATGATGTGGTAGAGGTCGATGAGCACGAAGTGGCCCACGGCGGTGGCGGCCACACCCAGCTCCAGCAGGCCGAAGACCTTCAGCGGTGAGCGCACCTGTGGTGCCAGACGACCCCAGAACCAGCCGCCCGCCGCCAGGCCGGCGAAGAAGATGGCGATGGCCAGTGCCGCCGCCTGGGCGGTATTGCCGAACAGCAGCCCCAGCTCGCGCACCCACAGCACCTGATAGACCAGGGCGGCGAATCCGGATAGCAGAAAGAGGCCAGCGGTGGCGGCGAGAACAAGGCGTGGCATGGGGCTCGAGCGGGCTGCTGTGCGAGTGCGTTATTTTATATCATTGCAGGTTCGGCCGCACCCCACCGCCTGACGCGGGGTGCGCCCCGCTGGTGCGGTTACTTCTGGTACTTCTCCTTCCACTCGCTGTAGGGCATGCCGTAGACGATCTCCTTGGCCTCGTCGTAGTCCATGGTGATGCCACGCTCCTCGGCGGCGGCCTTGTACCACTTGGAGAGGCAGTTGCGGCAGAAGCCGGCCAGATCCATGAGATCGATGTTCTGGACGTCTGTGCGTTCGCGCAGGTGTCCCACCAGCGTACGGAACGCGGCGGCTTCCAGTTCGGTGCGGGTCTGTTCGTCGATCTCGGCCATGGTAGTCCTCCCGGTTTGTGCGTGCCCGAGGATTGTAACAACCCGGTGGCTCAGTCGTCGGCGGCGCTGCATTCCCGGCGGACGGTCTCCCGGGTCTCCCGGAAGTCACCGGCGAAGGGGCTGTCGGCGTCCACTGACGCCTCGGCCTCACGAGCCAGGGCGCCGGCCTCCTCGCATGCACCGCGCTCCAGCAGCAACATGGCGAGGTTGTTGCGCAGTACCCCACCGTGGGATTCCGCCTCGTCCAGTCCGCGGCGCGCGGCGGCCTCTGCCGCATCCGCGTCGCCCTTGCCGTAGTGGAGGTTCATCAGCGCCACGTGAAAGCCGCCGTGTTCCGGCCAGCGGTCCCGGCCGCTTTCGTAGGCCGTGGTGGCGGCATCGGTGCGGCCGCTCTCCTGCAGATCCAGGCCGGCGCGCAGCCAGTTCGCCGGCTCCGCCGTGGCCGGGAGGTCGTCCGGCTCCACCACGACGATGGCCCAGTTGTCGCCCCGGTCCCAGGTCCGGCGGAAGCGGTCCAGACCGGTGAGCTGCCGCTCGTGTTCGCCGGAGCGCAGGATGTAGTCGTGATCCTGCGGGTCGTAACCCACCACCACGGCGTAGTGCCAGACCGGCGCCCAGCCAAGCCCCAGGTTCTGGAACACCAGCACCGGGTTGCCGGCGTGCAGCTCCGCCAGAATGGCGTCGTGGTTGCCGCGGATGCGGTAGGGGATACGGTCGCGGGCGCGGGTCTGGGCTTTCATCTCCGTCTGCAGCGTGCCTTCGCGCTCGGGGATGAACAGCTCGGGCTTCAGGTCGCCCGGTGTGGTCTCGTAGCCGCTCCAGACCAGGGTCTCGGCAAGAGCCGCCGGGCCGCACTGGAGCGCCTCCTGGGGGAAGTAGGGCACATTGATGAGCTCCACACCCCGCGGGGGGTCGCTGAAGGCGTCATCCGGGGCGATGGCCGTAAAGCTGGCGCAACCGCCGAGCAGCGCGGCTGCGAGGGCGGCGGCCGCCAGCAGGGGGCGGCCGCCGATGCGCGATGGCACCGGAGCGCTCAAGCGCTTACTCCGTCTGATCGCCATCCGGGAAGTCGTCGTTCTCCGGCGTCTCGATCTCCTCCATGTCGGCGAGATCATCCACTTCGTCCTCGGCGCGCTGGGCCAGGAAAAAATTGACGTCGTCGATGGTGGAGCCGTCGATGGCGGAGCCCACGGCCACCTGCAGCTGCAGGTAGTTCAGCAGGTAGTTGTAACGCGCCTCGGCCAGGTCGCGCTGGGTGGAGAAGCGGTCGCGCTGGACGTTGAGCACGTCCAGGGTCGTGCGCAGCCCCACTTCCAGCCCGCGCCGGGTGGAGCGCTCCGTACTCAGCACCGACTGCAGCGCCTGTTCGAAGGCGCTGATCTGGCGCAGGTTGGAGACCAGGTTCAGGTAGGCGGACTCCGCCTCCAGGCTGGCCTGGCGGCGGGCGTCGATGGACTCCTCGAAGAAGGCGTCCCGCTCGGCCTGCGCCTCGCGGGCCTGGGAGGTGGGGCCGCCGCCGGCGTAGAGCGGCATGGTCAGCCGTACGCCAACGGATGTCTGCTCACCGTCGAGTTCCTCTCCTGCGAATGCTCCCGTACCGGCGCCCTGTTGTCCGAGTTCACTCTGGTAGTTTCGCGAGTAATTGGCCACCAGATCGACTCTGGGATACCGCTGCCCCTGTACCCGCTCCACTTCCGTGCGCGAGCGCCGGAACTCGCCCTCGGACAGGCGCACGTTCAGGTTGTTGCGTTCTGCCCGCTCCGACCACACTTCCGGTGCATCCGGCGAGGGGGGCTGGGCGGAGAAGTCGTCCCGCAGGCCCGCCAGTTCCCGGGGCGGCTGGCCGATGACGCTGCGCAGGTTCTCCCGTGCCACCTGCAGGTCGTTCTGGGCGCGCAGGCGCTGCGCTTCCACCTGGTCGAAGCGGGCGCGCGCCTCGTCCCGGTCGGTGACGGTGCCGCTGCCGACTTCCAGGGCACGTTCGGCGCGGCGCAGCTCCGACTGCACCGCTTCCAGCTCCGCCTCGGTGAGGCGCAGGTTGTCCTGGGCCAGCAGCATGTCGAAGTACGCTTCGCTTACCCGCAGGAGGATGTCCTGCTGGCTGGTGGCGTACTGCAGGCTGGCCTGGTCCTGAAGGATGTCCGCCTGGTCCGCCAGGGCGAAGCTCTCGCGGCGGAACAGGGGCTGCGTCAGGGTCACGCCAGCGGACCAGCCATGGTAGTCCACACTGCCCCGGTCCTGGTCACCGAACTGGGAGTTCTCCCAGTTCTGGTTGGCGCCCGCCTCCAGGTTGATCTCCGGCAGGAACAGGGCGCGGGCCTGGGGCTGGAGCTCCTCGCTGGCGCGCAGCCGCGCCTGGGCGGCGCGCAGCCTGGGGTCCTGCTCCACTGCCAGCCGATAGGCTTCGCTGAGGTCCATGCGTTCGTTGGCAGCGAGGCTCTGGCCACTGATGAGCAGGGCCCCACCAAGACCAGCGGCTACACCAAGCCTCCAGATGAGTGCACGCATTGGGTGGTTACTCTCCATGAACGAATGGGGGGTGAACGGCTCGGAGCGGCAATCCCTTACCGGCGTTAACCGTCAACGATAAGCCGGATGACGGTCAGGGGCAAGCCGACCGCGCGGTCAGTGGCGGCGTCGGAGATCAGCTGCCGGCGGCGCAGTGCACGTCGCGGCACGCCGGGCAGAAGCCGTTGATTTCGATGGTCTGGGAGTTGACCTGAAAACCCAGTTCTTCCGCCTTGCTGGTCAGCACCTGATAGACGTCGCCGTCATTGAGCTCGGCCACGGCGTTGCAGCGCTGACAGATCAGGAACTGACCCACGTGTGGGCGATGAGGGTCACCGCAGCCCACATAGGCGTTCAGGCTTTCGATGCGGTGGATCAGCCCTTCCTCGAGAAGGAAATCCAGGGCGCGGTATACCGTGGGCGGAGCTGCACTGCGACGCTCCGCCCGCAGCATGTCCAGCAGGTCGTACGCCTTGATGGGTTCATGGCGGCGCCAGATCAGCTCCAGCACGCGGCGCCGGATGGTCGTGAGTCGAACGCCGTTCTCGGTGCACTGCTGTTCCGCACGCGCCAGAGCGTCGTCCACGCAGTGGTCGTGATCGTGATCGGCGTGCTTGAACGGCATAACAACATTGGTAGCCATGTGGCGTCCCCCGCTAACAACTTGCAACACTATAACATGTGTGCAGGGGGGAGGGCAGCGCACCTGAATCGCGTCGTGCGTGATGAGGCCTTGTGCCGCACGGGCGACAAGGTGCGTACTTTCTGTACAATACACGCGTGTCGTGTCCTGTACGAAGGTGCGGCGCCGGTGGGCCGTGACATCGCTCTTGATTGCCCGCGCCGTTGGGGGCAATTTGACACGGATCAGGCCCTTATCTATGCTCATCGGGCCTAAGCGGAACAGAGTTTCGCATAGCGGAATATTGATGCCGCCAGCCGGGTGCAGATGACGGACGGTTCGACCCGGCGGCCGCTTACACCCATTGCTCGCCAAGCGCACAACGCAGAACGGAGATGTTATGAAGATTCTGGTGCCTGTGAAGCGCGTGGTGGACTACAACGTGAAAGTCCGCGTGAAGGCGGACGGCAGCGGCGTAGAAACCGCCAACGTCAAGATGTCCATGAACCCCTTCGATGAGATCGCCGTCGAAGAGGCGGTGCGACTCAAGGAGAAAGGCGTCGCAGAAGAGGTTGTCGTGGTGTCCATGGGCGTGAGCCAGTGCCAGGAGACCATCCGTACGGCGCTGGCCATGGGCGGTGACCGCGGCATTCTTGTGGAAACCGACGACGAGCTGGAGCCGCTGGCGGTTGCCAAGCTGCTCAAGGCCCTGGCCGAGAAGGAAAACCCGGACATGGTAGTCCTTGGCAAGCAGGCCATTGACGACGACGCCAACCAGACCGGTCAGATGTTCGCTGCGCTCATGGGCTGGGGCCAGGGTACGTTCGCCTCCGCAGTGGATCTGCAGGACGGCAAGGTCCAGGTCACCCGCGAGATCGACGGCGGTGCCGAGACGGTCTCCCTGAAGCTGCCGGCGGTCGTCACCACCGACCTGCGCCTCAACGAGCCGCGTTACGCCAAGCTGCCCAATATCATGAAGGCCAAGAAAAAGCAGCTGGACACGCTGTCCCCCGCCGACCTGGGCGTGGATACCACGCCGCGGCTGAAGACGGTGAAGGTGTCCGAGCCGCCGAAGCGCCAGGGTGGCGTCAAGGTCGCGGATGTGGCCGAGCTGGTGGACAAGCTCAAGAACGAAGCGAAGGTGATCTAAATGACCATTCTCGTCGTAGCAGAACATGACAACGCGCATCTGGGGTCGTCGACGCTGGGTACCGTGAGTGCCGCCAGGGCCATCGGCAGCGACGTGCACGTGCTGGTCGCCGGCAAGGATTGCGGCGCCGTGGGTGAGGCTGCAGCGAAGATCGACGGCGTGACCAAGGTCCGTGTCGCCGACGCCGCGCACTATGAGCACGGCCTGGCTGAGGACCTCTCCAGCCTGGTGGCGCACATCGCCGGTGACTATGGCCACGTGCTGGCGCCGGCCACCACTTTCGGCAAGAATTTCATGCCGCGGGTCGCCGCGCTGCTGGATGTGGCCCAGGTGTCCGACATCACCGCGGTGGAGTCGGAAGACACCTTCACCCGGCCCATCTACGCCGGTAACGCCATGGCGACGGTGCAGGCCACCGACGGCACCAAGGTGATCACGGTGCGGCCGACGGCGTTCGAGCCGGCCGCCGCCGAGGGTGGCTCCGCCAGCGTCGAGCAGGTGGACGTGCTGGATCACAGCGCCGTGGCCGACTTCGTCAGCCAGGAGCTGACCAAGTCCGACCGTCCGGAGCTGACCTCCGCCAAGATCGTGGTCTCCGGTGGTCGCGGCATGGGCAGTGGCGAGAACTTCAAGATCCTCGAAGAGGTCGCCGACAAGCTGAACGCCGCCCTGGGCGCCTCCCGCGCCGCGGTGGACGCCGGCTTCGTGCCCAACGATTACCAGGTCGGCCAGACCGGCAAGATCGTGGCCCCGGACCTCTATATCGCCGTGGGCATCTCCGGTGCCATCCAGCACCTGGCCGGCATGGAAGGCTCCAAGGTGATCGTTGCCATCAACAAGGACGAGGAGGCCCCGATCTTCGAGGTGGCCGACTACGGCCTGGTGGCGGATCTGTTCGAGGCGGTGCCGGAGTTCTCCAAGGCGCTCGACTGAGCGTGCCGGAACCTGCGGTATGCTGACAGCGGGGCGCCCTAGGGTGCCCCGCTTCTGGTTAGGCATCTTACCCCTGTTACCCGGGAGCCCCGTCATGCCCGCCGTCCTCGACCACATCCGCGTACTGGACCTCAGCCGCATCCTCGCCGGCCCCTGGGCCGGGCAGCTGTTCGCCGATCTGGGGGCCCAGGTGATCAAGGTCGAGCGCCCCGGACGGGGTGACGATACCCGCGGCTGGGGGCCACCCCACCTGCATGACACCGACGGCAACCCGGCCGAATCCGCTTACTATCTTTCCGCCAACCGCGGCAAGCAGTCCGTGGCCATCGACATCACCCGCCCGGAAGGCCAGGCGCTGGTGCGGGAGCTGGCGGCGCGCAGCGACATCCTGCTGGAGAACTACAAGGTGGGCGGGCTGGCCCGGTACGGGCTGGATTACGCCAGCCTGCAGGCGGTGAACCCCGGCCTGATCTACTGCTCCATTACCGGCTTCGGTCAGACCGGCCCCTACAGCGAGCGGGCCGGATACGATTTCCTGCTCCAGGCAATGGGCGGGCTCATGAGCATCACCGGCGCCCCGGATGCTGACGGGGGCGAGCCCACCAAGGTGGGGGTGGCGCTGACCGACATTCTCACCGGCATGTACGCCACCGTGGCCAGCCTTGGCGCCCTGGCACACCGGGAGCGCACCGGCGAGGGGCAGCACATCGATCTGGCGCTGCTGGACGTGCAGGTGGCGACCCTCGCCAACCAGGCCATGAATTACCTGGTGGGCGGCCAGGTGCCCGGGCGCATGGGCAACGCCCACCCCAACATCGTGCCCTACCAGACCTTTCCCACCCGGGATGGCTACCTGGTGCTCACCGTGGGCAACGACGACCAGTTCCGGCGGCTGTGCGACGTCATGGGTCGGCCCGATCTGCCGGCGGATGCCGCCTATGCGACCAATGCCGCGCGCGTCGCCCATCGCCAGGTGCTGATTCCGGAGCTGGCCGCCGTGTTCCGCACCCGGACCACCGACGACTGGCTGGCCGAACTGAAGGCCGCCGGTGTCCCCAGCGGCCCCGTGAACACCATCGACCGCGTTTTCGCCGACCCGCAGATCCAGGCCCGGGGCATGCAGACGGCCACGGAGCACCCGGAACTGGGCCGCGTGCCGGCCGTGGCCAACCCCATCCGCTATTCCGCGACGCCCCTGGACAGCAGCCGCCCGGCACCCCGGCTCGGCGAACAGACTGACGCCATTCTCCGTGACGTGCTGCAATACTCCGGGGAGGCCATTGCGGTGCTCCGGGAGAAGGGCGTGATCGGCTGAAGATGCCCCCCGGGTTTTGACCGCGCTGCGTGGTTGCGGTCAGATGGTGCAATAACACCATTACGACGCACGAGGGGGAGAGACCATGAACGGGGCCGAGACGCTGTTGCGCACCCTGATGAACGCCGGGGTGGATACCTGTTTCGCCAATCCGGGCACGTCCGAGATGCACTTTGTCGCCGCTCTGGACCGGGTGCGCGGGATGCGCCCGGTGCTGGGCCTGTTCGAGGGTGTCGTGGCCGGCGCCGCCGACGGCTATGCGCGCATGGCCGACAAGCCGGCCGCGACGCTGTTCCATCTGGGGCCGGGGCTTGGCAACGGGCTCTCCCAGCTCCATAACGCCATGCGCGCACGCACACCCGTCGTCAACGTGGTGGGCGAACACGCCACCTGGCACCGTCAGTACGAAACCCCGCTTGCCTCCGATGTGGAAGCCTACGCACGTCCGGTATCCGGCTGGCTGCGGACCTGCGCCTCGCCGCGCCTGCTGGCGGCGGATACCCGGGCCGCGGTCAAGGCCGCTTACGGCCCGCCGGGGCAGATCGCCAGCCTGATCCTGCCGGCCGACTGCAGTTGGGGGGAGGCGGACGACCCCGCACCGCCGGTGCAGCGCCCGCGGCGGCCCTCCGTGGACCCGGCCGCCCTGGAGGCCGTGGCGCGGGTGCTGGCATCCGGCGAACCCGTGGTCATGCTCATGAACGGCGCTGCGGTGCGGGCCGACGGCCTGCACGCCGCGAGCCGGATCGCCGCCACCACCGGCGCCACGGTGCTGGCCGATACCTTTACCGCCCGGCTCGAGCGGGGTGCCGGGCGGAGTCCGATTCAGCGGTTTCCACGCTATCCCGACCAGGGGGCGGCGCTGCTCCGGGAGGCCCGGCACCTGGTGCTGGTAGAGACGGTGCCGCCGGTGGGGTTTTTCGCCTATCCGGACCAGCCGAGCTGGCTGACTCCGGAGAGCTGCGCCATTCACACCCTGGCCGCTCCGGGGGACGACGCCGTGGCCGCCCTGGAGGCGCTCTGCGATATGCTTGGCGCCCGCGAGGACAGCGCCTCGATTCAGCCTCTTGCCGTCCCGGAGCCGGCCACTGGGGAGCTGAGCCCGGAGAGTGTGGGCCAGAGCGTCGCCGCGTTGCTGCCGGAGCACGCCATCGTCGCCGACGAGGCGGTGACCTCCCGCGGCGGACTCCCGGAGGCCACCGCCGGCTGCCCGCCCCACGACTGGCTGTCCCTCACCGGCGGCGCCCTGGGGGGCGGGCTGCCCATGGCCATCGGCGCGGCGGTGGCGTGCCCGGACCGCCAGGTGCTGTGTCTGCAGGCCGATGGTGCGGGCATGTACAACGTCCAGTCCCTGTGGACCATGGCGCGGGAGCGGCTGGATACCACTGTGGTGGTCTACGCCAACCGCAGCTACCGTATCCTGCACAACGAGTTCCAGCGCCTTGGGCTGGGTGAGGTGGGGGAGAGCGCCCGCCAGCTCATGAACATTGGAGACCCGGACCTGGACTGGGTCTCACTGGCAACGGGCATGGGCGTCGAGGCGCACCGCATCGAGACTATCGAGGCGTTCAATACACACTTTGCCGCGGCCATGCGCGAGCCCGGTCCGCGTTTGCTGGAGGTGGTGCTGTGATTGATCTGGATCGTGATGGCCCCGTGGCCATCGTCACCATGAACCGGCCGGCTCAGCGCAATGCGCTGTCCACCGGGCTGACCGTGGCCCTGGACGAGGCGTTTGCATCCCTGGAGTACGATCCGGAGGTGCGTGCCATCGTGCTCACCGGCGCACCGCCGGGGTTCTGTGCCGGCAGTGATCTCAAGGAGATGGGGCGCTGTGACTCGCAGGAGCTGGCCGAGCACCAGCGCCTGCCCGGTGCCATGACGCGGCGGATCGGGCTCATGGATACGCCGGTGATCGCCGCCGTGGAAGGGCACGCCTTCGGCGGCGGTTTCGTGCTCGCCGTGTGCTGCGACTTGGTGGTGACCGCCGAGGACACCATCTGGAACCTGGCCGAGGTGCCCAACGGATTCCTGCCGCCCTGGGGGCTGACCACCCTGGCGGCCCGGGTCGGTCCGGTGACCGCCCGGCGGCTGACCTGGGGGTTCGAGCGCTTCCTGGGCGCCGATGCCCTGCGGCTGGGTGTGGCCGACTACCGGGTGCCGTCCGGCGAGACCCTGTCCAACGCCATGGACATCGCCGGCGAGCTGGCCGCCCTGCCGGCTGGACCTGTGGCCGCCACCAAGCGCTTCTTCCAGCCCATGATCCAGGACGGCGCGGAACCGGGCGACGCCACCGCCCGCCGGGTCTTCGTGGAACAGAGCCAGCACGAGGAGGCCCGGGCCGTACTGGACCGTTACGCCGGCAAGGAGGGATGACCGCCTGATTCAATCCGCGGTCCGGGCGGTGACGTACACTGGAACCACGGCCGCTGCCGGACGCGGCGATATCGGAAGGGGAAACGCGGCGTGAGCGGGCAGGTGGACTACATCATCGTCGGCGGTGGATCGGCGGGCTGCGTGCTGGCCAACCGCCTGAGTGCGGATCCCGACGTGCGCGTGTGTCTGCTGGAGGCGGGGCCGTCGGACTGGCATCCGCTGATCCGTGTGCCCATGGGCATCACAGGCATGATGCGCAGCCGCCGTTTCAACTGGGCCTACTACACCGTGCCGCAGGCGCGCCTCGACGGTCGCCGCCTGTTCTGGCCCCGGGGCCGGACCCTGGGCGGCAGCAGCGCCATCAACGCCATGTGCTACACCCGGGGCCAGCCGGCGGATTACGACGCCTGGGAGGCGGACGGCGCCGACGGCTGGAACTGGTCGACACTGCTGCCCTGGTTCCGGGCCTCCGAGCGCTTCGCCGACGGCGCAGACGCCTGGCACGGCGCTGACGGGCCGCTGTCGGTCGAGCCGCTATGCTGCGTCAACCCGCTCAGTCAGGCGTTCATCGAGGCTGCGGTGAACGCCGGCCATCCAGCCAATACCGATTTCAACGGCGCGGAGCAGGCCGGGGTCGGGCTGTACCACGTGATGCAGGAGGATGGCCGCCGCTGCAGCAACGCCTGGGCGTACCTGCGACCGGCCCTGGAGCGGCCCAACCTGCAGGTGATCACCGGCGCCCATGTGCAGAGCCTGGAGCTGCAGGGGCATCGCGTCACCGGCGTGCGTTACCGTCGCCGCGGCCGGGAGCGCACCCTGCGGGCGCATGGCGAGGTGGTGCTGGCCGCCGGCGCCGTGAACACCCCGCAGATCCTGCAGCTCTCCGGCATCGGCGACCCGTTCGAACTGGAGCGCGCCGGTGTTGCCGTGCGCCATCCCCTGTCCGGCGTCGGCGCCAATCTGCAGGACCACCTGGACGTGAGCGTCATCTGGCGCAGCCGCGATCGCCGCGGTCTGTCGTTCCACCCGTCCTATCTCCCGCGTGGTGTGCGGGCGGTGTGGGAGTACGTTCGCCACCGCCGGGGCGAGTTGTGCTCGAACGTTGCCGAGGCGGGCGGGTTTCTGGCCAGTCGTCCGGACTGCGCGACGCCCGACCTGCAGATGCATTTCATCCCGGCCATCGAGGACAACCACGGACTCTCTCTGTGGCGGACCATGACCGGCTACGGCTACACCCTGCGCACCTGCCATCTGCGCCCGGCCAGTCGCGGGCGGGTGGGGTTGTCCTCATCCGATCCGGCCGCGCCACCGCGGATCGATCCCGACTACCTGGCAGCCCCGGACGACCTGGAGCGGCTGGTGGACGGCCTGGAGCATGCACGGGAGATTCTCGCCGCCGCGCCCCTGCGGGAGATCGGCCAGATGGAGCTGGATCCGGGGCCCGGCGTTCAGGGGCGGGCCGCGCTGCGGCGATACGTGGCGGCCCATGCCGAGACCATCTACCACCCGGTGGGGACATGCCGCATGGGGCGTGACAGCGACAGCGTGGTGGACCCGGCGCTGCGCGTGCACGGCCTGGAGGGGCTGCGGGTCGTGGATGCCTCGGTGTTTCCGCGGCTGGTCAGTGGCAATACCAACGCGCCCGTGACCGCCGTGGCGGAGCGGGCCGCGGAACTGATACGCAATGGCGAGGCGTCCGGCGCGCCGGCCCGGCGGCTGGCCTCCATTGCCTGAACGGGAGTCCTCCATGACTGCGGCAACCCATCCGACGGTTGACGAGAAGGTGACGCAAGCCCCGCCCGGGGCGTCGGCCATGGCGGCGTGTCTGGAGAGGCAGCGGGCGGCCTTCCAGGCGGCGCCCTATCCGGACGCCGCGACACGGCGGGATGCACTGCAGCGGTTGCGGCGTGCGGTGAAAGCCCACGAGCAGGCGCTCACTGAAGCCGTCTCCGCCGACTTCGGCGGCCGGTCACCCCACGAGACGGCCACGGCGGATATCGTCCCGACACTCACCGGCCTCCGCCACGCCATCCGGCATGTGCGCCGCTGGATGCGGCCCCAGCGCTGCTGGCCCCATCCGCTGATGCAGCCGGCCCGGGCGCAGGTGGTGCCTCAGCCCCTGGGCGTGGTGGGCATCATGGTGCCGTGGAACTACCCGATCTTTCTCGCGCTGGCTCCGCTGACCGGTGCCCTGGCCGCCGGCAACCGAGCCATGCTCAAGCTCTCCGAGTTCACGCCCGCCACCAACGCGGTTCTGCGTGAGCTGCTCGCCGCCGCCTTCAGCGCGGACGAGGTGGCAGTGTTCGAGGGTGAGGTGCTGGCGAGTCAGGCCTTTGCCGCATTGCCGTTCGACCACCTGCTGTTCACCGGGTCCACGGCCGTGGGGCGCCAGGTCATGGCCGCGGCAGCGCCCAATCTCACGCCCGTGACGCTGGAACTCGGCGGCAAGTCGCCGGTGATCGTCGACGATGACGCGGATGTCGCCGCGGTGGCCAGCCGGCTGGTCTTCGGCAAGCTGGTCAACGCCGGGCAGACCTGCATCGCGCCGGATTACGTGCTCTGCACTCCCGCGCGGCGTGATGCGCTGCTGGCGGCCATCCGCACCACGGTCGCCCGCCGCTACCCCCGGCTTGGCGACAACCCCGACTACACCAGCATCGTCAATGACCGCCAGCATGATCGCCTGCTGGAGCTGCTGGATGACGCCCGGCAGAGAGGGGCGCGCATCGAGGCGATCACTCCGGCCGGGGAGAGCCTCCCGGACGGGCGCCGGTTTGCGCCTCACCTGGTGCTGGATGCGCCGGACGGTGCCCGGGTGCTGAAGGAGGAGCTGTTCGGGCCGATTCTGCCCATCGTCACGGTGCCGGATCTGGGCGCCGCGATCGCCCATGTCGCCCGAAGGCCCAGGCCCCTGGCGCTCTACTATTTCGGCCATGACCGGAGCCGGCAGCAGCGCGTGCTGCGGGAGACCCACTCCGGCGGCGTGTGCCTGAATGACACCCTGCTGCACGTGGCCCAGGACAACCTGCCGTTCGGCGGTGTCGGAGCATCCGGTATGGGGCGCTATCACGGCCATTACGGATTCGCCACGTTCTCCCATGAGAAAGCGGTGTTCGCCAAGGGCCGCATCAACAGTGCCGCCCTTATGTACCCGCCTTACGGCGGAGTGATCCAGCGGCTGGTCCACCGGTTCATGGCGCGGTAGCCAGACGGCCGTCATTCCCCGTTTATGCCCTGTAATCGGGCGCTTGCACCATTCCGGAGCGGCGGCATGCGGCGGTTGACGGGGGCTCGGCCCTGCAATACTGTCGTGAAATATTGTTAATCCGGGAGAAACTTTGTGGCCGATTACTGCTATCGTCTGACCCTGTCCTGTCCTGACCAGGTCGGCATCATCGCCGCGGTCACCGACGCGCTGGCAGGGCACGGTGGCTGGATCACCGAAGCGCACCAGTACGCCGATGCAGAGAGTGGCTGGTTCTTCATGCGCTACGAAATCCGGGCGAGCAGCCTGCCCTTCGACCTGGACGGCCTGCGGGCGCTCATCGCGCCGCTGGCGGAGCGCTTCGGCATGGACTGGCGGCTCACGGACAGCCAGGTGCCCAAGCGCGTCATGCTCATGGTCAGCCGGCAGAGCCACTGCCTGGCCGACCTGCTGTACCGGTGGCGCAGCGGTGAGCTGCCCTTCGAGATTCCTTGCGTGGTCTCCAACCACGAGGATCTGCGCGGTTTCGTCGAGTGGCACGGCATCCCGTATCACCACGTGCCGGTGAAGCCCGATGATCGCGACAACGCCTTTGCCACGCTGGATGAACTGATCCGGGACACCGCCGCCGACACCGTGGTGCTGGCGCGCTACATGCAGATCCTGCCGGAGCGCCTGTGCGAGCGTTATCCGGGGCGCATCATCAACATCCACCATAGTTTCCTGCCGTCCTTCGCCGGGGCCCGCCCCTATCACCAGGCGGCGCAGCGCGGCGTGAAGCTGATCGGCGCCACCTGCCATTACGCCACCGCGGAGCTCGATGCCGGGCCGATCATCGAGCAGGACGTGGTGCGCGTGAACCACCACAACACCACCGAGGACATGGTTCGTCTGGGCCGGGACGTGGAGAAGATGGTGCTGGCGCGTGGCCTGCGCTTCCATCTGGAGGACCGCGTGCTCCTCCACGGCAACAAGACCATCGTCTTCGGGTAGGAGCCGCCCATGCCGCTGCGACTGCTGAAACAGGGCCTGTTGGGAGGGGAGCGCGAACCGCGCTTCTTCCCGGAGCAGGGCGAACTGCGCGACCGCTACGACGTGGTCATCATCGGCGGCGGTGGCCACGGCCTGGCCTGCGCCCATTACCTGGCGAAAGAGCACGGCATCACCAACGTGGCGGTGCTGGAACAGGGGTATCTCGGTGGCGGCAACACCGGTCGCAACACGACCATCATCCGCTCCAACTACCTCACCCCCGAGGGGGTCCGCTTCTACGACGCCAGTCTGCAACTGTTCAAGGGGCTGTCGGAGGAGCTGGACATCAACCTGTTCTACTCCACCCGCGGCCACTACACCCTGGCCCACTCCGATGAGGCTCTGCGCACCATGCGCTGGCGCGCCGAGGTGAACCGACACCACGGCGTCGACAGCCGGGTCGTGGGCCCGGAGGCGGTGGCGGCGGACGTGCCCGGCATCGATCTGGAATGCGGTGGCAACCACCCGGTGATGGGCGCGCTCTACCACGCGCCCGGTGCGGTGGCGCGGCACGACGCGGTGGCCTGGGGCTATGGCCGGGCGGCGGCGAGCCGCGGGGTGGAGATCCATCAGCAGACGCGCGTCACCGGTATTCGCACCGCCGGCGGGCGGGTCACCGGAGTGAACACCGACCGTGGTGCCGTCGACTGCGACGCGGTGGTCTCCATGGTGGCCGGCTCCACGCCGCGGATCACCGCCATGGTGGACCTGCCCACACCCATCGAGATCTACCCGCTGCAGGCGTGCGTCACCGAACCGGTGAAGCCGTTCCTCGACACCATCGTGGTCTCCGGCAGCCTGCACGTGTACGTGAGCCAGTCGTCCCGCGGCGAGCTGGTCATGGGTGCGGCGGTGGACCCGTACTCCCTGCACAGCACGCGCTCGTCGTTCGAGTTCGTCGAGGGGCTGGCGGACCGGCTCATCGATCTGCTGCCGTTCACCGCCCGTCTGCGGGTCAACCGGCAGTGGGCGGGCATGAGCGATCTCACCCCCGACTTCGCCCCGATCATGGGGACGACGCCACTGGATGGCTTCTACCTGGATGCGGGCTGGGGAACCTGGGGCTTCAAGGCCACACCCATCAGCGGCCAGACCATGGCCGCCACCGTGGCCGCCGGGCGCAACCATGAACTCATCGAACCGTTCCGCTTCGACCGCTTCGCCGACTTCCAGTTGGTGGGCGAGAAGGGTGCGGCATCCGTGGGGCACTGACCATGAAAGTGATTGATTGTCCCGTTATCGGCACACGGCCCCTGAGCGAGTTCGTCTACGGCGGCGAGGTGCGCCGGCCGCCCATGGACGCGGCGGAGCTGTCGGCCGTGGCCGATCACGCCTTCAACCGCAGCGGCGCACCGACGCTGCTGCGGGAGTGGTGGTTCCACCGGCCCACGTCGCGCTGGTTCGTGCTGGAGCGCGACACCCTCAGCGATCGCATCGAGCGCGTGGTCCCGCCGGAGGAGGTGGCCTATGCCATTCCGACGCTCTGAGGCGGGGCCGCGGGAGTGGATCGACCGCTCGCGGACGCTGTCCTTCACCTTCGAGGGACGCCCTTGCACGGCGCACCCTGGGGATACCATTACCTCGGCGCTGCTGGCCAGCGGTGTCTCGCTGCTGGGGCGCAGTTTCAAGTACCACCGCCCGCGCGGTGCGGTGTCCCTGGCCAACCACGATGTCAACGCGCTGTTCGCCACCGACGCGGACACCAACGTGCGCGGCGACGTCACCCCCGTCACTGACGGCATGGTCGCGGACCCGGTGAATGTGCGCGGCAGCCTTGAGAAGGACGCCGACCGGCACATGGACCGGTTCGGCCGCTTCCTGCCGGTGGGTTTCTACTACAAGGCGTTCCACCGCCCGCGCGCGCTGTTCCCGTTCTGGGAGCGCATTATCCGCCGGCGCGCCGGACTGGGTCGGGTGGATACCGCCTGGACGCCGCGGCGCCGCGCCAAGCGCTACGGCTACTGCGATGTGCTGGTGATCGGCGCCGGGCCCGCCGGGCTGCGGGCTGCCCTCGACGCCGCCGACGCCGGCTTCGACGTGCTGCTGGCGGACGAGAACCCGCGTATCGGCGGCAGCCTGGACTACCAGTGGCTGGGTGACGCCATTGCCGACACGCAGAGGGACGACCTGGTGGCGCGGGTGCTGGGGCATCCGGGTGTCACCGTCCAGACCAGCACCGTGGCCCTGGGGAGCTACACGGATCACTGGATACCGCTGGCGGCGCCGGAGGGGATCATCAAGGTACGGGCCCGCGGTGTGGTGCTCGCCACCGGCGTGCTCGAGCAGCCGGCGGTGTTCCACAACAACGACCTGCCGGGGGTCATGCTCGCCTCGGGCGCGCAGCGACTGTTGCATCGATTCGGTGTGCTGCCCTTTGAGCGCGCCGTGGTGCAGGCCGCCAACGGCGAGGGCCTGGTGGCCGCGGAACAGATGGCCGCGGCGGGTGTCACCGTCGCCGCGGTGGTGGCGCACGGCCCGGGTGTGACCGAGGCCGACGCCCGCCGCCTCACCGACGCCGGCATCCCCGTCTACCGGGGCTGGACGGTCTACGCCGCCCACGGCAGCGACGCGGTTTCCGGTGTGACCATCGCTCCCGTGGATGAGGCCGGGAACTGCGACGCCGACTCCGGTGAGACCATTCACTGCGACGGCGTACTCATGAGCGTGGGCTGGGCGCCGGCCGGGCATCTGCTGTACCAGTCGGGCGGGACGTTCCGCTACGACGACACCCTGGCCATGCCGGTGCCGGCCGACTGGCCGTCGACAGTGGTTCCCGCCGGGCGCGTCAACGGGGCGTTCACGCTCGGTCAGCAGCTCGCCGACGCCGGGGACGCGGTGCGCCGGCTCACGGCGGCGCTGCGCGGGGAGCCGGTGCCGCCGGTGGTGCCGCAGCGGGATACCGTGCCCCACGGCTCGCAGTGGCCCATCGTGCCCCACCCGAAGGACCGGAATTTCGTCGACTTCGACGAAGACCTGCAGTTGAAGGATCTGGAGCAGGCGGCCCGCGAGGGGTTCGACAACATCGAGCTGCTCAAGCGCTTCTCCACCGTGGGCATGGGGCCGAGCCAGGGCAAGCACGCCAACCTCAACGCCATCCGCATTCTCGCGCGTCTGCGGGATCAGGGCATCGACGCCACCGGCACCACCACGGCCCGACCCATGTACTACCCCGTGCGCCTGGAGGACCTGGCCGGCCGGCGCATGCGTCCGGAGCGGGAAACCCCGATGCAGGACTGGCACCGGGAGCGGGGTGCGACCTTCATGGAGGCGGGTGAATGGCGCCGGCCCGCTTACTACGGCGCGGACGCCGCGTCGGCCATCGCGGACGAGGTTGCCATGGTGCGCAACGGCGTCGGTCTCATCGACGTTTCAACCCTGGGCAAGCTCGAGGTCTTCGGGCCGGATGCCGCCACACTGCTGGACGGCGCGTACACCATGCGCAAGGGCAACATCCGGCTGGGGCTCACCCGCTACGCGCTGATGGTCGATGACGCCGGCATCATCGTGGACGATGGCGTGGCCGGGCGTCTCGCCGACGACCACTTCTACCTCTCCGCCACCTCCGGCCACGCTGAGGCGACCTACCAGACGCTCACCCGCAAGGCGCTGGAGTGGGGGCTGGACGTGCACGTGGTGAACCGGACCGGGCAGCTGGGGGCCCTGAACGTGGTCGGCCCCATGAGCCGCCGGGTGCTGGAGCCGCTGGTGGACATGGACCTGAGCGAGGCGTCGCTGCCTCGGCTCGGCATCTGCGACACGCGCGTCTGCGGCCACTGGGCGCGGCTGGTGCGCGTGGGGTTTGTCGGCGAGCTGGGCTACGAGATTCACGCCACGCCCGCGGCGCTGACCACCATCTGGCACGCCCTGCTGGATGCGGGGGCTGCCCACGGCATTCGCCCGTTCGGTGTCGAGGCGCAGCGCGTGCTGCGCCTGGAGAAGGGCCACATCATCGTCGGCCAGGATACCGACGGCCTCACCAACCCGTTCGAGGCGGCCATGCCCTGGGCGGTGCACCTGAAGAAACCCTTTTTCATCGGCCGCCCGGCGCTGGCCCATCTCAAGGGTCAGGAGCAGCGGCGACTGGTGCGTTTCGTGCTCCCGCCGGACCACGCCGGCCCGCTGCCCCGGGAGTGTCACCTGGTCATCCGCAACGGTGACATAGCCGGGCGCGTGACCAGCATCGCCCGGAGCCCCACGCGCGGTCAGCCCATCGGACTGGCCATGGTGGACCGGGCACTGGCCGACAGCGACGAGCCGCTAACCATTCGCGCCGATGACGATGTGCTGGTGCGCGGCGAGATGGTCGCCGAGACCTTCTACGACCCGGATGGCGTTCGCCAGGACGCCGACAACCCGGAGGCGACGCCATGAACGACCTGACGCTGGAGGCCGATGTGCGGTTCGCGGTGTGCGAACTGGTGGGCAGCGGCGCCCCGGATGTCCTGCGGGACGCGGGTCTGCCGGTGCCGGAGACCGAGCAGACGGCACTCCCGTGCGGTGCCGGTCTCGTTGCCTTTACGGGCCGCAACGACTACTTGGTGGTGACGGCCGATCCATGGACGCCGCCGGCCGCGACACCGCCGTGGTGTCTGACGCGCAGCGATCGCGTGCTGTGCCTCTCGGGGGGGGGCTGGGCGCACGCCATGCGCCAGCTCTGCCCGCACGATCTCCGCCAGCTTCCCGAAGGGGGGTGGCTGGCCGCGGCCGTCGCCGGTGTGACGGCCTGGCTGTACCGCCATCCGGACCGCCCGGACGGCATCCTGCTGGGCTGCGATCCCAGTTACGGCGCGTACCTGGACGCCATGTTGACGGCCGTGGTCCGCGACCATGACCGCCTGGCAGAAGACTAACGATACCTAACGGGGAGGCCCGCCATGCTGCAAAGTGATGCCGAGAAGCTGCTTGCCGACAACAACGTCCGATTCGTACTCGCCCAGTTCGTGGATATCCACGGGGTGGCCAAGACCAAGTCCGTGCCTGCGCACTGTCTGTCCAACGTGCTCGAGGATGGCGCCGGCTTCGCCGGGTTCGCCGTTTCCGGGCTGGGCATGGAGCCGCACGAGTCCGATTTCATGGCCCGCGGCGACCTCAACAGCCTGAGCCTGGTGCCGTGGCAGCCGGGTTACGCCCGTATCGCCTGCACCGGCTTTGTTGATGACAAGCCCTATCCGCTGGACTCGCGCCATGTGCTGCAGCGCCAGCTGGAGCGGCTGCAGGAGCGGGGCTGGACCTTCAGTACTGGCCTGGAGCCGGAGTTCTGCCTGTTTCAGCGCAACGGCAATGGCGAACTCCACCCGGTGGACGAGAGCGACACCCTGGACAAGCCCTGCTACGACTACAAGGGGCTGTCGCGCTCGCGGGCCTTTCTCGAGGAGCTGGTGGGCAGCCTCCAGCAGGTCGGTTTCGACGTTTACCAGATCGACCACGAAGACGCCAACGCCCAGTTCGAGATCAACTACACTCACAGCGATGCGCTCACCTCGGCGGACCGCTTCGTGTTCCTGCGCATGGCCGCCGGCGAGATCGCGCACCAGATGGACATGATCTGTTCGTTCATGCCCAAGCCCATTTCCAGCCGTACCGGCAACGGCATGCACTACCACATGTCGGTGGTGGACGCGTCCGGCACCAACCTGTTCCACGACGACAGCGACAAACGCGGCCTGGGGCTGTCGGACCTGGGCTACCACTTCCTGGGCGGGCTGCTGCACCATGCCCACGCCCTGTGCGCCCTGGCCGCGCCCACGGTGAACTCCTACAAACGGCTGGTGGTAGGTGGTTCCGCCTCGGGCGCCACGTGGGCGCCGGTGTACGTCACCTACGGCGACAACAACCGCTCGGCCATGGTGCGGGTGCCCTACGGCCGACTGGAGTACCGCCTGCCGGACGCGGGCTGCAATCCGTATCTGGTCACCGCGGGGCTGATCGCTGCTGGCCTGGATGGCATCGACCGCAAGCTGGAGCCGGGCGAGCCCCAGAACGTCAACCTGTACAACTACACCGCCGCCGACTGTCGGGAGCAGGGCATCGGCATCCTGCCCCAGACGCTCAATCAGGCGCTCAACGAGCTGGAGGCCGACCCCCTGTTCCGCGAAACCCTCGGCCAGGGGATTGTTGACGAGTTCATCCGGCTCAAGCGCAACGAGTGGATCGAGTACAACCGCCACGTCTCCGCCTGGGAGGTGGAGCGTTACGCGGAGTTCTTCTGACACGCGGCGGCCGAACCAGAGAGGAGTGCTGTCATGTGCGGCATTGTTGGACTGTATCTGAAGAACGAGGCGCTGCAGCCCCGGCTGGGCGAGCTGTTCCAGCCCATGCTGCTGTCCATGGGCGACCGCGGCCCGGACAGCGCCGGCTTCGCCATCTACGGCGACGACGTGGGGCACGAGCGCCTGAAGTACACGCTGCAGGCGGAGGATCCCGCCACTGACTGGGCAGGTATTGCCGAGGCGTTGCAGGCGCACCTGGGCGAGCCGGTGGAGTGGTTCCGCAACGCCACCGCGGCGGTGTTCAAGACCGGCACCGATGCCGACGCAGTGCGCGGCTGGCTGCGTGACAACGCCCCCGGCGTGCACCTGATGAGCGTCGGTCACAGCATCGAAATCCTCAAGGGCGTGGGCCATCCGCGCCTGGTGGCCGAGCGCTTCGGGCTCCAGGGTATGCAGGGCACCCACATCATCGGCCACACGCGCATGGCCACCGAGAGCGCGGTGAACATGGAGGGCAGCCACCCGTTCTCCACCGGGCACGATCTCTGCTTGGTGCACAACGGCTCGCTGTCCAATCACAACCGTCTGCGCACCCAGCTCCAGCGAGCCGGCCTGCGGTTCGAGACGGACAACGACACCGAGGTGGCGGCGGCCTATCTGACCTGGCGCATGGCCGAGGGGGACAGCCTCACCGCGGCCCTGGAGCGCGCCGTTGACGATCTTGACGGCTTCTACACCTTCACCGTGGGCACCCGCAACGGCTTCGCCGTGCTGCGCGACCCCATCGCCTGCAAGCCGGCGGTGATGGCCGAGACGGCGGACTACGTGGCCATGGCCTCGGAGTACCGGGCGCTGACCACGCTGCCCGGTATCCAGAACGCCCGGGTCTGGGAGCCCGCGCCCAAGCGGGTCTACGTCTGGGAGGGCGGACCGCTGACCAGCCAGGAGACCGGTACATGAAGACCATCAGCCTCGCGGAACACAGCGTGCGGGAGGTGAACCAGCTGCTCCACGACCAGGCGCGCGAACTCACCGAGCCCCATTGGCGGATCACCGACCCCGACGGCCGCCACGCCCTGGCCTGTGGCCTGGATCAGGCCATTGCCGTCGACATCGACGGCCATGCCGGCTATTACTGCGCCGGCATGAACCAGCAGGCCACGGTCAACGTGCACGGCACCGTCGGCGTGGGCGTGGCCGAGAACATGATGTCCGGCCGCGTGCACGTGCACGGCAACGCCTCCCAGTCCGCCGGCGCCACCGCCCATGGTGGGCTGCTGGTGATCGATGGCGACGCCGCCGCCCGCTGCGGCATTTCCATGAAGGGCGTGGATATCGTGGTCGGCGGCAGCGTCGGCCACATGAGTGCATTCATGGGCCAGGCCGGCCGTCTGGTGGTCTGCGGTGATGCCGGCGAAGCCCTGGGCGACTCGCTCTACGAGGCGCGGCTGTATGTACGCGGCTCGGTGGAGTCCCTGGGGGCCGACTGCATCGAGAAGGAGATGCGTGACGAGCACCGGGCCGAGCTGCGCGAGCTGCTGGCGCAGGCGGGGTTCGAGGCCGATCCGGCGGATTTTCGCCGTTACGGCTCCGCACGCCAGCTCTACAACTTCCACGTGGACAACGCCGACGGCGGCTGAGGAGGGTCCGATGGACGACCACACCGATAACTGGGGGCTGCGTGAGTCGGCGACCTTCGACCGCAACTCCATTCGCGAGATCCAGCGCGCGGCCGACACCGGCATCTACGACATCCGCGGCTTCGGCGCCAAGCGCAAGGTGCCGCACTTCGACGACCTGGTGTTCCTGGGCGCCAGCATGTCGCGCTACCCGCTGGAGGGCTACCGGGAGCGCTGCGGCACGGACGTGGTCCTGGGCGACCGCTTCGCCAGCAAGCCGCTGCACCTGGACATTCCCGTCACCATCGCCGGCATGAGCTTCGGCTCGCTGTCCGCCAACGCCAAGGAGGCGCTGGGGCGCGGCGCCTCGGCCGTGGGCACCAGCACCACCACCGGCGACGGCGGCATGACGGATGAAGAGCGCGGCCAGTCGCGTACGCTGGTCTACCAGTATCTGCCGTCGCGCTACGGCATGAACCCCAAGCACCTGCGCATGGCGGACGCCATCGAGGTGGTGCTGGGCCAGGGCGCCAAACCCGGTGGCGGCGGCATGCTCATGGGCCAGAAGATCAGCGACCGCGTCGCCGAGATGCGCACCCTGCCCAAGGGCGTGGACCAGCGTAGCGCCTGCCGCCACCCGGACTGGACCGGCCCGGACGACCTGGCCATCAAGATCGAGGAGCTACGCGAGATCACCGACTGGGAAAAGCCGGTGTTCATCAAGATCGGCGCCAGCCGCACCTATTTCGACGTCAAGCTGGCGGTGAAGGCCGGGGCCGACGTGGTGGTGCTGGACGGCATGCAGGGCGGCACCGCCGCCACCCAGGAAGTGTTCATCGAGCACGTGGGCATCCCCACCCTGGCGGCCATTCCCCAGGCGGTGCAGGCGCTGCAGGAGATGGACATGCACCGCAAGGTGCAGCTGATCGTCTCCGGCGGCATCCGCAACGGCGCCGACGTGGCCAAGGCCATCGCCCTGGGCGCGGACGCGGTGAGCATCGGCACCGCCGCTCTCATCGCCCTGGGGTGCAACCACCCGCGCTGGGAAGAGGACTACAAGCGCATCGGCTCCGCAGCCGGCTTCTACGACGACTACCACGCCGGCCAGGACCCGGCGGGCATCTCCACCCAGGATCCGGAGCTTGCCGCGCGGCTGGATCCGGAACTGGCGGGCCGGCGGCTGGCCAATTACCTGCGCGTGATCACCCTGGAGGCCCAGACCATTGCCCGCGCCTGCGGCAAGTCGCACGTCCACAATCTGGAGCCCGAGGATCTCGTGGCTCTGGACATGGAGGCTGCCGCCATGGCCCGGGTACCCCTGGCGGGGACCGGCTGGATCCCCGGACAGGGCGGAGTGTGATCCGGTGAGCGAGGACAGGGACGCCTTCGTACCCAAGACCCTGGCCACCCGCCAGGCCGACAGCGAGCGCCGCATGGGGCTGGAGCAGTACATCGGCGCCGTGCTGCGCCAGCGGCGGGTGGCCCAGGATCTCACTCTGGCCGACGTGGCCGAGCTGGCGGGGCTGAGCCGCGGCATGGTGAGCAAGATCGAGAATGGCCAGGTGGCAACCAGCCTGGATTCACTGGAGCGGCTCACCTCCGCGCTGGGGCTCACGCTCTCGCAGCTGTTCCGGGATTACGACTCCCCCGAGGGTGGCGCCCAGCTGGTCAAGGCGGGGGAGGGTATGGAGGTGGTGCGCCGGGGCACGCGCCGCGGCCACACCTACCACCTGCTCGCCTACCACCGCGGCCAGCAGCGCAATTTCGAGCCCTTTCTCATTTCCATGGACGACGAGAGCGAGGCATTTCCCACTTTCCAGCACGAGGGCATGCAGTTCCTCTACATGCTGGAGGGGCGGCTCGAGTACCGTCATGGCAAGCAGGTCTACACCCTGGAGGCCGGTGACGCGTTCACCTTCGATGCCCGGGTGCCCCACGGCCCCGAACGGCTGGTAGAGGTGCCCATCCGCTTTCTCGCCGTGACGGTGTTCCAGGAGGACTGAGCCGCTGGCTCAGCTCAGGGGCAGGCGCTTGAGGTCGTAGTCGCCATCCCGGTAGCGCAGCACGCTGCCCTGCTCGAACCAGTCGCCCAGCACGATGCGCTCCGCCGGACGGCCGTCCAGCTCGAACCGGTGCCGGTCGGGGCGGTGGGTGTGGCCGTGGATGAGGCGGTGGACGCCGTGCTCCCGCATGGTGGCCGTCACCGTGTCGCCATTGACGTCCATGATGGAATCCGAGGTGTCGGCGAGCATGCTGTTGCGTGACGCGCTCTCGTCCCGGGCTTCCTTAGCCAGGGCGATCCGCTCGTCCACCGACCGGGCCAGGAACTGCGCCTGCCAGGCCGGATCGTTCACCATGGCACGGAACTGCTGGTACTCGTGATCGTCCGTGCACAGCAGATCGCCGTGCATGAGCAGGACCGGCTCATCGCCCAGGCGGACGATGGTGGGGTCGTCCAGCATGGTGGCGCCGGTGGCTTCGGCGAAGCGGTCGCCCAGTAGGAAGTCGCGATTGCCCCGCATCACGTACAGCGGTGTGCCGGTGGCCGAAAAGGCGGCCAGCGCCTGGATTACCGGGTGGTCGGCGGGCACGGCATCGTCGCCGATCCACGCCTCGAACAGGTCGCCGAGGATGTAGAGCGCATCGGTGCGCCCCGCCGTCTGCTGCAGGAACTGCATGAATAACTGCACGATCTGCGGCCGGCGCTCGTCCAGGTGCAGGTCGGCAATGAAAACCGTGGGCAGCATGATGGGCATCCTCGACTGACTTCAGGGCGAGCGAAGAGGATAACCATGCCGGCCCGCACCCTCAAATGGTTGATGCGGTTGGGCCGGGGCGGCGACTCGGCTATGATGTCGCGCCCGGGAGAGGGCAGGAGAAGAAGACGGTGACAGAGCACCAGCATGACGCCAGCCAGAAGCCGCGGACTCGGTTTGCGCCCAGTCCGACCGGGCTGCTGCATCTCGGCAATCTGCGCACGGCGCTGTTCAACGCGCTGCTGGCGCGGCGCGACGGCGGCGATTTCGTGCTGCGTATCGAGGATACCGACGTGGAGCGCTCCCGCGCCGAGTATGTCCAGGCGCTGTGCGAGGACCTGCGCTGGCTGGGGCTGGACTGGCAGGAGGGCCCGGAGGTGGAAGGCATCCACCGCCCCTATGCCCAGTCCGCGCGGCAGCCGGTGTACGAAGCCTATTACGAGCAGCTGGAAGCGGCGGATCTGGCCTATCCCTGCTTCTGCACCGAGCGGGAGCTGGAGCTTTCCCGCCGCTCCCAGCGCGCCGCCGGCAAGGCGCCGCGCTACGCGGGCACCTGCGCCCACCTGAGCACCGAGGAACGACAGGCCCGGCGCGACCGTGGCCTGGTACCGACCCTGCGTTTCCGGGTCCCGGGCGGGCGCAGCGTTACGTTCACGGATCACGTACGCGGCCCCCAGCGGTTCGATACCGACGATATCGGCGATTTCATCATCCGCCGCGCCGACGGCACACCGGCGTTTTTCTTCAGCAACGCCGTGGACGATGCCCTCATGGGCATCACCCATGTGCTGCGTGGCGAGGACCATCTCACCAATACGCCGCGGCAGTTGCTGCTGCTGGAGGCGCTCGGCCTTGGGGCGCCATCCTACGCCCACATCAGCATGATCACCGGCGACGACGGCGCGCCGCTGTCCAAGCGCAATGGCAGCCGCGCGGTGAGCGAACTGCGCGAGGCCGGCTTTCTGCCGGAGGCTGTGGTCAACCATCTGGCGCGTCTGGGGCATACCTACGAGGACAACGCCCTGCTGAGCCTGGACGGGCTTTCTGCCGGATTCGATCTGGCGCGCCTCGGGCGCGCGCCGGCGCGCTTCGATGAGAGCCAGCTCCGGCACTGGCAGCGGGAGGCGCTGCACGCCCTGCCGGACGAGCGCATGCGCCAGTGGATGCGCGATGCCGCCGGCGAGTTGCTGCCGGCGGACCGGGAGGCGGCATTCATGGCCACCGTGCGGGACAACGTGCAGTTCCCCGGGGACGTGTGCCAGTGGTGCCATATTCTGTTCGATGATGTCCCCGAGCCGGACGCCGGCGCCCTGGCCTGGCTGCAGCAGGCCGGACCAGCCTTCTTCCAGGCCGCCGCCGATGCGGGAGGTGACTGGCAGGCGATCGCCGGGGCGGTCAAGGAGGCCACAGGGGCCAAGGGCAAACAGTTGTTCATGCCGCTGCGGCTGGCGCTCACCGGGCTGAACCACGGCCCTGAGCTGCCGGACATCCACGGCCTGCTGGGCGAGGATGAAGCCCGCCGGCGCTTTCTGCAGGCGGCCCGCCGGGCGGCCGCGGAGCCGGCGCAATAACCCACGACGGAGACGGATACATGCTCGAGATCTACAACAGCCTCACGCGGTCCAAGGAGACCTTCCGCCCGATCCGGGAAGGCGAGGTCCGCATGTACGTCTGTGGCATGACCGTCTACGACTACTGCCATCTGGGCCACGCCCGGGCACTGGTGGTGTTCGATGTGGTGGCGCGCTATCTCCGCCATCTTGGTTACCGGCTGACCTACGTGCGCAACATCACCGACATCGACGACAAGATCATCAACCGCGCCAACGAGACCGGCATCGCGCCGGATCAGCTCACAGAGCGCTTCATCGAGGCCATGCACGAGGACGAGCGCGCACTCGGCGTGCTGCCGCCGGACCACGAGCCCCGGGCGACCCAGTCGGTGGATGCCATGCAGGCCCTGATTCAGCGCCTCATGGACAAGGAGCTGGCGTACCAGGGGGACAACGGCGACGTCTACTACAACGTGGCCGGCTTCCCCGGGTACGGCAAGCTCTCGGGCAAGCGCCTGGAAGACCTGCGGGCCGGGGCGCGCGTGGATGTGGAAACGGACAAGCGTCATCCGGGCGATTTCGTGCTGTGGAAGCGGGCCAAACCGGGCGAGCCGAGCTGGCCCTCCCCCTGGGGCGATGGCCGGCCCGGCTGGCACATCGAGTGCTCGGCCATGTCCGCCGAGCATCTGGGGGAGCACTTTGATATCCACGGTGGCGGACTGGATCTGCAGTTTCCCCACCACGAGAATGAAATCGCCCAGAGCGAGGGTGCCCATGACCACCCGTTCGTGAACTACTGGATGCACAACGGCCACGTGCGCGTGGACGACGAGAAGATGGCCAAGTCCCTGGGCAACTTCTTCACCGTCCGCGACATCCTGGCGCAGTACCGGCCCGAGGAGGTGCGGCACTTTCTGCTCTCCAGCCACTATCGCAGCCCGCTGAACTACACGGCGGAGGCCCTGGAGAATGCCCGGGGTGCCGCCGAGCGGTTGTATCTGGCCCTGCGTGGCGTCGAGCCGGCCGCTCCCGGCGACGCCGGCCTGTCCTTCCGTGAGCGTTTCCACGCCGCCATGGATGACGACTTCAATACCCCCGAGGCGCTGGCCGTGCTCTTCGAGCTGGCACGTGAGGTCAATCGCGCCCGGGACACCGACGCCGCGGAGGCGGCCCGTCTCGCCGGGCTGCTCCGGGATCTCGGCGGTGTGCTCGGCCTGCTGCAGACCGAGCCGGACGTCTATCTCAAGGGAGGCGGCGACGAAGCGGTGGTTCCCGGCCTGACCGCCGCCGATATCGATGACCTGCTGGCCCAGCGGCAGGCCGCGCGCAAGGCGAAGGACTTCGCTACCGCCGACCGCATCCGCGACGATCTCCAGGCCCGCGGCATCGTCATCGAGGACAGCGCCGCCGGCAGCACCTGGCGTCGGGGCGGCTAAACACCTGTGCCGCCGCTCGCGTAGGGTGGACCTTCAGGTCCACCGCTTCCGCCATGACAGGTTAATGAAAGTCCCGCGATTTCGTCGGCAACTCCCCCAGCAGCGTGGAGTGGTCCTCCAGCCGCCCGGCAATGAGGTGGCAGACACCGTTCTTCCGCTCCCACTGGCCGACCACGCCCAGCAGGCGTGAGCCCAGCAGCGTGCGGCGCTGGGCCTCGGCCAGCCGGCGCCAGACCACCACGTTGATAGTGCCGGTTTCGTCTTCCAGGGTGAGGAAGGTGACGCCACCCGCCGAGCCGGGGCGCTGGCGGTTGATGACAATGCCGGCGGCCCGGGCAACCGGCGCGTTGTCCAGGGTGTTCAGATCGGCGGCGCTGCGGAAACGCCACTGTTGCAGTTGCTCCCGCAGCAGCGCCACCGGGTGGGGGCCCAGGGTCAGTCCGGTGCTGCCGTAGTCCGCGATCAGGTCGTCGCCAGTGCTCGGGCGCTCAAGGTGCGGGGTGTCGTCGCCGTGGCCGGCCCGAGCCACCAGCGGGTGGTCCCGGTCCACTCCCAGCACCTGCCACCAGGCGTTGCGGCGATGGCCGGAGAGGGGCTCCAGCGCGCCGGCGTTTGCCAGGGCCGAGAGATCCCGCTGCTCCAGTTCGGCCCTATGGGCCAGGTCTTCCACAGTGCCCAATGGAGCCGTGTCCCGGGTGGCGATCAGGCGGTCGGCGCCGTCCCTGGAGAGGCCTTTGACCATGCGCAGGCCCAGCCGCAGGGCGTGGTCGCCGGCAGTGGGCTCCAGGGTGCAGTCCCACTGGCTGGTGGTGACATCCACCGGCCGCACGCTGACCCCATGCTCACGGGCATCGCGCACCAGCTGGGCCGGTGCGTAGAAGCCCATGGGCTGGCTGTTCAGCAGGGCGCAGGTGAACGCGGCCGGATAATGGCACTTCAGCCAGGCGGAGACGCATACCAGCAGCGCGAAGCTGGCGGCGTGGGATTCCGGGAAACCGTACTCGCCGAACCCCTGGATCTGCCGGAAGATGCGGGTGGCAAAGTCATCGCTGTAGCCGTTGGCACGCATGCCGTCGTGGAGGCGCTGCTCGAAATGGCCCAGACCGCCGCGTTTGCGCCACGCGGCCATGGAGCGGCGCAGCTGATCCGCTTCGTCCGGAGTGAAGCCGGCAGCCACTTCGGCGAGTTTCATGACCTGCTCCTGGAAAATGGGCACGCCAAGGGTGCGCTCCAGGACCTCTCTGACCTCCTGGCTGGGGTAGTCCGGCTCCACGTTGCTGTTGCGACGCGCGTCACGACGCTGCAGGTAGGGATGGACCATGTCGCCCTGGATGGGGCCGGGGCGGACGATGGCGACTTCGATGACCAGGTCGTAGAAGCACTCCGGTTTGAGGCGCGGCAGCATGGCCATCTGCGCCCGGGACTCCACCTGGAAGACGCCCACGGAGTCGCCCCGCTGGAGCATGGCGAAGTACGGGTCGTTGTTGCGGGGAATGTCGGCCATGGTCCTGCTGATGCCGTAGTGGTGTTCGAGCAGGTCGAAAGCGCGCCGGATGGCGGAGAGCATGCCCAGGGCCAGCACGTCCACCTTGAGCAGGCCCAGGGATTCCAGGTCGTCCTTGTCCCACTGGATGATTGAGCGGCCCTCCATGGCGGCGTTCTCCGTGGGAACCAGCTCCGCCAGCGGCCCCTGGGAGATGACGAAACCGCCCACATGCTGGGACAGGTGGCGCGGAAATCCGAGTAGCTCGCGGCTCAGGGTGAGCACCCGGTGGATGATCGGATTGTCCGGGTCGAATCCTGCTTCGCGGATGCGGTCGGGAGCGATGTCGCTGCCGTCCCACCACTGGACGGCGCTGGCGAGTCGCTCGGTCTGGTCGGGCTTCAGCCCCAGGGCGCGTCCCACGTCGCGCAGGGCGCTGCGGGGGCGGTAGCTGATCACCGTGGCCGCCAGGGCGGCGCGGTGACGCCCGTACTTGCGGTAGATGTACTGGATCACCTCTTCGCGGCGTTCGTGCTCGAAGTCCACGTCGATGTCCGGGGGCTCGCCGCGGTCCCGGGAGATGAAACGCTCGAACAGCAACTGGCTGTCGGCCGGGTCCACTTCGGTGACGCCCAGTGCGAAGCACACGGCCGAGTTGGCCGCGGAGCCACGCCCTTGGCAGAGAATGCCGCGGCTGCGGGCGAAGGCCACCACGTCGTGTACGGTGAGAAAATAGGCCTCGTAGCGAAGCTCCGCGATCAGGGCCAGCTCCCGCTCCAGCAATGTGTTGACGTGGTCGGGGGGGCCGCCCGGCCAGCGCCGTCGCGCACCGTCGGCGACCAGTGCGCGCAGGTGCGCCGCGGGCGTGCTGCCCGGGGGGACCAGCTCCTCGGGATATTCGTAACGCAGCTCGTCCAGGCTGAAGGTGCACTGCGCGGTGATGTGACGCGTCTCGGCCAGCAGCGCGTCGGGGTAGAGCCGTTGCAGACGCCGGAGCGCACGGAGGTGGCGCTCACCGTTGGGCATGAGCGCGTAGCCCAGCTCCTGGACCGGCCGGTTGTGACGAATGGCGGCGAGCGTGTCCTGCAGGGCGCGACGGCCGCGGCGGTGCATCAGTACCCCGCCGGCGGCTACCAGCGGCAGACCGGAGCAGTCAGCCAGGCTGTCCAGCTCGGCCAGTCGGGCGGCGTCGTCGGGGCCGTTGTACAGCTGCACGGCGATCCAGCCCCGGCCGCGGAAATGGGCGCCGAACCAGGCGGTGTGTTCCGGGTCCGCGGGTGTTTCGGGGATCAGTAGTGCGAGACAGTCGGGGACGCTCTGCTCCAGGTCACTGCGATGGATCTGGTAGCTGCCCTTGGGGGCGCTGGTGCGGCCGAGGCTGATCAGGGCGCAGAGCTGTGCGTAGGCCTGCCGGTGGGGCGCGAGCAGTACTACCACGGGGCCGTCGGCCAGGTGCAACTCGCTGCCGATGATGAGCTGCAGTCCATGCTCGCGTGCGGCGCCGTGGGCGCGGACGACGCCGGCGACGGAGCACTCGTCGGTGATCGCGAGGCCGTCATAGCCGAGCTCCGCCGCTCGCGCCACCAGTTCCTCCGGGTGGGAGGCGCCGCGCAGGAAGGTGAAGTTGGTGATGCAGTGGAGTTCCGTATAAGCCATTTGATAACTGTACAAATATACAGTTATCAGGGGAACCCGCTAACCCCGTGAATCCCCCGTAGGAGCGGCTTCAGCCGCGACCAGAGCGGAGCGTTGTACCAGCCCCACCCGGGTGGCTTCGATCCGGGGGCGCCGCTCGGGTAATCCGGTCACGGACACGCTGTGAATACATCCCTGTACGCTTGCACTGGCCATCCATGGCCAGTGACAGTCCGCGACCGGATCACCCGACCAGCGCCTGTGCTTATCCGGAAGCCGGGGGCAGCGTGACAGGCAAAACGCTCCGCTCTGGTCGCGGCTGAAGCCGCTCCTACAGGGGGCGGGGTGGGCTGGGTTCAGGATTTGACGTGTCCCAGGAACTCCCGGAAGCGTTCCGAGGGTGGGTCGGCGAACATGGGGCCGGGGCGGCCGTCGTGGACGATCCGGCCCTGGTCCATGAAAATCAGGCGGTTCGCGGCGGCTTCGGCGAAGCGCATTTCGTGGGTGACGATGAGCATGGTCATGCCCTCGGCGGCCAGATCCTGCATGACCTGCAGCACCTCCCCGCGCAGTTCCGGGTCCAGGGCCGAGGTGGGCTCGTCGAACAGCATCACCTTCGGGTTCACCGCCAGGGCGCGGGCGATGGCCACGCGCTGCTGCTGGCCGCCGGAGAGCTGCCCCGGACGCTGATCCGCCCAGTCCAGCAGGCCCACCCGTTGCAGTAGCTGGTCCGCAGTGGCGCGTGCCTCGCGACGGGACTGGCCACGTACCTTGCGCGGTCCGAGCATGACGTTCTCCAGGACCGTCATGTGGGGGAATAAATTGAACTGCTGAAACACCATCCCGGTCTCCCGGCGGATGGCGCGGGCGCTGGTGCCGCGTTCGCCCAGGCGCTTGCCGTCGATCTCCAGCGTGCCCCCGGTCAGTGGCTCCAGTACGTTGATGCACCGCAGGAGGGTGGATTTGCCGGAGCCGGACGGCCCGACGATGACGACCACCTCGCCGGCCTCCACGGTCAGGTCGATGTCCTGCAGGACCGGCGTGTCACCGAAATGCTTGGTCAGCTTCTGACAGGTAATGAGGCTCACAGGATGGTCATCCTCCGTTCGATCAGGCGCATGATCATGGCGAGTGTGAAGGTCATGATCAGGTAGAACACCGCCACCGCCGTCCAGATCTCCAGCGCCCGCCCGGTCTGGGCCGTGAGCTGTTCGCCGCGCTGGGCCAGCTCCGCCACCCCGATCACGAGAAACAGCGCCGAGTCCTTGAGGCTGATGATGAACTGGTTGCCCAGTGGCGGGATGGTCCGCCGGAAGGCGAGCGGGCCCACCACCGTCATCAGCACCTGCGGATACGACATGCCCAGCGCCAGGCCGGCGTCGGTGAGCCCCTTGTCGATGGAGATGACCGCTCCGCGGACGATCTCGGTGATGTAGGCGCCGGCGTTCATGGCCAGGCACAGCGATGCCGCCGCGAAACCGGACAGAGTGATGTCCAGCGTCATGGGCAGGGCGAAGTAGATGAACATCGCCTGCACCACGATGGGCGTGCCGCGAATGACCGAGACATAGGCGAACACCAGCCAGTGGATCACGGGGATCCGGAACGCCATGATCAGGCCGCAGAGTGTGCCGATGATGAGTCCGCCGCCGATGCCGAGGAGGGTGATCTGGGCGGTGAGCTGTGCGCCCTGGATCATCTGCGGCATGGCCGTCCAGACCACGTCCCAGCGGAAATCCATGGAGCGGTCCTCCCTGGAAAAGGGTGTCCGGAGTGACCCGCCGCCGGGGTGCCGGCGACGGGCGTGGAAGCATCAGCGGGGGCTGGGTTCCTCGCCGAACCAGCGTTCGTAGATTTCGGCGTAGCGGCCGTCTTCCATCATGGCGAGCAACGTGATGTTGAAGGCGTTGCGCAGTTCGCTGTCCCGGGGGAAGGCCATGGCGTAGGACTGGGCCTCCAGGTTCTCGCCCACGGCCTTGACCTCGCCGTCGCCGGCGGTGTCGATGTAGTAGAGCACGTTGGGCGTGTCGTGAAGGGCGGCGTCGACCCGGCCCGAGCGCAGTTCCAGATAGGCCTGCTCGGCGCGGGAGAAGCGGGTGATCTCGGTATTCGGCAGATTGGCTTCGGCGTAGTCGTCGCTGGTGGTGCCGGTGGTTACCGCGAGGGTCTTGCCGTCGAGATCATCGATACCGCTGACGGCCTCTTCATCCTCGCGCACCATGAGCATCAGGCCGCTGTCGTAATAGGCGTGGGAGAAGTCCATGGTCTCCTCGCGCTCGGAGGTGATGGTAATGGCGGCAATGGCCCCGTCCACGCGTCCGGTCTGCAGGGCGGTGATGATGCCGGAGAAGTTCATGGTGTCGTATTCGTACTCCCAGTCGTTCTCCTCGGCGATGGCTTCCCAGAGTTCGATCTCGAATCCGCTCCATTCGCTGTCTTCCTCGAACATGAAGGGGACGAATCCGGACGGAATGGCGATGGAGAGTCGCTCGGCTTGAGCGGCGGCCGTGAACGCGAGCAGGGCGATACCGGTACAGAGAGCCAAGGCTGTTTTTCGCATGGCATGAGCTCCTTCTGTGGGGATCCTTTACTTACTTGACCGTAGGGCGGGGGTGTGAGCGTGTCAAACTGGCACACTGGGCCGATGCCGGGGTCAGCCAAAAAAACCGTGGAGAAACCAGTGGTTCCCGCTTCGGCGGTCCTGATAGATCCACAGCCGGCTGCCCTGCGAGGCGCGGGCGTGGTAATAATCGCGGCAGACATCGCCGCCATCCCACCAGCCGGTTTCGATGCGCTCCGGCCCGTGCTCCAGGGTGAGCGGGCCGTGCCAGCACGGTAGCCCCTGTTGCTGGCGTAGCAGGGTGGGCTGCGGGAGCAGCCAGAGCGGGCGTTCGCCCGCGGGGCCCGTGTCGGTGGTGTCGGAGGCCTGGGGCTGCCACGCGCGCTCCGGGCGGTGATCGGCAACAAGGCCCAGCTCCTGCACGGCCTCCTCTCCGAGGCGTGCCCCCAGCCGTTCCCGCAGGTACTGTTGCTGCTGCGCACGATCCCCTGCAGGGTCGGGGAGAAGCGCGCCCGTTTCCGGGGCAAGGGGGTGAATGCGGTCGACCCGCAGGCGCAGGCCGATGACCGGAGCTGCCAGCGCTTCGCGATCCAGCCGGTGCTGGCAGACATCCAGCAGGTGGTCGGGGTCGCGGCTGGCCCGCAACAGACCGATGTGCAGCCGCGTTGCTGTCCGGCGTGCATGCAGCAGCTCCAGTTGCAGTGACTGGGCGCCGCCGTCGAGCCCGCGCAGCAGGCCGGTGAGTTCGCGCAGCACCCGCTGCAGTGCAAAGGCAACGGAGCGGGTGTCGTGCGCTTCAGCCGGGAGGTCCAGCTGGCGGTGGAAGCGCTGCGGTGGCTGATGGCCGTGGCGCGGTTCCGGGCGCTCGCCCAGGGCGTGCTCGAGCTGAAGTAGCAGCCCGCGACCGAAGCGGCGGGCGAGATCCCGGCGTGGCAACCGCAGGCAGTCTCCGAGGGTCTGCAGGCCGAGGCCACGGAGTGCCTGCTGCTGTGCCTGTGGCAACTCAAGGACAGCGCAGGGCAGAGGCGCGAGCCTTTCAGGCAGGTCAGCGAGCCTTGTGACCGGGCGCCGCACCCCGCCGGATGCCAGCATCCAGGCGGCCGTGGGGGTGGGGGCAATGCCGTAACAGTAGGCATGGCCGAGGGGTTCCAGCTCCTCGGTGATCCCCCGGCAGAGCGTGTGCAGGCCGCCGAACAGGCGCAGGCTGCCGCCGACTTCCAGTAACAGGCCGTTCGGTGTGCGCGGGCTGACCTGACCGCTGAACTGATAGGCCCACCCCGCGAGGTGGTGCAGGCTGCGGACTTCGGTCTCCCGCTGTCGTGGCAGCAGCAGTATGTCATCGCTCAACGCCCGCGCTTCGCCGGGGGTCATGTGCGGACGGATGCCGACCTCTCTCGCGGCATGGTTGAGGAACGTGATCTGCCGCTGTTCGATGACGCCGATGGCACGGGACGTTGTGCCATGGCCCAGTGACTCGATGGGAAACAGCGGCAGCTGAAGCGCAAACCACAGCATGCGGCGGCCTCCGTCAAACGCAGCAGTGGCGTGGCCTCGGCGTGATCAGCTGGAGCCGCAGCCGGTTCAGGGGTGAACCAGCTGCGGGCGCCGGGGACGGGGCTGGCCCAGGGGGAGGTCCAGCTGTGGGCGATCCTGGGTTGGCCGCGGTGTGTGCCGGAAGACCGGGGCGCGCTGACTGGTGCCACTGACAGAGGTGTCGGCCGCGGCTGGTCTGGCCGGGTGCATGGGCAGGACGCGTGTGCGCGGATTGTTGAGATCCAGCATCAGCCCGGAGCGGGGCTGGGCGCCGCGGACCTTGAGCAGGTCCACCCGGGTGTCGTCCTCCCCGCGCCCCTGCATGGTCAGGCGCAGTGCGGCCGGGGAGCGTTCACTGACTGCCCGCTCCGGGCGGAACAGGAGACCCCAGCAGCGGCCGGCTTCGGCGGCCAGCTGCAACCGCCGGAGTTGCTGGTACTCCGCTTGTCGCGGCCAGGCCAGGACTGCGGCACAGCTGCCGGAGCGCATGGCCTGCTCCAGGGCCCAAAGCGTGTCACCGCCGGCCCTCGGGTGGATCAGCAGGATGCGCGATAGATCCACACCCTGGGCGGCCAGTGCCGGTGCGTAGGGGATGTGCGGTGGCGCGACCAGGGCGATCCAGCGTCCCGCCCGGCTCAGGCGTGCCAGTGCCGGCATGACCAGCCGGAGCTCTCCGATGCCCGGATCCCCGTGCAGCACTTCGGTGAGGGCGCCGGTGGGCCAGCCGCCTTCCGGGAGAACGGCGTCCAGCTCGGCAAAGCCGCTGGGGAGGCCGGTCTGGCTGGTCTGGTTGTTGCCGGCGCGCCAGATGCGGGGCTCGCGCAGAAGGTTGTCGAGTGCGTTGTTCATGTCGACCCTCGTATGCCGTTGGGCGGATGCGTGTGCGGCTGCCGTGGCCGAATCCTGGCCGGTACCCGTCAGAGCGCTTCGCCGTTGCGAATGAGGCCGACCCCGAGTCCTTCGATGATGAGCGGATCCGTCCGCAGATCGACATTGATCGGGCTGTAGTCCGGGTTCTCCGGCAACAGCTGGACGTGGTGGCCGTCACGCTGGAAGCGCTTGACCGTGACTTCGTCGTGCAGCCGGGCAACGACAATCTGGCCGTTGCGGGCTTCGGTGGTGCGGTGGACGGCCAGCAGGTCGTCCTCCAGAATGCCGGCGTCGCGCATGCTCATGCCCTGGACGGCCAGGAGGTAGTCCGCGCGCGGCCGGAACATGGCCGGATCGATCCGGCAGTGCTCGCGCACGTGTTCGTGGGCCAGTACCGGGCTGCCGGCGGCCACCTGGCCGATCACGGGCAGGCCAGGGTCCGCCTCCTCGCCGTTCTCGTCCAGCAGGCGAATGCCGCGGGAGGAGCCGGCCCGCAGGCTGATGGCGCCTTTTTTCTCGAGGGCGCGCAGGTGGCTTTCCGCCGCGTTGGGAGAGCGGAATCCCAGCGCCTTGGTGATGTCCGCCCGCGTGGGCGGGAAGCCGGAGTCCGCGATGAACTGGCGGATGAACTGCAGGATCTCTTCCTGACGGGCCGTGAGCTTGAGCATGAGCGCCTCCCTCTCTGTTACTGTTAATTTATACAGTAAAAACGCTGGTTGCAACAGCGGGGCGGCGGTGGCTGAATGCGCCGGTATTCCGGCGCCAGGATGGCGTACAATACGCGCCGTTCTGGAAAAGGCGGGGGATTGCCCGCATCTGTGGTGGTAGAGCGATGGTCAGCGTAACCGACGATATCAGCGATCTGTTCGCCCACGGCACGCCGTCGCCGGACGCGTGGCTGGACCGCGTGCTGCCCGAGGCGGGGGAGGACGAACGCGAGCTCCTGCGTACGGCCTGGTCGGTAGCCGTGGAGACCTATGATGGCGAGGTGCGCCACTCCGGCGAGTCGTATCTCGAGCATTCGCTGGCGGTGGCAAGCATTCTTGCGGGGCTGAAGCTGGATTCCCAGAGCATCGCTGCCGGTCTGCTCCACGATGGCCCGGTAGTCTGCAGCCGCAACCAGTGGGCAGGCTGCTGTGCGCGGATCGGCGACGATGTGGCGGCGTTGGTGGACGGTGTGGGCCGCATGGACGTCATCAGCGAGCTGCATGACGACGCCCGCGACGAAACCACGGACGATGACGACACCACCACCCGGACCGATGCCCTGCGCCGGATGCTGCTGGCCATGGCGCAGGATATCCGTGTTGTGTTCATCAAGCTGGCGGAGCGCCTGCATGACCTGCGCACCCTTCGCGGGCACCCGGAATCGGTGCAGCAGCGCGTGGCACGGGAGACGCGCGATATCTACGCGCCGCTGGCCCACCGCCTGGGGATCTGGCAGGTCAAGTGGGAGATGGAGGACCTCTGCTTCCGCTACCTGGAGCCGGAGACCTACAAGCGTGTTGCACGCCTGCTGCGGGAGAAGCGCCAGGACCGGGAGCGCTACATCCGTGAAGTGACTGACCAGCTCAATGCCGCACTCGAGCGCGCCGGCATCGAAGCCGACGTCTACGGCCGGCCCAAGCATATCTACAGTATCTGGAAGAAGATGCAGCGCAAGGGGCTCGGTTTCCACGAGCTGTTCGATATCCGCGCGGTACGGGTCATGGTGCGGGATGTGGCGTCCTGCTATGCCACCCTCGGGGTGGTGCACAGCCTCTGGCGGCACATCCCCAAGGAATTCGACGACTACATCACCACGCCCAAGGAGAACGACTACCAGTCGCTGCACACGGCCGTGGTCGGGCCCGAGGGCAAGACGCTGGAAGTGCAGATCCGCACCTGGGAGATGCACGAGCAGGCGGAGCTGGGTGTGGCCGCCCACTGGCGTTACAAGGAAGGCGGCCAGAGCCGCGACGCTCGCTTCGAGCAGAAGCTGGCATGGCTGCGGCAACTGCTGGAGTGGGGGCGCGAGGACGGTGCCGGCGACGACTTCATCGACCGCTTCAAGGCCGAGATCTTCGAGGACCGTGTCTACGTCATCAGCCCCAAGGGCGATGTGCTGGATCTGCCCAAGGGGGCCACGCCGCTGGACTTCGCCTATTACATCCACAGCGACGTGGGCCACCGATGCCGCGGCGGCAAGGTCAACGGCCGCATGGTGCCGCTGACCTATGAACTGCGCAACGGCGATCAGGTGGAGATTCTCACCTCCCGTCGCGGCACGCCCAGCCGTGACTGGCTGAACTCCTCCCGCGGCTACCTGCGCACCAGCCGTGCGCGCTCCCGGGTGCGTGCCTGGTTCCGCCAGCAGGATCACGACAAGAACGTGGCCGCCGGCCGCCAGATCCTGGATCGCGAACTCCACCGCCTCGGCGTCCAGGACATGAACCTGGAGAAGCTGGCCGACAAGAGCCGCTATAACGGCATGGATGACTTTCTTGCCGCCATTGGCCGCGGCGATATCAGCAGCGGTTATCTGGCAGGCCTGGTGGGAGACCACGTCCTGCCGCGGCGCGATCCCGCGGAGGCGCTGCCCCAGGGCCCCGCCCCCGCCGGCGGCGAGCACACCGACGAGGTCTCCATTTACGGCGTCGGCAACCTGCTGACGCGGCAGGCGGGGTGTTGCAAACCGGCGCCGGGCGATCCCGTGGTGGGATTCATCACCCGTGGCGAGGGCGTCACCATCCACCGTCGCGACTGCAAGAACGTCCGCCGTCTGATGGAAACGGCGCCGGAGCGCATCATCGACGTGAGCTGGAGCCGCCACTCCGAGCAGAAGTATCCGGTGGACATCCAGGTGGATGCCTACGACCGGCAGGGGTTGCTGCGCGACATTACTGCCATTCTCACCAACGAGAAGGTCAACGTTACCGGAGTGAATACGGCCACCGGCAGCCAGGATCACCAGGCGCGCATGACGCTGACGGTGGAAATCGGTGACGTCACCCAGATGAGCCGCCTCATGGACCGCATTGCCACGCTGCGCAATGTTCGTGACGTGCGGCGCAAGACCTGACCGCGCGTCAGCGCCGTGGCCGGACGTAAGTCGTTCCCGCGCATGGACACTTCATGCGTGATTGCAGTAAAATATTCGCCACTTCGCGGGGGCCGGCTACTGGTGTGTCGAAGCGGGAGGGGTCATTCGATGATTCCTCCCGTTTTTGCGAGTGCCCGCCTGATCCGGGCGGCGAGTCAGCGGCCTGCGGCCCCCCACGGTTAACACGATGTAAGGAGAGGGGCAGTTGAGTAAGCCGGCTATTCTTGCGCTGGAAGACGGAACCCTGTTCCGTGGGGAGTCCATCGGTGCCGACGGGCTCAGTGCCGGCGAGGTGGTGTTCAATACGGCCATGACCGGCTACCAGGAGATCTGCACCGACCCGTCCTACAGCCGGCAGCTGGTCACGCTCACCTACCCGCATGTGGGCAACACCGGCACGAACCCGGTGGATGAGGAATCGGACGGCCCGCAGCTTGCCGGCCTGATCATTCGTGATCTGCCGCTGCGCTCCAGCAGCTGGCGCAACGCCGAGGATCTGGGGGAATACCTGGCCAGCCGCGGTGTCGTCGCCATTGCTGGCATTGATACCCGCCGTCTCACCCGGCTGCTGCGCGAGAAGGGGGCGCAGGACGGCTGCATCATGGCCGGCGATGCGGTCGACCCGGATGCCGCCATCCAGGCGGCGAAGGACTTCCCCGGCCTCAAGGGCATGGATCTGGCGCAGACCGCATCCACCGACACCATGTATGAATGGCGCAAGGGGTCATGGAACCTCGATCTTGGCCGCGCCGATGCCGGCGAGCGTAACGATGCCGATCTGCCTTGGCACGTGGTGGCCTATGACTACGGCATCAAGCAGAACATCCTGCGCATGCTGGTAGATCATGGTTGCCGCGTGACGGTGGTGCCGGCCAGGACGCCCGCGTTCGAAGTCCAGGCCATGGACCCCGACGGCGTCTTCTTCTCCAACGGCCCCGGCGACCCGGAGCCCTGCGATTACGCCATCGAGGCGATTCGCACCCTGGTGGACGCAGGTGTGCCGAGCTTTGGCATCTGCCTGGGGCATCAGCTCCTGGGGCTGGCCAGCGGCGCGCGCTCGGTGAAGATGAAGTTCGGCCACCACGGGGCCAACCATCCGGTGCAGGATCTCGACTCCGGCCGGGTGATGATCTCCAGCCAGAACCACGGGTTCGCCGTGGACGAGGCCTCGCTGCCGGCCAACGTGCGCCCGACCCAGCGGTCGCTGTTCGACGGCTCGCTGCAGGGGATTCACCGTACCGACCGGCCGGCATTCAGTTTTCAGGGGCATCCCGAAGCCAGCCCCGGCCCCCACGACGTGCGCCCGCTGTTCGCGCACTTTGTCGAGCTGATCCGGGACTACCGCGCCTGAACCGCATCGCCGGCCGCGTGCCGGCTGCGCCACCTAACGCGCACCGCGAGAGACGAGCAGGAAATCATGCCCAAGCGTACCGACATCCAGAGCATTCTGATCATTGGCGCCGGTCCGATCGTGATCGGCCAGGCGTGCGAGTTCGACTACTCCGGCGTTCAGGCCTGCAAGGCCCTGCGCGAAGAGGGCTACCGCGTCATCCTGGTGAACTCCAACCCGGCCACCATCATGACCGACCCGGAAACGGCCGATGCCATCTACATCGAGCCGATTCAGTGGAGCGTGGTCTCGCGCATCATCGAACAGGAGAAGCCGGATGCCGTGCTGCCCACCATGGGCGGCCAGACGGCGCTGAACTGCGCCCTCGACCTGGACCGTCACGGGGTGCTGGAGCGCTTCGGCGTGGAAATGATCGGTGCCACCAAGGACGCCATCGACATGGCGGAGGACCGCGACCGGTTCCGGGAGGCCATGGCGCGCATCAACCTGGCCACGCCGCGCGCCGAGGTGGCGCATTCCATGGAAGAGGCCATGGACATCCAGTCGCGCATCGGCTTCCCCACCATCATCCGGCCGTCGTTCACCCTCGGCGGCTCCGGCGGCGGCATCGCCTACAACCGCGAAGAGTTCGTGACCATCTGTGAAGGCGGTCTCGACCTCTCTCCCACCAATGAGCTGCTGATCGAGGAGTCCATCCTCGGCTGGAAGGAGTTCGAGATGGAGGTTGTCCGCGACAAGGCGGACAACTCCATCATCGTGTGCTCCATCGAAAACCTGGATCCCATGGGCGTGCATACCGGTGACTCCATTACCGTGGCGCCGTCGCAGACGCTCACGGACAAGGAATACCAGATCATGCGCAACGCGTCTCTGGACGTGCTGCGCGAGATCGGCGTGGAGACCGGCGGCTCCAACGTCCAGTTCGCCATCAACCCCGATGACGGCCGTCTTGTGGTTATCGAGATGAACCCCCGCGTGTCGCGTTCCTCGGCGCTGGCCTCCAAGGCTACCGGCTTCCCCATCGCGAAGGTGGCTGCCAAGCTGGCCGTGGGCTACACCCTGGACGAGCTGCGCAACGAGATCACCGGCGGTGCCACCCCGGCCTCGTTCGAGCCGAGCATCGACTATGTAGTCACCAAGGCGCCGCGGTTCACCTTCGAGAAGTTCCCCCAGGCGGAGCCGAACCTGACCACACAGATGAAATCCGTGGGCGAGGCCATGTCCATTGGTCGGACGTTCCAGGAATCGTTCCAGAAGGCGCTACGCAGTCTCGAGACCGGTGTCGACGGGCTGTCGCCCTGCGTGATCGAGCCGGACGGCGAAGACGTGGCCACGCGGCTACGCCACGAGCTCAAGAAGCCGCGCCCCGAGCGGATCTTCTACGTGGGCGATGCCTTCCGGGCCGGGTTCACCGTACAGGAGGTCTACGAGCTCACGTCCATCGACCCGTGGTTCCTGGCGCAGATGGAAGACATCATCCACGGCGAGACCGTTGCCCGGGCGGCAGGCTTCGAAGCGTTGGACTTCGACACCCTGTTCGCGCTGAAACGGCGCGGGTTCTCCGACAGCCGCATCGCCGAACTGGTGGGGGTGAGCGAGGCGGACATCCGCAACCGGCGGTATGAACTCAATGTGCGCCCGGCCTACAAGCGCGTGGACTCCTGCGCCGCGGAATTCGCCACCGCCACGGCCTACATGTACTCCTGCTACGAGGAGGAGTGCGAGTCGGAGCCGTCGGACCGCAAGAAGATCATGGTGCTCGGCGGCGGCCCCAACCGCATCGGCCAGGGCATCGAGTTCGACTACTGCTGCGTCCACGCCGCCTTCGCCATGCGGGACGACGGCTACGAGACCATCATGGTCAACTGCAACCCCGAGACGGTCTCCACCGACTACGACACCTCCGACCGGCTCTACTTCGAGCCGCTCACGCTGGAAGACGTGCTGGAGGTGATCAACACCGAGAAACCCGAGGGCGTGATCATTCAGTACGGCGGGCAGACGCCGCTGAAGCTGGCGCGAGACCTGGAGGCCGCCGGTGCCCCGATCATCGGCACGGCGCCGGATTCCATCGACCTGGCAGAGGATCGTGAGCGCTTCCAGCAGCTGATCCAGAAGATCGGCATCCAGCAGCCGCCCAACCGCCTGGCGCGCACGCCGCAGGAGGCGTTCGAGCTGGCCGCCGAGATCGGTTACCCGCTGGTGGTGCGGCCCTCCTACGTGCTTGGCGGCCGCGCCATGGAAATCGTGTACGGCCCGGAGGAGCTGGAGCAGTACATGACTGCGGCGGTGAAGGTCTCCCACAATTCGCCGGTGCTGCTGGACCGCTTCCTGGACGACGCCGTGGAAGTGGACATCGACGCCGTCTCCGATGGCGAGAACGTGCTGATCGGCGGCATCATGGAGCATATCGAGCAGGCCGGTGTGCACTCCGGCGACTCCGCGTGCTCGCTGCCTCCCTATACGCTCTCCCAGGCCATCCAGGACCGCCTGCGGGATCAGGTCCGTCAGCTGGCGCGTGGGCTCAACGTGGTGGGGCTGATGAACGCCCAGTTCGCTATCAAGGGCGACGCCATCTATATTCTGGAGGTAAACCCCAGGGCCGCGCGGACGGCGCCGTTCGTCTCCAAAGCCACCGGCATCCCGCTGGCCAAGGTGGCGGCACGGTGCATGGTGGGGATTACCCTGGAACAGCAGGGCCTCACCCGCGAGGTGGTGCCGACGTTCTACTCCGTGAAGGAATCGGTTTTCCCGTTCATCAAGTTCCCGGGCGTCGATCCGATTCTCGGCCCGGAGATGAAATCCACCGGCGAGGTCATGGGTATCGGTCATAACTTCGGTGCGGCCTATGCCAAGTCGCAGCTGGCCGCCGGCGTGAACCTGCCCAGGGCGGGCAAGGTTTTCATCAGTGTGCGGGACGCGGACAAGGCCGTCGCCCTGGACGTGGGCCGCGGCCTGCGCGACCTCGGCTTCACCCTGGTGGGTACCAGCGGCACCGCGGCATGGCTCAATGAGGCGGGTGTCGCCTGCGAGACGGTCAACAAGGTGCGCGAGGGACGGCCGCACATCGTCGATGCGATCAAGAACGACGAGATCGACCTGATCATCAACACCACGGAAGGGCGGCAGGCCATCGCGGATTCCTACTCGATCCGGCGCGAGGCCCTGCAACACAAAGTGAGTTACACGACCACCATTGCCGGCGCCCGTGCCACGGTGCTGGCCATGGAACAGCTGGACCTGGAAGACGTCAACCGGCTGCAGACGCTCCATAAGGAGGCCACTGTATGAGCAAGGTACCCCTGACTGCCCGTGGTGCCGAGAAGCTGCGCGAGGAACTGAATCAGCTCAAGTACGAGGAGCGTCCGCGCATCATCGAAGCCATCGCCGAGGCGCGTGAACACGGTGACCTGAAGGAGAACGCCGAGTATCACGCCGCGCGGGAGCAGCAGAGCTTTGTCGAGGGGCGCATCAAGGATATCGAGGGCAAGCTCTCCAACGCCCAGATCATCGACGTGACCACCATGCCCAACAACGGGCGGGTGATCTTCGGTGCCACCGTGGAGCTGGTGGATGTGGATACCGAGGAGGAGCTGACCTACCGGATCGTCGGCGAGGACGAGGCGGACATCAAGCAGGGGTTGCTGTCGGTGCAGTCGCCCTTCGCGCGGGCGCTGATCGGCAAGGACCAGGGGGATATCGCCGCCGTGGAGGCCCCGGGCGGCACCCGGGAGCTGGAGATCGTGAAGGTGCGCTACGAGGGCTGAGCCGTGTACGCCCTCGTGGGAGTGGCTTCAGCCGCGATGTTGTCGGGGCCGGCTATGCCTGGCTCTGCAATGGTCGCCGCTTGCGCCGCTCCTGCGCTGCGTTCCCGGCAACCCGTAGGGTGGACCTTCAGGTCCACCGTTTCGGCCGCGAATCGTCCACCAGGCCGGCCTGTCCGGTGACGGCGGACCTGAAGGTCCGCCCGACGAAGAATACGGTCGTGTGAAGGTTCGTTCTGCGACAATGCCGCAATGGGCCGGGTTGCTACGGTAATGCGATGCGCTGCTTCTTCTCGATGCGTGAGCGCCGGAAAAGCAGCGCGACGTTGCCCATGGCCTGGACGAGTTCGGCGTCCATGTCGCTGCAGATGGTGTCGATGAACTGTTTGCGACCGGCGCGATCGTCGGCGGAGATCTTGACCTTGATCAGTTCGTGGGCGTCCAGCGCCTGATCGATCTCGTGCAGCACGTTCGGGGTCAGGCCGGCCCCGCCCATACGCACCACCGGCTTGAGCTGGTGGCCCAGCCGCCGCAGGTGGCGTTTCTGTTGTTCATTCAGCTGTGTCATGCCTGATCAGTCCAAGGAAGCCGAAAATCGGGACGGGAGTCTAGCACGGGGCGAGCAGCCCGCTCACCGTATTCTCCTTCCCGGCGTGAAGATGGACCTGGCCGTGGTCCTGCTGCTGCTGGCCTGCCTGTGGTTCGTGGTGGCCGTGGCGGAGCTGTCCCGGTCCGGCGAGGTGATCGTGCTGTTCACGGGCTCCGTGCTGGCCTGTGGCTGGCTGGTCTGGCGCACGCGGCGGGCCGTGCGGCGCATCCGCGACAATGCCCCGGAGGCGGTCGATGAGTCGGAGTAAGAGCAGCAGCCGCTGGTTGCAGGAGCACTTTGGCGATAACTGGGTCAAGGCAGCGCAGAAGCAGGGATACCGCTCCCGGGCGGCATTCAAGCTGCTGGAGATCCAGGAAAAGGACCGCATCATCCGCCCCGGCATGCGCGTGGTGGATCTTGGGGCGGCGCCGGGGGGCTGGTCGCAGGTGGCGGGCGAGATCCTGGACGGCAATGGCAAGGCCGTGGCCCTGGACATCCTGCCCATGGACGCATTGCGCGATGTCATCGTGCTGCAGGCGGACTTCACCACCGACGAGGGTCTGGCCGTCCTCCAGGAGGCTGTCGGCGACGGGCCGGTAGACCTTGTAATGTCCGATATGGCCCCCAATCTCAGTGGTATGAACGCCGTGGACCAGCCCCGCTCCATGCATCTGGCGGAGCTGGCACTGGAGTTTGCCAGAGCGCATTTGAAACCTGGCGGCGATTTTCTGGTCAAGACGTTTCAGGGAGAGGGTTTCGATGCCTACCTGAAAGAGCTGCGTGGCGGCTTCGGCCGTGTCATGACGCGCAAACCCAGCGCCTCGCGCGACCGGAGCCGGGAAGTGTACTTGTTGGCCCGGGAATCGCGCCTGTAGTACTGTTCCAGCGACAGCTTCCGAGCAGCATCCGTTTACCCCAAGGCTCCTGCCCGAGATCGTGTGTACGGGCGGAGCGCAACAGCCGAGGTGCCACGCCTTGAACGACATGGCCAAGAACCTGATTCTCTGGGTCATCATCGCGGTCGTGTTGATGTCCGTATTCAGCAACTTTCAGGAACGGACCACGACCACGAACAAAGTCACCTATTCCGACTTCCTCGCGCAGGTTGAGCGGGATGGCGTGCGCGATGTGACCATCCGGGGTCAGGAGATCACCGGGACTACCACCGGCGGTGATCAGTTCAGGACCTTCAGCCCCGAAAGTGACAACCGCGCACTGATCGGCACGCTGCTCGATCACGGGGTGGAAATCGACGGCGAGGAGGCGGAAGGGCGCAGCATGCTGCTGCAGATCCTCATCTCGTGGACGCCGTTCCTGCTGCTCATTGCCGTGTGGATCTACTTCATGCGACAGATGCAGGGCGGCGGCGGCGGCCGCGGCGCCATGTCCTTCGGCAAGAGCAAGGCCAAGCTCATGACCGAGGAGCAGGTCAAGGTCACCTTCAACGACGTCGCTGGTGTGGAAGAGGCGAAGGAGGAGGTCGGCGAGCTGGTCGACTTCCTGCGGGATCCCTCCAAGTTCCAGCGCCTCGGTGGCAAGATTCCCCGCGGCGTGTTGATGGTGGGCTCGCCGGGCACCGGTAAAACGCTGCTGGCGCGCGCCATCGCCGGCGAGGCCAAGGTGCCGTTCTTCAGCATCTCCGGGTCCGACTTCGTGGAGATGTTCGTGGGCGTGGGTGCCTCGCGCGTGCGCGACATGTTCTCCCAGGCCAAGAAGCATGCGCCCTGCATTATCTTCATCGACGAGATCGACGCCGTGGGCCGCCAGCGTGGGGCCGGCATGGGAGGCGGCCACGACGAGCGCGAGCAGACCCTGAACCAGCTGCTGGTGGAGATGGACGGCTTCGAGGGCAATGAGGGCGTCATCGTCATCGCCGCCACCAACCGGCCCGACGTGCTCGACCCGGCGCTGCTGCGCCCCGGCCGTTTCGACCGTCAGGTCACCGTGCCGTTGCCGGACGTGCGCGGGCGCGAGCAGATCCTCAAGGTGCACATGAGTAAGCTGCCGCTTACCCGCGACGTGGATCCGTTCATTCTCGCCCGCGGCACGCCCGGATTCTCCGGGGCGGACCTGGCGAACCTGGCCAATGAGGCCGCCTTGTTCGCGGCGCGCGGCAATAAGCGCGAAGTGGACATGGAGGACTTCGAGCGCGCCAAGGACAAGATCATGATGGGCGCCGAGCGCCGCTCCATGGTCATGAACGAGGACGACAAGAAGCTGACCGCCTACCACGAGGCGGGGCACGCCATCGTCGGGTTGGTGACGCCGGAACACGATCCGGTGCACAAGGTCACCATCATTCCCCGTGGCCGTGCCCTGGGCGTGACCATGTTCCTGCCGGAGGAGGACCGGACCAGCTACTCCAAGCAGCGGCTGAACAGCATGATCACGTCGCTGTTCGGTGGCCGTATCGCCGAGGAGCTGATCTTCGGCTCCGAGCGGGTGACCACCGGTGCGTCCAACGACATCGAGCGAGCGACCCAGATCGCCCGCAACATGGTCACCAAGTGGGGGCTGTCGGAGCGGATGGGGCCGCTGGCCTACAACGAGGATGATGGCGAAGTCTTCATCGGTCAGGCCATGCAGAAGCAGAAGCAGGTCTCCGACGAGACGGCCCACGCCATCGACGAGGAGATCCGCTCCATCATCGACTCCAACTACAGCTCCGCCAAGCAGATCCTGCTTGATTACATGGACAAACTGCACACCATGTCCGATGCGTTGATGAAGTACGAGACCATCGACAAGGGGCAGATCGACGACATCATGAACGGCCGCCCCGTGGGGCCACCGCGCGGCTGGAGTGACGATCAGCAGGGCGGGTCATCGTCGGGCGGGCCGGACGCGGAACCGGTATCGGGCCGAGACGATTCGGACGACGGCCGGATCGGCTCGCCGGCCGGTGAGCACTGAGGCGGACGACGCACGGAGGCACCGTATGGCGAGCGCCGAGGCGCCTGTCCTGGACTGCGGCGGTCGGTCGCTGGTACTGGACCGGCCGCGGGTCATGGGCGTAGTCAACATCACGCCCGACTCCTTCTCCGATGGTGGCCGGTATCTGACGGCGGAAGACGCCCTGTCCCAGGCTCGCCGGCTGGTGGCCGAAGGGGCCGACATCATCGATATCGGTGGTGAGTCGACCCGGCCCGGGTCGGAAGGCGTTCCGCTGGAGGAAGAGCTCCACCGTGTTCTGCCCGTACTGCAGGTGCTCGTTGACGAGCTCGATGTGCCCGTCTCCGTGGATACCTCCAAGCCCGAGGTCATGACCGCCGTCGCCGAGGCAGGGGCCGGCATGATCAATGATGTCTTTGCCCTGCGCGCGGAAGGGGCGCTGGAGGCGGCCGCGGACTCCGGTCTGCCCGTGTGTCTCATGCATATGCAGGGCGAGCCCCGGACCATGCAGCAGAATCCCGTCTACGACGACGTGGTCGAGGACGTCTACCGCTTCCTTGAACAGCGGGTGGCGGCGTGCGCCGACGCCGGCATCTCCGGCGACCGTCTAGTGGTGGACCCCGGGTTCGGCTTCGGCAAGACTCTGGAGCAGAACTACCGCCTGCTTGGCGAGCTGGGCCGCTTTCGCGATCTCGGCGTTCCCGTGCTGGTGGGCATGTCGCGCAAGTCCATGCTCGGGAAGCTGCTGGATCGGCCGGTGAATCAGCGATTGCACGCCGGTACCGCTGCAGCGACGCTGGCGGCGTGGAGTGGCGCTGGCTTGATCCGGGTACACGATGTGGCCGCCACCGTGGACGCCATGGCCGTGGTCGCCGCGGCCCGGGATCCCGGCGCTTTGCTGTCCTGACTAAACAACACGGCGGCCATGCCTGGCCGTGCCGACCTGCATGACGAGACGGACATGACACGCAAATACTTCGGCACCGACGGCATCCGTGGCCGTGTCGGTGAACACCCCATTACTCCCGATTTCGTCCTGAAGCTGGGCTGGGCGCTGGGGCGGGTACTGTCGCGGCGTGACCGTCGCCTGGTGCTCATCGGCAAGGATACCCGCATCTCCGGCTACATGTTCGAGTCCGCCCTCGAGGCCGGGTTGTCGGCCGCCGGGGCCGATATCCGGTTGCTCGGTCCCATGCCCACGCCGGCGATCGCCTATCTCACCAATACCCTGCGCGCCGGCGCCGGCATTGTCATCAGCGCGTCCCACAATCCCCACGAAGACAACGGCATCAAGTTCTTCTCCCACGACGGCGAGAAGCTGGACGACGCGGCCGAAGCGGCGATCGAGGCAGAGATGGACGCCACGCTGACCACCGTGGCCTCCTCCGAACTGGGCAAGGTCACGCGACTTGCCGACGCGCCGGGGCGCTACATCGAGTTCTGCAAGAGCACGGTGGGGCGTGACGTGCGGCTGAGTGGCCTCAGGCTGGTGGTGGACTGCGCCAATGGCGCCACCTACCACGTGGGACCCGAGGTGTTCCGCGAGCTGGGAGCGGAAGTGGTCACCCTGGGAGACCGTCCTGATGGCCTCAACATCAACGTCGACTGCGGTTCCACCAGTCCCGCCGCTCTGCAGCAGGCCGTTCGGGAGCACCGCGCCGACGCCGGCATCGCCTTCGATGGCGACGGCGACCGTCTCATCATGGTGGATGCCGCCGGCAGTATTGTTGACGGTGACGAGATCCTCTACGTCATTGCCAGTGCCCGACGCGCTGCAGGCAAGCTGCACGGCCCCGTTGTGGGCACGCTCATGAGCAATCTCGGCCTGGAGCATGCACTGACCGACAAAGGGATCGCCTTCCGCCGGGCCAGGGTTGGCGATCGCTACGTACTGGAGCTGCTGCGGCAGGAGGGCGGGGTGCTGGGCGGCGAGTCGTCCGGCCACGTAGTTTGTCTCGATCGTACGACCACTGGCGACGGCATTGTTTCCGCGCTACAGGTGCTCGAGTGCATGGTGCGCACGGAAACCTCACTTGACGCGCTCCGTGGCGGCATGACCAAGTACCCGCAGCATATGATCAACGTTCCCGTGGCGCGGCGTGCGCGGGCTGACGACCTTGCCACCCTGGAGGACGACGTCGCAGCGGTGGAACGCGAGCTGGACGGCCGGGGACGCGTGCTGCTGCGCCCCTCGGGGACCGAGCCAGTGATTCGGGTCATGGTCGAAGGGCAGGATCCCCAACTGGTGGAGCGCTACAGCCAGCAACTGGCCGACGCGGTCGGGCGTGCCCTGGCGTGAAACCGTGACAAGCCCCCTGTCCTTCGGCTATGATTCGCGGCTGCTTTTCAGTCGCTTGGAGGCGACCTCATGAGGCGACCACTCGTTGCCGGCAACTGGAAGATGCATGGCTCCCGCGCAACCGTTCGGGCGCTGATGACGGCCATCCGGGATGGACTCGGTGACGGTCAGGGGGCCGATGTGCTCGTCCTGCCGCCGGCCGTCTACATTCCCGACGTTGTGCGACTGGCCGAGGGGTCCGTCATCACAGTCGGAGCGCAGAACGTCGCCGACCAGGACCAGGGCGCCTATACCGGTGAGATCGCGGCTGATATGCTCACCGACCTTGGCTGCTTCCACGCCCTGGTCGGGCATTCCGAGCGGCGCCTCCATTACGGTGAATCGGATACGCTGGTTGCGGCTCGCTTCGCGGCCGCGATCCGGCACGGAGTGACGCCGGTGCTGTGTGTCGGTGAGACGCTGGAGCAGCGGGAAAACGGTGACACGGAAGCCGTGCTGGCCGCGCAGATTGATGCCGTGGCGGAGCATGTTGACGGTGACGCACTGACCCGCAGCGTCGTGGCGTATGAGCCGGTCTGGGCCATAGGAACCGGGCGGACGGCCACACCGGAGCAGGCGCAGTCGGCCCACGCGTTCATTCGAGCGCGGCTCGCGGGCCACGGCGCCGCGGCGACCCAGGTGCGCCTCCTCTATGGCGGAAGCGTCAAGCCGGAGACCGCGGCGGAGTTGTTCGCCATGGCCGACATCGATGGTGCGCTGGTTGGCGGCGCCTCGCTTAAGGCGAATGAATTCATCAATATTGTTGCGCGTGCCCCGTAGGTCGCGCAACTCGTAGCAAGAGGCCTGCATGGCACAGATTGTTCTGATATTCCACGTCGTCATCGCCATCGCGCTGGTTGTGCTGGTGTTGTTGCAGCATGGCAAGGGTGCCGACGCCGGCGCCGCCTTCGGCAGCGGTGCCTCGAGCACGGTGTTCGGTGCGCGGGGGTCGGCGACGTTTCTGTCGCGGATTACCGGGCTTCTGGCGGCCGGGTTTTTCATTACCAGTCTGACGCTGGCGATTTTCGCCTCGCGGGACGCCGGGCCCGGGAGCGTTCTCGACCGTGCCGGCGAGGAGCCGGCTGCGCCGGTCGAAGAGCCAGTGGAGGGTGAAGGCCCCGAGGCGGACGATCAGGCGCCCGAAGCGCCCGACGAAGGTCCCGCCGACGGTCCTGCGGCACCGCCGGAAGAGTGATGCCTGACGTGCTCACAGAGAGTGTGCGCACGGTCACAATGTGGTCTCGTTGCGATGCAACAGGCTTGGTCCAGACGAGGGAGTCTGTTAGGATTCCGTTCCTGCTTGCGGATGTGGTGGAACTGGTAGACACGCTGTCTTGAGGGGGCAGTGGCGCAAGCCGTGCCGGTTCGAGTCCGGCCATCCGCACCATCTACCGATCGGCTCGGCTTCGCCGGGCCTGTTCTCGTTTTTCCTTTATAATCAATAAGTTAGGATTTGACAGTCTCGGTGGGCTGCTCTACACTGCGCGCGGAATCCGAAACCGCGGTGGTTTGCGCGCGGATGCGCGCACACTCCTGACCAATTTCCGGGCGTGCGAGGGATCCGGCTGATGCTTGCAGAATATCTACCGATTCTTCTGTTCATTATCGTGGGGCTGGGGCTCGGCGCAGTACTGATCGTGGCCGGTTTCGTGCTCGGGCCGCGGCGCCCGAATGACGAAAAGCTTTCCCCGTACGAATGTGGCTTCGAGGCATTCGAGGATACGCGCATGAAATTCGATGTGCGTTACTACCTTGTGGCCATTCTCTTCATCATTTTTGACCTGGAAATCGCGTTCCTGTTTCCGTGGGCCATCGTCCTCGACGACATCGGGTTCTTTGGTTTTGCGGCAATGGGGCTTTTCCTGTTCATTCTCCTGATCGGTTTTCTCTACGAGTGGAAGAAGGGGGCGCTGGAATGGGAGTAGAAGGCGTTCTCGAGAAAGGGTTCGTCACCACCTCGGCGGACAAGCTCATCAACTGGGCGCGCACGGGGTCGATGTGGCCCATGACGTTCGGCCTCGCCTGCTGTGCGGTGGAGATGATGCATTGCGGTGCGGCCCGGTATGACATGGACCGCCTCGGTATCATTTTCCGTCCGAGTCCGCGGCAGTCCGACGTGATGATCGTGGCCGGAACACTGTGCAACAAGATGGCCCCGGCGTTGCGCAAGGTGTACGACCAGATGTCCGACCCCAAGTGGGTCATCTCCATGGGGTCCTGCGCCAACGGTGGCGGCTACTACCATTATTCCTATTCGGTGGTGCGTGGCTGCGACCGCATCGTCCCGGTGGATATCTACGTGCCAGGCTGTCCGCCCACCGCGGAGGCGCTGCTCTATGGTGTGGTGCAGCTCCAGAACAAGATCCGGCGCACCAACACGATCGCCCGTTAGCTAGCAGGGAACACAGGCCATGGCCGACGCGCACAAAGCATTGGCAGACAGCCTCAGGGATGCGTTTCCCGAGGCCCAGGTTGAGTACCGTGAGCGGCTCGGCGAGACCGTCCTGGAAGTGCCCCAGGACGCGCTTTTCGCCACCATGAAGACGTTGCGTGACACGTTCCGCTTCGAACAGCTCACCGATCTGTGTGGCGTCGACTACGCCGCCTGGGGGCAGGACGAGTGGATTACCGAGCAGGCATCCGGCGCGGGCTTCTCCCGCGGGGTGCGTGGCAACACGTTTGCGCGCCTTGGCCTGACCGGCGTCTACGGGCTGGACCCCGTCACCAGCAACACCGGACGCCGGTTTGCCGTGGTCTATCACCTGCTGTCCGTGAGCCGCAATCTGCGGCTGCGCGTGCGCATCTACTGCGCCGACGATGATTTTCCCATGGTCGACTCGGTGGTGGGCATCTGGGCCGGCGCCAACTGGTTCGAGCGCGAGGCCTTCGACCTGTACGGCATCGTGTTCGACGGCCACCCCGACCTGCGCCGTATCCTCACGGATTACGGCTTCGTCGGCCATCCGTTCCGCAAGGATTTCCCGCTCATCGGCAACGTGGAAGTGCGTTACAACGAGGAAAAGGGGCGTGTCGTCTATCAGCCGGTCACCATCGAGCCGCGCGTACTGGTCCCCAGGGTGATCCGCGACGACAACCGCTACGCTGACCCCGATGCCGCGGAGGAGAGCGCTTCCAATGGCTGATATCCGGTCCTACACGATGAACTTCGGTCCCCAGCACCCGGCCGCGCACGGGGTGCTGCGCATGGTGCTGGAGATGGAAGGCGAGGTGATCCGGCGGGCGGACCCGCATATCGGCCTGTTGCACCGCGCCACCGAAAAGCTCGCCGAGAGCAAGCCGTACAACCAGAGCATCGGCTACATGGACCGTCTCGACTACGTGTCCATGATGTGCAACGAACACGGGTACGTCATGTCCATCGAGAAGCTTCTCGGTGTGACACCGCCGCGGCGGGCCCAGTACATCCGCGTGATGTTCGACGAGATCACCCGCATCCTGAACCACCTCATGTGGCTCGGGGCGCACGGGCTGGACGTCGGCGCCATGACGGTCTTCCTGTACTGCTTCCGCGAGCGCGAGTTCCTGATGGACCTCTACGAAGCGGTCTCCGGGACCCGCATGCACGCCACCTACTACCGGCCCGGCGGCGTGTATCGCGATCTGCCCGAGCGCATGCCCCAGTACGAGCCGTCCCGCTTCCGCAGCGAGAAGGACCTGGAGTGGTTGAACAAGGATCGCCAGGGGTCGATGCTCGACTTCATCGATCAGTTCTGCGAGCGCTTCCCCACGGCCATCGACGAGTACGAGACGCTGCTCACCGACAACCGCATCTGGAAGCAGCGCCTGGTGGGGATCGGCCAGGTGTCCGCGGAACGGGCCCTGGAGCTCGGCTTCACCGGGCCCATGCTGCGCGGCTCCGGTGTGGAATGGGACCTGCGCAAGACGCAGCCCTACGAAGTCTACGACGAGCTGGACTTCGACGTACCCATCGGCACCAATGGCGACAGCTATGACCGCTACCTGGTGCGGGTCGAGGAGATGCGCCAGTCGGTGCGGATCATCAAGCAGTGCGTCAGCTGGCTGCGGCAGAATCCGGGGCCGGTGATGATCGACGATCACAAGATCGTGCCGCCGACCCGCGAGGAAATGAAGGACGACATGGAGTCCCTGATTCACCACTTCAAGTTGTTCACGGAAGGCTATTGCGTGCCCGCCGGCGAGGCGTACGCCGCGGTGGAGGCGCCCAAGGGCGAGTTCGGGGTGTACATGGTCTCGGACGGCGCCAACAAGCCGTACCGTGTCAAGGTGCGTGCGCCCGGGTTCGCCCACCTGGCGGCCATGGACGAGATGGCCCGGGGGCACATGCTGGCGGACGTGGTGACCCTGATCGGGACGCAGGACATCGTTTTCGGGGAGATCGACCGGTGAGCGAGCAACGCCTTAGCGAACGGGTGCTCACGCCCGAGCAGCGCGAACAGATTGACCACTGGCTGAGCAAGTTCCCCGAGGAGGGGAAGCGCTCGGCGGTGATTCCGGCGCTTCACGTCGCCCAGGACGGTAACGGCGGTTACCTCTCCCAGGAGCTGATGGACGCCGTTGCCGAGCATATCGGCATGCCGCCCGTGGCCGTCTACGAGGTGGCCACGTTCTACAGCATGTTCGACACCGAGCCCGTGGGTCGGCACAAGGTCAATGTGTGCACCAACATCGCCTGCATGCTCATGGGCTCCGACGAGATCGTCGCGCACTGCGAGAAGCGCCTGGGCGTGAAACTCGGCGAGACCACCCCGGACAACCGCATCACCCTCAAGGTCGAGGAGGAGTGCCTGGCGGGGTGCAGCGCCGGTCCGATGATGGTGGTGGACGGCCACTACCACACGCACCTGACGCCCGAGAAAGTGGACGAAATCCTCGATAATCTGGAGTGACCCATGGTCAACGAGGTCTGCTATCAGACGCTGTCCTACGACGAGCCCTGGAGTCTTGAGACGTATCGCAAGATCGGGGGCTACCAGGCGTGGGAGAAGATCCTGCAGGAGAAGACGCCGCAGGAAGACATCATCGAGACCGTGAAGCAGTCGTCACTCCGCGGCCGCGGCGGTGCCGGCTTCCCGCCCGGCATCAAGTGGGGGTTCATGCCGCGCAATGCGCCGGTGCAGAAATACCTGCTGTGCAACTCGGACGAATCCGAGCCGGGCACCTGCAAGGATCGGGATATCCTGCGCTACAATCCCCATGCGCTGGTGGAAGGCATGGCCATTGCCGCCTACGCCATGGGTGCGACCGTCGGGTACAACTACCTGCGCGGCGAGTTTCACCACGAGCCGTTCGAGCGCATGGAAGAGGCCCTCAGGGAGGCCTACGAGGCGGGGTATCTCGGCAAGAACATCCAGGGGACGGGCATCGACTTCGACCTCTACAACTTCTTCGGCGCCGGCGCCTATATCTGTGGCGAAGAGAGTGCGCTGATGGAGTCGCTGGAGGGCAAGAAGGGGCAGCCGCGCTACAAACCGCCTTTCCCGGCGCAGTTCGGTCTCTACGGCAAGCCGACCACCATCAACAACACGGAGACGCTCGCCTCCGTGCCGGCGGTGATGCGCAACGGCGCCGAGTGGTTCCTGAATCTCGGCAAGCCGAACAACGGTGGCACCAAGATCTTCTGCGTCTCGGGCCACGTCGAGAAGCCGGGCAACTTCGAGATCCCGCTGGGCACGCCGTTCAAGGACCTGCTGGAGATGGCGGGTGGCGTGCGCGGCGGCCGCAAGCTCAAGGCCGTGATCCCTGGTGGGTCATCCATGCCGGTGGTGCCGGGCGAGACCATGCTTGGCCTGGACATGGACTACGACAGCCTGGCCCAGGCCGGGTCCGCGCTGGGTTCGGGCGGTGTCATGGTGATGGACGAGACCACCGACATGGTCAAGGCCATCTGCCGCATCTCGCGGTTCTACTACGCCGAGTCCTGCGGTCAGTGTACGCCGTGCCGTGAAGGGACGGGCTGGATGTACCGCGTCCTGCGCCGGATCGTCAACGGCGAAGGGCGCTGGGAAGATCTGGATCTGCTCGAAGCCGCGGCCGGACAGATCGCCGGTCACACCATCTGCGCCTTCGGTGAGGCGGCGGCGTGGCCGGTACAGAGTTTCCTCAAGCATTTCCGGCCGGAGTTCGAGTATTACATCGAACACAAGCGCTCCATGGTCGACGACGCTGCAGGGGCTGCCGCATGACAGACAAGGCTGAAGCAACCAATCCGGACATGGTCACCATCGAGGTGGATGGTGTCGAAATGGAGGCCCCCAAGGGCTCCATGCTGATCGAGGCGACGGACAAGGCCGATATTCACGTCCCGCGTTTCTGCTACCACAGCAAGCTGTCCGTGGCCGCCAATTGCCGCATGTGTCTGGTGGATGTGGAGAAGGCGCCCAAGCCCCTGCCGGCGTGCGCCACTCCAGTGGCCGATGGCATGAAGGTGAGCACGCGCTCCGAGCGTGCGCTCAAGGCGCAGAAAGGGGTGATGGAGTTCCTGCTCATCAATCACCCGCTGGACTGCCCGATCTGCGACCAGGGCGGTGAGTGCGAACTGCAGGACCTGGCCCTGGGTTACGGCCGGGGCGTGTCCCGGTTCACGGAGCGCAAGCGCGCGGTCAAGGACGAGAATCTCGGGCCGCTCATCTCCACGGAGATGACCCGCTGCATCCACTGCACGCGCTGCGTGCGTTTCCTCGACGAAGTCGCGGGCTTCCGGGAACTGGGTGGCATGGGCCGCGGCGAACACACGGAGATCTCCACGTTCGTCGAGGCCGGGGTGCACTCCGAGCTGTCCGGCAACATCATCGACCTGTGCCCGGTGGGCGCCCTGACGTCCAAGCCCTATCGCTTCAGTGCCCGCGCCTGGGAGATGCTCAGCCATCCCTCGGTGTCGCCGCACGACTGCGTCGGCTCCAACGTGCAGATCCATCACGTGCGCGGCCGCATCAAGCGCGTCGTACCGCGTGAGAATGAATCGATCAACGAGTGCTGGATTGCCGACCGCGACCGCTTCGCCTACGAGGGCGTCTACAGCGACGGCCGCCTGGAAGTGCCCATGGTGCGGGATCGAGATGGCAACTGGCAGGAAGCCGACTGGGAAACGGCCCTGGAAGCCGCCGGCGAACACCTCAAGGGGGTTGCCACCCGTGACGGCGGCGAGGCGCTGGGTACGCTGGTGTCGCCCAATGCGACCCTGGAAGAGATGTACCTGGCCGCCCGCCTGACCCGTGGCCTGGGGTCCGCGAATATCGACGCGCGCCTGCGGGAGGTGGACGTCTCCGACCAGGAACGCCGGCCGGCATTCCCCGCTCTCGGCATCGAGCTGGATGCCGTCGAGGGCCTGAATGCTGCACTGATCATCGGCGGCGAGCCGCGCTGGGACCAGCCCATGCTCAATCACCGTCTGCGCAAGATCGCGCTGCGCGGCGATGCGGTCATGGCCCTCGGCTTCCGGGCGCAGGCGCTGAACTACGACCTGGCCCATGAACACGTGGTCGCCCCCGATGCGGTTGTGGCGGAGCTGGCAGCGGTGGCCAGGGCTCTGCTCGATGCCAGTGGTGGCACCGCTCCGGACGGCTTCGACTCCCTTCTGGGCGGACAGGCTGTTACCGACACCCACCGTGGCATTGCCGAGCGCCTCCGTGACGGTGATCGCAGCGCCGTGTTCATCGGCAATGGTGCCCAGGCGCATCCGCGGGCAGCCGCACTGCGCATGCTCGGCAGCCTGATCGCCGAAGTCACCGGCAGCCACTTCGGTGTGGTCACGGACGGCGCCAACCAGGCGGGCGCGTGGCTCGCCGGCGCGGTGCCGCACCGTGACTGCGGGGCCGTCCCTGCCGCAACCACCGGCCTGGACGCCGCCGCAATGCTTGTAGCACCACGGCGTGGCTACCTCCTGGTCGGGGTGGAGCCGGAACTGGACTGCTGGGATGGCGCGGCGGCGCGGGCGGCGCTGGAGCAGGCTGGCAGCGTTGTCTGCCTGACGCCGTTCGTCTCCGAGGCGATGCTGGCCTATGCAGACGTTCTCCTGCCTGTGGGCACCTTCGGCGAGACCGCCGGGACCTACGTGAACGCCGAGGGCCGGTGGCAGGGCTTCCCCGGTGTGGCGCAGCCCGTTGCCGAGGCACGGCCGGCCTGGAAGGTCCTGCGCGTGCTCGGCAATGTGCTGGAGCTGGATGGCTTCGATTACGACGCGCCGGATGCCGTCACCGAGGCCGTGGAGCAGGCATGTGGTACGCCCGCGGTGGAGACGCTGGTGCCCTGGAGCGCACCGACGGAATCGCTACCCGGTGCCCAGGGGCTGTCGCGGGTCGGGTTCGTGCCGATCTATGCCGGTGATGCGCTGGTGCGTCGGGCGGACTCCCTGCAGCAGACCCGTCATGCCACGGAGCAGCACGTGCGCATGAACCGCGCGGCCGCCGAACGTGCCGGGGTGGTCCACGCCGAGCGTATCCGGGTCAGGCAGGGGAGTGCCACGGCGGAACTGGCGCTGACCATTGATGAAGGAATCCCGGACGGCACAGTCTGGGTGCCCGCGGGGCTGGCCGCGACCGGCGGCCTGGGGCCGATGTTCGGGGCGGTGGACGTCGAAGCGCTCTGAGCACTGCAGGTAAACAGAACGAACAAGGCGAGTCAGCGGCTCCGGTGCGGGGCGCGGCTGAATTGACTTGGCGCCGGCCCGGAGCTGGCGCCCGGCTATGTACGGGGACCGAATAGCCCATGGCGGAACTGATGGAAGTCTTCTGGATCCTGTTCAAGATCGGCCTGATCGTCGGGCCGCTGATCTTGTCCGTGGCGTATCTCACCTATGCCGAGCGCAAGGTGATCGGCTACATTCAGCTGCGCAATGGTCCCAATCGCGTTGGCCCTTACGGCCTGCTGCAGCCGTTTGCGGACGTGTTCAAGCTGCTGTTCAAGGAAGTGCTGCTGCCGACCAACGCCAACCGGTTCCTGTTCCTGGTGGCGCCCCTGCTGTCGATCATGCCGGCCCTGGCGGCCTGGGCCGTGATCCCCTTCGGTGAGGGCATGGTGCTGGCGGATATCAACGCGGGCCTGCTCTACATTCTGGCCATGACCTCCCTGGGGGTGTACGGCGTAATCATTGCCGGCTGGGCCTCCAACTCCAAGTACGCCATGCTGGGCGCCATGCGTTGCGCCGCACAGATCGTCTCCTACGAGATCGCCATGGGCTTCGCTCTGGTGGGCGTCCTCATGGCGGCGGGCACCCTGAACATGAGCGGCATCGTGCAGGCGCAGCAGGGCCCCGTGTGGGCCTGGTTCTGGCTGCCGCTGCTGCCGCTGTTCATCGTCTACTGGATCTCGGGCGTCGCCGAGACGAACCGGGCGCCTTTCGACGTGGCCGAAGGTGAATCCGAGATCGTGGCCGGTTTCCACGTGGAATACTCCGGCGTTGCCTTCGCCGTATTCTTCCTGGCCGAGTACGCCAACATGATCCTGATCTCCGGCCTGGCCGTGATCCTGTTCATGGGCGGCTGGTACTCGCCGTTCGAGGGCATTCCCCTGCTGGGGCCGATGTTCGACTGGGTACCGGGGTTAGTGTGGTTCGTGCTGAAGATCGCCTTGTTCCTGTACCTGTACCTGGCATTCCGGGCGACCTTTCCGCGGTACCGCTATGACCAGATCATGCGGCTGGGCTGGAAGGTGCTGATTCCGGTCACGGTGGTGTGGCTGTTCGTTCTGGCCGCGATGGTACTCACCGGCTTCGGCCCCTGGTTCGACTGATTGGGTGTAGTGATGACTGCAGTCCGCGATTTCTTCCGCACATTCTTCCTCTGGGAGCTGCTCCTGGGGCTGAAGCTCACCGGGCGCAACCTGTTCGCGCGCAAGGTTACGATTCAGTACCCGGACGAGCGTGCGCCGCAGTCGCCGCGCTTCCGGGGGCTGCACGCCCTGCGCCGGTATCCCAACGGCGAGGAACGCTGCATCGCCTGCAAGCTCTGCGAGGCGGTGTGCCCGGCGCTGGCGATCACCATCGACTCCGAGCAGCGCGAGGACGGCACGCGCCGTACCACGCGCTACGACATCGACCTGTTCAAGTGCATCTACTGCGGTTTCTGCGAGGAGTCCTGTCCGGTGGACTCCATCGTCGAGACGCGCATCTTCGAGTACCACATGGAAGAGCGTGGCGAGAACATCGTCACCAAGGACCAGCTGCTGGCGATTGGTGACAAGTATGAAGAGCAGCTCGCCCGCGACCGTGCCATGGACGCGCCGTTCCGGTGATTGCACCAGCGGTGGGCCCGGTCGGAACCAAGACTCCTGGGAGCGATAACGCGTGATCGAGAAGCTACTGTTCTACGTTTTCGCCGCGGTGCTGATCTTCGCGGCGACCATGGTGATTACCGCGCGCAACCCGGTGCATGCCGCGCTGTTCCTGGTGCTGGCGTTCTTCAATAGCGCCGTGCTGTGGATCATCGCCGGTGCCGAGTTCCTGGGGATCGTCCTCGTGCTGGTCTACGTGGGCGCGGTGATGGTGCTGTTTCTGTTCGTCGTCATGATGCTGGACATCAACCTGGCGCGATTGCGGGAAGGCTTCATCCGGCACCTGTACATCGGGCTGCCCATCGCCGCGATCATCGTCGTGCAGATGATTCTGGTGGTGAATACCGGCGCCATGAGCCCGGGCGAGATGCCCGAGCCGGCCATGCCGATCCCGGAGGATACGGGGAATACCTCCATGCTCGGGGGCGTGCTCTACACGGTCTACGTGTATCCCTTCGAGCTGGCCGCCGTTGTACTGCTGGTGGCCATCATCGCGTCGATCATGCTGACGCTGCGGCGACGTGACGGCGTGAAGCATCAGGATGTGGCGGAACAGGTCCGCGTGCGCAAGGAAGACCGGCTGCGCAAGGCGCAGTTCCCGCGCACTGCTGACGACGGGCGCAACGATAACGAACACCCGGACAGGTGAAGCAATGATCGAGTTGTCGGACTTTCTGATTCTGGGGGCCATTCTGTTCTCGCTGGGCATGGCCGGGATCTTCCTCAACCGGAAGAACGCCATCGTGCTGCTCATGTCCATCGAGCTGATCCTGCTGGCGGTGAACTTCAATTTCATCGCCTTCTCCACCTTCATGGGTGACCTGGCGGGGCAGGTGTTCGTGTTCTTCATTCTTACGGTGGCCGCCGCGGAATCCGCGATCGGGCTGGCCATCCTGGTGACCCTGTTCCGCAGCAGGGAATCCATCAATGTGGCCGATCTGGACACCATGAAGGGCTGATCCATGGAGACTCTCTACCTAGCCATCGTTCTCGCCCCGTTGCTGGGCGCCATCGCCGCCGGGCTGTTCGGACGCCAGCTCGGGCGTGTGGGCGCGCATCGCGTCACCATCGCCCTGGTGGGGCTGTCCACGCTGCTGTCGCTGTACGTCCTCTGGGGCTTCATCAACGGCACGCGGCCGGTATTCGATGACACCATCTACACCTGGATGGTCGCCGGCGGACTGCATTTCGAGATCGGTTTCATGGTGGACCAGCTCACCGCCATGATGATGGCCGTGGTGACGTTCGTGTCCCTGATGGTGCACATCTACACCATCGGCTACATGGCCGACGAGGACCACAACTGGCCGTCCGACAGCAAGCTGGGGCCTTACGCCTACCAGCGGTTCTTCTCGTACATCAGCCTGTTCACCTTCGCCATGCTGATGCTGGTGATGGCGAACAACTTCCTGCAGCTGTTCTTCGCCTGGGAAGCGGTGGGTCTCGTCTCCTACCTGCTGATCGGTTTCTGGATGAACCGGCCCACGGCCGTTTTCGCCAACATGAAGGCGTTCCTGGTCAACCGCGTGGGCGACTTCGGGTTCCTGCTGGGCATTGCCGCCGTGGTGCTCTACTTCGGCAGCCTCAACTACTCCGAGGTCTTTGGCGCCGTAGCGGCCAACCCGGACCAGACCATGAGCATCATCGGCGGTGCCGAATGGTCGGTGGTCACGGTGGCGGCCATCCTCCTGTTCATCGGTGCCATGGGCAAGTCGGCGCAGGTGCCGCTGCACGTGTGGCTGCCCGACTCCATGGAGGGCCCGACGCCCATCTCCGCGCTCATTCACGCAGCGACCATGGTGACCGCCGGCATCTTCCTGGTGGCGCGCATGTCGCCGCTGTTCGAATTCTCGGAAGCCGCGCTGTCGTTCATTCTCGTGATCGGTGCCGTGACGGCCCTGTTCATGGGCCTGATCGGCCTGGTTCAGCGTGACATCAAGCGTGTCGTTGCCTACTCGACGCTGTCCCAGCTCGGGTACATGGTGGTGGCGCTGGGCGTGTCCGCCTATGCCGCCGGCGTGTTCCACCTCATGACCCACGCCTTCTTCAAGGCGCTGCTGTTCCTGGGGGCGGGCTCGGTCATCATCGCCATGCACCACAAGCAGGACATGTTCGAGATGGGCGGGCTGAAGAAGTACATGCCCGTGACCTACTGGACCATGCTCATCGGCACACTGGCGCTGATCGGCTTCCCGGGTCTGTCCGGCTTCTTCTCCAAGGACGCCATTATCGAGGCGGTCGCCCACTCGGATCGTGCCGGCGCCACCTTCGCGCACTGGGCGGTGCTGCTGGGCGTGTTCGTCACGGCGCTATACAGCTTCCGTCTGCTGTTCCTGGTCTTCCATGGTCAGGAGCGCATGGACGAGCACACCCGCGGGCATCTCCACGAGAGCCCGTCCGTGGTGACCGTGCCATTGATGCTGCTCGCCATTCCCTCGGTGCTGATCGGCCTGTTCACCGTGGGGCCGATGGTGTTCGGCGGCTGGTTCGGCAACGCCATTACGGTACTGCCGGAGAACGACGTGCTCTCGGCCGTGGGCTTTGAAACCGTTGTTGGCTTCATCCTGCACGCCTTCGAGACGCCGGCGATCTACCTGGCGCTGGCCGGGTTCCTGACGGCCTGGTTCCTGTACGTGAAACGGCCGGAGCTCCCGGCCGAGCTGCAGCGCCGCTTCCCGCTCCCGCACCGGATTCTGGAGCGGAAGTACGGTTTCGATGAGCTGTATCTCAACGGCTTTGCCGCCGCGGGCCGAGGCCTGGGGACGCTGTTCTGGCGGCTTGGCGACGTGCGGCTGATCGACGGCCTGGTGGTGAACGGCACGGCGCGGACCATCGGACGCGTGGCGGCGGTCATGCGCCATGCCCAGACCGGGTATCTGTATCACTACGCGTTCGTGATGATCATCGGCCTGATGGTGCTGTTGACCTGGTTCGTCTTCGCCATTCGCTAGGCCCGTGCTGGACCATGGTGGCGGCCGGGAAGCCGGCGCCCAAACCTGACTGAACTGGTAAGGAAGTAACGGATGTTGGAATCCTCCTGGCCCTTGTTGAGCGTGCTCATCTGGTTGCCCATTATCGGGGGCGCTCTGATCTTCCTGCTCGGGGACGACAAGGCCGACCGCGCGCGGCTGTTCGCCCTGATCGTGAGCGGCGTGACCTTTGTGCTCAGCCTCGGCCTGATCGTGGGGTTCGAGCCGGGCACGGCTGCCATGCAGTTCGTGGAAAAGACACCCTGGGTGGAAGTGCTCGGGGTGAACTACTACCTGGGCGTGGACGGCATCTCCATGCCGCTGGTGGTGCTGAGCACCTTCTCGACCCTGCTGGTGGTCATCGCCGCGGGCTCGAAGATCCAGTACCGCCCGTCGCTCTATCTGGCCTGCTTCCTGATCATGGAAGGCATCATGGTGGGCGTGTTCAGCGCGCTGGATGCCATCCTGTTCTACGTGTTCTGGGAAGCCATTCTGGTGCCGATGTTCCTGCTGATCGGCATCTGGGGCGGGGCGGAGCGTATCTACGCCACCATCAAGTTCTTCCTGTACACCTTCGTCGGCTCCGTGCTGATGCTGGTGGCCCTGATCTATCTGCAGTTCCAGGCGGGCAGCTTCGACATTCTGGAGATGTACGGTCTCGGCTTGCCTCTGGGGACGCAGATCTGGCTGTTCGTGGCGTTCCTGCTGGCGTTCGCCATCAAGGTGCCCATGTGGCCGGTGCACACCTGGCTGCCTGATGCGCACGTGCAGGCGCCCACCGGTGGCTCGGTGATCCTGGCGGCGATCATGCTCAAGATCGGCGGCTACGGTTTCGTGCGCTTCGCGCTGCCCATCGTGCCCGAGGCCAGCATGGAGCTGGACTGGCTGATGATTGCGCTGTCACTGGTGGCGGTGGTCTACATCGGGCTGGTGGCGATGATGCAACAGGACATGAAGAAGCTGATCGCCTACTCGTCCATTGCGCACATGGGTTTCGTGACGCTCGGGTTCTTCATCGTCTTCGAGATTGTCGTGCGCACCGGTGGCGCGGACGGGGCCCTGCTGGCGCTGGAAGGCGCCATGGTGCAGATGGTCTCCCACGGCTTCATCTCAGCGGCCATGTTCCTGTGCGTCGGCGTGCTCTATGACCGTATGCACACCCGCATGATCGGGGACTACGGCGGTGTTGCCCACCGCATGCCGGTGTTTGCCGGCCTGTTCGTGCTGTTCGCCATGGCCAATGCCGGCCTGCCCGGCACCTCTGGGTTCGTGGGCGAGTTCATGGTGATCCTGGCGGCCTTTCAGGCGAACTTCTGGTACGCCTTCCTGGCCGGCCTCACGCTGATTCTCGGCGCCGCCTACACCCTGTGGATGGTGAAACGGGTGGCGTACGGGGAGGTTGTCAACGACAAGGTCGACAAGCTCGAGGATGTGGATGGCCGCGAGAAACTGGTTTTGGGCGTGCTGGCCGTGGCGGTGCTGTGGCTCGGCATCTGGCCCGCGCCGCTGATCGACATCATGGAGCCGTCCCTGGCGCACCTGCTTGAGGTGGTGACGGACGGGCTTTGAACCGCTAACGGATACGGGTGGGGCCATCAATGGGCGCCGCCGGGCTTTGAGCTCTGAGGAAATCTATGACAACGGACACCTTCGAGACACCGAACCTGATGCTTGCCCTGCCCGAGATCTGGATGCTGGGTATGGCGTGTCTGGTGCTGGTGGTGGATCTGTTCAGTTCGGACCGCGATCACACCCCCGCGTACTGGCTGTCGCAGGTGGCGCTGCTCGGCGGGATCGTGATCACGGTGCAGACCCAGTGGGGCGTTGATGCCACCACGTTCACCGGCAACTACATCGCCGATTCGGCCGCGGCGGTACTGAAAGTCGCCGTGCTGCTGCTCACGTTCCTGGCGTTCGCGTATTCCCGGGACTACCTGCGGGACCGGGGCATGCTTCAGGGCGAGTTCTACCTGCTGACCCTGTTCGCTGCGCTCGGCATGATGGTCACCATCTCCGCGCACAGCCTCCTGGTGCTGTATCTGGGCGTGGAGCTGATGTCCCTGTCGCTGTACGCATTGGTGGCCATGCGCCGTGACTCCCCTGCGGCCTCCGAGGCGGCGATGAAGTACTTCGTGCTGGGGGCGCTGGCCTCGGGCATGCTGCTTTACGGCATGTCGATGCTCTACGGCGCAACCGGCTCGCTGGAGATTTCCGCGATCGCCGACGCCGCCGCGGACGATGCCGGGTTGCTGCTGGTGTTCGGTCTGATCTTCACCGTGGTGGGCGTGGCGTTCAAGTTCGGTGCGGTGCCGTTCCACATGTGGGTGCCCGATGTCTATCAGGGCGCACCCACGGCGGTGACGCTGTTCATCGCCACCGCGTCCAAGGTTGCGGCGGTGGGGCTGTTCATCCGCCTGATCGGGGAGGCGCTGGGGCCGCTGCAGGGTGACTGGCAGCACATGGTGCTGCTCCTCGCCGTCGCTTCGCTGCTGGTGGGCAATACGGTTGCCCTGGTGCAGACCAACTTCAAGCGCATGCTGGCGTACTCCACGTTCAACCACATCGGTTTCATCTTCCTCGGTTTCCTCGCCGGCACGCCGGAAGGCTATGGCGCGGCAATGTTCTATGCCGTCACCTATGCATTCACGGTGGCGGCGGCATTCGGCGTTGTCATGCTGCTCAGCCGCCAGGGGTTCGAGGCCGAGAATCTGGATGATTTCAAGGGGCTGAACGAGCGCAGTCCGCTGTTCGCGCTGGTGATGCTGATCCTGATGGTGTCGCTCACCGGCATTCCGGGCACCGTCGGCTTCTACGCCAAGTGGCTGGTGCTGAAGTCCACCGTTGAGGCGGGCTTCATCTGGCTGGCGGTGCTGGCCGTGATCGGGGCCGTGATCGGCGCCTTCTACTATCTGCGTATTGTCCGGCTGTGCTACTTCGACAAGCCCGAAGGGGATGGTCCACAGCCGGTGGGGTCCGGGGGCTTCAAGGGCCTGCTGGCGGCGAACGGGCTGGCCGTGCTCCTGCTGGGCCTGTTCCCGGGTACGCTGGTGGCGATCTGTATGGCAGCGTTCGGGTAATTCGCCATGGGGACGACGACGGGCGTTATCGTTCTGCTGCTGATCGCTCTGGTGGCAGCCAATCTGCCGTGGATGAGCGAACGGGTTCTGTTCGTGCTGAAGCCGCCATCGCAGGGCAAACGGGAGTGGGTTCGGCTCGTGGAGTGGCTGCTCATGTTCGGTGTGACCGGCGTGATCGCAGCCGGGCTTGAGCAAGGCGTGACAGGGGAGATCTACGCCCAGGACTGGGAGTTCTGGGTGGTGAACCTGTGCCTGTTTGCCATTCTCGCCTTGCCGGGGTTCATCTACTATCACGACTTGCGCCGATACCTGCGCAAGCGGCGTTGATCCGGTGGGGGTAGCCCGTGCCACCCGGACGCCGGCGAATGTGAGAAAGATGGCGATGTGCCTTGCATTTCACGGGTTCCGGCGCTAACATGCGCAGCGTCAATTGCGGGGTGGAGCAGTCTGGTAGCTCGTCGGGCTCATAACCCGAAGGTCGCAGGTTCAAATCCTGCCCCCGCTACCAATCAATTCGGCCGCTGAGTCCTTCGGCGGCCATTCCGGAAGTAAAGAAGCGTTCGTCTCCCGGATCGGGGCGGAACCACGCGGTCGTACGAACTGCTGATCGTCCCGCTCCCGACTGCCCGTCCGGCTTTCTCCGATTCACGTCATGAGTACCACCGATTCAGTCGCGCGGGCCCCGGCCCGCAGCCGCGGTGTGTCTTGCGCGTCTGCGCTGGCCGGGGCATGCTGCTCCGGAGGGGGCGTCTGGAGAATCATCATGATACGGATCATCGTCGCGACGCTGGCATTGATAGCGGTGGCCCCCGCTGCAGCGGACTCCATGCGGTGTGGCAACGACCTGGTTCAGCGGGGCGATCATGTCGCCGAGGTGCATCGCAAGTGCGGTGAGCCGGTCCGCACCAGCATTCTGGAGAACGAGTACGGTGCTGCCGTCGGCAAGCGGGAAGTCTACGACAGCGCGCACGGAAGCCGTGACCACCTGGTGACCTACCACGGTGAGCGGGTCGTCCGGATCGAGCGGCTGCGGTAACCGGCGCACTGTCCCTGAGGACGAGCCATGGACGATTCCGGAGTTCAGGGTCAGGAGGGCGGGGCCACCCGGCGCACCGTCGAGGTCCTTTATCGCGACGACTCCCGCCGTGTGCTGGCAACGCTGATCCGCCTTCTTGGAGACTTCGAGCTTGCCGAGGAGGCGTTGCATGAAGCCTTTCGGGCGGCGCTGGAACAGTGGCCCCGGGACGGTCTCCCTGAAAATCCCCGCGCATGGCTGGTTTCCACGGGACGGTTCAAGGCCATCGACAGCTTGCGCCGCCGCGGCCGGCTGTCGCCGCTCGATGACCCGGAGGCGGTTGCGGGTGCCGGCTCGGATCCCGCGAGAACCGATGACGAGGGGATCACCGATGATCGCCTGCGGCTCGTGTTCACCTGCTGCCACCCGGCGCTGTCCGCAGACGCCCGCGCCGCCCTCACGCTCCGGGAAGTCTGCGATCTCACCACCGAGGAGATCGCCCGCGCGTTTCTGACGCCGGTGGCGACCGTGGCCCAGCGGATCGTTCGGGCCAAGGCGAAGATCCGCCGGGCGGGGATTCCTTACGAAGTCCCCGGAACCGCGGAGTTGCCGCAACGGCTCTATGGGGTCCTGCGCGTCATCTATCTGGTCTACAACGAGGGCTATGCGGCGTCCTCCGGCGCTTCGCTGGTGCGGGCGGACCTCTCCGGGGAGGCGATCCGGCTCGGGCGTCTCCTGCTGGAGCTGCTTCCCGGGCCGGAGCCCGAGGCGGAAGGATTGCTGGCACTGATGCTGCTGCAGGAGTCGCGCCGCGAGGCCCGCACCGACGTCAATGGCGACATCGTGTTGCTGGATGATCAGGATCGAAGTCTCTGGGATGGCGGGATGATCGCCGAGGGTGTGCGCCGGGTCGAGCAGGCCCTGCGCCACGGCCGGCCCGGGCCTTACGCGTTACAGGCAGCGATCGCGGCTGTCCATGCCGAGGCGACTACCCCCGGGCAGACCGACTGGCCGCAGATCATCGCCCTGTATGATCTGCTTCTGCGCCTGGACCCGTCGCCGGTGGTGGCGCTGAACCGGGCGATCGCCCTGGCTATGCGCGATGGTGCCGAGTCCGGGCTCGCCGAAGTGGAAGCCGTGATCGCGGACGGACGCCTTGATGACTACCATCTCGCCCACGCGGCGCGCGCGGACCTGCTGCGTCGGCTCGGCCGTGTCGACGCTGCCGCAGACGCATACCGGCGAGCGCTGGAGCTGGTCCAGCAGGAGCCCGAGGCGCGGTTTCTCCGGCGCCGGCTGGCAGCGCTGACAGTGCCGGCCTGACTTCCACCGGGAACCCGTCCCGCACTGCGGGGGTCACTCGTGCAACGGCCCCTCACGACGCGGAGTAGGTGGCAGGTCATGAATCAGTTCAGCCCCGGGCGACGGCAATTCCTGCGCTGGCTGGCCGATGGTTCCGCGGCGGCGGCGGTGTGGCGCCTGCGCGGGGCGGTGGCGGCGGGCGTGCTGGCGGCCCCCGCGACGGCCCTCGGCCATGACGGCCGGCACCGCAAGACGATCCCCGGCACCGATGAGACCATCAGCGCCATCGGCATGGGGACCTACATTACCTTCAATGTGGGCCCGGACGAAGGCGCGCGGGACCGCCTCGCGGACGTGCTGCGGACATTCTTCGCCATGGGTGGCGGGATGATTGATTCGTCGCCCATGTACGGCACGGCCGAGGCCGTGCTGGGTGATCTGCTGGAGCGGATCGGCGAGACGGGCTCCGCTTTTTCGGCAACCAAGGTCTGGACCCGCAGCACCGGCGAGGGACGGGAACAGGTCGATGCATCGCTGGATCTCTGGGGCATCACGCGATTCGATCTCATGCAGATCCACAACCTGGTCAACTGGGAGGCCCATCTGGACACCCTTCGTGATCGCCGTGAAGCCGGGGACATCCGTTATCTCGGTGTGACCACATCCCATGGCCGCCGCCACGACGCGCTGGAGCGGATCATGCGCGATGAGCCCATCGATTTCGTGCAGTTCACCTACAACATTGTCGACCGCGAGGCGGAACAGCGCCTGCTGCCGCTGGCCCGGGAGCGGGGCATCGCCGTCATCGCCAACCGGCCGTTCCAGCGCGGCAACCTGTTCGACCGTGTGAACGGTAAGGCCCTCCCGGACTGGGCCGAGGACTACGGCATCGAGAACTGGGCCCAGTACTTCCTGAAGTTCATCACGTCCCACGACGCAGTCACCTGTGCGATCCCCGCCACGTCACAGGTGGAGCACATGCGCGAGAACATGGGCGCACTGCGGGGCCCAGTGCCGGATGCCGCCGCCCGGCAGCGCATGCTCGAAGAACTCGAAAGGTTTTAGCTCATGCTTCCCTACTCCCTGGACGTGCTGTTCAGCATCGTGGCCGACCTGAACGCCAGTCACTGGTATGCCGTCCTGGCCTGCCTCGCCGTCGGTGGCGTCGTTCTGGCCGCGACGGTCTCGCCGTCGGCGCGGCCACTTGACCGGTTCTCGGGCTACGTGCTCGGGGTTGCCTGGATCGCCGTCGGCGGGCTGTTCTACGGCGTCCACCTGGCACCTTTCTTCTTCGCCGCGCCCTGGTTTCAGTGGGTGTTCATCGCTCAGGGTGCATTGCTGGCTGTGTTTGCCCTCGGCCCCGCGGCAGAACTGCGGCGCGATGTCGGCGTAACCGCCTGGGTGGGCCGTGCACTGATGCTATACGGCCTGGTCGGCGTGCCATTGGTGGATCTGCTGCTGGGTAGTGGCTGGCCTGCTTTCCGCGTCGTCGGCCTGAGTCCGGAGCCCACCGTGGTGGTCACCTGCGGCTGGCTGCTCACACGTCGACCGGGCACACTTGTCCCCGTGCTGGCGTTCGTTCCCTTGTTGGCCGGTGGGACGGCCGGCTTCGCCGCCGTGGCGCTTGCGTGGTGGCCGGACTGGGGTGTGGCTCTGGCAGCGGCTGCGGCGTTCGCGGGCAGTGTTGTGTCCGTCGTTCGGCACGCGCCGCGGTAGCGCCGCGGCGTTTCTACCCCCGGTCCGGGTTTTGTGTTTCCATTGTCCAGGTTGTCCGGAGGCCATCCGAGGCCGCGAAGACGGTCCTGCTGGCCCCCTGAACCCGCTGATCCACCAAGGTGACTATGGACTGGACGGCCTTTCGGCTATCCCTGGAACTCGCGACCTGGACGACCCTGATCCTCCTGCCCGTGGGCGTGGTGGTTGGCCGCTGGCTTGCCTATAACCGCTTTCGCGGGCGTGGCTTCATCGAGGCGGCGGTGGCGTTGCCGCTGGTGCTGCCACCCACTGTTCTGGGTTACTACCTGCTGGTGAGCTTCAGCTCCGACATGCCGCTGGGCGGCCTGTGGTTCGCGGCCACCGGGCAGGGCCTGAACTTCAGTTTTGCCGGCATTGTGCTCGCGTCCATCATCTTCAACCTGCCGTTCGCCATCCAGCCCGTGCAGCGGGCGTTCGAGACCGTGCCCATACACCTGCGCGAGGCCGCCTGGTGCTCCGGGCTGTCCGGCTGGCGCACGTTCCTCAAGGTGGAGCTGCCGCTGGTGTGGCCCGGTATGATCTCGGCGTTCGTGCTCACCTTCGTGCACACCATCGGCGAGTTCGGCGTGGTGCTCATGGTCGGCGGTGCCATCGAGGGCGAAACCAAGACGGTGGCCATCGCCATCTACGACCGTGTTCAGGCCTTCGACGACGAGGCGGCAGGCGCCATGTCCCTGCTGCTGCTGGTGGCGTCGTTCATTGCCATCGGCCTGGTGTACGGGCTCGCGGGCAAGGGGAGGGCCGTTGGTGTCCGGTAGCCGCCTGGAGGTCACGCTGCGCTCCCGCCGTGGCATTCCACTGGATGCCCGGTTCACGGTCGGGCCGGGTGAGCTGCTCGCGCTGGTCGGGCCGTCCGGGAGTGGCAAGACCACCGTGCTGCGGACCATCGCCGGTCTGCACCGACCGCAGGAAGGGGTGATCCGTTGCAATGGCGAAACCTGGCTGGAGACCGCAGCGCGTGTTGATCTTCGCCCCCAGCAGCGCCGCGTCGGGCTCGTCTTCCAGGACTACGCCCTGTTCCCCCACCTCACGGCAGAGGAGAACCTGACCCTGGCGATGGATGCCGGCAGCCGCGCCCACCGCCTCCGGCGGGCGCGCGAGTTGCTGTCCCGGGTCCGGCTCGACGGGCTCGGCGGGCGTCTGCCCCGGGACCTGTCCGGGGGGCAGCAGCAGCGGGTGGCAGTCGCCCGCGCGCTGGCCCGCGACCCCAGGGCGCTGCTTCTGGATGAGCCCTTTTCCGCCGTGGACATGATGACCCGCGAGCGCCTGCAGCGGGAGCTGGCGGTGCTGCGGCAGACCATCGATATTCCCGTGGTCCTGGTGACCCATGACCTCCAGGAAGCGGCGGCCCTGGCTGACCGGATCTGTGTTCTCAACGAGGGTGTCAGTCTGCAGTCGGGAACGCCTGAAGCGCTGTTCCGGGAGCCGGCATCGCCGCGGGTGGCCCGGTTGCTCGGGCGGCAGAACGTGTTCTCGGGGACTGTGGTCTCCAACGGGGACCTCGGCACTCTTCAATGGGGGGAGCTGACCCTGGAGGTGGCCGGCCCGGTAACATTGCCACCGGGGACACGGGTGCAGTGGTACATTCCCGATTCGGATATCGTCCTGCACCGCCGTGGCCGGCCATCGCTGGGGGAGCGGGAGAATCCGGTCTCCGGCCGGGTGGAGGAGGCGGTGGTCATGGGGGCGCAGACGTCGGTGACGTTGCGGTGTCACCACTCCGGGGACAGTCTGCGCCTGTCCGTTTCCACCCACGCCGCGCGACGGAATCAGCTGGAGCCGGGAGCGGACGCGTCGGTCTCCCTGCTGAGCAAGGGAATCCACCTCATGGCCGCGTCAGGGGGCGGCTCCGGGGTGGTCCCCGGCGACGCCTAAACGCCGGTTTTGCTTGACCACACGGCCACTTGAGGTGTATCTTCCCGGCCTCGAAACGTCGCGGTTCGACGGGGTGTTTGCCCTTCCGCGGCTCGAGCGGCGTTTCTTCGGCGACATCAGACTGAGGCCGCATGCGGCCTTTTTTTGTACGCCGAGGCCGCCCGCCGGATGCCGGCGGCAGGAGCATGCAACCGAGCGGGAGCTTGCCCGAGGCATCGGGCACGCCGCTGAGCATCGGATGGGCCTTGGGGCCCATTTTTTATTTGTATGGATTGAACATGGACGGGATTCAGCAACAGCTGACCGCACTCATCGAACCGGCCGTCGTGGCCATGGGCTACGAGGTCGTGGGGGTGGAGTATCGCCCCAACCGTGGCGAGGGGTTGCTGCGGGTCTACATCGACGCGCCCGCGGGCATTGCGCTGGATGACTGCGAAGCGGTGAGCCATCAGGTGAGCGGCCTGCTGGATGTGGAGGACCCCATCCCCAGCTCCTATCGCCTGGAAATCTCGTCACCCGGGGTGGATCGCCCGCTGTTCAAGGCTGCGGATTTCGAGCGCTTTGCCGGGGCTGAGGCCCGGCTGCGGCTCACGGGGCTTTGGGATGGGCGGCGCAAGTTTCGGGGTGTCCTGCGCGGGGTGCAGGACGCCTGCGTAGTGATCGAAGACGAGGGCATCGAGTATGCGGTGCCCCTGGACAGGATCGACAAGGCCAATCTGGTACCGGATGTCTGACAACCCGACGGGCGTCGTGCCGAAAGCGGGTCTGGAGTCACAAGCATGAGCAAAGAGGTTCTGCTGGTCGTAGAGGCCATTTCCAACGAGAAAGGCGTGGACCGCGAGGTCATCGTCGAGGCGATCGAGGCGGCGCTGGCGTCGGCCAGCAAGAAGCGCTACCCCGGAGATATCGATGTCCGCGTCAGTGTGGATCGTCGGACCGGGGAGTACAGCACGTTCCGTCGCTGGGAAGTGGTCGAGGACGACGCCGAAGTGGAGTCCCCCGAGCAGGTCATGCACCTGTCGGAGGCGCAGGCGCGCAAGCCCGATGCCCAGGTTGGCGAGTTCATCGAAGAGCCCATGGAGTCGGTTGCCTTCGGGCGGATTGCCGCGCAGACCGCGAAGCAGGTCATCGTGCAGAAGGTTCGCGAGGCCGAGCGGGCCAAAGTGGTCGACGCCTATGAAGACCGTGTCGGCGAGTTGCTCACCGGGGTGGTCAAGAAGGCGGAGCGGGGCAACGTGGTCATGGATCTCGGCGGCAATGCAGAGGCGCTGATCCCGCGCGAGGAGATGATCCCGCGGGAAGCGTTCCGGGCCGGTGACCGCGTCCGCGGCTATCTGAAGGAAGTCCGCCCGGAAGCGCGCGGGCCGCAGCTGTTCGTCTCCCGTACCGCGCCGCAGTTCCTCATCGAGCTGTTCAAGCTGGAAGTGCCGGAAGTGGGGCAGGAGCTCATCGACATTCTCGGTGCGGCGCGCGATCCGGGGCTGCGCGCCAAGATCGCGGTGCGCTCCAACGATCCGCGCATCGATCCGGTCGGTGCCTGTGTGGGCATGCGGGGCTCCCGGGTCCAGGCGGTGTCCAACGAGCTCTCCGGTGAGCGCATCGACATCATCCTCTGGAACGAGAATCCGGCCCAGTTCGTTATCAATGCCATGGCGCCGGCAGAGGTCGAGTCCATTGTCGTTGACGAGGACTCGGGCAGCATGGATGTGGCCGTTGGTGAGGACCAGCTCTCCCAGGCCATCGGTCGCGGCGGTCAGAACGTCCGGCTTGCCAGCGAACTGACCGGCTGGGAGCTGAACGTCATGACCAGCGAGGATGCCCAGGCCAAGAGCCAGGAAGAGGCGCAGAAGATTCTGGACGCGTTCATGGACACCCTGGGCGTTGACGAGGAGGTGGCCGGCATCCTGGTGCAGGAAGGCTTCTCCAGTATCGAGGAGGTCGCGTACGTGCCCACCTCCGAGATGCTCGACATCGAAGAGTTCGATGAGGACATCGTTGAGGAGCTGCGCGCCCGCGCCCGTGACGCCCTGCTGACGCAGATGATTGCCGGCGGTGGCGAGAGCGGTGGCGAACCCAGCGAAGACCTCCTGGGCATGGAAGGCATGGACGAGGAGCTGGCGCGCAAACTGGCGGCCGAGGGCGTTGCGACCATGGAAGATCTGGCCGAGCAGGCGGTGGACGATGTGGTCGACGCCACCGGCGTCGACGCCGAGCGCGCCGCCGCCCTGATCATGAAGGCTCGCGAACCGTGGTTCGCCGAGCAGGAGCAGAAGGAATCCTGATCCGTCGTGCAGCGGGTTGCGGACCCGCAGGGTGGAGTGCGCCAGGGGGCGCGCCGGTAATTGGACAGGATTCGGGGAGAAATACATGTCGGAAGTGACAGTCAAGCAGTTTGCAGAAGCGGTTGGAACGCCGGTCGAGCGGCTGCTGACGCAGCTCAGCGAGGCGGGGATTGAAGTCAGTGATGCGGATTCCGTGTTGTCGGACGAGGACAAGGCGACGCTGCTGACCTACCTGCAGAAATCGCGCGGCGGCGGGGATGATGAGTCCGGGCCGCGCAAGGTGACCCTGCGCCGCAAGAGCACCAGTCAGATCAAGCTTTCGACAGGCAGCGGCGGCGCCCGGGGCGCGCGTGGCGCCGGCAGCACCCGTACGGTGAATGTCGAGGTCCGCAAGAAGCGCACCTACGTCAAGCGTGAGGACATGGAGGCGCAGCGCAAGCAGCTGGAAGCCGAGCAGCAGGAGCGTGAAGCCGAGGAGGCCGCCCGCCGTGCCGCCGAAGACGAAGCGGCGCATGCCGAGGAAGCGCAGGAGGACGTTGCGGCTGATGCGCCCGATGCGGCGCCGGCAGCAACCGAGGCCGACAGCGAGCCAGTTGCCGTTCAGGAGCAGGCCCCGGAAGAGGCTGCAGAGGCTGCAGAGTCGCCCGCGGATGAAGCTGCTGCCGAGGCGGAACCGGTTGCCGGCGAGGCCACTGTGACCGGTGCGGCGGACGAAAGTGTCACCGAAGCCGGTGAGCCGCCGGTTGCTGACCCGGCAACGCTGGAAGCGGAGTCCACGTCCTCCGGCAAGCGCAAGAAGGCCAAGGCCAAGGACAAGGGCAAGCAGGACGACGACGAAGAGAGCCGTCGCAAGGGCAAGGGCCGCAAGGGCCGTGATAGCCGCGACGAACTGCACGTCTCCTCGCGACCGGGCAAGCGCGGCAAGCGCAAGGAGCGGGGCGGCGGCGCCGGCAAGGCGCTGCAGCACGGCTTCGAGAAGCCGACCGCACCGGTGGTGCGGGAAGTGGAAATCCCGGAATCCATTACCGTTGGCGACCTGGCACAGCGCATGAGCGTCAAGGCGCCGGTGCTCATCAAGGAGATGATGAAGCAGGGTGTCATGGCCACGATCAACCAGGCCGTGGACCAGGAGACCGCCGTTCTTCTGGTGGAGGAGCTGGGTCACAATCCGAAGATCGTCAACGAGAACGCGCTGGAGGAAGAGGTCATCAGCGAAGCCGCCGAGCCGGAAGGCGAGAAGCAGGCGCGCCCGCCGGTGGTGACCATCATGGGTCATGTCGACCACGGCAAGACCTCCGTGCTGGACTTCATCCGTCGCGCCAAGGTGGTCGACTCCGAGGCCGGCGGCATTACTCAGCACATTGGTGCATACCATGCCGCTACTGATCGCGGTGTAGTCACCTTCCTGGATACCCCGGGTCACCAGGCGTTCACCGCCATGCGTGCCCGCGGCGCGCAGCTCACCGACGTTGTGGTGCTGGTGGTTGCCGCCGACGACGGCGTGATGCCGCAGACCGAAGAGGCGATCAAGCATGCCCGCGAAGCCGGGGTTCCGATCGTCGTCGCGGTGAACAAGATCGACAAGCCCGAGGCCGATCCGGACCGGGTCAAGCAGGAGCTCAGTCAGCACGAGGTGATTCCGGAAGAGTGGGGCGGCGACACGCAGTTCGTGCACGTCTCCGCGAAGACCGGCGAGGGCCTGGAGGCGCTGCTGGAGGCCATCATCCTGCAGGCCGAACTGCTTGAACTGCAGGCGGTGGCCGACTGCCCGGCCACGGGGATCGTGGTCGAGTCCAGTCTCGACAAGGGTCGCGGCCCGGTGGCGACCATCCTCGTGCAGAACGGTCAGCTGCGTAAGGGCGACGTCATTCTCTCCGGCGTGGAATATGGTCGCGTGCGCGCCATGCTCGACGAGAACGGGCGCCAGGTGGAGAGTGCTGGCCCGTCAATCCCGGTCGTGGTGCTGGGCCTCTCCGGGCTGCCGAGCTCCGGCGACGACGTCATGGTCCTGAAGGACGAGCGCAAGGCGCGCGAAGTGGCAGAGCTCCGCAAGGAGCGCCAGCGCGACAAGCGGCTTCAGCAGCAGAAGGCTGCACGCATGGACGAGCTGTTCAGCCAGATGAAGTCCGACGAGCTGAACCAGGTCAATATCCTGTTGAAGGCCGACGTGCAGGGCAGCGCCGAGGCGCTGAGTCAGTCGCTGGCCGACCTCTCGAACGACGAGGTCAAGGTCCACGTTATCCAGACCGGTGTCGGCGGCATCAACGAGTCCGACGTCAACCTGGCCATTGCCTCCAGCGCCATCCTGATCGGGTTCAACGTGCGTGCCGATGCAGCCGCCCGCAAGCTGATCCAGGAGCACGAGGTCGACGTGCACTATTACAGCGTGATCTACGAGGCCATCGACGAGGTCAAGAACGCCATCAGTGGCATGCTCGAGCCGGAGGTCAGGGAAGAGATCATCGGCCTGGCCAACGTGCGGGACGTGTTCAAGTCGTCCAAGCTCGGTGCCATCGCCGGCTGTCTCGTGGAGGAGGGCGTGGTGCGACGCCGCTGTCCGATCCGCGTGCTGCGCGACAACGTGGTGATCTACGAGGGCGAGCTGGAATCCCTGCGCCGCTTCAAGGATGACGTCAGTGAAGTGCGCTCCGGGACCGAATGCGGCATTGGCGTGAAGAACTACAATGACGTCAAGGTCGGTGACCAGATCGAGTGCTTCGAGCGTATCGAAGTGGCCCGGAGCCTGTGATACCACGCGGCGGCCGCCACCGGGCGGCCGTCGCGTTCACCCCGCCCCGCCGAGAGGTACACCATGGCAAAGCAGACACCCCGGACCCGGCGTGTGGCGGAACAGCTGCAGCGGGAGCTGGCGGAAACGATCCGCGATACCGTACGCGACCCCCGGGTCGGGTCGGTGACCGTGTCCGGCGTGGATGTCACCCGTGACCTCGCCCACGCGAAAGTCTACATGACGGTGCTGGGGGAGGACGCCGAGGCCAGCCAGGCGGCAGCGGAGATACTCAACGGCGCCGCCGGTTTCCTTCGCCGCGAGCTGGGCCGCCGTGTGCGGCTGCGCACGGTTCCGGCGCTCAAGTTCATTCATGATCCCTCCTTTGATCGTGGCGCGCGTCTGTCCTCGCTCATCGACAGCGCCATCGACGAGGACCAGGAACGTAGCTCTGACAACTGAACCGACACGTGGCAGCGAAACGGTACCGTCGTAACGTCAACGGCATCCTGTTACTGGACAAACCCGCCGGTGGCACCTCCAACAAGGTGCTGCAGCGGGTGAAGTACGTCTATCAGGCGCGCAAGGCCGGCCACACCGGCAGCCTCGATCCGCTGGCGACGGGGCTGCTGCCGCTGTGCTTCGGCGAGGCCACCAAGGTCTCCGGGTTTCTCCTGGACGCCGACAAGCGCTACCGGGTGACCTGTCTGCTGGGTGTCACCACCACCACAGCCGATGCCGAGGGCGAGGTGGTGGAGGAGCGGCCGGTTCCGGATCTGGACGCGCAGGACTGGCCGGCCCTGCTAGAGAGTCTGACCGGCGAGCAGGATCAGGTGCCGCCCATGTACTCGGCGGTGAAGCACCAAGGTGAACGTCTCTACCGCATTGCCAGGCGGGGCGAGGAAGTGGACCGCAAGGCACGGCGGATCACCATCCATGCGCTGGAACTCGTGGCGCGTGACGGCGGGAGCGTAACGCTGGACGTCCATTGTTCCAAGGGAACCTATGTGCGCACCCTGGTGGAATCGCTGGGCGAGGCGCTGGGGACCGGAGCCCACGTGACCGCGCTGCGCCGTACGGGCCTCGGGCCCTTCGATGGCCACCCCATGGTTACCATGGATGCGGTCGAAGCCGCCGCGGAGCAAGGCGGGGATGCGCTGGATGCCCTGTTGCTGCCGCCGGAAGCCGGCCTGCGTGACTGGCCCGCGGTAACGCTTGACGCGGACAGCGCCCGATTCCTGCGCCAGGGGCAGGCGGTGTTCGTGCCCCGCGCCCCTGGCGCGGGCTGGGTTCAGGTGTTTGGCCCGGACCGTTTTCTGGGAATGGGGGTGGTCCTCGACGACGGGCGCATTGCGCCCCGGCGTCTGATGGCCACATGAAAAACTTCCGGTGATAAGCGTGCTTAGCTTGTCGCCGTTCAGGTGCGCCGCTACAATAGCGGGCCTTCAAAAAGTCGACGGAATACCAGGAGTCATTTGATGTCGCTGACTGCCGAACAGAAAGCCGAGATTGTCAACGAGCACAAGCGCTCGGATGGGGATACGGGCTCCCCGGAAGTGCAGATCGCGCTGCTCACGAGCCGCATCGCACATCTCACGCAGCATTTCGCGGACCACAAGCAGGACCATCACTCTCGGCGTGGTCTGCTGAAGCTGGTCAACCAGCGCCGCAAACTGCTCGACTACCTCAACCGCAAGGAACGCGAGCGCTATCAGGCGATCGTGGCGAAGCTGGGTCTGCGCAAGTAACGCGCCGGCAATATTTCCCGCAGGCAGAGGATCAGTCGCTGTGGAATCGGTAAAGAAGTCTTTCCAGTACGGTGAACACACCGTTACGCTTGAAACAGGGGCCATCGCGCGCCAGGCCACTGGTGCCGTCATGGTCAACATGTCGGATACCGTGGTACTGGTTACCGTGGTCAGCAAGAACGAGTCCGGTGCACAGCGGGATTTCCTGCCGCTGACCGTGAACTACCAGGAGCGGACCTACGCGGCCGGCAAGATCCCCGGTGGGTTCTTCAAGCGCGAAGGCCGGCCGTCGGAAAAGGAGACGCTGACCTGTCGCCTGATCGACCGCCCGATCCGCCCCCTGTTTCCGGAAGGTTTCTACAACGAGGTTCAGGTGATCGCCACGGTGATTTCCATGAATCCTGACGTCGATCCCGATATCCCGGCCCTTCTCGGCACCTCTGCCGCACTCGCCATCTCCGGTATTCCGTTTGAAGGCCCCATCGGCGCCGCGCGGGTGGGTTACAAGGATGGCGAGTACCTGCTCAACCCCGGCTTCAGTGGCCTTGAGAGCTCCGACCTCGACCTGGTGGTTGCCGGTACCGGCGATGCGGTACTGATGGTGGAGTCCGAAGCCAACGAGCTGTCCGAGTCCGTGATGCTGGACGCGGTCCTGTTCGGTCACGAGCAGATGCAGAAGGCCATCGGCGCCATCAACGAACTGGCCGCCGAGGCCGGCAAGCCGCGCTGGGACTGGGAGCCTGCACCGAAGGACGAGAGTCTCTCCGACCAGGTCAAGGGCCAGTTCGAGGCGGCGCTGCGCGAAGCGTACAGCATCGCCGAGAAGACCGAACGCAACGACCGGGTCAACGCCCTGCGCGATCAGGCGGTCGAAATGTTCGCCAGCGCCGAGGAAGGCGTCTCTCCCACGAAACAGGATGTGGTCGGCGCGTTCAAGGGGGTCGAAAAGGCCATCGTCCGCGGGCGCATCATCGAAGGCCAGGCGCGTATTGATGGCCGTGACAATGAAACGGTTCGGCCCATCGACATCGAAGTCGGGACCCTGCCGCGCACGCATGGTTCGGCGATCTTCACCCGGGGCGAGACCCAGGCCGTCGTCGTGACGACGCTGGGTACGGGGCGCGATGCGCAGATCATTGATGCCATCGAAGGGGAGCGTAAGGAACCCTTCATGCTGCATTACAACTTCCCGCCCTACTCCGTGGGCGAGACCGGTTTCATGGGCAGCCCGAAACGTCGCGAAATCGGTCACGGCAAGCTGGCCAAGCGCGGTGTCGAAGCCGTCATGCCGGCGCCGGAAGACTGCCCCTACGTCCTCCGCGTGGTCTCCGAAATCACCGAGTCCAACGGGTCCAGCTCCATGGCCACGGTCTGCGGCACCAGCCTCTCGCTCATGGATGCCGGGGTACCCATCAAGGCGCCGGTGGCCGGTATCGCCATGGGCCTGATCAAGGAAGGGGACGACTTTGCCGTTCTGTCGGACATCCTGGGTGATGAAGACCACCTTGGCGACATGGACTTCAAGGTGGCCGGCACCGAGAAGGGTGTCACCGCCCTGCAGATGGACATCAAGATCAAGGGCATCACCCGCGAGATCATGCACAAGGCGCTGGACCAGGCCAACGGCGGGCGTCTGCATATCCTCGGCGAGATGAACAAGGTCATCGGCAAGCCGCGCGAGGACATGTCCGAATACGCACCGCGCCTGCTGACCATGCGCATCGATCCCGAGCGCATCCGTGACGTCATCGGCAAGGGTGGCTCCACCATCCGTCAGCTGACCGAGGAAACCGGCGCCAGCATCGACATCTCCGATGAGGGCGTGGTGACCATCGCATCCGTTGACAAGGCCGCCGGTGAGGAAGCACGCCGCCGGGTGGAAGAGCTCACCTCCGACATCGAAGTGGGCAAGATCTACGAAGGCCGTGTGGTCAAGCTCATGGACTTCGGCGCCTTTGTCAGCATCCTGCCCGGCAAGGACGGGCTGGTGCACATCTCCCAGATCTCCAACGAGCGCGTCACCAACGTGGCGGACAAGCTCAAGGAGGGAGACGTGGTCAAGGTGAAGGTGCTGGAAGTCGATCGCCAGGGGCGTGTGCGGCTCAGCATGAAGGCCGTGGACGAAGCCGGCGCCTGACACCGAGCGCGCTTCGATCGAACCGCAAAAACCCCGCCCTGGTGCGGGGTTTTTTGCGTTCAGGCCAATGGTGGCGCGGGTTATTGCGTATCCCGCGGACGCAGCGTAGTATCAAAAATGCTTCGGTAATCATGCCCTCGGGGTAGCGTGACACCGGGCGCGGGCAGCGCGTTCGGTCGTTGCGGGTTCCACCTCGGGTTGTGTCGGGCGGGGTGGCGAAAAGGTCATCCTCCTGTCGAAGTGAGTTTGCGGCCATCGTGCCGTGCGTAATGATTAGTGATTTAGAGGTTCTAGTAATGGCAGAGCGAGAGACTGGTACGGTCAAGTGGTTTGACGCGGCCAAAGGGTATGGTTTTATCGCCCGTGAGGCCGGGGATGACGTGTTTGTGCACTTCCGTGCCATCCGGGGCACCGGTTACCGGACGCTGGAAGACGGCCAGGAAGTCGAGTTCGGTGTGGTGGAAGGCCAGAAAGGCCTGCAGGCCGATGACGTGGTCGCCGTGGGCTGAGGTACACCCGCGAAAGCGTTATGGCGAAAGGCCCCCTTTACGGGGGCCTTTCGCGTTTTGGATTCCCTTCAGGCGACGGACGATGCCTCGGCCGGTGCCGATTCTGCGGCCAGCCCCTGCCAGAGCATGGCTGGAACGGCTTCGTCCAGCCAGTAGCGTGGGCGCCCGGGGTGACTCCCGGCGACGAATCCCACATGGCCGCCCTCTGCACTCCATTCCAGACTGACTGATTCCGGCAGCTGCGCCGCGGATGGCAACGTACTCGCCGGAATGAACGGGTCATCCAGGGCGTGCAGCATGCGCGTGGGAACCTGGATGTCAGGCAGGCCCTGGAACGGGGAGCAGCGTCCGTAGTAGTCGTCCGCACCGGAGAAGCCGTGTACCGGCCCGGTCACGTACTCGTCGAACTGCCGCAGTGAGCGCGCCCGCCCCAGGGCGTCCCGCGGCAGAGGTAGTGGCTGCTGGGCCTGCTTGCGACGCACCAGTTGCCGTAGACCGCGCACCAAGTGGCGATCGTAGATGCGCCGGACTCCCGAGGCGAGGTAGTCGGCACAGGGCCCGAGCTGCAGCGGCGTGGATACCGTGATGGCCAGGTCCGCGTCCGCTCGCGCGCCATGGTGGCCAAGCCAGTTCAGGGTGATGATTCCGCCCATTGAGAAGCCGACTACACCGAGCCGCCGCCCGGGCAGCGCGGCGCGGACGTGACCGACCGTGGCTTCCAGATCGCCGATTTCACCGGCGTGAAAGAAGCGCGGGTGGCGGTTCAGGTGCTCACCCGCACCGCGGAACTGCATGACCACACCCTGCATGCCGTACCGGGTAAGGCCGTCGAGCAGGCCCAGAACGTACGGTGACCGGGCGCACCCGCCGAGCCCGTGCAGTATGACCACTACCGGCCCTGGTGCCGACGGGCCCCAGGCCAGATGCAGGGTGTCACCGTCGGGCAGTTCAAGAATGTCGGCGGTAAGCGGTACGTCCGGCGCAGTGCGCAGCAGCCCGGCCCACAGGGTCTGGGCGTGGCCGCCACGCAGCCACCACGGGGCCCGGAACTGGTTGGGGCGAAGGGCGGCCGTATCGTCGGAGTGCGGGGTACTCATGAAGCTAGTTTACATCACAGTGGTCGCCGCCCGCTTCCGGTAGCCGCACGATGAAGGAGGCTCCCGCACTGCCGCTGTTCTCGGCATGGATCGCTCCCCAGTGCAGGTCCGCGATGCGTTTGCAGATGGCCAGCCCCAGACCGCTGCCCTTGGGTTTGCCGGCCTGCTGGTCATTGATCTGGTGGAACTTGTCGAAGATCCGCTCCAGTTCGTGGTCAGGGACGCCCGGGCCGGAGTCAGTGACCCGCAGCTCCTGCCATGAGCCGACTGTCCGCAGTTGCACGGTCACGGGCCCCTGGCCGGGTTCCGTGAATTTCACCGCGTTGGAGAGCAGATTAATGACCAGCTGAATCAGCCGGTCTCCGTCCCCTTTGACAGGACAGGGGCCGTCGGGCAACTGGAGATCCAGTTTCACGTTGCGCTCGCTGAACAGCTGCGATGTGGCCGCCGCCGCCTCATCCACGACAGCAGACAGGTCCAGCGTGCGTAGTTGCCACTCGCCCCAGCCGCTTTCGATCTTGGAGAGGTCGAGCACCTGGTTGATGAGGCGGGTGAGGCGTTCGCTCTCGCGGACCACGACCTCCAGGAACTCCCGGCGCTGCGGCTCCTCCATGTCGGGGTTGTTCATGAGAATTTCGCCGAAAGCGCGGATCGACGTCAGTGGCGTTCTCAGCTCGTGGCTGACCATGGAGACGAATTCGTCCTTGAGCTGATCCAGTTCCTTCAGGCGTTCGTTGGCGGCGCGCAGCTCCGATGTGGCCTGCTCGAGCTGCCGGGACTTCTGTTCCAGCTGCTGGCTGTACTCGATGGCCCGCGAGGTGGCGTCGAGAATCTCCATGACGCCCTCGAAGGTGAGTGCCTCACCCTTGACGATGGATGCGACCATGACGCGCGCCGAGGCCGAGCCGATTGTGCCGGACAGCAGCCGTTCCGCGTGATTCACCAGTTCGGGCGGGGCCTGGCGGCTGGATGCCTCCGGCGCCTCGTCACCGAGGGGGACGTAGGTGGCAAGGGCCTCGGCAGCCCTCTCCTCACCGACGAAGCGGGCTAGGAGCGCCTCGACGTCACCGATGGTGGCGTTGCCCTGCCAGAACCGGGTGTCCTGCTCCGAGCGCAGGAAGACGTCGACGAACAGCGTGGCCTGGATGCGTTCCATGTCGCTCTGGCGCGTGAGCAGCGAGACCAGCACGACGCCGCCCACGTTGGCCAGCATGCTCCAGAACAGGGCGTGGGTGATGGGGTCCATGTCGTCCAGGCCGAACAGCGCGTATGGCGTCAGAAACCCGATGCCGAACGGGCCGTCTTCCATGGGCGCCATGGGCAGCCAGCCCGGGTCTGCCAGGGACGGCAGCATGAGCGTATACAGCCACACGGCGAAACCGAGCACGAGACCGGTCAGGGCGCCAGGCCGGCTGGCGCCCTTCCAGTACATGCCGAGCAGAATCGCCGGAGCGAACTGGGCCACCGCGACGAACGAGATCAACCCGATGCTGACCAGCGCGTAAGTCTCGGCGATCAGCCGGAAGTAGGCGTAGCCCAGCATCACGATGGCGACGATAATGATGCGGCGAAGGTAGATGATCAGCCGCCGCAGGCCGACACGCTCGATCACCGGGAGGTGGCGCATGCGCAGCAGGGCCGGCATGACCAGGTCGTTGCTCACCATGATGGCCAGGGCGATGGTGGCCACGATGACCATGCCGGTGGCGGCCGAGAAGCCGCCCAGGTAGACGAACATGGCCAGCAGCTCGTTGCCCTCGGCCAGGGGCAGCGCGAGCACGAAGTTGTCCGGGTTGACCGTCCCGTCCCCGAAGTAGAGCATTCCGGCGAGCGCGATGGGCAGCACGAACACGTTGATCAGCAGCAGGTAGAGCGGGAACAGCCAGGCGGCCGTTCGCAGGTGGTCCTCGTTGACGTTCTCCACAACGGTGACCTGGAACTGCCTCGGCAGGAACATGATGGCGGCCATGGACAGCAGCGTCAGCGCCAGCCAGCTGCCATAGCCACTGGCCGTGTCCCGGAACGCCAGCAGTTCGCGCATGTCCTCCTGTGCCTGGATGCGCCCGACGATGTCCCCGGGGCCCTCGAACAACATGAACGTCACGAAGAAACCAACCGCCAGGAAGGCCAGCAGCTTGACGATGGACTCGAACGCCACCGCCACGACCATGCCTTCCAGCCGCTCCGTGGCGTCGATGTTGCGGGTACCGAACAGGATGGTGAAAACGGCCAGGAGGCAGGCGACCCAGAACGCCTTGTCGGCGATCAGGCCGGTCATGCCGGCGGCCGACTCCACGCCGTCGGGGAAGGTCAGGAGGACTTCAAAGCTTGCGGACACCGCCTTGAGCTGCAGCGCGATGTAGGGCGTGATGCCCACCACGGCGATGAATGTTGCCAGGCCACCGAGCAGCATGCTCTTGCCGTAGCGCGAGGCGATCAGGTCCGCGATCGACGTGATCCGGTGCTGCTTGGCGATGCGGATCATCTTGCGCAGCACCAACCACCAGAGAATGGCCATGAGTGTCGGGCCGAGATAGATGGTGAGAAAGCTGACCCCATCCTCGGCCGCCCGTCCGACACTGCCGTAGAACGTCCACGCTGTGCAGTACACCGCGATGGAAAGGGTGTAGACGTAAGGGTTGTTGACCAGGGAGTGTCCGCTGTCCGCGCGCTTGTCTGCCGCGTAGGCGATGGCGAACAGCAGCCCCAGGTAGAGAAAGGGCGTGATGATGATCAGCCATTCCGGCATGAACCACCCTCAGCGGCGACGGCGCAGAATCCAGCCCGTGAAGCCAATGACCACCCCCCAGGAAATAAAGAGATACACGTACAGCAGCGGCAGCCCGAAGACCAGCCTGTCGCCGGTGAACAGTGACAGGATCGGGTAGTTGAACAGCAGGGCAGCCAGTACGAACAGCGCCACCAGGCGTTCGCTCCGACGTGTTGCGTTGCCGATCCCGGATCTGCCGATGCGGCTACCCATGGCTACGAGCGGTCACCCAGCAGCTCGCCGACCTTGTCCACCACATCCTGGGTGGAGAACGGCTTGGTAATGTAATCGTCGGCGCCGAGAGAGAGGCCTTTCTCCCGTTCCACATCGCGCCCCTTGGCGGTGAGCATGACAATCCGCATGTTTGCGTAGTCCGCGTTCTCGCGCAGGGTCTGGCAGACCTGATAGCCATCCTTGCGGGGCATCATCACGTCGAGCAGCACCAAGTCCGGCCGTTGCCGGTCGACAGCTGTCAACGCCTGTTCGCCGTCCGTTGCCGTCTCCACGTCGTAGCCGTTCTTCTTCATGAGAAACTCGAGGGACAGGACAATGTTCGGCTCGTCGTCAACGATCAGGATGCGTTTCGGCATCGTTTCTCCTCGCCATCGTTGTTGTCGGGCCCGGCGTCCCCGGCCGGGACCCGCTCCACTTTGCGACTATTATGGCTGTTGAAAACGACCCCGTCGCGCCCGTGCGCATGCTGTGTCGCCAGGTGTTACCTGGCGACACAGGGGCGTTACAAAGCGTGACAAACGGAGCCCGTGAAAGGCCGGTTTGAGGCGGTCGAAACAGGCCGAATCATTGGCGACCGCGGCCTTTCCCGGAGGCGGTGGATCTGAAGATCCACCCTACGCGCCTTGCCGTTCATCCCGCCGTGTCGTCCAGGCGTAGGGTGGACCTTCAGGTCCACCACGTTCTCCCGCCCCCCAAGCATATCGACGGGTCCGGGGCCGCCTCATGGATCGAAACCGAGGTTGACCGGGAGTCTACCCGCGAGTATAGAATCGACTGGAAAGAAACATCCAGACCGGCGGTCGAACCGGTCGGATGCATCGGGGGAGAGTCTGCTTGGCCGATTCAAGCGAACAACCGCACGTCACGTCGCCCTGGCAGCCCGCCGGGGAGCGTGGCAGCCAGCGCCAGCAGAAACGCGAGGCCGTTCTGCTGGCGGCGGTGCGGTCGTTCAACGAGAATGGCTTTCACGCCACCTCGCTGGAGCAGGTCGCCGTAACGCTGAACGTCACGAAACCCACGATCTACCACTACTTCAGCAGCAAGGACGAAATCCTGTTCGAGTGCACGCGCCGTGGACTGGAGCGGATCCGCGAGGTCGCGGGTCGCTGCCGGCCCGGGCAGACGGGGCTGGAGCGGTTGACCTCGATCATGCGTGACTATGCCGTGATCATGACCGAGGATTTCGGCAAGTGCGTGACGCGGGTGGGCGACAACGAACTGGCGCCGGAGAGCAGGCTCAAGCAGCGCGCCATCAAGCGCGAGATCGATGCCACCGTGCGCCGCGTGGTGGAAGAGGGGATCAAGGACGGCTCCATCATCGACCGCGACGTGCGGCTGCTGACGTTCACGCTCACCGGCGCGCTGAACTGGATCGCCAAGTGGCACGAGCCGGATGGCCGGTACACCGCTGAGGCGGTGGCCGATGAGTGCGTCGACATGCTGGTCCACGGCCTGGCGCCACGGGAGCATGACCCGGCGTCCATGGCACAGCCGGGGCGCGGGACCGGAAACAATACGCCGTAACAGCGGCAGGGGCATGCACCCCATCAATCATAAAAGGTGATCGCAATGACGAATCACCAACGGAGGAGATGCATCATGATCAACCCTGGACGGGTCCGTCAGGACTCACCGTTGCAGTGCCCTGATTCGCGGTAGCAGCCGCCGGGTGTGTGTCGCCCGGGTGGCCTGAGTCGACCGTGCCGGCGGGGGAACCGCCGGCGTGCACGAGTCAATCGGTGGAGCTGCAATGACTATTCTCGAAGTGGATGGCTTTTCGCTGTCGTTCGGTGGCGTTCATGCGTTGCGGGACGTCAGCCTGACGGTAGCGGAGGGCAGTATCACGGCAGTGATCGGGCCCAATGGCGCCGGCAAGACCTCGCTGTTCAACTCCATCTCCGGTTTCTACCGCCCGCAGAAGGGGCGCGTGACGCTCTCGGGGCAGGACGTGACCCGAGTGCCGGCGCCGCGCCGCGCGGCCATGGGGCTCGGACGTACGTTCCAGAACATCGCCCTGTTCCGCGGCATGACCGTTATGGACAACGTCAAGCTGGGGGCGCACGTGCGCATGCGCACCGGTCCCCTGAGCGCCATGTTCTACATGGGCCGGGCCCGGCGCGAGGAGGTGCGTGTGCGCGCGGAGATCGAGCGCGAGGTGTTCGATTTCCTGGAGATCGACCACATCCGCCGCAGCCCCGTGGCGTCGCTGCCCTACGGCCTGCAGAAGCGGGTGGAGCTGGCCCGTGCCCTGGCGATGCGGCCGAAGGTCCTGATGCTCGACGAGCCGGTGGCCGGCATGAACCGAGAAGAGAAGGAGGACATGGCTCGCTTCATCCTGGACGTCAAGGAGCAGTGGGGCGTGACCGTGTTGATGGTCGAGCACGACATGGGCATGGTCATGGACATCTCCGACCGGGTTTACGTGCTCAACTTCGGTCAGCGGATTGCGGGTGGCACGCCGGCGGAGGTTCAGGCCAATCCGGAAGTGATCGAGGCGTATCTCGGCGCCGATGACATGACCACCCTGCGCGAGCGGCTGCGTGGCGAGAGGGGGGCTGCCTGATGGACTGGCTTTTCTTTTTCGAGGTCAGCCTGGCCGGGCTGGGGTTCGGTGCGCTTTACGCCCTGACCGGGGTGGCGTTCGTGGTCATCTACAAGGCCACCCGGGTGATCAACCTTGCCATGGGCGAGATGCTCATGTTCGGGGCCTACCTGTTCTTCGGCTTCGCGGCCGGCTTCATGTTGCCCGTCTGGCTCGCCATCGTGCTGGCGCTGGCCGGCGGGGCGCTGCTGGGGCTGACGCTTGAGCGTCTCGTGATCCGGCCACTGCTGGGCGAGAATCCGATCTCCGTGTTCATGGTCACGATTGGCCTGGCCAGCGTTCTCGTGGGGCTGGTGGAGATCATCTGGACTGCTGCGCCCCGCAGCCTGCCCGGTTTCCTGCCGGACGACCCGATCTTCATTGGTGACGCCTTCGTCGCGCCCAAGACGTTCTGGAGCTTCATCATCGCCGGCGTGGTCATCGCCGTGTTCCTGGTGCTGTTCCGGTTCTGGCGGGGTGGTGTGGCACTGCGGGCGACGGCATCGGACCAGGGCGCCGCCTATGCCATGGGGATCAACGTGCCGGCGGTCTACAGCCTCTCCTGGGGGCTGGCGGGCATGCTGGCCGCCGGTGCCGGCCTGCTGCTCGGCTCCATCGCGGGGATTTCCTCGGAGATGGGCTTTTTCGGGCTCACGGTTCTGGTGGTGGTGATCGTCGGTGGCCTGGACAGCGTGCTGGGCGCCCTGGTGGCGGGGCTTCTGATCGGCTGGATCGAATCCCTCGCCGGTGTGTACCTGGGCGGCGAGTACGAGCATCTGGTCACTTTCATCATCCTCATGGTCGTGCTGCTGTTGCGGCCTTGGGGCCTGTTCGGCACCCGTGAAATCGAGCGGTTATAACCATGCGTATCGGATCTCCCAAGGAAACCTACGCCGCCGACGAGAGCCTGTTCCGGACGCGGACGCAATGGGTGTGGTTCGGCATCCTGCTGCTGTCGCTGGTGCTTTACCCGTTCATGGCCAATCTGTACTGGCTCTACCTGGTGTGCCTGATCTGCATCAACATCATCAGCGCTACCGGCCTGAACATCCTCACGGGCTATACCGGGCAGGTGAGTCTCGGGCAGGCGGCGTTCATGGGCGTTGGCGCCTATACCGTCGCCTGGCTGGATAACAACGCCAGCACGCCCTTCATCATGAACCTGCTGGCCGCCGGCGCGGTGACCACGGTTGTCGGCATCATCGCCGGCCTGCCCAGCCTGCGGGTGAAGGGGTTGTATCTCGCCATCGCCACCATCGCGGCGTCGTTCATCCTGCAGTTCATCTTCATCAACTGGGAGAGCGTCACCCGCGGAACCCGCGGCATCAATATCGAGCCGCCGACACTGTTCGGCGTGGAGTTCGACAACCCGGACACCTTCTACTGGCTGGTGGTGCCGGTCACGGTGGTGATGCTGATCCTGGCCGCGAACCTGTTCCGCACCCGGGTGGGGCGGGCGTTCATTGCCATCCGCGACCGTGACATCTCGGCCTCGGTGCTGGGGATCAACCTGCCCCTGTACAAGCTCATGAGCTTCGCCATCGCGTCCTTCTACGCGGGGATTGCGGGCGGGTTCTACGCCTACTTCTACGGCTCGATCAATCCCGAGAGCTTCCCGCTGCTCCTGTCGATCTTCTTCCTGGCCGCGATCATCGTCGGTGGCCTGGGGACGATTCTTGGCAGCATTCTCGGGGCGGTGTTCATGACGCTCACGCCGGAGCTGCTGCGCTACGGCGTCGATGTGCTGGAACCATTCGTCCACGATGCCTCGGCGCTGCTGTCGCCGGTGCGCACCATGGTCTTTGGTCTGCTGATCGTTGGCTTTCTGCTGTTCGAGCCCCACGGGCTGGCGGAGATCTGGCGGCGTATACGGCGTTTCTTCCATCTGTGGCCGTTCCGTAACTAGCCGCTGTCAGTCAGCGGCAGGAGGGTGATTCCATGTCCATGAGAAAACGTACCAGTGAGCTGTTTCTTGGCACCGCGTCCGCGGCGCTGCTGGCGCTGATGACGGCAAGCACCGTGTTGGCCGATCAGCCGGACGAGGCCGAGGTCGGGGTCGATGCGGACGAGGAGGACGCCATTGTCATCGGCGGCTCCATCCCCATGACCGGGGTGTTCGCCTTCGCCGGTCTGCAGTTCAACGACGGGATCCGCGATTTCGTGCGCTGGGCGAACGAAGAGAAAGGCGGAGTCAATGGCCGCAAGTTCCGTTACGTGGGACAGGATACCGGCTATGACGCCGACCAATCCGTGGGGGTGTTCCGGCGCATCACCAGCCGGGAGGATGTGGACTTCTACTTCGGCGATTCCACGGCATTCTCTCAGAGCATCAACTCGGCGCTGAACCGGCGTGACATTCTCATGACTGGGGCTTCGTTTGCATCGGAGTTGAACAACCCGGAGCAGTATCCGCTGCAGTTCCTGTTGGGACCGGATTACACCGAACAGGTGGGCATTCTGCTGAACTACATCGCCGAGGAGGATCCGGGTGCCCGGGTGGCGCTGGTTCATTCCGATACCGAGTTCGGTCGTGACCCCATCCGCGCCAGTGAGGAGATGGCTGAGGAACTGGGCCTTGAGCACGTCGAGACCATTGTCACGCCGGCGGGCGCTTCGGACATTTCCTCTGCGGCGTTGGAGCTGCGCCGGGCGCGTCCGGACTACACCATCTTCCATGGCTACATCCTTTCCCCGATCCCGGACTTCATTCAGCGCGCCCGGCAGATGGGCATGGATACCCGGTTCATGGGCACGATCTACACCATGGACCAGGGCATCATCGACGAAATGGGTGATGCGGGTGACGGCTTCATGGGCGTGATGCCGTACCGGTACTACTACGACGAAGAGGCTCCGGACACCGAGGTCTTCGGTGCGATTCACGAGATGCACGACGAGTATCGCGCCACCACCTACACCCAGGGCTGGCTGGCCGGCATGCTGCTGATGCAGATTGCCCAGGCCACCCTGGACGCCGGAGACGAGCTGACCGGGACCAATATGCGCAAGGCGCTGGATTCGCTGGAAGACATCGATACCGGCGGCATCATTGGCGTGCCGGTGACCTTCCGTGGCAACTCTATCCCCGTGGGCCGGATCTACCGCGCCGACGCGGAAGAAGGCCGGATGGTGCCGGTCTCCGACTGGATTGACCTGGACGAGACGGACTGAGGAGGCCGCGGTGAGTGACCGGATTCTCGAAGTCAGCAACATCGAGGTGGTGTACAACCACACCGTGCAGGTGCTCCGGGGGTTGTCCCTGAGCGTCCCGCGCGGCGAGGTCGTGGCGCTGCTGGGCTCCAACGGCGCCGGCAAGTCCACCACCCTGAAGGCCATTGCCAACATCCTCTTCCTGGAGAACGGCGAGCTGTCTTCCGGGTCAATCCGGTTCGACGGCGATGCGGTGGGCTCGCGTCCCCCGCATCGCCTGGTTCGTGACGGGCTGTGCCACGTCATGGAGGGGCGGCGGGTGTTCGAAGACCTGACTGTGGAGGAGAACCTGGTGGCCGCGGGCTACGCCAGCAATGGCGGCTCCGGGCGCGCGGGACAGGACATGGTCTATGAGTACTTCCCTCAGCTCTACTCCCGCCGGCGCTCCCTGGCCGGCTACCTGTCCGGCGGTGAGCAGCAGATGCTGGCCATCGGCCGGGGGCTGCTCGGCAAGCCCAGCATGATGCTACTGGACGAGCCCTCTCTAGGCCTGTCGCCGATGCTGGTGGAGGAGATCTTCGGCATCATCGCGCGCATCAACCGGGAGCAGGGCGTGGCCATGCTGCTGGTGGAGCAGAACGCCAACGTGGCGCTGGCGCTGGCATCCTACGGTTACATCATGGAGTCGGGCCGGGTGGTCATCGACGGGACGCCGGAGAAGCTCATGGCCGACGACGACGTGCGGGAGTTCTATCTGGGCAGTGGCGAGGCCGAGGGCGAGAGCAAGAGCTACCGCGAAGTGAAGCATTACAAACGCCGCAAGCGGTGGTTGTCTTGAGCCGCCGCAACGGAGGGATGTTCAATGGCTGCACAGGCTGAATTCCCGGAGCTGACACTGCCCCAGATGCTGCGCTGGAACGCCGGGAACCGTGCGGATCGCGTGGCGCTGCGGCAGAAGGATTTCGGCATCTGGCACCCCCTGACCTGGTCCGACTACTACCGTCGGGCCCGCCATTTCGGGCTGGGGCTGCGCGAGCTGGGGCTGGATGTGGGCGGTCACTTTGCCGTGATCTCCGAGAACCGGATCGAGTGGGTGATCGGGCAGATGGGCGCCGGCATCGTCCGCGGCGTCACCGTGGGTGTCTACCCCACCAGCCCGGCGGCGGAGGTGGCCTACGTGCTCGAGCACTCCGACGCCCAGATTGTCCTGTGCGAGGACCAGGAACAGGTGGACAAGGTGCTCGAGGTGCGCGAACGGCTCCCCTGTCTGCGCAAGATCGTGGCGCCCGAGATGAAGGGCCTGCACAACTACGACGAGCCCGACCTGCTGTCCTTCGACGACGTGGAACAGCTCGGTGCCGCTGTCGACGCACGGGACCCCGGGCTTGCCGGTCGTCTGCTGGACGAGCAGACGCTGGGTGAGCGCGCGCTGATGATCTATACCTCTGGCTCAACGGGCAAGCCGAAGGGGGCGGTGATCAGCTATCGCAACATCCACGCCGCCGCGCCGAGCATCATCAACGGGCTCGGACTGCGCGAGAGCGACAGCCTGCTCTCCTACCTGCCCCTGTGCCACGTGGCGGAGCAGGCCACCACCAACTTTGCTCCCATGTATCTGGGCATGCTCGTGAACTTCGGCGAATCGCTGCGCACGGTTCAGGAGGATCTGCGCGAGGTGGCGCCAACGGTGTTCCTGGGGGTGCCGCGGATCTGGGAGAAACTCCATTCCGCCATCCACATCAAGATGCTGGAGAGCGGACCGCTGCGCCGGTGGCTGTATCACCGGACGCTCGCCACGTGCGAACCCTTCTGTTTCCGGGATCGAAACCAGCTTGGGGTCGGGGAGCGCCTGCGTTACTGGACCGCGTACTGGCTGATGTTCAGGGCGTTGCAGAATTTCATCGGCCTGCGCCGCTGCCGTGTCTCCATAACCGGCGCTGCACCCATTGCGCCGGATATCATCCGTTTCTTCCGGATCATCGGTATCCCGCTCCTGGAGGTCTACGGCCAGACCGAGACCACCGGTGTGGTGACGGCGCAGCACCCGCGCCGCATCGAGCCGGGCACCATCGGCGAGGCGACCCCCGGCGTGGAGGTCATGGTGGCGGATGATGGTGAGCTGCTGATCCGCGGCGGCATGGTGTTCGAGGAGTACTACAAGAATCCCCAGGCCACTGAGGACACCATCCGGGATGGCTGGCTGCATACCGGCGATGTGGTGGAGATGCGCGACGGGATCATACGCATGGTCGACCGCAAGAAGGACATCATGATCACCGCCGGTGGCAAGAACCTGTCACCGTCGGAGATCGAGAACACCGTCAAGGCCAGCCCTTACATCAAGGAGTGCGTGGCCACCGGCGAGGCGCGCAAGTATGTGAGTGCTCTTATTCAGATCGATTACGATACGGTGGCCAAATGGGCCGAAGAGCACGGGCTTGCGTACACCACCTTCCGCAGTCTGGCAGAGCATGCGGACGTCAACGCCCTCATTGATGGCGAGATCCAGGCCGCCAACGAACAGCTGCCGCGGGTGGCTCAGGTGAAACGGTTCGCCCTGCTTACCAAGGAGCTGGATCACGACGATGACGAGGTCACCGCCACCATGAAGATCCGGCGCGGCAAGATCTACGAGAAGTACAGCGACCTCATCGAGTCGCTGTACAGGGATGCCGGGGCCGCGTGACGGATACCTCAAGCAGAAGGTGGATCTGAAGATCCACCCTACGCCCGGGGAAACCTCGGCGCCAAGGGTCCGGGGCAGACGTAGGGTGGACCTTCAGGTCCACCACAACAAAAAGCCCGCCGTTTGGCGGGCTTTTTCACAGTTGGAGCCGGCAGTGACCGATCAGTCCTTGCCGATCTCCAGCTTGGCGATGCTCTCCATGTGCACCTCGTCCGGGCCGTCGGCCAGGCGCAGCGTGCGCAGGTTGGCGTAGGCCGAGGCGAGGAAGGTGTCCTGGCACACGCCCATGGCGCCAAACGCCTGAATGGCGCGATCCACCACGTTGCAGGCCATGTTCGGCGCAACCACCTTGATCATGGCGATCTCCCGCCGTGCCACCTTGTTGCCCACTGTGTCCATCATGTGGGCGGCGTTCAGGGTGAGCAGGCGCGCCTGTTCGATCTCCATGCGTGACCGGGCGATCTCCTGACGCAAGCCGCCCATGTCGGCCAGGCGCTGACCGAACGCGTTGCGGGATTTCGCGCGAGCCACCATCGCTTCCAGCGCCCGCTCGGCGACTCCGATGGAGCGCATGCAGTGGTGGATGCGGCCGGGCCCGAGGCGGCCCTGGGCAATCTCGAAGCCGCGGCCCTCACCCAGGAGCATGTTGCTTGCCGGTACGCGCACGTTGTCGTAGTGGACCTCTGCGTGGCCGTGCGGGGCGTGGTCGTAACCGAACACGTGCAGGGCCCGTTCGATCTTCACCCCCGGTGCGTCCAGCGGCACAAGAATCATGGACTGCTGCTTGTGCTTGGGCGCCGACGGGTCGTTCTTGCCCATGACGATCGCAATCTTGCAGTGCTTGTCCAGTGCTCCGGAGGACCACCACTTGCGCCCGTTGATGACGTACTCGTCGCCGTCCCGGCGGATCTCCGTCTCGATGTTGGTGGCGTCGCTGGAGGCCACGGCGGGCTCGGTCATGGAGAAACAGGAGCGGATCTTCCCCTCGAGCAGCGGCTCCAGCCACTGCTTCTTGTGCTCCTCCGAGCCGTAGCGGGCCAGCACTTCCATGTTGCCGGTGTCCGGCGCGGAGCAGTTGAACACCTCCGGCGCCATGGGCGAGCGACCCATGATTTCGCACAGGGGCGCGTATTCGAAGTTCGTCAGGCCGGCCCCGTACTCGCTTTCGGGCAGGAACAGGTTCCACAACCCCTCGGCTTTCGCCTTCGCCTTGAGCTCCTCGAGAATCGGAGGGGAGCTCCAGTGGTCCCCTTCGGCGTGCTGCTTTCTGAACACCTCCTCGTTCGGGTAGATGTGTTCGTCCATGAAGGCGAGGAGTTTGTCCTGCAGCTCTTTGGATCGGTCGCTGAACTCGAACATGGTGTTGCTCACCTCTATCTGTCGTAAAAGAAAGGCCACCGGCACGTGGTGCGCAGTGGCCTGATGGTGATCCCTCTATAGGCGGAACTGAATGGGTTCGCCCAGCATCCGCCTGTGCAACAGAATGGTTGTTGCCCCCACCAATAGCAGACTGGCGGATATCAGCAGCAGCGTCCCGTGGGCAATGCCCAGCATGCCGCCACCGGGTGCCGCCAGCGTCAGGCCGGCGCAGACCAGCGCCGTGCGGGCGAACCAGCCCATCGGCCCGGAGGGCACGCGACCGGCGCCGAGGAGGTAGCCCTGTAGCCCGGCGGCCAGCAGGACGACACCGATCAGCGCGGTAATGACCACGGTAATCACTTCCATCGGTGTGCCGAACAGGAGCAGTGCCGGGTTGAACACGAAGAAGAACGGGATGAAGTAGATGATTGTGCCCAGGCGCATGGCCTCGAACCCGGCGCGCATCGGATTCACTTTGGCCACCGACGCGGCGACGAAGGCGGCGATCGCCACCGGCGGCGTGATGAAGCTCAGCATGCCCCAGTACATGATGAACATGTGGGAGGCCACCGGATCGAGCCCGGCGCGGATCAGTGCCGGGGCGAGGATCACCGCCAGGAAGATGTAGGCTGCGGTGACCGTCATGCCGATACCGAGCACGAAGGCCGTGAGCGCGCCCATGATGAGCAGCATCAGCACGTTGTCGCCGGCAATGTAGACCAGGTCGTTGGTCAGCGTGCCGGCCATGCCCGTGACCTGCAGGGAACCGATGATCAGGCCGATTGCCGCGAGAATCCCGCCCAGCTCGGCGAGGATCTGACCAGCGGCCGACAGGAGCTTGAGAAAGCCCTGCATGCTCAGGCGGTGCTTGGTGAACTGGTTGATGACCAGCAGCAGCGCCGTGGCGTAGAACGGCGCGGTCGCCTCGCGCTGGAGCACCACCAGCATCCAGATCAGCAGCACGAACACGGCGATGAAGTACCAGCCCTCCTTGAGCACATCCCAGGCGCGGGGCAGTTCCTCCCGCGGCAGCCCCTTCAGGTCGTGGCGCGCGGAGTAGGCGTCAATCTGCATGAACAGACCGAAGAAATAGAGCAGGGACGGGATGATGGCCGCTATGACGATGGTCACGTAGGACACGCCAAGGAAGTTCGCCATCACGAACGCCGTGGCCCCCATGATCGGTGGCATCAGCACGCCGCCCGTGGAGGCGCACGCCTCGACACCGGCCGCATAACCACGGGAGAACCCGATCCGCCGCATGGTCGGAATGGACAGCGGGCCCGTGGTCAGCACGTTGGTGACGGGGCCCCCGCTCATGGAGCCCATGAGCCCGCTGGAGAAAATCGCGACCTTCGCCGGCCCCCCGCGGAAGCGGCCGAGCAGTGCGAAGGCGATGTTGATGAAGAACTTGCCCGCCCCCGTGTGTTGCAGCGACACGCCGAACAGCAGGAAGCCGAACAGCAGCAGCGCTGCCACCTGCGTGGGGATGCCGAACAGGCTCTCCTCACTCATGATGTGGAATGCAGCCGCTTCCTCGAGGCCCATGCTGACGCCGGAGATGACATCCGGCACGCGGTCGGCGTACAGCGGATACAGGGACAGGGTCAGCACCACCACGAAAATGGGCCAGCCGCCCGTCCGGCGCCCGGCCTCGAGTACCAGCGCCCAGGTCGCCAGTGCCATGTAGATGCCGAACTGGGGCGCCGCGTATTCCCAGGCTTCGAGAACGATCCGCTCGGCGTGCATGGCGAAGTAGCCGAACAGGCCGGCTGTCGCCAGTGCCAGCAGGATGTCGTACCAGGCAACCGTGGTGCGCGAGGCCGACCCGGTTGCCGGGAAGGAGATGAAGACCATCATCAGGATGGCCCCCACGTAGATATACAGGTACCGGCTGTCGAGCATCACATCGCCGATAAAGAACCCGAAATTGAAGATCTGATTGATGGCGAGGAGGCTGATGCCCACGGTCATGACCATGAGCAGGGCCTGCCAGGGCTTCGACAGGATGCGGTAACGGGTGGCGTAGAGTTCTTCCGCGCGACGCTCCGATTCCTCTCGTGATGCGTCCAACGTCTGGTGTTGATCAGTCATGTCACCCATGCCTGTTGTGGGTATGTAGGGGTTGTCTGCTCGTTCCGGTCGGCCCTTCGGGCCGTACGGACAACGCGGGAGCAGGCGGGCGGCGTCTCCGCGCCGGCTCCACCTGCTCCCGCCGATTCACTGCTAAGCGGATCGCTTACCAGCTTTCTGCGATGGGCACCAGGTCGTGCTCCTGCAGGGCGTCATACCGTGCACTCATCCAGCCTTCCTGGAACGCCTCGGGATCGGTGGGTGCATCCTCGATGTACCGCTCCCACGTCTCCATGAGCACCTCCTGACGGCGCAGGTTCTGCTCCTGGTTCTCCTGGGCGGCATCGGTCCAGACCCCGATCTCCTCGAAGTAGCGGACCGCCCCTTCGTGATAGGGGACGAACGCCTCTTCCAGACCCTGGCGGTCCATGGCCCAGCCAATGGCTCCGGGCGCGCTGTCCTTGTAGTCATCATAATGCTGATGCAGGGCCTTGACGGTGTTGTAGACCAGGTCCGCGTCCTCTGCATCACGCGTGGCGAGCATCGGGTAGGGCGAAGTGAACACTTCGATGCCTTCGTCCGGGTCGATGGTGGGACCGTCGGTCGCCACATGGGGGACGTACCACGGCAGGTGCGAGCGCACGCGGTCGATAGCTTCCTGGTCGTCGTGGGGGAAGGCCACGAACTGCAGGCCACGCGGCGATGATTCGATGCGCAGGAACGGCGCCGAGTTGCAGGAGCCGCCCACGGCGTCCGCGCGATTGTCGATTACCGCTTCGATGGAGCCGGAGTAGCCGCCCACGTCGACCCGCTCGACGTCGTCCCAGTCCAGGTTGGCGTACGACAGCAGAGCGCGGGTGGCATTGTTCAGCGACGGTGCGCCCTGCACCCAGGTCACGCGCTTGCCTTCCAGGTCCGCGGCGGTTTCGATGCCTGCGTCAGCGCCGGTGGCCATGGTGAAGGAGCAGCCGTCGGAGATGTTCCACATGGCGATGCGCAGCGGTTGCGGACCCCAGTTGACGGTGCCGAAGTTGAGCATGCCTTCCTGGGCGTAGACGGCCTCGGAGCCGCCGGCCGAGAAGTTCACGCGGCCCGCACGCAGCGGTGACAGCCGGGAGACGTCGTTGCGCCCGGGAATAACGCGCAGGTTCACGCCGTATTCGTTCTGCAGGACGCTGCCGATGGCGACGGACTGGGCATAGCCGGAGGTGCCGGTGGGGTAGGCGGACCAGACGACGGTGCCCGGCAGCTCGACGTCGGTGGCCTGCACGTTGCCGGCCAGGGCCAGGGCAGCCGTGGCGCCGCCGAGCGCGCCCAACGTGGATCGAAGATTCGGTGTCATGGTTACTTTCTCCTGCACCCGGGTGGCGGGTGGGTGTTCGAGTTATTGCCGCCCTGGCTTATGAAGCTGCCGCTTGAACCGGGCGAGGTGCCAGAGCCCAACTTCCGTGGCAGGGTGAAAACATGGCACGAACCGGTACGGCGGTCAATGTTTTTGGAATGAAGTTCCGCACTGCAGAATTGAAGATGTGACCCCGTTAGCAGGGCCGGGAGAGGGGCGCGGGGTGCCGGCGGGCACCCCGCGCGACAGCGTTACAGCCAGTCGGAGTTGAGCGGATCGAATCCGTTTTCTTCCAGGGCTTCCTTGCGGACCTGCATCCAGCCGTAGGCAAACTCGCCGCGATCAGCAGGGGAGTCTTCCAGATACCCTTCCCACGCTTCCTTCAGGACCTCCTGGCGGCGGAGGGCTTCTTCGTGGTTCTCCTGGGCTTCCTCGGTCCACAGGCCGGCTTCCTCGTAGTAGCGGATCGCCCCTTCATGGAGCGGCACCGGGATGCTCGCCAGGTCCATGCGCTCCGGATCCCAGCCCTCGGCGCCCGGGGCACTGTCCTTGTACTCGTCCATGTGCCTGTGCATGGCCTTGACCATGTTGTAGACGAGGTCCTCATCCTGGTCTGCCATGGTGAGCAGCTTCGGGTAAGGCGTCGTCAGGACCTGGATTTCCTCGTCGGAGTCCATGCCCACGTTCTGCGTGCTGCGATGGGGGACGAACCACGGGGCCGTGCTGTTGATGCGGGCGATGGCCTCCTCGTCATCATGGGGGAACTCGGGGAAGGTCAGCCCGCGCGGCGAAGCGTTGATGCGCATGAAGGGCGCCGAGTTGCAGGAGCCGCCCATGGCGTCGGCACGGTCCTCGATGATCGCCTCCACGGCGCCCATGTAACCACCCACCTCGACGCGCTCCACGTCATCCCAGGTGAGGTCGGCGTAGCGCAGCAGGTATTCCATGCCGAAGTTCAGGCTGGGCGAACCCTGCACGTAGACAATCCGTTTGCCCTCCAAGTCGTTCACGGTCTCGATGCCGACATCGTCGGCAGCGGCGACGGTGAAGGAGCAGGCATCGGCGATGGACCACATCACGCTGCGGACTTCCTGCGGACCCCAGTGACGCTCGCCGAAGGCGAACTGGGCGTCCTGGGCGGAGACGGACTCCGTGCCTCCGGCGGAGAAGTCGGCGCGGCCACGGCGCAGCGGTTCCAGCCGCGAGACGTCGTTGCGGCCGGGAATGACGCGCAGGTTGGTGCCGTACTCGTTCTGCAGTACCTGCCCGATGCCCACGGCCTGGCTGTAACCGGTGCTGCCGGTGGGATACGCTGACCAGATGATCGTACCCGGCAGTTCGATGTCGGCGGCCGCGACACCGGAGCCCAGTGCCAGGGCAAACCCGGTCGCTGCGGCGGCGGACGCGTGAAGTGCGTTGCGGTGCTTATTCATTAGTGGTCTCCTCCAGATGCAAAACCCGATTCAATTCGTTTACGGGGCCCGCGTTACGTTGCGGGTTCTGTTGTCACAGCGCCTTCCCGGCACTGCTGTACACGACGGCTCAGCCACTCTGGCTGCGCTCTGCCTCCTGCAGCTCACGCCACAGGAGTTTGCCGGTCCCGGAGCGGGGCAGCCGCTCCACGAACTCGACATAACGGGGGGCCTTGTATGCGGCCATCTGGCCGCGTGCCCAGTCGATGATGTCCTGCTCGCTGGTGCTGTCCGCGGCGTCGGGCCGCAGAACCGCAACGGCCTTGACCGTCTCGCCGCGCTTCGGATCCGGTGTCGATATGACACAGACTTCCTGAATCGCGGGGTGTCCGTAAAGCATGGACTCCACCTCCGAGGGCCAGACCTTGTAGCCGGAGGCGTTGATCATGCGCTTGAGGCGGTCGACCATGAAGAAGTAGCCGTCTTCATCGTAGTAACCCAGGTCGCCGCTGCGCAGGAAGCGTTTTCCGTCCATCTCCATGAACGTCTCGGCAGTGGCGTCCGGGTTGTTCCAGTATTCGCGCATCACCTGCGGGCCGTGCATGATGATCTCGCCCACTTCGCCGGGCGGTTGCTCGGCGAGCGTCTCCGGATCGATGACGCGGCTGTCCACGTCGAAGACCGGAATGCCCAGGCACTGCGCCTTGGGTTCGTCCGGCGGATTCACGTGGGTCTGCGCGATGGTCTCGGACATGCCGTAGCCCTCGATGTACGACAGCCCCGTCATGGTGTGCAGCTTTTCCGCCACTGCCGACGGCATGGCCGCGCCGCCGCCGCCGATGGCCTGCAGTGTGGATAGGTCGTACTGGCCGAGCTCCGGGTTGTTCAGAAAATCCACCGCCATGGTGGTGATGTTGCGCCAGTGGGTGACGCCGTAGTGCTGGATGAGCTCCGCCGCGGTTGTACGGTCCCAGCGTGTCATGACGACGGTCGTGGTACCGGTGGACAGCGGCCCGTTCATGGAGCTCTGCATGCCGGTCACGTGGAAAAAGGGCAGTGTTGCCAGGTTCACGTGGTTGACCTGCATGGGGTTCCACAGAACGCCACCCTGGGCGGTGGCCATCACCGAATGGTGGGTATGTACGCAGCCCTTGGGCCGCCCGGTGCTGCCGGAGGTGTACGGGATCACCGCCATGTCGTCCGGGCCCACATCCACTGGCGCCAGGGTCAGGGCCTGCCCTGCATCCAGTACGCGCGACCAGCTGACCGCTCCCTGCTCCTCCGGTGTGGCTTCCGGTGCGCGGACCACGTCCGGGAGCGCCAGGCCCAGGTCCTCGGTGATATAGCTGCCGTAGGCGGCCACGGCGGCGTGCGTCAGATCCCCGTCCACCAGCAGCGGCCGCAGGTAGGGGTAGAGCTCCTGGCCACACAGCGCCACGCGGGCGCCGCTGTCCTCCACGTAGTGGGAGAGCTCGCCGGTGAGGTTCATGGGGTTGGCGGGGACCACGACGGCGCCGGCGGTAAGAATGCCGTAGTAGCCGATGATGTACTGTGGGCTGTTCTGCATGTACAGGATGACCCGGTCGCCCCGACCTACGCCGCAGTGCTGCTGGAGCCAGGCGGCCACCGCGTCCGCCTCGGTCTTCAGGCGGCGGAAGCTGATGTCGGAACCGTAGTATGCGATCGCGGTCTTGTCAGGGTAGCGCGCCGCACTCACCTCCAGGTTGTAATGAACGCTGGTGGCGGCAACAGTGAGCTGTTTGGGCAGCCCTTTCGGCCAGACGCGGAAGTGGCGGTCGAACATGGCGGTCTCCTCGTGCGGGCTCGGGCTCATACTTTCATCCCCGGCATGTTCAGTGATGCCGTGTTGCCCCCGTCCACCGCCAGCGCCTGGCCTGTGATGAAACTGGCCTCGTCACTGGCCAGGAAGAGAATGGCGGCAGCCAGTTCCTCCGGGCGACCATAGCGCCGCAGCTCGCAGCGCGCACCGAGCTTGTCCTCCTTGCCCCGGTCGCGGGCGTAATCGAACACCGGCTTGGTCATGCCGGTCTCCGTGAGTCCCGGGCAGACCGCATTCACGCGCACGCCGTACTGACCCAGGTCGCAGGCGCTAGTCTGGGTCATGTTGATCACGGCTGCCTTGGAGGCGCTATAGGCGTTGCCACCGGCGCCCGCGCGAATGCCGGCAACCGAGGCGGTGTTCACGATGGCGCCGCGCTGCTGCTCCGCCATGATGCGGCCCGCGTGCTTGCTGCCGTACATGGCGCCGAGCAGGTTGACGTCCAGGACACGCCGCCAGATATCGGCCTCGTCGTCGGTGATCGGGCCGTACGTACCGCCGGTAATGCCGGCATTGTTGCAGAGGATGTCGACACTGCCGTAATGCTCGGCCGTGGCGGCGACCATGTCCGCCACGGCCTGCTCGTCGGCCACGTTGACGCAGCGGGAGATCACCGTGCCGCCGGCCGTTTCCACCTGGCGCGCCGTCTCGGCCAGTGCTTCCTCGTTGACGTCGGCGATCATCAGCCGCGCGCCTTCGGGGGCGAATCGCAGCGCCGTGGCGCGGCCGATGCCGCTTGCGGCGCCGGTGATGATGGCGGCGCGATCACGAATTCCTGCTGCCATGTCGGTGGTGTCCCCTTGCTGTTGCCAGTGTGTGGTTGTCGTGTCGGTTACCCGCTTCAGCGGAAGCTCAGAAACCGGTCGCCGCCTTTCAGGCGCAGATGATCCATGGCATTGAAGCCCATGAGATTCAGCCCCGTGCGGCGGCCGAACCGCAGCCGCGTCACCGAGGCGTTGTAGACGCGCCAGTTGAGCGCGATCGTCCGGTCCGCATCCAGGCCGAGTGCGTGGCCGACGAGTACCGCGATGACGCCGCCGGAGGTGTACAGGGTGATGGTCTCGCCCGGGGATGCATCGCGGATCAGGGTGTTCGCGCCGGCGACGACCCGGTCCCGGAATCGGGTCCAGCTCTCCACGTCGCGGCGTTCCGACTCCGGGTCGTGCAGCCACTCCAGCATCACGCCCTCGAAGGCGCGCTGAAACAGGCGGCGATCCGTGTGCAGCGTGTGGCGCTGCGCGGCGACTTCGGCGTCCGCAGCCGCAACCGTGTCGAGGAACGCCTCGAAGATGCCACCTGCGTCGTACTCGTTGAATTCGGGATGGATCCGTGGAGGCGGGGCGATTCCCTGTGCGCGGTTGGCAATGGCCGCGGTGTCGCGCTGCCGGACCATGTCGCCGCTGACCGTGAGCGCCGGTGCGCTGCCGATGTCGCGCAGATGCTCGCCGGTGGCTGCCGCCTGCTCGGCGCCCAGGGCGCTGAGCTGGTCGTAGTTGTCGGTTCCGAAGCCGGCCTGGCCGTGCCTTACCAGTAGTAGTTCCGTCATGATCTCGCCGCTGTCGCCGGGACGCCTGAACGCCTCGGTTCTCCTCCGGTATCGCCTGCACGGACTGCAGCGATCACTTTTGGGAAAACGTTACACCTTCGATATGATTTCGACAACCGAACGGTGATTCCGCTTAGCGAAATAGGGTGTCGCCAGATCAGGTGTGCGACGGACGCTCCAGCCTCCTGGCGGAACGTAATTCCGCATTGTGGACGCCGCAGGGCTACGTGGTGGTACCATGGTCCTCATATGAAGGTGTAACGTCTGTCTGCACACGGCGGGCGTCACCCGGCCCGGCGAGGGCGCCGGGAACAGTCTCCGGTACGTGGCCGGTTTGCAACGGACGAGGCAGCATGCGACAGAAACCAGTAGCACTTGTCGACTTCAGTGCCCAGGAGCAGGACGGCAAGAAGGACCGAAACTTTGTGATGGCGCTGGCCCGTGGGCTGGAGATTCTGCGTGCGTTTCGGCCGTCCGACGGCCTGTTGAGCAATCAGGAGATCGCCGCCCGTACCGGCATTCCCAAACCGACCGTCTCCCGGCTGACCTACACGCTCACGAAGCTGGGCTATCTGAGTTATTCCGAGCGTCTGGAGCGGTACCAGCTGGGCACGGGCGTGCTGGCGCTGGGCTACTCCAGTCTGGCGAGCATGGGCATACGCCAGGTGGCGCGCCCGCTTATGCAGGAGGTCGCCGACGAGACGGGCGCATCGGTCTCGCTGGGTAGTCGCGACCGGCTGAGCATGGTCTATCTGGAGAACTGCCACGGGCAGGGCGCGCTGACGCTGCGCCTGCAGGTCGGCTCCCGCGTGCCGGTGGCGACCACCGCCATGGGGCGGGCGTTTCTTGCCGCACTGCCCGACGCCGAGCGCAGCTACCTGCTGGACCATATACGGCGCAAGGACGAGCAGGCGTGGCCGCGGGTGAAGCAGGGGATCGAGCAGGCCGTGATCGACTACCAGGAGAAAGGGTATTGCATCTCCGCGGGGGACTGGGAGCGCGACGTCAACGCCGTGGGCGTGCCGCTGGTGCTGGATGACGGCTCCGACGTGGTGGCGTTCAACGCCGGTGGGCCGTCGTTCCGTCTGCCGCGGGAAGAGCTGGATGCGCAGCTCGGCCCGCGCATGGTGAATCTGGTGCGCACCGTGGAGAGCCGACTTTCCAGCCATCAGTGATCCGTCTGGGTGATCCGCTTGGCTGCACGCGGCTACTTGCCGCGCTCCATGATGAAGTGCGCCAGCCCGCGCAGGCAGTCTGCCCGCGCATCGAACGGCTCCAGACTGGCCAGGGCCCGATCGATCAGCTCCCGCCCGTGCGCGCGCGCTTCCTTGAGCCCCAGTAACGCCGGGTAGGTGGCCTTGTCCATGCGCGCATCGGCGCCGCTGGACTTGCCCAGGGCATCGGTTGTGCCTTCCACGTCGAGAATGTCATCCTGAATCTGGAACGCGAGGCCGATGCTCTTGGCGTAGCGATCCAGCCGCTCCAGGCCGTCCTGGTCGTGGTCCGGGTGGGCTAGTGCCCCCAGCATGACGCTGGAGCGGATCAACGCGCCGGTCTTGTGGATATGCAGGTCTTCCAGCTGTGCGAGATCCAGCGTTTGGCCGGTGGCTGCGAGGTCCAGGGCCTGGCCGCCGACCATGCCCCGGGACCCCGCCGCCATGGACAGGCTTGCGACCATCTTCAGGCGGGCCTCCGTGCCGATGTCCCCCGACGACTCCTCGGCCAGCGCGCGGAACGCCAGGGCCTGCAGTGCGTCGCCCACCAGGACGGCGGTGGCTTCGTCGTAGGCCTTGTGGCAGGTGGGCCGGCCACGGCGGAGGTCGTCGTCATCCATGCAGGGCAGGTCGTCATGGACGAGCGAGTAGGCGTGGATCAGCTCCACGGCACAGGCGGGGCCGTCCAGCGCCTCCGGCTCAAGCCCCAGCGCTTCGCCTGTGGCGTAGACCAGCATCGGCCGCAGGCGCTTGCCTGACCCCATGACCGCGTAACGCATGGCCTCGTGCAGACGCATGGGCAGGGTGTCGGCCGTGGGCAGCAACCGGTCCAGGGCGGCCTCGACCCGCCGCTGGCAGATCGGCAGCCGCGCCTCAAGGACCTTACTCGGATTGCTGAGGTTCGAAGGGTTCGACACGGTCTTCACTTCCCTCGCGGGTGAGGATCTCCACCTTTTGTTCGGCGGCCTTGAGCGCGCTCTGGCAGTGGCGGGTGAGCGCGATGCCGCGTTCAAACGCCTGCAGGGAGTCCTCCAGCGCCAGCTCGCCCTTTTCCATACGCTCCACCAGCGCCTCAAGCTCCTTGAGCGCCTCTTCGAAATTGACGTGCTCGGTTGATTCCTCGGCCATGATTCCGGCGCCCCCGGCGTGTGTTCGGGGGAACGGTAGCGCAGGCGCGTCGGGGGGTCAATTTGGCCCGGGGCGGGGCCCGGAATCCGGCGTCGGCAACGGACTTTCCGGGGTGTGCGCTGGTACTCGCCGCAGCGCGTTGCCATCTGTAGACTGCTGCAGCCGGTCGCTCTCCAGCGCGGCCGTCCCCATACAGGCAATCGGTTCCGAAGACGACTCCATGGCAGAACACTACGATTCCGCGTCCATTGAAGTACTTACCGGTCTCGATCCGGTGCGCAAGCGGCCGGGTATGTATACCGATACCACGCGGCCCAACCACCTTGCCCAGGAAGTGGTCGACAACAGCGTTGACGAAGCCATCGGCGGCCACGCGCGCCGTATTACTGTGACGCTGCATACCGACCAGTCCCTGTCCGTGCAGGACGATGGCCGCGGCATGCCCGTGGATGTGCATCCGGACGAGGGCGCTCCCGGCGTCGAGGTGATTCTCAGCAGGCTGCACGCCGGCGGCAAGTTCTCCAACAAGAACTACCAGTTCTCCGGCGGGCTGCACGGCGTCGGCGTCTCCGTGGTCAACGCGCTGTCACGCCGCCTCGATGTCACCGTGCGCCGCGACGGCCGCGAGTACCACATCGGGTTTGCCAACGGCGAAAAGGTCTCCGACCTGAAGGAAATCGGCACCGTCGGCAAGCGCAATACCGGTACGACCCTGCACTTCTGGCCCGATGCCCGCTATTTCGACAGCCCGAAGTTTTCGGTACCGAAGCTGCGCCATATCCTGCGCGCCAAGGCTGTGCTCTGCCCGGGCCTGGAGGTGGTCTTCCGGGACGAGCCCGGCGAGGACGAGACCACCTGGTATTACGAGGACGGCCTGCGGGACTACCTGGCCACGGCGCTGGTGGACCTCCCGCGGCTGCCGGAGGAGCCGTTCACCGGCCGCATGACCGGCACCACGGAGGCGGCGGAGTGGGCGCTGACGTGGCTCCCCGAGGGGGGCGAGGGCGTTGCCGAGTCGTACGTCAATCTGATCCCGACCCCGCTTGGCGGGACCCACGTGAACGGGCTGCGCACCGGCCTGACCGACGCCATCCGCGAGTTCTGCGAGTTCCGCAACCTGCTGCCGCGCGGCGTGAAGATCACACCGGAGGATGTCTGGGAGAATCTCGCCTACGTGCTCTCCGTGAAGCTGGAGGATCCGCAGTTCTCCGGCCAGACCAAGGAGCGGCTGTCGTCGCGGGAGTGCGCCACGTTCGTCTCCGGGGTGGTCAAGGACGCCTTCAGTCTCTGGCTGAATCAGCACGTGGACGCCGCCGAGGCGATCGTCCAGCAGGTGCTCGCCAACGCCAACCGGCGCATGCGCTCCTCGCGCAAGGTGGCACGCAAGCGGGTGAGCAGCGGCCCCGCACTGCCCGGCAAGCTGGCCGACTGCACGGCCCAGGACCCGAACCGGACGGAGCTGTTCCTGGTGGAGGGGGATTCCGCCGGCGGCTCCGCCAAGCAGGCACGGGACCGGGACTTCCAGGCCGTGATGCCGCTGCGCGGCAAGATCCTCAACACCTGGGAGGTGGACCCGAACGAGGTCATGGCCTCCCAGGAAGTCCACGACATTGCCGTGGCGCTGGGTATCGAGCCCGGCTCGGACGACCTGTCGAAGCTGCGCTACGGCAAGGTCTGCATTCTCGCCGACGCGGATCCGGACGGTGCCCACATCGCCACTCTGCTGTGTGCGCTGTTCCTGAAGCATTTCCCGTCGGTGGTGCGGGCCGGGCACGTCTTCGTGGCCATGCCGCCGCTCTACCGCATCGACGTGGGCAAGCAGACGTTCTACGCCCTCGACGAACACGAGCGGGCCGGCGTGCTGGACCGCATCCAGGCCGAGAAGCTCAAGGGCAAGGTATCCACCACCCGTTTCAAGGGCCTGGGCGAGATGAATCCGGTGCAGCTGCGCGAGACCACCATGCGGCCGGATACGCGGCGTCTGGTGCAGCTCACCGTTGACGCCCCGGAAGAGACCACCCGGCTCATGAACATGCTGCTGGGCAAGGGCGCTGCCGGCCAGCGCCGCAGCTGGCTGGAGAGCAAGGGCAACATGGCGGAGGTGCTGGTTTAATGACCGACACGGATACCACTGGCAACAACGCGGACTTCGAATCCCGCCCGCTGCACGAGTTTACCGAGAAGGCGTACCTGGACTACTCCATGTACGTCATCCTCGATCGTGCCCTGCCGAACATCGGCGATGGCCTCAAACCGGTGCAACGGCGCATCGTCTACGCCATGTCCGAGCTCGGCCTTTCGGCGCTGGCGAAGTACAAGAAATCCGCCCGTACTGTGGGCGACGTGCTCGGCAAGTACCACCCCCACGGTGATTCCGCCTGCTACGAGGCCATGGTGCTCATGGCGCAGCCCTTCTCCTACCGCTACCCGCTGGTGGACGGTCAGGGGAACTGGGGGTCGCCTGACGATCCGAAGTCCTTCGCCGCCATGCGTTACACCGAGTCGCGGCTGGCGAAGTATTCCGAGGTGCTGCTGTCGGAGCTGGGCCAGGGCACGGTGGAGTGGGTGCCGAACTTCGACGGCACCATGGACGAACCCGCCCTGATGCCTGCCCGCATGCCCAACGTGCTGCTCAATGGCGGCACCGGCATCGCCGTGGGCATGGCGACCGACATCCCGCCGCACAACCTGCGCGAAGTCGCCAGTGCCTGCATCCGGCTGCTGGACGAACCCGACGCCACCGTGGAGCAGCTCTGCGAGCACATCCAGGGCCCGGATTTCCCCACCGATGCGGAGATCATCACGCCGCGTGACGAGATCCTGAAAGTCTACGAGAAGGGCAACGGCAGTGTGCGCATGCGCGCCCGTTATCAGGTGGAGGATGGCGACATCATCATCACCGCGCTGCCGTTCCAGGTCTCCGGCAGCAAGGTGCTGGAGCAGATCGCCGCGCAGATGCAGGCGAAGAAGCTGCCCATGGTGGAGGACCTCCGCGACGAGTCGGATCACGAGAACCCCACCCGTCTGGTGGTGGTGCCGCGCTCCAACCGCGTGGACACCGCCGAGGTGATGAAGCACCTGTTTGCCACCACCGACCTGGAGAAGAACTACCGGGTCAACCTGAACGTGATTGGCCTGGACGGCCGGCCACAGGTGAAAAGCCTCAACGGCCTGCTGAGCGAGTGGCTGCAGTTCCGCACCGAGACCGTGCGCCGGCGTCTGCAATGGCGCCTGGACAAGGTCGAGGCGCGGCTGCACATCCTCGAGGGGTTGCTCACCGCCTACCTCAACATCGACGAGGTCATCCGCATCATCCGCGAAGAGGACGAGCCCAAGGCGGAGCTCATGGCCCGGTTCGGCCTGAGTGACCGTCAGGCCGAGGCCATTCTGGAGCTGCGTCTGCGCCACCTGGCCAAGCTCGAGGAAATGAAGATCCGGGGTGAGCAGGATGAGCTGCAGCAGGAGCGCCTGCAGCTGCAGTCGATCCTCGGCTCCGATGACCGCCTGCGCGAGCAGGTGAGCAGCGAACTCGCCGCCGATGCGGAGACCTACGGAGACGACCGTCGCTCGCCGCTGGTGGAGCGCAGCGCCGCCAGGGCCCTGGACGAATCGGCCCTGGTGCCCAGTGAACCGGTCACCGTGGTGCTCTCCGAGAAGGGCTGGGCACGGGCGGCCAAGGGGCACGACATCGATCCGGAGACGCTGAACTACAAGGGTGGTGATGGCTACCGTGCCCACGCCCGGGGCCGCAGCAACCGGCCGGCCATCTTCCTGGACTCCACCGGCCGCGCCTACTCGCTGCCGGCGCATTCGCTGCCGTCGGCGCGCAGCCAGGGTGAGCCGTTGACCGGCCGCCTGACGCTGCCGAGCGGGGCGAAGTTCGAACAGGTCATCGCCGGGGATGACAGCGAGCGGTTGATTCTCGCCTCCGACGCGGGCTTCGGCTTCGTGACCACCATCGGTGACCTCCAGGCCAAGAACCGGGCGGGCAAGACCGTGCTTACCGTACCCTCCGGCGCCCGGCTGCTGCCGCCGAGCACGGTGCACGCCCCCGACGGTGACCGCATCGCCGCCGTGTCCTCCGCCGGCCGTCTGCTGGTGTTCCCGGTCCGCGAACTGCCGCAGATGAGCAAGGGCAAGGGCAACAAGATCATGGGGATTCCCGCCGACAAGGTGAAAAGCCGCGAGGAGGTGCTGCTGGGCGTGGTCTCTGTGCCGGCCGGTGGCAGCCTCTCCCTGGCCGCCGGCAAGCGTACCCTGACCCTGAAACCTGCCGATCTGGATGGTTACGAGGCGTCTCGCGGCCGGCGCGGCGGCGCGCTGCCCCGGGGGTTTCAGCGCGTCAGTGCCATCGAGGCCGTGATGCCGTGACAGGCTTGAACCAGCGCCGGTTGCCCCTATCTAAGTAACAGTACAGAACCGTCTTGCGACTGAGAGAATCGATCAACCATGAAGCGCGTTTCACTGTTTCTTCTGACCAACCTGGGCATCGTGGTGCTGCTTGGCATCATGCTGAATCTCTTCATCGAGCCGTGGATGGCGCGGGAAGGGATGCACATGAACACCACGGGCATCCTGATTCTGGCCACTATCTTCGGCATGGGGGGCGCGTTCATCTCCCTGGCCCTGTCCAAGACCATGGCCAAGCGCATGACCGGGGCGCGCGTGATCGACAAGCCGGCCAATCCCACCGAGCAGTGGCTCGTGGATACGGTCCGCCGGCACGCTCAGCAGGCCGGTATCGGCATGCCGGAAGTCGCCATCTACGATGCCCCGGAGATCAACGCGTTTGCCACCGGGATGAAGCGGGATGATGCGCTCGTGGCGGTCAGTGCCGGGCTGCTGCGGCAGATGAACGCGGATGAGGCCGAGGCGGTCATCGGCCACGAGGTGGCCCATATCCAGAACGGCGACATGGTCACGCTGGCCCTGATTCAGGGTGTGCTGAATACCTTCGTGATCGTGCTGTCGCGGGTGGTGGGCATGTTCGTGGACAAGGTGATCTTCAAGAACGAACGTGGCTATGGCCCCGGCTTCTGGATCACCGTGATCTTCGCCCAGATCGTGCTCGGCATCATTGCCAGCATGATCGTGCAGTGGTTTTCGCGGCAGCGGGAGTACCGCGCCGACCTGGGCGGCGCCCGATTTGCCGGTCGCGAGAAGATGATCGCGGCGCTGGAGAAGCTCAAGCGCAACAGTGAGCCGTCGACGCTGCCGGAGCAGGTCGAGGCGTTCGGTATCTCCGGCCGCATGGGGCAGGGGCTCAAGAGCCTCATGATGAGCCACCCGCCCCTGGATGACCGCATTGCCGCGCTACGGGAGCGGCGCTACGGCTGAACCGCTCAGATCACGGTGCCGGTGAAGTCGTAGTCCATCTCGGGGGAGGGGGCGTGCAGGAAATGGCCCTGCACGAAATCGACCTGGTAGCGCCAGTAGGTCGCCATGGTCATGGCGTCCTCCACGTAGCCGGCGATGACCTGCTTCTTCATGGCGTGGGCGTTCTCGATAATCGACCGCACCCGTTCCTGGGTCTGCTCATTGCTGGCGAGATCCCGGCCCAGTGAGCGGTCCAGCTTCAGGTGATCCGCCGGCAGGTGCTTGAGCAGCTGGAACGGGTTCAGGCTGCTGCCGAAGTGGTCGAGTGCAAACCCGCAGCCCAGCTCCTTGATGCCCCGGAAGGCCTCCCGGGAATCGTTGAGCTGGGTGACGGCAACCGGCTCGTTCACTTCGAAACTGAGTGCGGCGCCGCGGACGCCGTGGGCCTTCAGACGAGCGCCCAGGAACGTCGTGAAATCCCGGTCGGCCAGCGTCTGCCCCGAGAGCTTGATCATGAGCGTGGTGGAGCCGTCGGTGGTTGCCTGCCGTTTGAGGGCCTGCAGTACGTGCTCGACCACCCAGCGGTCCAGTTGGTGCATGACGCCGGCGTCCTCGGCCTGGGGGACGAAGTCCGTGGGCATCAGGTCAACGCCTTCCTCGTTGCGCAGTCGCAGCCGCACCTCGTAGCGGGGTGAGCCATCGCCGCTCAGGGAGGCGACGGGCATGTAGACCAGGTGAAACCGGTTCTGCTGCAGTGCATCTTCAATGGTCTCCCGCCACCGCTGTGCCGCCACGGCACTGCCGTTGCGGTCGTCCGTGGCATGCAGGTGGACCTGGTTGCCACCGGCGTTGCGCGCGAGCTCGCACGCCTGGTGGGCGCGCGAGATGGCGTCGTCGGCGTCCGGTGATGTCTCGCCGATCATGAGTGCGCCGATGGTGCAGGTGGTCGTGACCGTGTGCTGCCCGGCCTCTACGATGTGATCCTCCACCTGCTGCCGGATGGCCTCTGCCAGGGCCACGGCCTCGTGTACGCTGCGGTGGGGCAGCAGTACCGTGAAGACGTCGTCGGCGAAGCGTCCGGCGAGGTAGTCCGTCTCCAGTTCGGCGCTGATGAGACCTGCAACGTCGGTGACCGTTTTGTCACTTGCCGCGATGCCCAGCTTCTGTCGGATGCCGTCGAGGTTTTCCACCTGCACGTAAAGCAGGCCGTGACTGCTGTTGTCGTCGGCGGCGGTTTCGGCCATGACCGCCTTCAGTTCGTCGAGGAAGTGCGTGCGATTGGCAAGCCCCGTGAGCAGGTCTTTCCGGCTCAGTGAATCCAGCTCCGCCTCCAGTTCGCTGTCATCGGACTGATCCCGCAGGAGGATCTGCGTGCATGCTTCGCCGTCAACGGTGGCCGCGGACAGGCTGATCTGCACAGGTACGGTCCGCCCGCCGGTGATCATGCTGACGCCGGCGTGCGGCTCGCTGTGGTCGCCCTGGCTGTAGCGCCGCAGCAGCTCCTTGAAGGTCTTCTGGTCGTCGGGGCTGACCATGTCGAGGATCGGCATGCCCTCGATGTCGGCGAACGCATCGACGCCGAACTTCTCCAGGTAGGCCGGATTGGCGTAGATGTGCATGCCTTCATGCACATAGGCGATGGCATCCCGGGAATTGTCCATTAGGGCGCTGGCCCGTCGTTCCGACTCGCGCAGCGCCTTCTCGATGCGGCGCAGGCGGCGCCGCTCGTTGAGGTGTCGGAGTTCCCGTCGCACCACCAGTTTGAGGTGCTCCAGGTCGCTCTTGCAGACCATGTCCTGGGCGCCCGCAAGCAGGGCTTCGCGGCGCCGCTTCTGGTCATCGTCGCCGGTAACCGCGAGCAGCGGCAGATCGCGACCGCTTTCCTGGATGATGTGCGCTGCGTCGGCGAACCCGAGGCTGTCGAGCTCCGTGGAGCACAGGAACAGGTCGAAGGCGTGCTCGGAGAGGGTGTCGCGGAGATCCTCGTCGTCCTCGATCCGCGTGGCGCGCACCGCGTGCCCGGCGTTACGCAGTACGCTGATGAACATCTCGGCGTCGTTCAGCGATGCTTCTGCCACAAGTAGCCGGACAACCTCGTCCTGATTCATGCGCTCGATCCCTGCTGTGGTTGAGTGGTTCACTGGATGGTGCCGTAGCGCGGAGGCGACGCCAAGCCTTGCGTTATCCGTGCCCCGGGGTGCTCAACGGCGTCTTGGCCGGGGCGCCGGCGTCCTCCCGGGTCAGCTGCGGGACCAGGTAGCCCGGCAGCCGCTCGGCCAGGGCCGCCGCCAGTGCCCGGGCGCTGGCGTCGGGAACCAGGAAATGGGTCGCCCCGGCCACCCGGTCGAGCTGATGCAGGTAGTAGGGCAGTACGCCCATGGCGAACAGGCGCTCGCTGAGCGCCTCCTGACTGGCGACATCGTCATTGATTCCGCGCAGCAGTACGGCCTGGTTGAGCAGGGTGACGCCGGCTTGCCGCAGCCGGTCACAGGCGGCGGCGACGCTGGTGTCCAGCTCGTTGGCGTGGTTGGCGTGCAGCACCATGACCGGTTGCAGCCGGCCACCGGCAAACCACTGCACGAACGCGTCGTCCACCCGCTCCGGCAGCACCACGGGCAGTCGCGAGTGCACGCGCAGCCGGCGCAGATGCCCGATGGCGTCCAGCTCGGCGGCAAGCGGGGCCAGGCGGTGATCGGGCAGAGTGAGCGGATCGCCCCCACTGAGAATGACTTCGGTCAGCTCCGGGCGCCCGCGGAGGTACGCCAGGGCAGGGCCCCACTGGTCCCGGGCGGCGTGTGCGTCGCCGTAGGGGAAGTGGCGGCGGAAGCAGTAGCGGCAGTTGATGGCGCAGGCGCCGGTGGTGATCAGCAGCGCCCGCCCGTGGTACTTGTGCAGCACGCCGGGTGCGCTCAGGGCGGAGAGGTCGCCCACGGGGTCCCGGACAAAGCCGGGGTCGTCGTCCTGTTCCGCCGCCAGCGGCAGAACCTGGCGCAGCAGTGGATCATCCGGGTCGCCGTGGCGCATGCGTGCCACGAACCCCCTGGGGACCCGGACCGGGAAGGACGCATGCCCCGCACGCGCCGCCGGCAGGTGCGCCGGATCCAGCCCCAGTGCGGCCAGGAGCTCATCCGGGCGGCGATAGCCACGGGCCAGTTCGCTCTGCCAGGCGGAAGACCGGTGCGGTGTACGGGAAGCAACGCCTGCTGACATGGGCTTCTGCCAAGAAGGTTAGTAACGGTGCGGAATTTTCGTTAGCATTCAGGGCCGTCGGCGCGGACGCGCACAGCTTGCGCGCGGCCGCGGCCCGAACGAAACGGAGCCATCACACTAGCACATCAGTCGCCGGGCAGGCTCCCGCCCGGCGCCCATCGCAGGTAACGGGGTCCCAATGGCGACATACAGCACCAACCAGTTCAAGGGCGGACTCAAGCTCATGCTCGACGGCGAGCCGTACAGCATCGTCGAGAACGAGTTCGTCAAACCCGGCAAGGGTCAGGCGTTCAACCGGGTCAAACTGCGTAATCTCAAGACCGGCAAGGTGCTGGATCGCACCTTCAAGTCCGGCGAGTCCGTGGAAGCGGCCGATGTGCTGGAGACCGAGCTCCAGTATCTCTACAGCGACGGCGAGTTCTGGTACTTCATGGACATGGAGACCTTCGACCAGATTGCTGCCAACAAGGCCGCCATGGGCGACGCCGACAAGTGGCTGAAGGAGCAGGATATCTGCAACGTCACCCTGTGGAACGGCGAGCCGCTGCAGGTGGACGCGCCGGCGTTCGTCGAACTCAAGGTCACGGAGACGGACCCGGGCCTCCGGGGCGACACCAGCAGCGGCGGCAGCAAGCCGGCCACGGTGGAGACCGGCGCAGTGGTGCGGGTGCCGTTGTTCATTGAAGAGGGTGAAGTACTGCGCATCGATACCCGCACTGCCGAGTACGTGAGCCGCGTCAAGGAGTGACGCCGGCGCTCGCGCGCCTTGCCGACAAGCGGCACAATGGCGCAGCGAGCTGGCCGAACGTCTGAGAAGGTAAGTAATGCCGTGACGGACGAAGCCTGGCGGCCCGCCGCCTCCCTGGAAACCCTGTATGCGCGGTCCCGACTGCTGGACGCGGTGCGGGGTTTTTTTCGTGAGCGCGGCGTCCTGGAGGTGGAGACGCCCATGCTCTCCGCCGCCGCGGCGACCGATCCGAATCTGGAGCCCCTGGTCACGTGCTATGACGGCCCCGGCGCGCCGCCGGACGGCCGGATGTATCTGCACACGTCCCCGGAGTTCCCCATGAAGCGCCTGCTGGCCGCCGGCTCCGGCGCGATCTGGCAGATGACCCGGGTTTTCCGTGGTGGCGAGCGGGGGGTGCGGCACAACCCCGAGTTCACCATGCTCGAGTGGTATCGCCCCGGCTGGGACCACTGGGCGCTTATGGATGAGGTCGCGGCGCTGGTTCACCACGTCGCCGGGCCGCAACCGGTGCGTTTTCACACCTATGCGGAGCTGTTTGCCCCGCTGGGCATTGATGCCCACGGCGATGACACCGCGCGCCTCGAGGCCGCGGCCGACCGGTTGGTGGTGGCGCCGCCGCAGGGGCTGGATCGGGAGGCGCTGCTGGATCTGATCCTGTCCCACTGCATTGCGCCGAATCTGGGCCGTGGCGCCCTGGATTTCGTGCATGACTTCCCCGTGGCCCAGGCCGCACTGGCCCGCATCCGGCCCGTTGATCCGCCGGTGGCGGAGCGCTTCGAGTGCTACCTGCAGGGCATGGAGATCGCCAACGGGTTTCACGAGTTGAGCGATGCCGGCGAGCAGCGACGGCGTTTTGCAGCAGATCAGGACAAGCGCCGCGACCGCGGTCAGTCGGTGCTGCCGATGGACGAGAATCTGCTGGCCGCCCTCCAGGCGGGGCTGCCCGATTGCGCGGGGGTGGCTCTGGGGCTGGATCGGCTGTTCATGGTGGCGCTGGGGGCTGCGCACATCGACGAGGTGCTTGCGTTTCCCCTGGAGCGGGCATGACGGGCGGTTTGCGTGGCGGCGCATGAGTCGGGATGGTGGGCGTAAACGTCCACCCTACGCCCAGACCCGAGGCACCGCCCCGTAGGGTGGACCGTCAGGTCCACCGGGCGAATCGCCACCCGGCCCCCTTGCCCCGGAGCACCGCCCCGAAGGGTGGACCTCCAAGTCCGCCAGGTGAATCAGCACCCCGCCACCTTGCCCCGGAGCACTTCACCCGTAGGGTGGACCTTCAGGTCCACCAGTCGCTAACTCCGACGCGCTCAATCGTCCCCGTCCTCCGGTGTCAGGACTTTCGCATCCCCGGAGTGGTCGACCGTCTCCAGCTGCACCGGCCGCCGCCACACCCGCTGGATGTAATTGAGCACCTTGCGGGAGCGGGCCAGGTCCAGGCCCCGGCCGTCGCTCTCCACGTCGTGCCCCAGTTCCAGGTGGCCATCGGCGCCCATGGCTTTCACGTAGATCCGCGGCCCGCCGTAGTTGAACTTCGGCGCCAGGATGTTCTCCCGCAGGGTGTCAATCTCCCGGTCGCGCACGATGAACCGTTCTTCGCCGCCGGCGCCGGGGCGGCGGGTGAAGTTGAACAGCCGCAACTCCTTGGCGAGGTCCTCGTGGAGGTAGTTGCGGATAAAGCTGAAGTCGTCCTCGTCGCGGCGGATCGCCAGCGCCTCTTCCAGGCTGCAGTCCTTCAGAATGCGCTCCCACATGGAGAACCCGAGGTGGTAGGGGTTCACCCGCAGTGAGACCGCATCGTCGCCAGCGTAGGGCCGGACCACGTCGGAGTGGGTCTTGATGGCGTCCAGGTAGACCCGGTTGGGGAGAAAATCCGCTTCCCGCAGCAGGCGGGCGTGCCAGTAGCTGGCCCAGCCTTCGTTCATGATCTGGCAGGCGAACACGGGGTAGAAGTAGAACGACTCCTCCCGTACCGCGAGGAAGATGTCCCGCTCCCAGCCCTCCAGTTCCGGGGCGTAGCGGGCGATGAACCAGAGCAGGTCGTACTCCGGCCCGGGCGGGATCGGCGCACGCTCCCGCGCGGGCAACGGCTCCGCCTCGTCTTCCCCGGGCAGCTGGTTGTAATGACGCTGGAACCCCTGGGCTGGCGGCTTGTCACGCGGTTCGCGCATCTCCGGGTAATCCGGGCGGTTGAGCCCCTGATTGATGTCCACGTTGGCCTCCAGGGCGAGAGCGGCATCAAGCACCGCTTCCACCCGGCTCTGCCCGTGGTCCTCGATGGCTGCCTGGATCCGGTTGGCGCGCTCGGCGGCCTGCTCCACGATGTGGTAGCCCACCTCGCGCTGCATGCGGTCGAACAGTTGATTGTTGCGGGAGAAGTCCGCGTGGCCGAGCACGTGGGCGGTGACCAGCGTGTTCTCGGCCAGGGCGTTGTCGTCCACCAAGTATGCGCGGTTCGGGTTGCCGGGGAAGACCACCTCGAAGATCTTCGAGTGGCCCATGCGGTGCTGGACGTACTGGTAGATGTAGCGCACCCCGAACGACCAGTGGGGCATGCGCACCGGCAACCCGTAGACCGCCACCTCCATCATGAAGGCGTTGGGAACCAGCTCGAAGTCCACCGGGTAGAAGCTCAGGCCGCGCTCCTTTGCCAGGGCCTCGATCCGCGGTGCGTAATCGGCAAGCTGCTCGTTGCTCATCTCCGGGCCGTGCATGTGTTCCACGGTGACCTCCTGGCTCGTGATGCGTCGGTGCTAGTCGCTTTCTGCGGTGTCGACCTGTCGCCGGAAGAACGCGCGAATAGCGTCCCAGATGTCCTCGTCGGCGTGCACGGTGTAGCTGCTGACCGGGTAGTTGCGCGCCTCCAGGGACTTGAACAGCCGTCCGGTCTCGGAGCGCGCCGCCTCGAAGCGGTTCTGGGGTGTCTCCACCAGCCCCATGAAGTTCACCTCCGACGCCAGCTCCAGGGCGACTGCCTCGGCGGCGTCGCGGTCGTCGGCGAAGTTGTCGCCGTCCGATGCGTAGAAGACGTACTGGTTGTACTGGGCGGCGGGATAGCGCTGGGCGAAGATGTCACGCACGCTGCGTAATCCGCTGGAGGCCACGGTGCCGCCCGTGGCGCTGATCTGGAAGAACTCCTCCTCGCTGAACTCCCACGCCTCGTTGGTGTGTGCCACGAACACCGTCTCGATATTGCCGTACTGGCGGCGCAACCCTTGGGTGGCCCAGAAGAAGAACGCCTTGGCGAGCTTGCGCCGGTTGCCGTCCATGCTTGCCGAGACGTCCAGGATGAACGCCACCACGGCGTTCATGGCGGGGCGGCGCCTCCGGGAGAGCTGCCGGTAGCGCAGATCGTCGTCGGTGAATGGCACCGGGTCGGTCTGTACGGCGCGCCGCTTGACCGCTTCCTTGACCGTGCGGCGGCGGTCCAGCCGCGCCCTCGGCCCGCGCCGGTCCCAACCCTCGGGCGTGAGCTCGTCGTCCTGCAGGGCGTCGGCGGTCTTGGGCTTGAGGTCCGGCAGTTCCAGTTCCTGCCAGATCCAGTCCACGATGTCGTCCACCTTGAACTCCAGCACGAACTGGAATTCCCCTTCGCCGCTGCCCCCCTCGCCGCTGCCCTTGCCGCGTTTCGGCTGACCGCCGGTGCGGAACACGTCGCCCGGCTCGCCGTTGCCCTGACCCACACCGTCGTCCTCGTGGGGATCGCGCAGGCGGAAGCGGTAGTGCTCCATGAACCGCACCGGCACCTGCACTGTCCGGTCGCCGGGGCGGCTGAGGATGTCGGATCCGGTGACCATGTCAGGCAGGTGGTCGCGAACCGCGTCCCGGACCTTCTGGTTGTGCCTGAGCCAGTCGCGGGCACCACGGGAGAACAGGTCGTACCAGCGGTTGTGTACCGCCATGCGGGAGATGGGCTGTCTGTCGTCGTCGCGCATAGTGCCTCCAGGAAAGCAGTCCCGGCCGGGCGGCGTCCCTGCCGCCCGGGCCCCGCAGCGTCTACTCCTGGGAGAGCAGGGTGGTGACGTAGTTCAGGGCCTCGCGGGCACTGTGGGCGTCATACCCGTAATCACTCACCAGACGGTCCTCGACCGCCGAGACCTTCCGCTGCGTCTCGTCATCGGGCCGTGCGCTGGAGGTCACCAGTCGCAGGACATCACGCCGCTCCTGGAACAGGTACTGTTCCACCGCCTCGCGCAGCCGTTCGTGACTGCCCAGGGTGAACTTCTCGCCGCGCTTGTAAGAGCCCATGGCCTTGCGGACCACCTCCTGGCGGAACGAGTGCTTGCCGGCATCGGAGATGGAGATCTTCTCCTCCACGCCGCGCAGGAAGCGTTCGTCCGCGTCCCGCTCCTCGCCGGTAATGGGATCCTCCACCTTGCGGTTGTCCAGCACCGCTTCCACCTCGTCCAGGTACTTCTCCAGCAGATCCTGGGCTTCCTGTTCGAAGGAGACAAACAGGGCCTTGTGCACGTCCTCCTTCACCCACCGGTTGTAGAAGTCCTTGCGGGTGGTGACCAGCAGATCGACCCACACCTTCTTCTCCTTGGCGTCCATGCGCGCATCGGATTCGATGGCGTCCTTCAGGGCGATCAGCACGTCGAGCGCGGTGAGACTCTTGTTCTCGCTGCGGCTGATGGCCCCCGCCAGGGTGTTGACCACGAACCGCGGACTGACGCCATCCATGCCCTCGTCGGGGTTCTCGTTGCGGACCTTCTCCACTTCGGAGCGCGAGACGCCCTCTACATCCTCGCCTGCGTGCAGCCGCACCTTCTTGGTGAGATCCAGGTCGGCCCGCTCCGAAGGTTTGAGCCGGGTCAGCACCGCGAACACCGCCGCCAGTTTCAGGGCATGCGGATCCAGGTGGACCTCCTTGAACGTCGGTGTGGACGAGGTGAGCTTCTCGTAGATCCGCGCCTCGTCCTGGTAGCGCAGGGTGTAGGGCACCTGGATGATGACCATGCGGTCCAGCAGCGCCTCGTTCTCCTTTTCCTGCAGGAACTTGCGGAATTCCGCCAGGTTGGTGTGCGCGACGATGGTCTGGTCCATGTGGATCAGCGGAAAGCGCGACACCTTGATGTTCTTCTCCTGCGTGAGGGTGAGCAGCAGGTAGAGGAACTCCCGCTTGACCTTGAGAATCTCGATCATCTCCAGCATGCCGCGATTGGCGGCATAGACCGCCCCCGACCACGACCACGCCCGCGGATTGCCCTCGTCGCCGTATTGGGCAACCTTGGAGAGATCCACCGAACCCACCAGGTCGGCAATGTCCGCCGTGGTGGGGTCGTGGGGTGCGTAGGTGCCCACGCCCACGCGCCCCGCTTCGCTGATGAACACCCGCTCCACCGGGACCTGGGTGAAGTCGCCTTCATACTCCTCTTCGAGCATGGTGCGGGTGTAGGGCGAGAGTTCGCCCTCGATGTTCACGCCGTAGGTGTCGCGGAACTCCGCGCGCTTGCTCTGGGGGATGAGCAGCAGCGGATTTTCGTGGATGGGCGAGCCCTTGATGGCATACATGGCGCCATCATCGGTGAGGCTGTACTCCTCCAGGCCGCGCTTGAGCAGCGTGACCAGACTGGATTTGCCGCCCGAGGGCGGGCCCAGCAGAAGCAGCAGGCGGCGGCCCACCTCGGAGCCTTCGCTGGCCGCCTTGAAGTAGTTGGCAACGCGCTCCAGGGACTCATCCATGCCGTAGAGGTCGTTGGCGAACAGGTCGTAGCGGGTAACGTGCTCTCCTTCGTCGGATCGCTGGGTGCCATGCCAGCGGATCATGTCCCAAAGGTACTGGTGACTGGTACGTGCCAGGGCGGTCGGCGCCGTAGGCAGTACCTCGCGCAGGAACGCGCCAAACGTCCCTTCCCAGTGCTTCGCCTTATGCTGCTGGGTGTAGCTGATCAGGGAATCGACAAACTGATCTTTATCCACCATAACCGGCCCTCTGCGGAGTGCTGACAACGCAAGACATCCAGGGTGACCGGCCGTTGCTCCCGACCTGTTGCACGTGCCCGGGGCCGGTCACCGCGGTCCACGCTCATACGGTTGGATCGGGTGTTGCGCCGTTTAGTTCCGATGGCGTGAACCCTCACTCACAGTATGGTTCCGGGTGCGGCGGTTTGCTGCCCGCGATCGGCACTGAATTGCGCGTTCCTTGACGCCGTTCACGCTCTCCCTGCAAGTCGGTAGACTACCCGTCGTCCCGGGGGCACCGGGGCGGCAGACCTGCCACGAACCGAGAGTATGGACATGAGCGCATCATCGCTGGAGCAGGCGCGGGGCCGCGTGGCCGAGCTGCGCGCGCAGATCGACGAGCACAACCACCGGTACTACGTGCTGGACGAGCCCGTGCTGGCGGATGCCGAGTACGATGCGCTGCTGCGGGAGCTCCAGGGCCTTGAAGCACAGTACCCGCAGCTGATCACCACGGATTCGCCCACCCAGCGCGTGGGTGCGACGCCCTCCGACGGTTTCGGCGAGGTGGTGCACGGCCTGCCCATGCTCTCCCTGGACAACGCCTTCGATGCCGACGAACTGCGGGAATTCGACCGCCGGGTGCGCGAGCGTGGTGGCGTCGGTGCCGTGACCTACATTGGCGAGCCGAAGCTCGACGGGCTGTCCCTCAGTGTCCGTTACGAAGACGGCATGCTCGTGCAGGCCGGCACCCGTGGTGATGGCCGCGTCGGCGAGGACATCACCAGCAATGTCCGCACCGTGGGCAGCGTCCCCCTGCGGTTGCGGGGCGATGACCCCCCGGCGCGGCTGGAGGTCCGCGGTGAAGTGGTCATCCGGCGTCAGGATTTCGAGACGCTCAATGCCGCGCGCCTGGACAAGGGCGAACGGCCGTTCGCCAACCCGCGCAACGCCGCCGCCGGCAGTCTGCGTCAGCTCGACCCGCGGATTGCCGCGCAGCGGCCGCTCACCCTGTTCGCCTTCGGTGTGGGGGAATGCAGCGTCCCGCTGGGGGACACCCACTGGGAGGTGCTGGAGCATTTGGGGGCCTGGGGATTCCGGGTCAATCGCGAGGTGCGGCGGCTCGAGGGCGTCGACAGCTGTCTGGCCTTCTACGAGGAGCTGCTGGAGCGCCGGGACAGCCTGGATTACGAGATCGACGGTGTGGTGTTCAAGGTGGACGACCTGCGCCTGCGGGAGACCCTGGGTTTCACCGCCCGCGCGCCGCGCTGGGCCATTGCCTCAAAGCTACCCGCGCGCGAGGCCACCACCCGGGTGCGGCGCATCCTGCCGTCTGTCGGCCGCACCGGCGCCATCACGCCGGTGGCGGAGCTGGAACCGGTGGAGGTGGGCGGCGTCACCGTCGGCCGCGCGACGCTCCATAATCTGGATGAACTGCGGCGCAAGGATGTGCGTGAGGGGGATACCGTCATGGTCCGCCGCGCCGGCGACGTCATCCCCGAGATCGTCAGTGTGGTCCAGGATGCCCGGCCACAGGGCGCGGAATCGTGGAAAATGCCGTCGGCCTGTCCGGTCTGCGGGTCCGAGGTGATTCGGCCGGAAGGGGAGGTGGATTACCGCTGCATCGGCAGCATGCAGTGCCCGGCACAGCTCAGGGAGTCCATCCGCCATTTCGCGTCGCGTCGGGCGCTCGACATCGAAGGGCTTGGCGACAAGGTCGCCGAGCAGCTGGTGGATACCGGGCTGGTCAAGGAACTGGCGGACGTGTTCCGGCTGGAGAAGTCGCAGGTGCTGGCGCTGGACGGCTTTGCCGATGTCTCCGCGGGCAATCTGATTGCCGCCGTGGAGGCGCGGCGCCGGATCCCGCTGGACCGGCTGCTCTACGCCATCGGCATCCCCGGTGTGGGCGACGATACCGCGCGCCTGCTTGCCTCCCAGGTGGGGGATCTGGGTTTCATACGGCGAGCCCATCCCGTGTTGCTGGCGCTGATTCCCGGCATCGGTCGCACCATGGGCGAGGAGATTCGCGCCTTCTTCGCCGACGAGCGCAATGCCGGTGGTCTGGACCGCCTGCTGGAGCTGGTGGAGATCGCGGGCGAGCATGGCTTTGCCGCGGCGTATGCGGATGCCATCAGCGCGGCGGCGATCATCACCGAGCTCAATTTGCCCAAGGTCGGGCCCAAGCGCGCGGCAGAACTGGCTGGCAAGACCGACCGACTCGAGGAGCTGGCAGCGCTGCCGGTCCAGCGCCTGCCCGTCACCGGTGCCGATGCCGAGCGGGTGCGTCAGGCATTGCAGGACCTGCAGCCCGCGCTGGCCCAGGTGGAGAAGCTGCTGCTGGACAAGCACTTGCACTGGACCAGTGATCGCTCCCGCGCGCACATCCAAGGGGGCGGTGGCGTCGCCAGCCCGCTCGCGGGCAAGACGTTCGTGCTTACGGGCACGCTGGAGGGCATGAGCCGGGACGAGGCCAAGGCGCGGATCGAGGCGCAGGGGGGCAAGGTCACCGGGAGCGTGTCCGGGAAGACCGATTACGTGGTGGCCGGGGAGGCCGCCGGCTCGAAGCGCGCAAAGGCGGAAGAGCTGGGTGTGACCATCCTTGATGAAGCCGGCCTTGACGGGTTGCTCAACCAGTAGGTACGGCGCACGCGCTGGTGCACCGCGTCACCACGTCTGCTCAGTCCTCATCCTGTGGCCGGTAGAGCTCGATCCGGCTCTCGTGGCGCAGCTCGTTGACGTAGTCCTCGATCCGCTCCTGGGTCAGCGCCTGCCGCAGCTGCTCCGAGACGTCCTCGAACCGCGGCGGCTCCCGGTCGCGCTGGCCCTCCAGTTTGATCACGTGGTAACCGTAACGGGTACGCACCGGCTCCCGTGTGTGTTCGCCCACATCCAGCTCCATCACGGCTTCGCCGAACGGACGGACCATGTCGCCCGGGACGAACCAGCCCAGATCACCGCCGCGGGCGGCCGTGGGGCCATGGGAGTAGCGCTGGGCCAGCGCGCCGAAATCCTCGCCGTTGTCCAGCTCTTCAATGATCGCTTCCGCTTCCGCCTCGTCGGTCAGCAGGATATGCCGGGCATGGTACTCTTGGCGCTGGCTTTCCTCGTCCATGAGCTGGTCGAACCGCACCAGCATCTCGTCGTTGGGGATGGGCTCACGCTTGAGCTCCTCGAGCATCGCCTGGGCAAGCACGGCGTACTGCAGGTTGCGCATCTGCGCACGGACGGTCTCGTTCTCGGTCAGTCCCCGCTCGCGGGCGTCCTGGGCGATCAAGGTCATCTCCACCAGTTCCAGCAGCAGCGTTTCGCGCTGCTCCCGGTCGATGCGGTCCGGGTTCTCGCCGGTCCGCCGGAGAATATGCAGCTGCAGCATGGTCTCGCTGATGGGCTCGTCGTTGACCTTGGCGACGATATGAACCTGCCGTTCGTCCGGGTGCTGCTCGTCCGCCGTGTCATCGCCGCAGCCGGCAGCCAGCAGAGCCATCGGCAGCAGCAGCCCGTAGAGCGCGCGGACGGCTCTGTTCATGCCGACTGGCCCTCGTGTTCATCGGGGGTGAGGGCGCGGATGCTCAGAGCGTGGATGGTGTCCCGCCGCATGGCGTCGCCCATGGCGTCGTAGACGAGCCGGTGACGCTTTATCCGGGGCTCCCCGTGGAACGCGTCGCTGACCACCAGTACCCGGAAATGGCCGCCCCCATCCTTTGCGCCGGCATGTCCGGCATGGAGGTGGCTTTCGTCCTCGATTTCGATGTGCCGAACTGGCAGGGCCGCTTCCAGGCGCTGCCGGATCATCGCCACCCGTTCCTGCGTCATGGCAGTACCTTCCTGAACGGTTTCACGGTGACTGACTGGTACACGCCCGCGGCCACGTAGGGATCCTCGTTGGCCCAAGCCTTGGCATCCTCCAGGGAGGGGAACTCGGCAATCACCATGCTGCCGGAGAAACCGTCGGGGCCCGGGTCCTCGGCATCAATGGCCGGGTTCGGCCCGGCAACCAGCAGGCGGCCCTCCGCTTTCAGCGCCTCCAGGCGCTCCAGGTGTGCGGGGCGCGCCTCCTTTCGCAGGGGCAGGCTGTTTTCCACGTCCTCGCTGATGATGGCGTAATACATTGGTTCTTTTCCTGACTGTAGGTGTCTGGCAACAGTCGCGAGGTTAGCACAGCCATCCGGCGCTCGGCAGGCGCCCTTACGCGGGCCGCCGGGAGAGAGCGGCCGCCACTGTGCTACATTACGGCGGACATGACGTCGGCCGGCCTGAATGCCTGCTGTTGTGATGATCCGGCCGGGATGCGCTGCTTCCGGGCCGGTTCCAATTGAATTGACAGCCGTCGGCGGCATCCGTTCGGCGCAGGACGCAACGAGGGGACGATGAGCCAGTATTTCGAGATCCATCCCGACTCGCCGCAGCCAAGACTGATCCGTCAGGCCGTGAATATTCTCGAGTCGGGCGGTGTCATCGTCTATCCAACGGATTCCACCTATGCGCTGGCCTGTGCGATGGGGGCGAAGGAGGCCATTGACCGCATTCGCCAGATCCGCCAGCTCCCGGACCGGCACAACTTCACCCTGACCTGTCGTGACCTGTCCGACATCGGTGTGTACGCCAAGGTGGAGAATACCGCCTACCGTCTCCTCAAGGCCTTTACCCCTGGCCCCTACACGTTCGTGCTGCGGGCGACCGGCGAAGTGCCGCGGCGGCTCCAGCACCCCAAGCGTAAGTCCATCGGTATCCGTGTTCCGGATCATCCCATCGCCCGGGCGCTCACCGAGGAACTCGGTGAGCCGATGATGACCACGAGCTTGCTCATGCCCGGTGACGACCTCCCCATGACCGAAGCCGAGGACATCCGTGCGCGGATCGGCAAGCTGGTGGACCTCATCATTGACGGCGGCCCCTGCGGCATGGAGCCCTCCACCGTGGTGGACCTCTACGACGGCACGCCCGTGGTGCTGCGCCGCGGCGCCGGAGACGCCAGCGTCTTCGAGGAGTGATGCCGCGGTCGCGACCGGGTATCATGGCCCGCCATTCCGGAGAGATACAGGAGTTCGCGTTGAGTTCCCTTCCTGCACGGCACAGTCGCGTTCTGTCAGGCATGCGCCCCACCGGGCGTCTGCACCTCGGCCACTACCACGGTGTGCTCAGGAACTGGCTCAAGCTCCAGCAGGAGCACGAGTGCTTTTTCTTCGTCGCCGACTGGCACGCACTGACCACCCATTACGACGAGCGGGAAGTGCTCTCGGGCAACGTCTGGGAAATGCTCATCGACTGGCTCGCCTGCGGCGTGAATCCGAATCTGGCGAAAGTGTTCATTCAGTCCCGCGTGCCGGAGCACGCGGAGCTGCATCTGCTGCTGTCGATGGTCACGCCACTGGGCTGGCTGGAGCGTGTGCCCACCTACAAGGATCAGCAGGAGAAACTCAAGGAGAAGGACCTGGCCACCTACGGGTTCCTGGGTTATCCGCTGCTGCAGTCCGCCGACATTCTCATCTACCGCGCCACCGGCGTGCCCGTGGGCGAGGACCAGGTGGCGCACGTCGAGCTTACCCGGGAGATCGCGCGCCGCTTCAATCATCAGTTCGGACGCGAGCCCGGTTTCGAGGACAAGGCTCTTGCCGCCGCGAAGAAGATGGGCAAGAAGAACAACAAGCTCTATCTAGATCTTCGGCGCAAGTACCAGGAGAGCGGAGATACGGAAGCGCTGAATGTGGCGCGGGCGCTGCTGGACAACCAGCAGAACATCACCCTGGCCGATCGCGAGCGACTGTACGGGTACCTGGACGGCAGCGGCGTGGTGATCCTGCCGGAGCCCCAGGCCATGCTCACGCCGGCGCCGCGCATGCCCGGGCTGGATGGCCAGAAGATGTCCAAGTCCTATGGCAACACCATTTCCCTGCGCGACGAGCCCGAGGAAGTGGAGCAGAAGATCCGCACCATGCCCACCGATCCGGCGCGGGTCCGCCGAACCGATCCCGGCGAGCCGGAGAAGTGCCCGGTTTGGGATTTTCACAAGGTCTACTCCGACGACGATACCCGCGAGTGGGTGCAGCAGGGGTGCCGCTCCGCCGGCATCGGCTGCCTGGAGTGCAAGAAGCCGGTCATCGAGGCGGTGCAGGCCGAGTTGCGGCCCATTCGCGAGCGGGCGAAGGAGTACGAGGCCGACCCGGAGGCGGTGCGCAGTATCGTGGCAGCCGGCGTGGAGGAGGCCCGGGACTGTGCCCGGGAGACCCTGGATGAAGTGCGCCGCGTGATGGGGCTGCGCTACTGGTGAGCCCGATCGCCACGGAGGCCCGGTGACGGAAACAGCGGACAGTGACAACCTGCTCGACCAGGATGGTGATGCCGTAGCGACTGCCCGGATCCGCGGCGAGCCCCTGCGCGAGCTGCCGCGGGATCTGTACATTCCGCCGGATGCCCTGGAGGTGTTTCTCGAGGCGTTCGAGGGGCCGCTGGACCTGCTGCTCTACCTGATCCGTCGGCAGAACCTGGACGTGCTCGACATCCCCATCGCGGCCATTACGCGCCAGTACATGGAATACGTAGAGCTCATGAAGGAGCTGCGGCTGGAGTTGGCGGCGGAGTACCTGGTCATGGCGGCCATGCTGGCGGAGATCAAGTCACGCATGCTGCTGCCGCGGCCGCCGGTGGTCGAGGATGAAGAGGATGACCCGCGCGCCGAGCTGGTGCGGCGTCTGCAGGAGTACGAGCGCTACAAGATGGCAGGCCAGGATCTGAACGCTCTGCCGCGGATCGGCCGCGACATCTTCCCGGCCGAGGCGGAGGCGCCGGATGTGGAAGTCCGCCGCAGCGAGCCGGAAGTGGACATCCGCGAACTTCTGGGCGCGCTGGCGGACGTGATGGCGCGGGCCGAGATGTTCACCCACCATCACGTGCAGAAGGAAGCGCTGTCCGTGCGCGAGCGCATGACCGAGACCCTGAGCCGCCTCGAGAGCGAACGCTTTACCACCTTCATCGACCTGCTCCACGCCGAAGAGGGGCGGGCCGGGGTGGTGGTGGGGTTTCTGGCGGTCCTGGAGCTGATCAAGGCGTCCCTGGTGGAGGTGGTGCAGTCCGAGCCTCTGGCGCCGATCTACCTGCGGGCGCGCGCCTGAGGGAGAGGGAGCATGGCGGAGCCGGATCTCAAGCACATCATCGAAGCGGCGCTGCTGGCGGCGGGTGGCCCGCTGTCGCTGGATCACATGCAGACGCTCTTCGGTCGCGACGAGGAGCCGGACAAGGCCGCGCTCCGGGCGAGTCTCGCGGAACTGGAGCGGGATTACGCCGGCCGCGGGATCGAGCTCCGGGAAGTGGCCAGCGGCTTCCGCATCCAGATCCGTTCCGAGCTCTCGCCCTGGGTGTCGCGACTTTGGGAGGAGAAACCCCAGCGCTACTCCCGGGCGCTGCTGGAGACGCTGGCGATCATCGCCTACCGTCAGCCCGTGACACGGGGCGAGATCGAAGAGGTGCGCGGCGTCTCGGTGAATACCAACATCATGCGCACCCTTCAGGAGCGCGGCTGGATACGCACCGTCGGCCACAAGGATGTCCCGGGGCGTCCCGGCATGTACGGGACCACGCGGCAGTTCCTGGACTACTTCAACCTGTCGAGCCTCAACGAACTGCCAACGCTGCTGGAGCTGCGCGACATGGATGACATCCATCCCGAACTGGATCTCAAGTTCCCGGAAGAAGCCGACGCCGGTGCGCCGGAGCACCCCACCGCCAGCGAGCAGGAGCCCGGGCGTGAGTGACGAGAAACTGCAGAAAGTCCTGGCCCGTGCCGGCCTGGGGTCGCGCCGGGAGGTGGAGACCTGGATCCAGGTGGGGCGCGTGCGCGTGAATGGTCAGGTTGCCACCCTCGGTGACCGTGTCACCGGGACGGAGCTAATCACCGTGGACGGCCGGCGGGTGCCGGCGGAGAAGCTGACGGGCCTGCGGCGCAAGGTGCTCATGTACCATAAGCCCGTGGGGGAGGTGACCAGCCGCCACGATACCGAGGGGCGGCCCACCGTGTTCGAGCAACTGCCCCGGCTTGGCCAGGGTCGGTGGATCAGCATTGGTCGTCTGGACCTCAACACCCTGGGCCTGCTGCTGTTCACCAACGACGGTGAACTGGCCAACCGCCTGATGCACCCCTCCTGGGAACTCGAGCGCGAGTACGCCTGCCGCGTGTTCGGTGACGTGGATCAGGCAATGCTGAACCGCCTGACCAGCGGAGTGGTGCTGGACGACGGCGAGGCGCGGTTCGACTCCATCGTGCCCGTGGGCGGCGAAGGCGGTAACACCTGGTATCACGTGGTCGTGCGCGAGGGGCGCCAGCGCGAAGTGCGCCGGCTCTGGGAGAGTCAGGACGTGGCGGTTAGCCGGCTGATCCGGGTGCGTTACGGGCCGGTCTCGTTGCCCCATGACCTGCCGCGCGGGAAGTACCGCTTTCTGGAAGACCACGCCATCGCTGCGCTCTGCCGCGCGGTGGATCTGGACCCCCGCCAGTCCATCAGTCCCGATGCGTCCGGTGGCGGCGGCAGGCGCAAACCGGGCGGCGGCAAGGGGCGCAAGCCGCGTCGCCGGTGACCATGAGCAGTCCGCAGGCGGTGTTCGATACCCTCTACGCAGCCTACGGGCCCCAGCACTGGTGGCCGGCCACCACCGACTACGAAATCATCGCCGGCGCAGTACTCACCCAGAACACGGCGTGGCGCAACGTCGAGCGTGCGCTGGCCAACCTGCGTGCGCGGGACCTGCTGGCCCCGGCGGCGGTCATGGCCGTGAGTGAGGCCGAACTGGCCGATGCCCTGCGGCCGGCGGGGTACTACAACGTCAAGGCCGGGCGGCTGCGCAATCTGACGGCTGCGCTCATCGAGGACGGCGGCGTGTCCGGCTGGCGCCAGTGGTCCACGGCGTCGCTCCGCCGTCGCCTGTTGGGAGTGCGCGGTGTCGGAGCGGAGACGGCCGACTGCATTCTGTTGTACGTGCTTGACCGCCCGGTGTTCGTGGTCGATGCGTATACGCGCCGCATTCTGGCGCGGCTGAATCTGGCCCGCGGCGATGAATCCTATGACGTGCTGGCGCACTGGTTCCTGCAGGGGTTGCCAGCGCAGCCGGACGTCTATAATGAATACCATGCCCTGCTGGTTCGTCTGGGGAGCGGTGCATGCCGGCCGCGCCCCAGGTGTCCGGTTTGCCCCTTGGCGGATCTGTGTCCCACCGGCAGGTGTCACGGGGGCGGAGTTGTCGTTGCGGAGCGACAGTAACGGATTGTCCTTGGCTGCGTGTACTATCCGACAATCGAACGAAGAGCCCACGGTGTGCGCGTGTCGGGATCGAGGGCAAGAGATCAGAGTGCAGGGTCCATGATCGAAAGTCTCAACAAAGTCATCGACTCCGAGTTCCGGCTGGCGATTCTGGATACGGAATCTCCGGATCGCGTGGTTGATGCGTTCAAACGGCTCACCCTGACCACCGGGCGGGCGGTCTATGGGTGGTCGCCCAATGACGGCCTGTACCGCCTGGGGACGGAGCGCATTTTCATCCCGCATACCCGTCGTCTCGTCGACGCACTCGGTTACGTCGCTGCCAGCCGCCATTACGGCATCTATCTGGTGCGCGATTTCCAGGACGGTCTGGAGAAGCCCAGTGTCCAGCGGGCCTTCAACCGGATTCTGGAAAAGGACGACGACGTCCGTCGCCTGGTGCTTCTGGTTGGCACCGACGTGTCCCTGCCCGAGGCACTGAAAGGGCAGTTTGCACGGATCCGACACAGCCCCGGACGCAGCCGCTCCGACAAGGCGGGCGACAGCCAGACCTGATTCCCTACCGCTCCACCGCCTCGCACCGCACCGACGGGCGTTCACCCGGCTGGTAATACGGGTGCTGTCGGCGCATGTCGGCCAGCTTGCGGTCCCGCTCCTCGGCGGTGGCATACCAGCGGAAGGCCTCCCAGTCCGGGCCGAGCAGGTGCTCGCCGCGGCGCGGATCGCCCTCCGGCAGGGTCAGGCGGATGCCGTAGCGTTTCTCCGTGTTCTGTCTGTCACCACTCATGGCGTTGTCCTGTTACCGGTATCATTTGTCAGGTTCATTGTGAGCCAGGCTCAGCCGTGCGCCGTGGAGAGTATCGCCCTCCGGCCCCAGGGGATACAGCAGGCGGGGAGCAACATCGGCCGGCTGGGCCAGAGCCTGCCAGTTCTCTCCCGGGAAGCAGTAGCGCCGCAGCGACGTGTTCACCACGCCCGGGTCGATGCTCATGGTGCGCACCGAGCGCTTGTTGCCCAGCTCCGCCGCCAACGTCTCCATCATGCCTTCCTGAGCGAACTTGGACACCCCGTAGGCGCCGCGGAACGCACGCCCTCGCCGGCCGGCCTGATCGGTGACGAAAAGCACCCGGCCGCGGTCGGAGCGCTGCACCAGCCCCAGCAGGGCCTGGTTCAGAAGGAATGGGGCGTTGACGTTCACGTGGAGCACCCGCGCCCACAACTCATGGTCGTACTGATGCATGGGCGACTGTTCACCGAGCATGGCGGCGTTGTGGATCAGCACGTCGAGGCGCCCGAACTCCCGGTCGATGGTGGTCGCCAGCTCCAGGAACTCGGCCGGCCCGACACCCTCCAGGTTCATGGGGTAGAGCGCCGGCTGGGTGCCGCCGGCAGCCTCGATGGCGTCGTAGACCGCTTCCAGCTTGGGCAGATCCTTGTCCAGCAGGATGACCGTGGCGCCACAGCCGGCGGCGGTCTCCGCCAGGGCGCGGCCGATGCCGTCAGCGGCGCCGGTGATCAGGACGACGCGATCCGCGAGGAGGTCGGTCGATGGTGTGTAGTCCCGCGGGACGGTGACGTGGACGGGGTGATCATCCTGAGTCATTAAGCTGCCTTTCTGCTGAGTCGTTGCTGTTGCCGGGCGGTGCGCCAGGCGATCCAGAGCCGCCGCAGGGGGGTCAGTTCAACCCCCTGTTCCAGAAGCGGAAAGTTGTCCTTCGCCAGCTCCCGGAGCAGAGCCCGGTCCAGCGCCGCGAGGATGATACCACTGCGGTGCGCCGCGCGTTCAGCGTCCGGCAGGTGACTTTCCGCCTGATCCAGGAATGCGTGAATGCGATTGGCCTGTTCCCGGAACAGCTCGCGGGCGGCAGGCGGCGTTTCGCTTGCCAGCAGATCCTGCCGGGATACCCCCGCCGCGTCCAGTTCGTCCTCGGGGATGTAGACGCGCCCGGCATGTGCGTCACGGCGGACGCTGAGCAGCCTGCGCCGGAGCGTGTGCGCCATGCCCAGGTCGTGTGCGAAGCGGGCGCTGGCGGCGCTGCCCGTGCCTGCCACGGCCGCCAGCAGCTGGGTCAGTGCGCCGCCGGTACGGTGGCAGTAGACCGTGAGTTCTCGAAAACCGGGATAGCCGCCATAGGCGAGGTCCATGCCGGTGCCCTCAAGCATCTCGGTGAACGCGTCGGCGGGCAGCTCATGGCTGGCCATGGCCGCCGCCAGAGCCTGGCTGACTGGGTGACGGGGGGTGCCGTCGAACAGCCGCTGAACCTCGTCCCGCCACCACTGTAGTTTGACTTCGCCTACGCCGGGGTCGGAGACCTCGTCGGGGATCTCAGTGATTTCGGCGTGGAAGGCGTGCACGGCCACCAGCCCATCCCGCTGCTCCGCCGGGGAGAACCGCAGGGCGTAGTAGATGGCCGACCCGGGCGGGGCGACTTTCCGGTGGCAGTAGCTGAGCGGCTCCATGGGACCTCGTCGGCGCCTGCGGGCGCCGGTGGCGGTTTGCAATCGGGGCGTTAGTGTAACGCGTCAGGCGAGTGGGTTGGGCACTCGTGCGGTTACGACATCCGTGACGCCGGAGTGGGGTCCGGCAGCCAGCGCAGGAGTTCACCGGGCTGGCCAATCAGGCCGTCGGCACCCCATCGGGTGGGTTCGTCCTCGGCGCAGATGTAGCCGAACAGGGCCACCAGCGTGCTGGTGCCGGCCAGGCGGCCTGCGCTGACGTCGCGGAGGGCGTCACCGACAACCACTGTCCGGTGCGGTGCGATGTCCAGGAGCTCACAGGCGTAGCTGATGGGGCGCGGGTCGGGTTTGCGGCATGGGACCGTGTCGCCACTGACAATGCAGGCCGCCCGGCGCGACAGTTCCAGGTCGTCCAGTAGCGGCTCCGTGAGCCAGCCCGGCTTGTTGGTGACCACGCCCCAGCGCAGGCCCGCGGACTCGATCCGCTCCAGAACCTCCGGAATGCCGGCGAACGGCCGCGTGAGTGTGCTCACCCGCTCGCGGTAGAGTTGCAGAAACCGTTGCCGCAACGGCTCCATGGCCGGGTCGCGCGGGTGCAGATCAAAGCTGCGCGAGATCATCGCCGCGCTACCGTGGGAGACCACCGGGGCGAACAGGCCCGGCGCCAGAGCCGGGCGGTCGTTTTCCTGCAACAGGGTGTTGGCGGCGGCGATGAGGTCGGGTGCGGTATCCAGCAGAGTACCGTCCAGGTCGAACAGCACCGTTTCGATCACCGGGCGGTGTAGGTGCCTCTGACGCTGCCGGCCCGGAGATGGATCGCGTCTGCCGTCGGAGCGTTCTGTCTGACCGGCAGGGGCTGGTTCCGCCAGGTCCGTTGTATCGCTGCTGTGCGCGTCAAGAGTCACGGTGTCAGTCATCTCCCGGCCTGTTGCAATGGGCCATGTAGTTCACGCCCACGTCACTGGTTAGCCGGTATTCACGGGTAACGGGGTTGTACGTCAGGCCGGTGAGTTCGTCCAGTAGTAGCGCTGCGTTACGGCACCATCCGGCAAGCTCCGACGGCCGGATGAACGCCCCATGGTCGTGCGTGCCTTTTGGCAGCAGGCCGAGGACATACTCAGCCCCGACGATGGCGAACAGCCAGGAGCGTGCGTTGCGGTTGAGCGTGGAAAAGAAGATGTGGCCCCCGGGCCGGACCAGGCGTGCGCAGGCGGTGACCACGGACGCCGGGTCGGGTACGTGCTCGAGAAGTTCCATGCACGTAACGGCGTCAAACGTGCCGGGAGCCTCGGCCGCGAGATCTTCCACTGAGATGCACCGATACCGTACGTCCGCGCCCGTCTCCAGTGCGTGGAGCTCCGCGACCGTGAGGGATTCCTGGCTGAGATCGATGCCGGTGACATGGGCGCCACGTGCGGCCATGGCCTCGCTGAGAATGCCGCCGCCGCAACCGACATCCAGCACCTGCGCCCCATCGAGTTGCATGTGGCGCTCGATGACCGACAGGCGCAGCGGGTTGATGGCGTGCAGCGGCTGAAACTCGCCGTCTTCGTCCCACCAGCGGCTGGCAGCGTCGGAGAACTTGCGGACTTCCTCTTCGTTGACGTTAGCGGTCAGACCCATGACGACCCGTGGCACCTCGTATCGTAGCGTTCCGAACTCGGGCGAACCGATCGGTCAGCTACCATTCATCATAAGCTGTTTGTCAGGCGTTGGGGAGTAGTTTATCGCGCCAGGCATGCAGACGGTTGAGAATGCGGTCACGGTCCAGCGTGAGCAGATCGCCGTGGTGCACGAGCTGCCGCCCGGCCACCCAGACGTCGCTCACGTGGTGGCGTCCGGCGCTGTAGATCAGTTGTGACACGGGGTTGTAGACAGGCTGGCATTCGAGCGCACCCAGGTCCACGGCGGTGATGTCGGCGGCCTTGCCCGCGCTCAGCGAGCCGGTGTGGCCGTCAATGCCCAGCGCCCTGGCGCCGTTGATGGTGGCCATGGCCAGGGCGGTGTCCGCGTCCACGGCCGCGGCATCGCCCGCGACCACCTTGCCGATCAGAGCCGCGGAGCGCATCTCCCCGAACATGTCCAGATCGTTGTTGCTGGCGACGCCGTCCGTGCCAAGGGCTACGTTGACGCCCGCGTCCAGTAGTTTCTGCACGGGGCAGCAGCCGCTGGCGAGCTTCAAATTGGCTTCCGGGCAGTGCAGGACGTGTGAGCCGGTGGCGGCGAGACGTTCGATTTCCGCGTCGGTGACCTGGGTCATGTGGGCGGCGATAAAACCGGGGGAGAGCAGTCCGCACGCCTCCAGCCGGGCCAGCGGGCGCTCGCCGGTGCTGGCGATGCTCTGGTTCACCTCGTCGGCGGTTTCGTGCACGTGGATGTGCACCGGGCAGTCCAGCTCGTCCGCCAGCGTTGCCACGTGTTTCAGCCGCTCCTCGCCCACGGTGTAGGGGGCGTGGGGGGCGAACGCGGTGGTCACCAGCGGGTCGCCGCGCCAGGCGTCGTGCAGGGCCAGGCCCTTTTCGATGTACTCCTCGGGCCTGTCGGCGTAGGCGGTGGGGAAGTCGATGAGAATCATGCCGGCCGAAAGCCGCATGCCGGCCTGCGTGGTGACCCGGGCGGTCACCTCCGGGAAGAAGTACATGTCATTGAAACAGGTGACGCCCCCTGCGAGCATTTCGGCCACGGCGGCCTCGACCCCATCCTGGCAGAATTCCGGGCTGACGTGGGCCTGCTCTGCGGGGAAAATGTGTTCCTGCAGCCAGGTCATCAGCGGCAGATCGTCGGCGATGCCGCGCATGAGGTTCATGGCGGCGTGGGTATGGGCGTTGATCAGCCCGGGGATGACGGCATGGCTGCCCAGCTCGCGGACGTGATCGGCCTGATAGGTCTGGCGTGCGTCGTCTGTGGGAAGTATGGCGACGATGCGGCCGTCGCGGATGGCGACGCTGTGGTGGTCCAGCACGGTGTGTGCGGGCTCCACGGGAATGACCCAGCGGGCGTTGATGAGGGTGTCGATCTGTTCCATGGGCGTCTCCCAGCATGGTTCCAGGCAGCTTCCGAGGTCATGCATCATCACCTGTCCGCGCCTGTGCGACAATGGGGTCTCTGGGCGTGACGTTAAATATCGCCCTTAGTGAGGCTTACGTTGCGGGCGCGGCACGGTGTGCTCCGGTTCCGGACACGCCTGCAAGTACATCCCTGTAGGCTCGGCATCGGCCGTCCCTGGCCGATGACGGTCCGGAATCGGAGCACACCGTACCGCTCAGGGGCGTACCGCTCAGGGGCGTACCGCTCAGGGGCGTACAAGTCTATAGCCCGACGACCGTATTCAGTGAAATGAGGGGCGCGCTTTCCCATGACCAGTTTCGACACCATTCGCCCGGTTGTCTGGCAGGAGGACCACCTGCAACTGCTGGACCAGCGCCTGCTGCCCGGTGAGACGAGCTGGCTGCAGTTTCACGACAGCGCCGCGGTGGCCGGCGCGATTCGGGATATGGTGGTGCGGGGCGCCCCGGCCATCGGCATCGCCGCCGCCTACGGTGCGGTGCTCGCCGCCCGTGAGGCCGTGGCGACGGCTCCCGCCGACTGGTTGCCCCGGTTCGAGCAGGCCCTGGCCGTGCTGGGCGACGCCCGTCCCACGGCAGTGAACCTGCGCTGGGCGCTGGCACGGCAGCGGCGGCAGGTGGACGCATCCACCGGTGACCCCGCCGCGGTGTTGCTGCGCGAAGCCCGGGCGATCTTCGACGAGGATCTGGCCGCCAACCGCCGCATGGGCGAGCTGGGTGCCGGGCTCATGACCGAGCCGGGCGGTGTGCTGACGCACTGCAATACCGGGTCGCTGGCGACGGCCGGTTATGGCACGGCACTGGGGGTGATTCGCAGCGCCTGGGCGCAGCAGCGCATCGAGCGGGTCTACGCCGACGAGACTCGGCCCTGGCTCCAGGGTGCGCGGCTGACGGCCTGGGAACTGCTGCAGGACGGGATTCCGGTGACGCTGCTGGCAGATGCGGCCGCGCCGGCGCTGATGCGCAGCGGCGCGGTGCGCTGGGTGGTCGTGGGCGCGGACCGGGTCACGGCCAACGGCGATGTTGCCAACAAGATCGGCACCTACGCCCTGGCGCTGGCGGCGCGCCACCACGGGGTTGGTTTCATGGTGGTGGCGCCCACCTCCACGGTGGACATGGCACTGCCGTGCGGTGATGCGATCGCCATCGAGACGCGCGACGCGGCCGAGGTGCTGGGCGTGCACGGCACCGCGGTGGCAGCCCCGGGTGCGGATGCCTGGAATCCGGTCTTCGACGTGACCCCGGCGGCACTGGTGGACGCGCTGGTGACCGAGGCCGGAGTGATCCACCGGCCCGATGCCGGGCGCATGCAGGCCGCGTTCGGTGGCGCGAATGCCGCACAGGCGATGCCCGGTCGGGCGTGATGGGGTACAGTAGCCGCCATTCCGGAAAGTGGGCGTCAGCGGTATGAATGCAGCACTGATGGGCGTTGGCCTGTATGTCGACGCCGCGAATATCCAGATCAACGGCGGCTTCGGCATGCAGTACGACGTGCTGCGTGAATTCGCCTGCCGTGGTGGCGGCGAGCCGGTGCGCCTCAATGCCTACGTCACCTACGACGAAGAGCGTGCCGCACGCGACCGCCAGTACGCCGTGCGCACCAACAACTTCTTCGCCTCGGTGCGGGATTACGGCTTCAAGGTGATCGTCAAGAACTACCGCTGGTATACGGACGACGAGGGCAACGCCTACGCCAAGGCCAACGCCGATCTGGACATGGCCGTGGACGCCCTGCTGCAGTCCAAGAGCCTGGGCCGGGTGGTGCTTGCCACCGGCGACGGCGATTTCGTCCAGGTGGTGCGGGCCCTGCAGAACGAGGGGTGCCGCGTGGAAGTGCTCGGGTTCGACAACGTCTCCGCCGCGCTTCGGCGCGAGGCGGACGTCTACACCTCCGGCTACACGGTGCCCAACCTGCTGCCCGGCAGGGGCGGTGATGCCGGCGCGGCCTGGGGTGAGGTCGGGTCCCGGGTCCGCGGCATCTGTTACCACCACAGCCGCGAGGGCTTCGGGTTCATGCGCTTTCTCGGCGAGATCTCCGACAACCTCTGGATCACGGACACCCGCAGCCCGCAGTCGCCCTACCGGTCCGCCTACTTTCGTGATGCCGACCTGCCCGATGGCGTCCGGCCCGCGGACCTGCCCAGCCACAATCGCGTTTTCGAGTTCGAGTTGCAGGCCTCCACGGTCAAGGAGGGCGGGCTGCAGGCCGCGAACATCCGCCAGGTCTCGGCGCAGGGCGCCCGCGTGGACAACGGCCCCGGCGAGCGATGACGGCCAGCGGCCTGGTGATTGCCGTGCTGATCCTGGGCAGCATCGCGCTGGCCTGGAGCGCCCTCATGGCGGCCCAGGAGCAGGCGCGCCGCGCCGCGGCCCGGCGTTGCCGCGACCTCGGGTTGCAGTTTCTCGACGAGAGCCTGGTGCGGATACGCACCCGCCCCGGGCGTGGCCGCAGCGGCCGTCTCGGTCTGGTGCACTGGTACCGGTTCGAGTTCTCCGCCGACGGCAGCCGTCGTCACGGCGGCGTGGTCACGGTCGCCGGGCGGGCCGTGAGAAAGATTGAAATGGAGCCGTGGCCGGAGCCCGGCTCAGCCGAGGAGGGCGGGTGATGCAGATAGTGACGGGATGCAAACGGCGGGTGGCCGCGATGGCCGCTGCGTTGATCATGGGCATGGTGACGGCGGCCGCCGTCGCCGATGACAGTGAACGGGAGGCCGAACAGGACATGGTGATTTTCAAGACCAACTACGGCGACATCACGCTGGAACTCTACCCCGAGGACGCCCCGGTGACGGTGGAGAACTTCCTGCAGTACGTGGATGACGGATTCTACGACGGCACGATCTTCCACCGGGTGATCCCGGGGTTCGTGATTCAGGGCGGCGGGCTGGACGAGGACATGCAGCGCCTCGAAACCCGCGCACCCATCGAGAACGAGGCGGACAACGGGCTCAAGAACGAGCGCGGCATGCTCTCCATGGCCCGGACCCAGGACGTCAACAGCGCCACGTCGCAGTTCTTCATCAACCTGGCGGACAACGCGTTCCTGGATCACGGCGTGCGCGATTTCGGCTATGCCGTATTCGCACGCGTGGTGGACGGCATGGATGTGGTGGACCGCATCGCCGAGGTCCCCACCGGTCGCCAGGCCGGGCAGGCCGACGTGCCCAGCGAGACCATCAGGGTCGAGGAAGCGCGCCGCAAGTAACCGCGGTTGCGGGTATTTCTGTCGGCGGCGAGCGTCGTCGTCGGCAGGAGCCAATGCCGGAACCCCGCCGGTTGTGATATGATTCACGCTTTTCCCGGGCGAATCGCCAACCGCCGCCGCGGAAGTCGGTGGCGCGTGTAGGTGTGTTGTCGATGGCGGGTCTCCGGCCCGCCATCGAACACCGGCTGACAGGAATCGGGCCAGCGCCACTGGCCTGAAGGGAACACCACAACAACCAGCCGAGAGCGTCGATGGCCAACGTCGCGAAAGAAATACTGCCGGTCAATCTGGAAGACGAAATGAGGCAGTCCTACCTCGATTACGCCATGAGCGTGATCGTGGGCCGGGCCCTTCCGGATGTCAGAGATGGTCTCAAGCCCGTGCACCGGCGTGTCCTCTACGCCATGCGCGTGCTCGGGAACGACTGGAACCGCTCCTACAAGAAATCCGCCCGCGTGGTGGGTGACGTCATCGGTAAGTACCATCCCCATGGTGACTCCGCGGTGTACGACACCATCGTGCGCATGGCGCAGTCGTTTTCCATGCGCTACATGCTGGTGGACGGCCAGGGCAACTTCGGCTCCGTCGACGGCGATGCTGCCGCGGCCATGCGGTACACCGAGGTGCGCATGGCGCGCATCGCCCACGAGCTGCTGGCCGACATCGACAAGGAAACCGTCGACCTCATCGACAACTACGACGGCTCCGAGCAGGAGCCGGCGGTGCTGCCGGCGCGCTTCCCGAACCTGCTCATCAACGGCGGCTCGGGCATTGCCGTGGGCATGGCCACCAACATCCCGCCGCACAATCTCGGCGAGGTGGTGGACGCCTGCATCGCCCTCATCGACGATGATGATCTCACCGTGGACGACCTGCTGGAGCTGGTGCCGGGGCCGGATCTGCCCACGGGCGGCATCATCAATGGCGTGAGCGGCATCCAGGAGGCATACCGGACCGGCCGCGGCCGGCTGATCATGCGCGCCCGCACCGAAATCGAGGAAGACCAGAAGAACGGCAAGCAGACCATCGTGGTCAAGGAGCTGCCCTACCAGGTCAACAAGGCGCGGCTGCTCGAGAAGATCGCCGAGCTAGTCAAGGACAAGCGCATCGACGGCATTACCGAGCTGCGGGACGAGTCCGACAAGGACGGCATGCGCATGGTCATCGAGCTGCGCCGCGGCGAAGTGGCCGAGGTGGTGCTGAACAACCTGTTCCAGCAGACCCAGCTGCAGACCGTGTTCGGCATCAACATGGTCGCCCTGGTGGACGGTCAGCCGCGGCTGCTGAACCTGCGCGAGATCCTCGACGCCTTCCTGCGCCACCGGCGCGAAGTGGTCACCCGCCGCACCATGTACGAGTTGCGCAAGGCGCGCGAGCGGGCGCACGTGCTGGAAGGCCTGGCGGTGGCGCTTGCCAACATCGACCCGGTGATCGAGCTGATCAAGGCATCGCCCGGGCCCGCCGAGGCGCGGGAAGGGCTCATGTCCCGGCTGTGGCAGCCGGGCATGGTCACGGACATGCTCGAGCGGGCCGGTGCGGAAGCCTCGCGGCCGGACGGCCTCGGTGCGGAGTTCGGCATGGGCGAAGGCGGTTACCGCCTCACCGGGACCCAGGCCCAGGCCATTCTCGACCTGCGCCTGCACCGGCTGACCGGTCTGGAGCAGGACAAGATCCTGGACGAGTACCGCGAGCTGCTGGATCGCATCGCCGATCTCATCCTGATCCTCGATAGCACCGAGCGCCTCATGGAGGTGATCCGCGAGGAGCTCGTGGCGGTCAAGGAGCAGTTCGGCGATGCCCGCAAGTCGGAGATCGTGCGGGATCATATCGATCTCACCATGGAGGATCTCATCACCCCGGAAGACGTGGTGGTGACGCTTTCCCATCACGGCTACGCCAAGTATCAGGCGCTGGACACCTACCGCGCCCAGCGGCGCGGCGGTCGGGGCAAGAGCGCCACGACCATGAAGGACGAGGACTTCGTCGATCAGCTGTTCGTGGCCAATACCCACGATACGCTGCTGTGTTTCTCCAGCCACGGCAAGTGCTACTGGCTGAAGGTCTACGAGCTGCCCCAGGGCAGCCGCAACTCCCGCGGCAAGCCCATCGTCAACCTGCTGCCGCTGGAGTCCGACGAGCGCATCAACGCCGTGCTGCCGGTGCAGGCGTTCACCGAGGACCAGTTCATCTTCATGGCCACCCGCAGCGGGACCGTGAAGAAGACGCCGCTGACCCATTTCTCGCGGCCGCGCTCCAACGGCATCATCGCCCTGGATCTGCGCGGTGATGACTACCTCGTCAACGTCGGCATCACCGACGGCGAGCGCGATATCATGTTGCTCAGCAGCGCGGGCAAGGCGATCCGCTTCTCCGAGGGCGAGGTTCGCGCCATGGGCCGGACCGCGGCCGGGGTGCGCGGCATGCGCCTTGAAGAGGGGCAGCACGTCATCGCCCTGCTGATCCTCGGCGAGGGTGACATCCTCACCGCCACGGAGAACGGCTACGGCAAGCGCACGCCCCTGGACGACTACCCGCTGCGTGGCCGGGGCGGCATGGGCGTGATCTCCATCCGCACCGGTGACCGCAACGGCGACGTCATCGGTGCCACCCAAGTGGTGGACGGCGACCAGATCATGCTGATCACCCGCCGCGGCACGCTGGTGCGTACCGCCGTGGACGAGATCTCGGTGCTCAGCCGTAACACCCAGGGCGTCAAACTGATCAGCCTGGATGCCGACGAGAGCCTGATGGGGCTCGAGCGCATCGAGGCACTGGACGAGGACGACGCAGGCGACGGGAGCGATGACGACGCCCCCGGTGCGCCCGGCGACGACGAGGCCTGATACGCGCGGGTCCGGCCGTCGCCCCGTCAACGATTTTCTAATCGGAACCAAGGGGAGACATGAATATGTCCCGAGTTTACAACTTCAGCGCAGGTCCGGCCGTGCTGCCGGAAGCCGTGCTAGAGCGAGCCGCCAGCGAGATGCTCGACTGGCAGGGCTCCGGCATGGGCGTCATGGAGATGAGCCATCGCGGCAAGGAGTTCGTCTCCATCGCCGCAGAGGCCGAGCAGGATATCCGCGACCTGCTGAGCATCCCGGACAACTACAAGGTGCTGTTCCTCCAGGGCGGCGCCACCGGGCAGTTCGCCGCCATCCCCATGAACCTGCTGCGTGGCGGCGACCGGGCGGACTACATCAACACCGGCTCCTGGTCCGAGAAGGCCATCAAGGAGGCGAAGAAGTACTGCCAGGTCAACGTCGCCTGGGGTGCCAATGAAAAGACCCCCATGCACATCGGCGCGCAGTCCGAGTGGCAGCTCGACCCGAAGGCGTCCTATGTGCATTTCACGCCCAACGAGACCATCTCCGGCGTGGAGTTCCACTGGGTGCCGGACACCGGTGACGTGCCGCTGGTGGCGGACATGTCCTCCACCATCCTGTCCCGGCCCATCGACGTCTCGAAGTACGGGCTGATCTATGCCGGTGCGCAGAAGAACATCGGCCCGGCGGGGCTGACCATTGTCATCGTGCGCGACGACCTGATCGGCAACGTCCTGCCCGAGACCCCTGCCGTCTGGGACTACCAGGTGCAGGCGGATGCCGACTCCATGTCCAATACGCCGCCTACCTACGGCTGGTATCTGGCCGGCCTGGTATTCAAGTGGCTGAAGGAGCAGGGCGGTCTCGAGGCCATGGCCACGATGAACAAGCGCAAGGCCGACAAGCTGTACGCCGAGATCGACAACAACCCGTTCTACAGCAACCCGGTGGATCCGGAGTGCCGTTCGTGGATGAACGTGCCATTCGTGCTCGCCGACGACAGCCTCAACGACGCTTTCCTCAAGGAAGCCGCGGCGGCGGGCCTGAGCACGCTCAAGGGGCACCGCAGCGTCGGCGGGATGCGCGCCAGCATCTACAACGCCATGCCGGAAGCGGGTGTCGACCGGCTCATCGAGTTCATGCAGGACTTCGCGCGCCGCAACGGGTAAGCCCGTTGCCGCGTCTGCGCGTTTCCGACCAAAGACAGGAGTAACCATGTACAAGATCCAGACACTGAACAACATCTCCGCCAAGGGCCTCGATCGTCTGCCCCGTGACAGCTACGAGACCGGCACCGAGATCTCCGCGCCGGATGCCATTCTGCTGCGCTCCTACAAGATGCACGACATGCAGGTGCCCGACTCCGTGCTGGCCGTGGGCCGTGCCGGCGCCGGGGTGAATAACATCCCTGTGGACGCCATGAGCGACCAGGGCATTCCGGTGTTCAACACTCCGGGCGCCAACGCCAACGCCGTGAAGGAGCTGGTGCTCGCCGGCATGTTCCTGGCGGCCCGCAACATCTGCCAGGCCTGGGACTACACCCGCAACCTGGACGGGGATGACGCCAGCCTCAGCAAGGAAGTGGAAGCGGGCAAGAAGCACTACCGTGGTTTCGAGCTGCCCGGCCGCACCCTGGGCGTGATCGGTCTCGGTGCTATCGGCGTCAAGGTGGCCAACGCCGCGCGCGCGCTCGGCATGAACGTGGTTGGCTTCGACCCGGGCATTACCGTGAGCAGCGCCTGGGCGCTGGAGGCCGGCGTACGCCAGGCCCACAGCGTCGACGAGCTGGTGGGGCGCAGCGACTTCATCAGCATCCACGTGCCGTACAACGAGCACACCGCCAACCTGATCAACGCCGACCGGGTGGGGATGCTGCACAAGGGCGGGGCCGTGCTGAACTTCTCCCGCGCCGGCATCGTCGACGACCAGGCGGTGGTGGACGCCATCGACCGTGGCCACCTCACGGCCTACGTCAACGACTTCCCCACCAACCTCACCAAGAACCACCCCAAGTGCATTACGCTGCCGCACCTGGGCGCGTCGACCACGGAAGCCGAGGACAACTGCGCCATCATGGTGGCCGATCAGGTTCGCGATTACCTGGAGAACGGCAACATCCACAACTCCGTGAACTTCCCGGAAGTGAACATGCCGCGGGCGGAGAACTGCGAGCGCATGACCGTGGTCAACGCCAACGTGCCGAACATGCTGGGGCAGATCTCCACGACCCTGGCGGATGCCGGTCTGAACATCGATGATATGTATAACAAGTCCCGCGGGGATCTTGCGTACACCGTTGTTGACGTCGCCGGCAGCATTCCGCGCGAGGTCGCCGATGTGGTGCGCGGTATCAAGGGCGTGCTCAAAGTGCGCGTCCTCGACTGACGTCGTGGAGAAGGCGGCATGACGGACCGGAAACACCTCGCCGATGTGCGGGAGCGCATCGATGCACTGGACCAGCAGATGCTGGAGCTGGTCAACGAGCGCGGCCGCCTGGCCCAGGAGGTCGCCCGCATCAAGCGCGAGCACGGCGAGCAGGGTGATTTCTACCGGCCGGAGCGCGAGCAGGAGGTGCTGCGGCGCATCGAGTCGCTGAATACCGGGCCGCTCTCCGACGAGGTGGTCACCCGCCTGTTCCGGGAAGTCATGTCCGCCTGTCTGGCGCTGCAGGAGCCGCTGAAAGTGGGGTTCCTGGGGCCGGAAGGCACCTTTACCCAGGCGGCCGCGCTGAAGCAGTTCGGCCATGGGGTGCAACTGCAGCCGCTGACCTCCATCGACGCCATCTTCCGCGAAGTGGAAGCCGGGGACATGCATTACGGCGTCGTTCCGGTGGAGAACTCCACCGAGGGCGTGGTCAACCACACCCTGGACTGTTTTCTCACCTCGCCTTTGCAGGTGGTGGGGGAAGTGGAGCTGCGGATTCAGCAGAATCTCGCCAGCCGCGAGACGGAGTTGCAGGCGATCCGGCGGGTGTACTCCCATCAGCAGGGCCTGGCGCAGTGTCGGGGCTGGCTGGATTCGCGCCTCCCGGGGGTGGAGCGGATCACCGTCGACAGCACCGCCGAGGCGGCCCGCCTGGCCGCCATGGAGCAGGGTGCCGCCGCCGTGGCCAGTGACGCCGCCATCGACATGTACGGCCTGGGGGCGTTGGCCGAGGGGATCGAGGACATCTCCGGCAACACCACCCGCTTTCTGGTCATCGGCCGGCAGTCGCCACCGCCCACGGGCGACGACAAGACCTCGCTGGTCGTGTCGCGCTCGGATCGTCCGGGCGGGCTGGTGAGTCTGCTGGAGCCGCTTGCCCGTCACGACATCAACATGACACGCCTGGATGCCCGGCCGTCACGCCAGGGTGTCTGGGAGTACGCCTTCTTCATTGACCTGCTGGGGCACGCCGACGATGCGCAGGTCAGCGCGGCGCTGGCGGAAATGCGCGAGCAGGCCTCGCTGCTGCGCGTGCTCGGCTCCTACCCCCGCGCTGCGCGATAGCCTCCGGAGAGCGAACCATGAGCGAGCTGCGATCCGCCTTCCATCAACTGGCCGTGCCCGGGGTGCAGACGCTGCACCCCTACGAGCCGGGCAAGCCCATGGACGAGCTGCAGCGCGAGTACGGCCTGACGGACATCATCAAGCTGGCCTCCAACGAAAACCCCCGCGGCCCGGGTGAAAAGGCGCTTGCCGCCGCGCGCGAGGCCATGGCCGATGCCCACCGCTACCCGGACGGCAACGGCTTCCGCCTCAAGCAGGCGCTGGCAAGGCACCACGGCGTGGCGTCCGAGACGATTACGCTCGGCAACGGCTCCAACGACGTGCTGGCGCTGGTGGCGTCCACGTTTCTGGGGCCGGGCCGGGAGGCCGTGTTCTCGGAGCACGCCTTTGCCGTGTACCCGATTGTCACCAGCGCGGCCGGCGCAACGGCGTGCGTGGCCCCGGCGCTGGGCAGTGACGCCGGCATGCCCTGCGGCCACGACCTGGACGCCATGCGGGCACGGGTGACCGACGATACGCGGGTGGTTTTCGTGGCCAACCCCAACAACCCTACGGGGACGTGGCTGGGCCGGCGTGAACTCAAGGCGTTCATCCAGTCGATGCCGGATCACGTGATCGTCGTGGTCGACGAGGCGTACTGCGAGTACAGCGATTCGCCGCAGCAGCCGGACGCCACCGAATGGCTGAGCGCGTTCCCCAACCTCGTGGTGACGCGTACGTTCTCGAAGGTTCACGGACTGGCGGGCTTCCGGGTCGGTTACAGCATGGCCCATCCGGCGGTGGCGGAGCTCTTTAACCGCGTGCGTCAGCCATTCAACGTCAGCACCAGTGCCCAGGCGGCGGCCGAGGCGGCGTTGTCGGATACCGACTACGTCCGGGAGTCGGTGACCATGAACAACGAGCAGCGGGAGTGGCTGCGCGGCGAACTGCAGCAGCTGGACCTCGACGTGCTGCCGTCGGCGGCGAACTTTCTCTGTGTCCGGGTCGGGGATGCCGGTGCCGTGTACGAGGGATTGCTGCGGGCGGGGGTTATCGTGCGTCCCGTGGCCGGTTACGGCCTGCCGGAGTGGATCCGGGTGACCGTCGGTCTCCCGGACGAGAACCGCCGGTTCCTCGATGCCCTGACGGGCCTGATGGGCCGCCGGGCATGAGCACAGTCAGGCCCGTGAAACGGCTCGCCCTGATCGGGGTCGGCCTGATCGGCGGATCGTGGGTTCTGGGGCTGCGCCGGGCCGGCCTGGTCGACACAGTCGTTGGGTGCGGGCGCTCGACGGCGAACCTCGACACGGCGCGTGAGCGCGGCATCATCGACGACGCCACCACCGACCCGCGGGAAGCCGTGCGAGGTGCCGACGTGGTCGTGGTGGCCGTGCCCCTGGGGGCCATGGGACCGGTGCTGGCGACCGTCCGGGACGATCTGGCGCCGGGTGCCGTGATCACCGATGTGGGCAGCGCCAAGGCCACGGTGCTGGCGGATGCCGCCGAGGCGCTGGGTGAGCACAGCGCCCGGTTCGTCGCCGGTCACCCCATTGCAGGCAACGAGAAGAGCGGCGCGGTTGCGGCGTTCCCGGAGCTGTTTCACGACCGCCGCGTCATCCTGACCCCCGAAGAGAGCACCGACGCGGCCGCGGTTGAGCGGGTTGCAGAGCTCTGGCAGGCGGTGGGGGCGAGCGTCGCGCGCATGAGCGCCGCCCATCACGATGATGTGCTCGCGGCCACGTCGCACCTGCCGCACATGCTGGCCTATTCGCTGGTGGACACCCTGTCGCGCTGGTCCGATCGCGACGAAGTGTTCGCCTATGCCGCCGGCGGATTCCGGGATTTCACCCGCATCGCGTCCAGTGACCCGGAGATGTGGCGGGATATCTGCCTGGCCAACCGCGACGCACTCGTGGTTGCCATGGACCGTTACATGGCGGATCTGGCGGAGCTGCGTGAGCAGGTGCGCGCCGGGGATGCCACTGCACTCGAGAACCTGTTCCGGCACGCCCGCGACACACGCGACCGGTTCATGGCGACGCTGGAATCCTGAGAGGACGTTCGTTGACTGATCACAGCCGCAATCCCGTTTTCCACGTCCGGCCCGGTGGCACGCTGACCGGGCGTTTCCGTGTGCCCGGGGACAAGTCCATGTCTCACCGTGCCGTCATGCTGGGTTCCCTGGCCGAGGGCGAGACCCGTGTGGAGGGGTTTCTGGAAGGGGCCGATGCGCTGGCGACGCTGGCCACGTTCCGGCAGCTCGGCGTGCAGATCGACGGGCCGCGCCACGGTGCACTGCGTATCCGTGGTGCCGGGCTGCACGGGCTCAGCGCTGCGGACGGCCCCCTGGACCTGGGCAACTCCGGGACGTCCATGCGCCTGCTCGCCGGCCTGCTTGCGGGGCAGCCTTTCGACAGCACGCTGACTGGTGATGACTCCCTGCGGCGCCGTCCCATGGGGCGGGTGACCGAGCCGCTCGCCGCGATGGGGGCGGTGATCGAGGCCGCTCCGGGCGGCACCGCGCCATTACTGATCCGTGGCGGACACCCCCTGCACGGCATGAGCTACGACATGCCGGTGGCCAGCGCCCAGGTGAAATCCGCCCTGCTCCTGGCCGGCCTGTATGCCGAGGGAGACACCTGGGTGCACGAGCCGGCACCCACCCGCGATCATACCGAGCGCATGCTGGCGGGCTTCGGCTATCCGGTGCGGCGGGACGACGCCTGGTCCGGCGTTACCGGGGGCGGGCGCCTGCAGGGCTGCGAGATCGACGTCCCGGCGGATATCTCCTCGGCGGCGTTCTTCCTCGTGGGGGCGAGCATCGCCGAGGGCAGCGATCTCGTCCTCGAACACGTGGGCATCAACCCGACCCGTACGGGCGTACTGGACATCCTCGATCTCATGGGTGCGGACGTGGAGCTGCGCCACCAGCGCGAGGTGGGCGGCGAGCCCGTTGCAGATGTCCACGTGCGTGCGCGGCCGCTGCACGGCATCACCATTCCCGAACGGCTGGTGCCGCTGGCCATCGACGAGTTTCCTGCCATCTTCATCGCCGCCGCCTGTGCGAACGGGACGACGGTGCTTACGGGCGCCGAGGAACTGCGGGTGAAGGAGAGTGACCGGATCGCCGTCATGGCCGACGGCCTCACGGCTCTCGGCATCCAGGTGGAGCCGCGCGCGGACGGCATCGTCATCCACGGCGGCACCCTTACGGGCGGCACCGTGGACAGTCACGGCGACCACCGGATCGCCATGGCGTTTGCCATGGCGGCACTGCGCAGTACCGACACCATCACCATCCGCGACTGCCGCAACGTGGATACGTCGTTCCCCGGATTTGCCAGTCTGTCGCGAGAGGCCGGGCTCGGGCTGGATGTGGAACACGACGCTCCGGAGGCCTCATGACGCCGAAGGACGCGCCCGTGCTCGCGGTGGACGGGCCCGGCGGGTCCGGCAAGGGAACGGTCTGCCGTGCGGTCACCGAAGCCATGGGTTGGCACCTGCTCGATAGCGGCGCCATTTACCGGGCCCTGGCGGTCGCCGCCGGCAGCCGCGGCCTGGACGCATCCGATACCGCCGCCCTGGTGGATCTGGCCCACGGGCTCGACGTGGTGTTCGAGCCTCGGCCCGACGGGTCGGTGCGCGTACTGGTGGACGGCAACGACGTCTCCGTGCAGCTGCGCAGTGAGCAGACCGGCGATCTCGCCTCGCGGGTGGCGGCCGTGCCGGAGGCGCGGGAGGCGCTGCTCGCCCGCCAGCGGGCCTTCCGCAAGCCGCCGGGACTTGTCGCCGATGGCCGCGACATGGGTACGGTGGTGTTCCCGGACGCGACCCTCAAGATCTTTCTCACCGCGAGTGCGGAGGAGCGGGCGCGGCGGCGCCATAACCAGTTGAAGGAACAGGGGGTTGATGTTAGCCTCGCGGATCTTTTGGACGAGATCGCCGTGCGCGACGAGCGTGACCGCAATCGCGCGGTGGCGCCGCTGAAGCCGGCGGTAGACGCCGAGGAGCTCGATACCACGGGTCTGTCAGTGGACGCCGTGGTGGAGAGGGTACTCAAGCTGCTGCAAAAACAGCTATCATAAAGGATTAACTCGGGTGGTCAGAGGGGCGGACGCGTCGCTGGCCGTTTAAATGTACGTAACGTAACCACAGACGTCATCGCGTTGTTGACGTTCTAGGATTGGCTGACCAATGAGCGAGAGCTTTGCCGAACTGTTTGAAGAGAGCCTGGCACAAACCGACATGCGCCCCGGCGCCATCGTCACCGGGAAGGTGGTGGCGATCCGCGGTGACCACGTGGTGGTCAATGCGGGCCTGAAGTCGGAAGCCGTGATTCCCGCCAACGAGTTCTTCGGGGAATCGGGCCAGATCGAAGTGGGTGTGGGTGACGACGTGGAAGTCGCCCTGGACGCGGTGGAAGACGGCTTCGGGGAAACCCGGCTGTCGCGCGAGAAGGCCAAGCGGGCCCACGCCTGGAAGCACCTGGAAACTGCCTACGAGAACGGTGACACCGTCAACGGCATCATCAGCGGCAAGGTCAAGGGCGGTTTCACCGTCGACCTCAAGCACATCCGGGCCTTCCTTCCCGGCTCTCTCGTGGACATCCGCCCCGTGCGGGATACCACGTACCTGGAAGGCCGCGAGCTCGAATTCAAGGTCATCAAGCTGGACGAGCGCCGCAACAACGTCGTGGTTTCGCGCCGCGCGGTGGTCGAGGAAGAGTACAGCGCCGAGCGGGAGGCCCTGCTGGAGCGCCTGCAGGAAGGCCAGCAGCTCAAGGGCATCGTCAAGAACCTCACCGACTACGGCGCCTTCGTGGACCTGGGCGGCATCGACGGCCTGCTGCACATCACCGATATGGCCTGGCGCCGCGTCAAGCATCCCTCGGAAGTGGTCGAAGTCGGCCAGGAAATCGAGGTCAAGGTGCTCAAGTTTGACCGCGAGCGCAACCGCGTCTCCCTGGGCCTCAAGCAGCTGGGCGAGGACCCGTGGGAAAACATTGCCAACCGGTACCCGGAGAGCACCCGCGTGGTGGGCCGTGTCACCAACATCACCGATTACGGCTGCTTCGTGGAGATCGAGGAAGGCGTGGAAGGCCTGGTGCACGTCTCCGAGATGGACTGGACCAACAAGAACGTTAACCCGGGCAAGCTGGTTGCCGTGGGTGACGAGGTCGAAGTCATGGTGCTGGACATCGACGGCGAGCGACGCCGCATCTCCCTGGGCATGAAGCAGTGCCAGGCGAACCCATGGGAGCTGTTCGCGGCCACCCACAACAAGGGCGATCGCGTGAACGGCCAGATCAAGTCGATCACCGACTTCGGCATCTTCGTTGGCCTGGAAGGCGGTATCGACGGTCTGGTTCACCTCTCGGATCTCTCCTGGGACGAAGCCGGCGAAGACGCCGTGCGGCACTTCAAGAAGGGTGACGAAGTGGAAGCCGTAGTGCTGTCCGTGGACGCGGATCGGGAGCGGATCTCCCTGGGCATCAAGCAGATGGAAGACGATCCCTTCTCCGCCTGGATGGCCGATAATCCGAAGGGCAACATGGTGAAGGGCACCGCGAAGGAAGTGGACGCCAAGGGCGTGGTCGTTGACCTCGGGGATGGCATCGAAGGCTACCTGCGTGCGTCCGACATCGCCCGCGAGCGTGTCGACGATGCCCGCAGTCACTTCAAGGAAGGCGACGAAGTGCAGGCCAAGTTCATCGGCGTCGATCGCAAGAACCGCTCGATCAGCCTGTCCATCAAGGCCAAGGACGTTCAGGAAGAAGCCAAGGCCGTGCAGGACTACGCCAAGGGTGGTGCCGGTGCCGGCACGACTACGCTTGGCGACCTGCTCAAGGAGCAGATGGACAGCGGTAATCAGGACGACTGATTACCGGTCGATCCAGGTCGTGCGGGGTCGTGGCCGAGCCACGACCCCGCTCTCACCGCATCCGTTTCATCCGCCCGGATTGCCGACAGGCCTGGCCTGAGCGCGGCGCCCGGAAATTGGACGGAATCGTCTGGACATAACAATGACGAAATCCGAGCTCATCGAAGTCATCGCATCCAAGCAGCAGCATCTCGCCTACCGGGATGTGGAAGTGTCGGTCAAGACGCTTCTGGAGCACATGAGCGAAGCGCTCTCCTCCGGTCATCGCATCGAGATTCGTGGCTTCGGCAGTTTTTCACTGCACCACCGTCCGCCGCGGATCGGCCGCAACCCCAAGACCGGGGATCCAGTTGCCCTGCCTGCGAAGTATGTGCCACATTTCAAGCCGGGGAAGGAGCTCCGCCAGCGGGTCAACGGCGATTGAACATTGCCCGAGGCCTCTCCCCGGAGCGGATTGAACTGGCGTTGTGGCGCGCGCTCGGAACAAGGGGAGTAAAACCGATATGCGTCGGTTGATCGGATTTCTGGCCATCCTGATCGTGATCCTGTTCGGGCTGAGCTTTGCCCTGCTGAATGCCAGCCGTGTGGATGTCGACTACTATTTCGGTACCGTCGGCGCGCCGCTCTCCCTGGCGCTCGTCGTCGCCGTGATCATCGGCGCCGTCATCGGTGTGCTGACGACACTCGGGATGATTCTCGGCAAGCAGCGCGAAGTGCACCGGCTGAGGCGGCGGGTCAAGGACACCGAGAAGGAACTCAACGAACTGCGCCGGTTGCCGCTGAAAGATAATCACTGAGATGGTGGAACTGTTCTGGCTACTCCTGCCGGTGGCGGCCTTTTCGGGCTGGTTCATCGCGAGACGTGGCCAGGGCGGGGGTGCGCGTCCCGGCCGCCAGGAGCCGTTGCGTGGCGACTATTTCCAGGGCCTGAACTACCTGCTCAACGAGCAGCCCGACAAGGCCATCGAAGTCTTCACCCGCATGGTGGAAGTCGACTCGGATACGGTCGAAACCCATCTTGCCCTAGGGAATCTCTTCCGGCGGCGCGGTGAAGTGGATCGGGCCATCCGCATCCATCAGAACCTTATCGCCCGCCCCTCCCTGAATCGTGAACAACGAACCCAGGCGCTGCTGGAACTGGGCGAGGATTACTTGCGTGCCGGGCTCCTGGACCGCGCGGAGAACCTGTTTCAGGAGGTGGTGGAGACGGGGAATTTCGTTCCCCAGGCCCTGCAGCATCTGCTGGATATCTATCAGCAGGAAAAGGAGTGGGATAACGCCATTCTCGTGGCAGCCCGGCTGGAGTCGAACAGTGAGCAGAGCATGGCGCCGCGCGTGGCCCAGTTCTATTGTGAGCAGGTGGATCGAGCCTGGCGCGAGGGGGAAGTCAATCGCGCCCGGAGTCTGATCAAGCGGGCGCTGACCGCCGACCCCGGCTGCGTGCGTGCGAGCATACTGCAGGGCGACATCGAGCGCAGTGTCGGCAACTACAAACAGGCGCTGAAATGCTATCAGCGTGTGCGCGAGCAGGATCGCGACTACCTGCCGGAAGTGCTGGTGGGGTTGCACGAATCCTATACCCAGCTGGGGCGGCCGGACGGCTACCGCGCCTTCCTGGAGGATGTGTCGCGCGATTACCGCGGGGCGTCCGTCATCCTTGCGCTGGCGGAACGCATCCGACACGACCACGGCGAGGACGCCGCCGCCGGATTCCTGGTGGATCAGCTCCGGGCCCGGCCATCCGTGCGCGGACTGAACCGCCTGATCGAGCTCAATCTGTCACGGGCGGAGCAGGCCGGGGGCGCCGACCTGGAAGTGCTCAGGGAGCTCTTCCACGCCCTGCTGCGGGACAAACCCGGCTACTCCTGCCGTAACTGCGGCTTCAGTGCGCGCACCCTGCACTGGCAGTGTCCGAGTTGCCGCAAGTGGGCGACCATCAAACCGATTCAGGGTGTGGAAGGGGAGTAGGCGTGGCAGGCGAACAACCGTGGATCGTGGTTGCTCTGGACGTGGACAGCGTGGAGCGGGCGGAAGCGCTGGCGGCCCGGCTCGACCCGGCGTTGTGCCGGCTGAAGGTGGGCAAGGAGCTGTTCACCCGCGCCGGCCCCGGCCTGGTGGAGCGGCTGCAGGGCAGTGGCTTCAGCGTCTTTCTGGATCTCAAGTTCCACGATATCCCCAATACGGTTGCTGGCGCGTGTCGCGCCGCGGCGGATCTCGGCGTCTGGATGGTCAACGTGCACGCCCTCGGCGGTGTCCGCATGATGGAGGCGGCGCGGGAAGCCGTGAGCCGTTCCGGGTCGGGGCATACGCTGCTCATCGGCGTGACCGTGCTGACCAGCCACGATGCGGAGGACATCGCAGCTGTCGGTCTGAGCGATACGCCTGATGCACTGGTGGAGCGGCTGGCGGGGCTCGCCCTCGGCGCAGGGCTGGATGGCCTCGTCTGTTCCGCCCGGGAAGCTCCCCGGTTGCGCGCCCTGCACGGGCAGGCGCCAGTGCTGGTGACACCGGGTATCCGGCCCGCGGAGGCCGCCGCCGACGATCAGCGTCGGATCGTGACGCCGGCGCAGGCACGGACGGGCGGCGCCGACTATCTCGTGGTGGGACGGCCCATTACGGCGGCAGACGACCCGGGCGCGGCCCTGGAGCGTATTGTCTCGGAGCTTCAGGCGGGCCCGGCCGATGCTTGAACTGACACGGTCGTCGAGCTAGTCTTGACTCGCTTCGGTTGATGCGAAGCCGCGAACACTGACGTTCGTGCCTCAATAACAAAAGGAGTTGATCATGTCGAAACGCACGCGTTTTCTCTGTGCCGTTCCCGCTCTGTCCCTGCTGTTTGCCGGTGCGGCGTTTGCCGGATCCGTGGATCTGAATACCGCGGATGCCGAGACGCTGGCGGCTGAACTGGATGGTGTCGGGGAGTCCCGCGCGGCGGCCATCGTGGAGTATCGCGAGGCCAACGGCGGGTTCGACAGCGTTGATGCGCTCACCAACGTTCAGGGTGTCGGCCCGGCGACGGTGGAGAGCAACCGCGAACGCCTGACCGCGGACGCCGACTGAATGCGTCCGGCTTGTGGCCCCGTGCGCCCGCCTCTGGCGGGCGCTTTGCGTTACTGACCTCCGGAATCGGTTGGTAAACCGACGCTACCGCGGCACGGTTTCCGACAGTGAGTCCCGCCGCGCCACCTGCTCATGCCAGCGCGTCAGTGCCGGCCGCTGTTCGCGCCAGGCCAGGTCCGCGTAACGGAAGTCCAGGTACTGCAGCGCTACTGCCACGGCCAGGGCGCCGAGATCTCCGCCTGCCTCGGGTGGCTGGGACTCCAGGCGATCCAGGGTCGACGTGATGGTTCTCGCCCGGCGCTGCCCGAGCACGCCCTGATCCGCACCCTCCGGCCCGAACCGTTTTGCCAGCAGCGTCTGGACGCCGGCATCGATGATACCCACCGCCAACCCGGTCTGCCCGAGCACCTGTGCGCGCCGGCCCTGCGGAATCAGCTCTGGATCGGGCCAGGTGGCCTCCAGGAAATGCACGATCAGCAGCGACTCGGTAATGGAGACGCCGTCGTCCGTCACCAGGGTGGGCACCCGGGTTGCCGGATTGACCTGCATGAGCCCGGCATCATCGGACCACGGATCGACCACGTGGTGTCCGGTGCGGTCGTGTAGCTGTTTCTCGATCAGGCTCGCGCGGACGATGCGCGCGTAGGGTGACGTGAGGCTGTAATAGAGGTCCATGGCGGCTATCCAGTAACTGGGATTGACTCGCAGCTTACCAGAAGAAGGCGGTATTGGAACGGTCAGTCCCGTGAAGCCCCGTGATGCACCCGGCCTGTCACGGAACCGTCATGATCCGGTCACGCCGGTGTCAGGTGTGCCGCCCATACTCCGCTCCAGTCGCTTCCGGATCACTAGCGACGCAACCGCGATAAAACGCAGATCGCACCAACGTGGAGTTGATGATTATGTTCCGTAACCGCCTTGTGACCGTGGCCGCGTCCGCTCTTGCGGTCGCCGCGCTCCCGGCCTTCGCCGATGAGGGTCCGGAGCTGGACGACAGTCTGCCGACCTACGAGAGTGTTTCCGGCATTTCCGGCAGCCTCTCCAGCCAGGGTTCCGACACGCTCAACAATCTGATGACGCTCTGGGCCGAGGAGTTCAACGACTTCTACCCGAACGTTAACATCCAGATCGAAGGGGCGGGCTCCTCCACGGCGCCGACGGCGCTGGCCGAGGGCACTGCCAACTTCGGCCCCATGAGCCGTCAGATGCGCGAGTCCGAGATCGAGGCGTTCGAGGACGCCCACGGCTACCCGCCGACGCTCGTTCGCGTTGCCATTGACACCATCGCGGTGTTCGTCAACCGCGACAACCCCATCGAGGGCCTGTCCATCGACCAGGTGGACGCGATCTTCTCCGAGACCCGCCGCTGCGGCGGTGACGAGGACATCACCCGCTGGGGACAGGTGGGCCTGGACGGCGACTGGGAGAATCGCGACTTCACCCTTTACAGCCGCAATGCTGTCTCGGGGACCTATGGATACTTCCGTGAGCACGCCCTGTGTGATGGTGACTTCAAGGACGCCATCAACGAGCAGCCCGGCTCCGCCTCGGTGGTCCAGGGTGTGTCGGAATCCCTGAACGGCATCGGTTACTCCGGGATTGGCTACAACACCTCGGGCGTGCGGGCCATCAAGCTGGGCGACGATCCGGATAACCTCTACGAGCCCAACGCCGAGAACGCGCTGACCGGCGACTATCCGCTGGCGCGGTTCCTCTACGTCTACGTGAACAAGGACCCGAACGAGGATCTGCCGCCCATCGAGCGGGAGTTCCTGCGTCTGGTGCTCTCGGAGCAGGGCCAGGATGTGGTGCGGCGTGACGGCTTCATCCCCATGCCCGAGTCGGCCGCTTCCCGGGAGCGCGAGGAGCTCGGCCTCGAATAGACAGGGACTGGTTTCGTACTGACCCGATCACCGCGCCCTTCACGGGCGCGGTTTTTTTTTGGGGGGGGGGGGGGGTGACCGTGACACGGAAATGACATCCGGCTGTCACGGGACCGTCACATAGGCTCACTACCATGCCCCCAGTCTTCCACCCACACGAGCGGGCCAATCGCCATGACCGATGTCGGCACCTCACCGGATTCCCCCGCATCCCGCGGCCATATGCCCTCGGAAAGCCAGCGCAGGCGGCTTCGCCGCTGGCGGGCGTTCAAGGACCGGGCGGGGAAGGGCACCATCGCCACATTCGGCATCGGGGTGATCGGCACCCTCGTGCTGATGTTCGTCTACCTCTTCTCCGAGACCGCCCCCATCTTTGGCTCTGCTGACATGACCCCGGCCGGGGCTTATGCGGCGCCGGGGGATGGGGACAGCGCGACCCTGCACACGGCCATGGAGCGCTACCGCGAGGTAGCCGTGCGCTTCACGGATGACGCGCGGGCGGTCTTCTTCCGGCCCAGGGATGGTGAGGTCATCAAGGAAGAGCGCATGCAGCGCCCGGACGGCGTGAGCGTAACCAGTTTCGCCACTGGCGAGGCGCGCAGCCATCTGGTGGGGTACGGGCTGGACGATGGCACGGCGATCTTCGCCCGTCACGATTACGACGTGTCATACCCCGGTGGGGAGCGCACCGTGGAGCCCACGATCCGGTACCCGGAAGGCGATGGCGAACCGCTGGATGTCTTCGCCGACGAAGGTTACGCCATCGACGCCATCGGGGTGCAGCGGGGGCGCGAGGGCACGGCGATCATCGCCGCCAACAATGCCCGGGAACAGCTGCGCATCGTGCTGTTCGACGAAGACGAGGATTTTCTCACGGGTAACGTCACCGTCGAGCGCCGTGTATACGAGGTGCCGTGGCCGGAGGATGGGGTGGAGGTGACCCAGATCCTCATGGATACCACCATGCGCAACCTCTTTGTGGGCGGTGCTGACGGCCGCCTGCACTACTACGACATCTCCAGGATGAGCAGCCCCAGGCTTCTGGCCAGTGAACGGGCCATTGAAGGCGACAATGCCGAGGTGACGGCCCTGGATTTCCTCCTCGGGGCGGTGTCGATCATCGCCGGCGGGTCCGACGGCTCCGTGAGCCAGTGGTTCGTGGCCCGGGATGCCGACGGGGAACGGCGCCTGCGCAAGATCCGGGACTTCGAGCCCCATGATGCACCGGTCACCAGCATCGGTCCGGAGCACGCACGCAAGGGATTTGCCACGGCCGCCGAAGACGGCACCGTGCAGCTCCACTACGCGACCTCCGCGCGGACCATGGCGCGGCTGGCCCTGGGCGGGGACATCAACGTCGATGCAGTGACCATGGCGCCGCGCCAGGACGGCATGCTGGTGGTGGGCGCCGACGGGGGCTTCCGCTACCTGGACGTGAACAACCCGCACCCGGAAGTCTCCTTCAGTGCGCTGTGGCAGAAGGTCTGGTACGAGGGGCGCAACAATCCCGCCTACGTCTGGCAGTCATCCTCGGCCACCCAGGAGTTCGAGCCGAAGTTCTCCCTGGTGCCGCTGACCGTGGGCACCCTCAAGGCGGCGTTCTACGCCATGCTGTTCGCGGCGCCCCTGGCCATTCTTGCCGCCATCTACTCGGCTTACTTCATGTCGCCGCGCATGCGCACCATGACCAAACCCACCATCGAGATCATGGAGGCGCTGCCCACGGTCATTCTCGGCTTTCTCGCCGGTCTCTGGGCCGCCCCGTACGTTGAGAACAACCTGCCGGCAGTATTCAGCCTGTTCCTGCTGATGCCGGTGGCTTTTCTCGTTATGGCCTGGGTCTGGTCACGGCTGTTGCCGGCGAACTGGCGGGGCGCGGTGCCTCCCGGCTGGGAGGCGGCCCTGCTGATTCCGGTGGTGCTCGGGGTGGGCTGGTTCTGCGTCGGCATGAGCCCGCTGGTGGAGTTATGGTTCTTCGACGGCGACATGCGTCAGTGGCTCACCAACCAGGGCATCACCTATGACCAGCGCAACGCGCTGGTGGTGGGCATGGCCATGGGCTTTGCGGTGATCCCCACCATCTACTCCATCTCCGAGGACGCCATCTTCAACGTGCCACGGCACCTCACCCAGGGCGCACTGGCGCTTGGCGCCACACCGTGGCAAGCGGTGGCGACCGTGGTGCTGCTCACCGCCAGCCCCGGCATCTTCTCGGCGGTGATGATCGGCTTCGGACGCGCCGTCGGCGAGACCATGATCGTGCTCATGGCCACGGGTAACAGCCCGGTGGTCAACTTCAACATCTTCGAGGGCATGCGCACGCTGTCGGCCAATATCGCCGTCGAGATGCCGGAGGCGGCCGTGGGTGGCACGCACTTCCGCATTCTGTTTCTGGCTGCGCTGGTGCTGTTTGTCATGACCTTTGTTCTCAACACGCTTGCGGAAGTGGTTCGCCACCGGCTGCGCAAGAAGTACAGCACCCTGTAACGGTCCGGGAGACACAGATCATGCGCGACTGGTTCAAGAAGGGCACACCCTGGATCTGGCTCAACGCCGGGGCCGTGGCCATCAGCCTGGTCATGGTGGTGGGGCTGATCGGCCATGTTGCCTTCAACGGCCTGCAGCACTTCTGGCCGCGGGATATCGTTGCCTTCGAGTACGCGGAGCCCGGTGACGAGCCGGTCCAGGTGCTCGGGGAGGTGGACCGGTCCGAGACCCTGACCGCCCGGGGGGCGCGCGAGCGCGGGTTCGAGGTGGACGCCGACGAGGAACTGGTCACCCGGCACCGCATCAAACGCGGCAATCGGGACGTGACCGGCCAGGACTTCACCTGGTACGTCGAGGAGAACATGTCGGCGTGGTCCTATCCGGACGATGCCGTGCGCCTGGAACGCCGGGAGTGGGGCGACTTCTACGGCTTTCTCCGCGAGGTCCGTGTCGGTGACGAGGTGGTTGCCGACGGCGACGACGCGTGGGAGACGTTCGAGCGGCTGTTCGCCGAGAACCTGCCGCGCATCGAGGAGATCGGGCAGATCGAGCGCGTGGAAATCGGCGCGGTCAATGCGGAGATCGAGGAGATCCGGCTCGCCCAGCGGCGTCTCGCCATGGACGATACCATTCCCGAGGAGCGGCGCTCCGAGCAGGAGCAGGCGCTGGAGGACGAGCGGGGCCGCTGGGAAGCCGAGTACGACCAGCTCGCGGAGCGGCGCAACGAACTGCTGGAGGAGATCCGGCGCTTCCAGGTGATGCTCGAGACCGCCGAGGGCGAGCAGGTGGTCATGGCACTGGGCGACATCGTCAAACCCAGTCGGCCCAACGTCATGAGCACCGGCGAGAAGCTGCGGTTCTACGTGGGCGAGTTCTGGGACTTCGTCTCGGGGTATCCCCGCGAGGCCAATACCGAAGGCGGGATCCTGCCGGCGATCTTCGGCACCGTGCTCATGACCCTGGTCATGGCCGTCTTCGTGACCCCGTTCGGGGTGCTGGCGGCCATCTACCTGCGCGAGTACGCCAGGCAGGGGCCGCTGACGCGCATGATCCGTATCTCCGTGAACAACCTGGCCGGGGTGCCGTCCATCGTGTTCGGCGTATTCGGCCTCGGCTTCTTCGTCTATTTCATGGGCGGTGGCATCGACCAGTTATTTTACTCGGACCGGTTGCCAGCGCCCACATTCGGCAAGGGTGGTGTGCTGTGGGCCTCCCTGACCCTGGCGCTGCTGACCCTGCCGGTGGTGATCGTCTCCACCGAGGAAGGGTTGTCCCGGATCCCCGGCTCGATTCGCCACGGCGCACTGGCGCTGGGTGCCACCAAGGGCGAGATGCTCTGGCGCACTGTGGTGCCCCTGGCCACGCCGGCCATGATCACCGGGCTGATTCTCGCCGTTGCCCGGGCCGCCGGCGAAGTGGCGCCGCTGATGCTGGTGGGTGTGGTGAAACTGGCGCCGCAGTTGCCGGTGGAGGCGAGCTGGCCCTTCATTCACCTGGACCGCAGTTTCATGCATCTGGGCTTTCACATCTACGACGTCGGCTTCCAGAGCCCCAACGTCGAGGCGGGGCGGCCGCTGGTCTACGCCACGGCCCTGGTGCTCATCCTGGTGATCATCGTTCTCAACCTGACGGCCATCACCATCCGCAACCACCTCCGGGAGCGCTACCGCGCGGAAGGGGATTAGTTCAACGTGGAGCAGTGAATCATCATGAATGATCAAGCAATTCAGACAGCACCGTCACGGCAGAGCGCATCCGGCAGCGCCGGGCGGGTGACCGGCGGTCAGCGGTTGCGCGGCGAGGATATCTGCATCGAGGTGGAGAACCTCAACCTCTGGTACGGCGATGATCAGGCGCTGAAGAACATCAACATGCAGCTGCCCCGGGAGCGGGTCACGGCGTTCATCGGCCCGTCGGGGTGTGGCAAGTCGACGCTGCTGCGCTGCATGAACCGCATGAACGACCTGATCGACAATTGCCGGCTGGAAGGGCAGATCCGCATCGACGGCCAGGAGATTCACGACAAGGCCATGGATGTTCCGGAGCTGCGCCGCCGCGTCGGCATGGTCTTCCAGAAGCCCAATCCGTTTCCCAAGTCCATCTACGAGAACGTCGCTTACGGCCTGCGCCTGCAGGGCGTGAAAAAGCGTCGCATCCTGGATGAAGTGGTGGAGAAATCCCTGCGCCAGGCGGCGCTCTGGGACGAGGTGAAGGACCGGCTCAACGAGAACGCCTTCGGCCTCTCAGGCGGGCAGCAGCAGCGGCTGGTGATCGCCCGCGCCGTGGCCATCGAGCCCGAAGTGCTACTTCTGGACGAGCCGGCATCGGCCCTGGACCCGCTGGCGACGCTCAAGATCGAAGAACTGATGTTCGATCTGAAAAAGCACTACACCATCGCCATCGTCACCCACAACATGCAGCAGGCGGCGCGGGTGTCGGATTACACCGCCTATCTGTATCTGGGCGAAGTCATGGAGTTCAACGACACGGATACGCTGTTCACCAACCCGTCCCGCAAGGAGACGGAGGACTACATCACCGGACGCCACGGCTGAGGCCGCCGGATGCCGGCACCATACAGGGAGATGCGGCGATGACCGATGACTCGATTGATGAAGGCTTCTTCAAGCAGCACATTTCCCACCAGTTCAACGAAGAGCTGGAGGACATCCACACCCGTGTGCTCGCCATGGGCGGCATTGTCGAGCAGCAGCTGACCGATGCCGTCTCCGCCATGGTGGACGGCAACCGCGAGCTGGCACAGACGGTGGTCACCAGCGACTACAAGGTGAACTCCATCGAGGTGGAGCTGGACGAGGCGTGCACCCATGTGCTCGTGCGCCGCCAGCCCACCGCCAGCGACCTGCGGCTGGTCATGGCAGTGGTGAAGACCATTACCGATCTGGAGCGCATCGGCGACGAGGCCGAGCGCATCGGCCGCATGGCGCTCCATCTACTGGACGATGACCGGGCGGTGGCGCCGGTGGCGGAGATGGGTGCGTTCGGCACGCATGTGCGCGACATGCTGCGGGGCGCTCTTGACGCCGTCGCGCGGATGGATGCGGAGCACGCCGTGCGCGTGGCCCAGCAGGACATCCAGGCGGACAGCCAGTACCAGGTGGTGCTGCAGCGGCTCATGGACCAGATGATGAAGTCGCCGGAGAGCATCCCCCGGCTGATGGACATCGTCTGGGCGGCGCGCTCCATGGAGCGTATCGGCGACCGGGCCCGCAACATCTGCGAGTACGTGGTGTACTTCGTGCGCGGCAAGGACGTGCGCCACACCAGTTTCGACCAGATGGCTCGGGAGGCCACGGGAGACCGTGGGTGACCTGGACATGGGGCGCCATCAAGGGGGTGTTCTACCGGCCCCGGGCGGTGCTGCGGGAGTGGCGTGAGCGGGATCCCGAGCCGGGCCCGCTGCTGGTGCGGTTCACCATCCCCGTTATCGTGCTCAGTGTCGTGGCCTCGGCCATGGCCTACGATGTGTTGCCTGCCGGGTTTCCGCCCGAGACACAGCCGCGCATGGTGCCGTTCAGCATCTACAGCGCCCTGACCCAGCTGGTGGGCGTGCTGGCGCTGGCGGCCGCCGCCCACTACCTCTGCGACCTGTTCCAGGGGCGCTCCGATTTCCGGCGTGCGCTGGCGGCTGTTTCCGTGGCCATGGTGCCGGCCTGGGTCGGCAACGTGCTGGCGGCGCTGCCCTGGCCGTACGGCTCGACCCTGGCGCTGGTGTGCATCGGCTACAGCCTGATTCTGCTGTATGCCGCCTTCGTCGTGATTCTCGGCATGGAACGGGGCAACCGGGCTGGCCACTATGCAGCCAGTCTGGGGGCCGGGTTGCTCGTGGTGTTCGCATTCGGCTGGCAGGCTGTGAGTCTGATTCCCGGAGCGGCGCCGGAGGTGCGGCTGGGGACGACCTGGCTCATCTGATGCTAGCCGGCGGCGGAGCGCTGGTTGCGCATGTCGATGATACGCTCGGCCGGGAAGCGGCACCGGAACGTACTGCCTTCGCCGGGGCGGCTGTGGATCTCCAGGGTGGCATCGTGGCGCTGCAGAGCGTGGCGCACGATGGAAAGGCCGAGCCCGGTTCCGCCCCGATCCCTTGAGCGGCCGTCATCGACGCGGTAGAAGCGCTCCGTGAGCCGCGGGATATGCTTCTGCGGAATGCCGATGCCGCTGTCCACCACGTCAAGACAGGCCGAGTCGCCGTCCCGGTACCAGCGTACATGGACCTTGCCACCTTCCGCGGAGTACTTCACGGCGTTCTGCACCAGGTTGCCGAACGCGCTGCGCAGTTCGGAGTGGACGCCCCGCACGCCGAACCGGTCGTCGCTGTCGCAGTCCACGCTGATGCCGCCGGGGGCAATCATTCTGCCGTCCCGGCAGATGCTGCTGACCAGTGCGGCCACATCTACCCGCTCGTCTGCCCCGGGGTCCGGTTGCGCATCCAGGCGGGAGAGGGTGAGGAGGTCTTCCAGAATGTGGCGCATGCGTGCGGCCTGGTTGTGCATCTCCTCCACCGGCCGGCGCCACTCCCGGGCAGCCGTTCCGTCGTCGTCGCGCATGCTCTCCAGGTAGCCGGCGATGACGGTCAGGGGGGTACGCAGCTCGTGGGACGCGTTGGCAACGAAGTCCCGCCGCACCTGCTCCAGGCGATGCAGGCGGGTGATGTCCCGGGCGATCAGAAGCCGCTGATCGCGGCCGTAGGGGATGACCTGCATGGACAGCCGCGTGGCGTCATCGAAGGGGCTGGTCATCTCCACCGCTTCCTCGAACGATCCGGTATCGAAGTACGCCTTCAGGGCGGGGCTGCGGATGAGGTTGAGCACGTGCTGGCCCATGTCCTCGGGTGATTGCAGATGCAGCAGCCGCTGTGCCGCGGCGTTGAACCAGACGATGCGGTTGTCCGGTGCCAGCACGACGGTGCCGTCGGGCATGGCGGCGGTGGATTGCCGGAACTCGTGGAGAATCGCGCCCAGGCGCTGTTTGCGCTTGCGGTTGCGGCGCTGCATGTGGAAGACCTGCTCGTAGATCGCGCCCCAGAGCCCGGTGCCTTCCGGCGGATTGGCGCTGCGGGACGTGCTCAGCCAGGTGTAGAGCCGGTGCTGCTGGTAGATGTGCCATCCGGCGAACCCGGTGACGGCAATCAGCAGGGATACGGCAAGATAACCCGTGAGCATGCCAACCACCGCGGCCGGGACGACCACGGCGGTGATACGGCTGATCTCGTCCGGCCACGGGGAGTGTATCATGGCGGATTACTCGCGGGTGGAGAAGCGGTAGCCTGCTCCACGCACAGTCTGAACGAAACGCTCGGCGCCGGTGCCGTCCAGGGCCTTGCGGAGCCGCCGGATGTGCACATCCACCGTGCGCTCCTCCACATAGACGTTGGGGCCCCAGACCCGGTCCAGCAATTGTTCGCGAGTGTAGACCCGATCCGGGTGTCCGGCAAAGAACTTCAGCAGCCGGAACTCCGTGGCACCCAGGTGGATGGGGTTGTCGTTGACCATGACGCGGTGGGCCGCGATCTCGATGCGCAGCGGGCCGATTTCCAGGTTCTCCTCGGCCTCGTCGCCGCCACTGCGTCGCAGCACCGCCTGGATGCGTGCGATGAGCTCCCGCGGCCCGAACGGTTTGGTGACGTAGTCGTCCGCGCCGGCCTCCAGGCCGCGCACCTTGTCTTCCTCTTCCGTGCGGGCCGTGAGCATGATGATCGGCACGTCGCCGAGCATGTTCTCGCGGCGCAGGGCGCGGGCGAGGTCGAGCCCGCTGGTGTCCGGCAGCATCCAGTCGAGGAGAATCAGATCCGGCTGATGGTCGGTGATGGCGACACGGGCTTCGGCCGCATCGCCCGCCTCGACAACCCGGAACCCGGATCGCTCGAGGCTGAACTCCACCATTTCGCGGATGGGCTTCTCGTCGTCGACAATCAGTACGGTCCTGTCCGTCATGCGTTATCCCCGCTCACCAGGCTGCTGGTTTCTTCGTGCACCGCTAGTAAAACAGCGGGATGTGACAGATCCATGACACATTTGCGGCGCATCGATGACATGCAGCCTACATGATCCGCCGGCGTATGGCGGAGGAGACCGTTTCAACCACCACCACCACGGCCACGATCACCATGATAATGGTCAGGGCGACGTCGTACCGGAACAGGCTCATGGCCGAGCTCAGCTCCACGCCGATGCCCCCGGCGCCCACCAGTCCGAGTATCACCGCAGACCGGATTGCCTTCTCCACGCCGAACAGGCTGGTGGCGGTCATGGACGGCATCGCCTCGGGCAGAATGGCACCGAAGATGACGGCGCCGCGGCCTCCCCCGGTGGACTGGATCGCTTCCGAGGGGCCGGCACGGATCTCCTCGATGCGCTCGGCGAAGAAGCGGGCGCAGAAGCCGATGGTGTCCATGATGATGGCGAGAATGCCGGCCAGCGGTCCGAGGCCAACCGCCGCCACGAAGATCAGCGCCCAGATCAGCTCCGGTACGGTGCGCAGTACGGCGGTCACGCCCCGGGCAACCACCCGGACGACGGGGTGCGGGGTGGTGTTACGGGATGACAGCAGCGCCAGCGGCACGCTCAGGATCACGCCGAAGGCGACCCCGACGATGGCCATGTTCAGCGTCTCCAGCATGTAACCGCTGATCGGGCCCAGGCGGCTGAGATCCGGCGGCACGGCCCGGGAGATGAAGTCGCCCATGTTGCCGATGCCTGCGATCAGTCGCGCGCCTTCCACGTCCACGGCGGTAATACCCTGGATGAAGAAGGCGAGAAAGCCGACCAGTACCACCCAGGTGAATACGGAGGGCAGCTCAAACCGGCTGGGCTGCGGGCCGTTGTGATCCCGGGGCTGCTCTGGGGAAGCCATTGCAAATAACTCCAACGTTCAGGGAATGGACGTCCGGCGGTGCGTCAGGAGGCCTTCCTGAGCGGTGTGGTCGATTCGGAAGGGGTTTCGTCCACGCGCACATTGCCTTCGTAGAGGGACTGCAGTTCGTTGCGGTCGGTCTGGTGCATGGGGCGGTCCACCTGGACGTGTCCGGCCTTCATGCCGATGACGCGGTCGCCGTACTCCATGGCGAAATCCAGTTGATGGAGCGTGCACAGCAGCGTCATTCCCTCTGCACGCACCACGCTCCACAGCAGATTCATGACCTCCCGTGCCGCCTTCGGATCGAGGCTGGCAACGGGTTCGTCCGCCAGCACCACGGATGGCCGCTGCATCAGCACCCGAGCAATGGCCACGCGCTGCTGCTGGCCGCCGGAGAGCTGATCGGCGCGCTGGTCGGCGCAATGGGCCAGCTGCACGCGCTCCAGGCAGTGCAGGGCGTAATCCCGCTCCTCGCGGGAGGCCAGCGGAGCGGCCACGGAGAAGAAGCTGCGGTGACGGGCCAGTGCCCCGTAGAGCACGTTCTGGAAGACGCTCAGATTGCCCACCAGGTTGAAGTTCTGGAACACCATGCCGACCTGCCGGCGTACCCCGCGCAGTTTGCGCTGGCCACATGTGGCCACGTCGGTGCCGTGCACGCGGATGGAACCCTGCTCGGGGCGTGCGAGCCCGTTCATGCAGCGCATGAGCGTGGACTTGCCGCAGCCATTGGCGCCCAGCAGTACGGCGCCCTCGCGTTCGGGGATGCGGAACTCGACGCCGCGCAGAACGTGCACCTTGCCGAAGCGCTTGTGGATGTTGCCCACCTGGATAACCGTCATGGAGAGACCTCCGTGGGTCTGTGGCCCGTAGCCGGGCCGGGACGTCATCGGGGCGGACCGGATTCATCCGGACCGCCCCGCCGCGTTGCGCATCCGTGGCTCAGAGGTCGAGACCGAGCACGTCGTAGGCTTCGCGCACCATGTCGTATTCGTCGTCGGTGATGTCGTTGACAAACCTGGCGCCCAGGTACTTGGAGCGCTCCTGCCCTTCGTCGGTGTCCGGCTCGTCGGCTGCCGGCTGGACGAAGGCCTGGAAGAGCCGGTCCTCGTACTGCATGGCCGTCTCACCGATGGCCCGGATGCACTCCGCTCCCAGGGCGTCCCGTGCAACGAATACATCCCGCGGCATGGTGCCGCTATCGGCGATGATGTCGTACTCCAGGTCCGGGTCGTATTCCTCAATGATGTCCACGTCGCGGTAACCGATGGCGGCGGCGTCCACATCGCCGTTGACGAAGGTCTGCACCCGCGCGTCGCCGGCGTGGGTGTAGCGCACGTCATCGCCCAGGCTCAGGCCGGCGTCTTCGATCATCCAGCCCTGGGTGATGTGGTTCGTGGTGGAGCCCACGCTGCCGAACGCGAGGTGCTTGCCTTTCAGGTCTTCGATGCCTTCCAGGCCGAGGTCACTGTGGGCGACGATGTAGGCGCCATAGCCATCGCGCTCTAGGCCGAAGGCCGGCGAGACGTTGCCCGATACCGCCGTCATCACCACGTATTCGGACGGGCCGGCGAGAACCAGGTCGATGGAGTCGTAGCGCAGGGCGTTGGCCGCCGATGTGCGGTCGCTCAGCGGGAAGAACTCCATTTCCACACCGGTCAGTTCGCTGAACTCTTCGGCGAACGGCGCGAAGGCGCGGCGCAGTTCCTCGGCGCCTTCGATGCCGGTGTCCGCCAGCCGCAGCGGGCTGTCGCAGTATTCGGCCACGTCGTCGGCGGGGCTCGCCATGGCGAGGCCGGGGCTGGTCAGGGCGGCGGCGACGACCAGTGCTGTCACGTTTCGCATTGTCACTCTCCGAATCGGCTTTGGAATGAAAGTGGAACGAGAGGATGACGCTCCGGCGTTACATGAATCTTCAGTCGCCGTTACATGACGATGACAGCGCGGCCATCAGCCAACCGCCTCCAGGGGGCGCGGCCCGGGCGGCAGTTCTCTCCCTCGCCGGTGTGCCTGCCCCGTCAGCAGTGCCGTGAACCGGGCGCCGACGGTATCCCAGTCGAGCGTGTTGACCGTGCTTCTGGCCAGTGCGCCGAAGCGGTGACGCAGGGCGGTTTCCCGCGCCAGGAGAATGGACAGGGCCACGAACCGGTCGGCGTTGCCGAAGGGCGCTGAGACCCCGTTGGAGAACGGGGTAATGTGCTCCGCCGCCGCACCGTGATCGAAGGCGACCACCGGCAGGCCGCTGGCCATGGCTTCCAGCACCACGTTGCCGAAGGTGTCCGTGAGGCTGGGGAACAGGAACAGGTCGGCGGAGGCGTAGTGCTGTGCCAATGCCTCGCCGGACTGACTGCCGGTGAACACGAAATCGGGGTTCTCGGCCGCAAGCCGGGCCTTCAGGGGGCCGTCACCCACCAGCACGAAGCGGGCGGTGGGGCTGCTGCGCTGTATGGCCAGGAATGCACGCACTGCCAGTTCCAGGTTCTTCTCTGCCGCGATGCGGCCCACGTAGAGCACCACCGGCGAGCCGGGCAGCATGCCCCACTCCCGGCGCAGTCCCTGGTCGCGGCGTTGCGGGTGGAAAAGCTGGGTATCCACACCGCGGGCCAATACCTCGACGTCGCCGAAACCCGCCTCCTGCAGCTGGGCGGCGAGCTGGCGCGTGGGCGCCAGCGTCAGGCGCGTGCGGCGGTGGAAGCGGCGCAGGTAGCTGTCGACCAGCGGCGCCGCCAGTGCCAGCCCGTAGTGCTGTCCGTAGGCACTGAAATGGGTGTGGTAACCGGAGATGACGGGCAGACCGAGTCGCCTGGCAGCGCGCACGGCAGCCCAGCCGAGCGGCCCCTGGGTGGCCACGTAGATCACGTCGGGGCGGTGCCGGCCCCATTCGCCGACCAGCCTGCGCACGGCGGGCAGACCGAAACGCACCTCCGGGTAGCCGGGCAGCGGCAGGCCGGGGAGTGTCAGCAGCGAAAGACCGGCGGGCACGTCTTCCCGCCGCAGTGTCGGAGTGACCAGCTCCACCCGGTGGCCGTGCCGCTGCACGTAATCCACCAGCCTGCCGAGCGTCATGGCGACGCCGTTGGTCTCGGGGCGGTAAGTCTCCGTTACCAGTGCAATGCGCATGACGACCTCCCTGGGTGACGTCGGTTGAGAGCCTGCGCGAAGTGTCGGCCCGTCGCATTGCCCGGATGTGACAGCGCGGTCACGGTTCGGTGACAGTCTCCGTTGCGCACCCGCAACAGCCGTCGCATGTCACCAAACCGTCACCATCGCATCGGGAAACAGTCACATCCCCGCCTTATTGTTCCCCTCGCCGATGCACTTGCGGCCGCCGCAAGGCAGGGCCGACGACACGAAACAATTCCTTCGGAGGTAACCGTGAAAGCAACCAAACTGACAGCCCTCGGGATCGCAGCCGGCATGGGCATTGCCGGCGTTTCGCAGGCGTTCGCCTACCCGGACGTGGAGCCGCGCGGGCGGCTGCATATCGATGCGGGCTTCCATGATGAAGACAACGTCGACATGGACGACGGGTTCCTCAACCGGCGTGCGCGCCTCGGCCTCGGTGGTGATCTGGATGAATTGTGGGACTTCCGCATCGAGGCGGATTTCTCGGAAGAAGGAGTCAGTGCCGCCGACTTCCGCCTGCGCCGCTCCCTGAACGTGGGCCGCATCACCCTGGGCCAGACGAAGGTGCCCATGGGGCTGAACCAGCTCACCAGCTCCAACAGCATCACCTTCATCGAACGCGCGACCCCGCAGAACATCGTGCCGGACTCCCGCCGCATGGGTGTGTTCTACGATGTCTCCGAGGGCATGTTCACGTTCCAGTCGGCGCTCTACGGTCGCGCCATCGGCGATGATGAAGATGGCGACATGCCGCTGGGCGTGGCCGGCCGTTTCGTGGCCAGCCCGGAGCTGGGCGGTGGCCAGATCCTGCACCTGGGCGTCTCCGCCGCCTACGAGGATTTCGACTCCGACAGCGACTATCGCACGCTGGGCTTCAGTGATCGGCCGGAATCCCGGCCTGCCGGGGTGCGGCTGATCAACACCGGCGACATCGATGCCGACTCCACCACCAAGTACGGCCTGGAGCTCGCCTACATCGCCGGGCCGTTCTCGGCGGAAGCGGAGTACGTGAACGTGGACGTGGACCGCGACAACGGCAATGACGTGAGCTTCGACGGTTACCACGCCCAGGTCAGCTACGTGCTCACGGGCGAGTCCCGCAGCTACAGCAGCGGCGGCTTCGGCGGCATTACGCCGCAGGGGACCGGCGGTGCCTGGGAAGTGGCCGCGCGTTACAGCCACATGGATCTCAATGATCGCGACATCCGTGGTGGCGAGCAGGACAGCATCACCCTGGGGCTGAACTACTACCACAGCTCCAACCTGCGGTTCATGGGCAACGTCATCTTCACCGACGTCAAGGACAGCGACGCGGTCGCCGATCTGACCGGCAACGGTGTCGACGAAGACAGCCCCACGACCTTCCTCGCCCGCATGCAATACAACTTCTAAGCGGTCGGCACAAGTCCGCGCTTGCAGCCCCGGTCCTTGACCGGGGCTTTTTTTGTCACCGCGATCAGGCGATGCGCGCAGTGGCCTCGGTGGTTGCGTCAGATGCCGCCTCCTCGCTTCCCCGGTAGGCGTGCGTGGCGGCCTTCTCGAAAGCAACGGCCAGGTCCGTTCCCGGCTCATGTGGCAGGGCGTCGTGCACCTGCAGCAGTCGCTGGCCGTGGCGGCAGTTGATCCGCCAGCCGTGCCCTTCGAATACCTGCTGTTCCACCTGCACCGGCAGGGTGTTCAGGTTGCTCTCCTGGGACGCCTGCTGGGCCAGTCGGCAGCCCCGGGGCTGGAACATGATCCGGGTGGCATCGCCGGCGGCGAGGTTGTGATCGCGGCACAGGGCCCACAGGGTGTGTTGCCCGGTCTGCACCAGCGCCCAGTCGTCCTCGCGCCGCAGCACCCGGCCGTCCAGGGTGTTAGCGTAACCCACCAGTTCCGCCACCCATGGTGTTGCCGGCTTGCGGAAGAGTTCGCGGGTTTCGTCGATCTGGGCAATGCGCCCCGCCTGCATGACCACCACGCGCTGCCCCAGGGCCAGGGCCTCCTGCAGGTCGTGGGTGACGTACAGTGCCGTGGTGCCCAGCTCCCGGAGGAGCCGCGCCAGGTCGTCGCGCATCTGCTGCCGCAGCTGGGAGTCCAGGTTGGACAGCGGCTCGTCGAACAGCAGTACCCGCGGCTCGGTGGCCAGCGCCCGGGCGATGGCCACGCGCTGCTGCTGGCCGCCGGAGAGCTCACGCGGGTAGCGCTTTTCCATGCCGCCCAGGTCCACCAGTTCAAGCAGCTCCGTCACACGCTGATCGCGACGGCCGCGTGCGATACCCCGATACTTCATGCCGTACTGCAGGATCTGCTTGACGTTCATGTGTGGCCACAGTGCGAAATCCTGGAACACCATGTTCACCGGCCGGCGCTCCGGGGGCACTTCCAGGCCGTTGCCGTTGACCTTCTGGCCGGCGATGTGGATCTCGCCGCTGGTGGGCGTGTCCAGGCCGGCCAGCAGACGCAGCAGGGTAGACTTTCCGCAGCCGGACGGCCCCAGTACGGCCAGCGTCTCGCCGGTGGGAATCTCCAGGCTGACCCCGTCCAGGGCGCGAATGGCGCCGATGTGCCGGGTGAGATCGTGAATGGCGACTTCCGCCGTGTTGCTCGTCATTGTGAGCCTCCTGTCGCGAAGTACTGTCGGAAAAGGCGCTTCACCAGGAAGCGCGTGGTGACGATGATGCTGGCCGTGATCAGGCAGACGATCACGGTGGCCGCCGTGGCCCAGCCGTACTGCACCGTGCGGAAGTGTTCATCGATGATCACCGGGATCGTGGGGAAACCCGACGGCTGCAGCATGGTGGTGATGGCCAGGTCGAAGACGCTGGTGGCGAACACCGCCAGGCCTGCGGACAGCAGCCCGGCCAGGGTCAGCGGCATGAGGACCGTGCGGATGCGTGTCCACAGCCCGGCGCCCTGGAGCGAGGCGCTGTTCAGGAACGACTTGGGCACCTGCGCCACGTTGCCGAGTACCACGCGAACGGCGATGGGGATGGATGCGGCCGCCGAGCAGAGCACGATGACCCACGGCGTGTTGTAGACCTGGATGCCCCAGTCGGCCAGCCAGCGCTGGTTCCACCAGAGGATGTAGCCCACCGCCAGCACGATGCCCGGTACCGCCAGCGTGACCGTGGAGGTGATATCGATGAACCGGCGCAGCCGTGAACCGCTGTAGGCGAGCAGATAGGCCGCCAGAAAGCCTACGGCCAGGGCAATCAGTGCGGCGCCGAAGGCGATGCCGAACGAGTTCGCCATGGCGGGGAGCAGTACCGAGCCTTCGGAGAGCACCGCCCGGTAGTTCAGCAGGGTGAGATTCTCTAGGGTGAACCCGGCGCTGTAGCGCTGCAGGAAGGACACCGACAGGCTGGTGCCCAGGGGCGCGAAGATTGCCAGGCCCAGAAACGTGACGTTGAGCCCGGTGAGCAGCGGCCAGAAGCGCGGGCGCGGCCGGTCCACCGGGCGTGCGCCGCCGGTGAGGAAGTCGGCGCCGGCGTTGCGCAGCAGCCGGATCTGGATGGTGATGGCAATCGCCACCATGGCCACCAGGACCGATGCCAGCACCGCCGCCCCCTCGAACGAGACGGGCACCGTCTGGATCTCCTGGCGGATCACGTACGGGATCAGCGGGAACCGGAACACCGACAGGAACGCGGCCGGGAGGCCGAAGTCGCCCACGGTGTCCACGAACACCAGGATCGCGGCGGACAGCAGGGCGGGCAGCAGTAGCGGCAGCTTGATGGTGCGTACCACCTGGGCCGAGGTGGCACCCGCCAGGCGCGCGGCCTGCTCCAGGCTGCGCACGTTCCAGTGCAGGGCGGCGCTGAAGGCGAGGTAGGCCAGGGGGAAGTTCGCCAGGCTCATCACCATGACCAGGCCGGGCAGGGAGAAGATGAACTCGCCCAGCCAGGGCATGCCCATCTGGTGCGCGGTGCCGCCGCTGCGCCCGAACAGCACCCAGCCCTGGGCGATGATGAACGACGGCATCACCAGTACGAACCAGGCGGCGAAGTCGATCAGCCCGGCGGTGGGAAACCGGTAGGTGTGGCGCAGGTATGCCATGCCGGCACCGATAAGGGTGCCGATCACCATGGTGCCGAAGGACAGGTACAGGGAATTCTGTACCGCGGTGCGCCACAGGCGCCGCTCCCACAGATCGGTGAACAGGTCGAAATCGCCGAGATCGAAGATGCCCAGGTAGAGCTGCGGGTAGGCCAGGTGCAGCAGAATGGCCGCCAGCGGTAGGCCCACCAGCACCACCAGCGTGGCGGCAATGAACCAGCCCAGCAGGCTCTCGGGTTTCGGCAAACGGGCGATCACTCCCGTCAGCCGCGGTGTTCGGCGCGTATCGGTGCTGGCCGACATGGTGCGAATACTCCGGTAATGATGGGTCCGTCGGTACACGTTTTGTTGGCAGTTCTGGAACGCAAAGACGGGCGGAGCCCCGAGGACTCCACCCGTGTGCGTCAAGCTGGCGCGGTCAGAGACCGCGTTTCGGGGTCATTCACTGGGCCATGTCGCTGAACCAGCGCTTGATTTCTGCTTCCACCTCGCCGGCCCATTCGTAGTCGGTGAACTCGTACGGGGTCACCTGATCCAGGAACTGGTTCGGGGGTAGCAGGTCGTTGGGTTCGGCGCCCTCGATCAGCGGCACGAAGTACTTGTTGCGGTGCTCGATCTCGGTGAGGTACTGCTGGGTCTCGGCGGAGAGCATCCACTCGATGAAGGCCTTGGCGTCATCGGCTACTTCTGTATCCGCCGAGATACCGACCGCGCGGGCAGCGCCGGGGGTGCCTTCCTCGGGATAGACCACCTCGATGCGCTCGTCCTTTTCCACTTCGCCGTAGGTGTTGGGCTCTTCCAGGCCGGCGATCCAGATATCACCCGCGGCCAGGGCTTCGGCCACCGGGCTGTTGGAGCGGTACATGCGCACGCCGTTGTCGAAGACCTTCTCCCAGAACGCGTAGCCGGCATCCATGTCGTCCTCGAAGAACCAGGACACGTAGGGGTAGGCCGGGCCGCTGATGGCCGGATCCGGCATGCCCACGCGGCCCTCGAACTGCGGGTCGTGCAGGGCGTCCCAGCTGGTGACGTCTTCCGCGTCCACGTAGTCCGGGTTGTAGACGAGCAGAGCGGGGGCGTTCACCGTCACCGGCCACCAGGCGGTCTCCGGGTCCTGCTCGTAGATCTGGCGACCCATCTCGGTGTAGTTCGCGGCGGCCTCCGGCTGCCAGCCGTCATCCAGCAGCTGGCCGGTCTCGTAGAGCCGGTGCACGCTGCCGTGCCCCTGTACGTACACCACGTCCCACTGCGGGTTGGCGCGCTCGGCCTCGATGCGGGCCAGAATCTCGCCGCCGCTCATGTCGACGATCTGGGCTTCGATGCCCGTGTCTTCAGTGAAGCGCTCGGCGATGGCGTCGCCGTGGTCGTGCAGGTAGACGGTGAGGACGTCATCGCTGGGTTCGGGTTCATCGGCCACGGCGACGGCCGAGGCGCTCAGGCCGCTGGCGGCCAGCAGCAAGGTCAGGCGCCAGGAATTCAGACGGGGGCGGCGGTGCCACATGGGGAATCCTCCTGCTCGGAATGACGGTGTCGGATGGATTGCGCCGCATCCTTGCCGTTGCGCAGGCCGTCTACCTTGGAAAAAATTCGTGAACCAGGCGTTAATTCCGTGTGACCGTTTGATGACTCATCAGCGCTTCTGTCATACCCCTGCAATCTCTTTCCCGTTCACTAGGGGTCATGAAAACGGTCCACCGAACGCAGGACCGTTAACGGAGGCGTCATGGCAACGTTCATGCAGTGCAAGGGGCTCACGAAGGAGTTCGCCGGTCAGCGGGTGCTGGACGGGATCGATCTGAAGGTGAATCAGGGCGAGTGTGTCGTGTTGCTGGGGCCGTCCGGCTGCGGCAAGTCCACCCTGTTGAACGTGATCACGGGCATGCTGGCCGCTGACTCGGGAACGCTGGCGTGCCGCGGGCGCACGCTCGACGACCCTGCCAACGGCATCCATGTGGCCACGCGCGAGCGCGGGTTCTCCATGGTGTTTCAGGACTTCAGCCTGTGGCCGCACATGACCGTGTCGGAGAATGTCGCCTTCGGGTTGCGCATGCAGCGGGTCAATGCGCCTCGCCGCGCCCGACGCGTGCAGGAGGTGCTCGACCAGGTCCAGATGGGCGCCTTCCGCAACCGTCGCCCGGACCAGCTCTCCGGCGGACAGCAGCAGCGGGTGGCCATTGCGCGGGCCCTGGCCGTGCAGCCGGACCTCATGCTGCTCGACGAGCCCCTTTCGGCGCTGGATGCCCGTCTGCGCGAAGACCTCAAGCATGAACTGGCGCGCCTGCTTCGGGAGACGGGGCTCACCGCCGTGTATGTCACCCACGATCAGGCCGAAGCGTTCACGCTGGCTGACCAGGTGGCGGTGATGAACCGCGGGCGCATCGAGCAGTGCGGGACGCCGGAGGTGATCTACAACGAACCGCGGACGCAGTTCGTCGCCGAGTTCCTCGGTGCGAGCAACCTGATGCCCTACCGCCGCAACGGCAGCAGTATCGTGATCGACGATGGCGTGCTGGATCTTCCGGGCAACGGGGCGCTGGCGGCGGAGTCGGGGCAGTGCCTGGTGCGCCGCGAAGCGATCTGCATTTCCTCGGAGCGGTGTTGCAGCGGTGACGACCTGGTGGAGCTGCCGGCAACGTGCGAGCAGACCAATTTCCTCGGGGATCGGCATGAGGCGTTCGCCACCTTGCCGAACGGGCGACTGATCCGCGGTTTCGCCGATGGCGCCGTGCATCGCGGCGGGGCGGTGCACGTGCGCTTCCCGGCAAGCGCCATGCGGTTCCTATCGGATTGATGGGCCTGCTTTCCCGGACACTCCCGGCCCTGCTGCCGCTGGTGCTTGGCCTCGTGGCCGGCTGTGTTGGTGATGACGGCGACGGTGACGCGCTGGTTGTTTATTCCGCCGGGCCGCGACCGCTGGCAGAAGCCGTTATCGATGACTTCGTCCGGGAGACGGGAGTGACCGTCGAGTTCTTCGGTGCCACCACGGGGCAGGTGATGGCCCGTCTGGAGGCCGAACGGTATCGCCCTCGCGCCGACGTGGTGATCTTCGCCAGCGAGGTTGCCGCCGAGGCGCTGAAAGCCGATGACCGGCTGTTACGCTATCCGGACCCGGACTGGGTGGATGCGACGGAGGCGGGCTGGCACGACCCCGATAGCTACTACTATGCCACCTCCGCCGCGCTGGTGGGGATGGCCGTCCGGGAAGACAGGCATCAGGATGGCCTGGACTGGGCCACGGTGTTCGACGGAGACTTCCAGGGCCGTGTGACCATGCCGTCACCGTCGCGTTCCGGTTCGGCGGCGGACTTCGTGGTTGCGTATGCGCTCTCCGAGGACGCCATGTGGGCTGACTTTCTCGGTCTGCGTCGAAGTGGCCTCGATTTCGCGGCCGCCAACAGCCAGGCGATCAGCGGGCTGCTGGTGGGAACCTACGACCTGATACTGGGCGCCGTGGATTATCTCATCTACCGCCAGATCGCCGATGGCGCCCCGGTGGTCATGCATTACCCGCCCTCCGGCTCCGCCATGGTCCGTCGGCCCATTGCCATAATGGCTGGCACCGGAGCGCCCGATGCGGCCCGGGCCTTTGTGGATTTCTATTTCACCGAACCCGTGCAGCGGCGTGTGGCCGACGAGCACCTGCTTCCGGCGCGACGCGACACGGAGCCGTCCTCGACCCGGGGGACGCGGGAGCTGCCGCCGCTGTTCCAGGACGACGTGGAAGCGGCACTGGCCAGCCAGAACCGCGTCCTGCGCCGTTTTCAGATCGAGATCGAACGCGCCGAGGTGGTGCGCGGCGATGACTGATCAGGCCGGTTTCCGGGCATGCTGATGGTGTACCTGAGGGCCCGGTTGCCGCTGCTGCTGTGTCTGCTGTTGCTGGCGGTCGCGGCAGGGTATCCACTGGCGGTCCTTTTCGCCCAGAGTGTCTTTCCGGATATTCTCGGTGGGTCGCTGGACGGCTTCGGCGAAGCCTACCGCCGTATACTGGAGACCCCCGAGCTGCCGGCCATGATCCGGACATCCCTGGCCTGGGCCGGGGCGGTCACGGTGGTGAGCTGGGTGTTCGGCATTCCCTGCGGCTACCTCCTGGCCCGCACGGATCTGCCCGGCAAGCTCTGGGCGCGGCTCTCCCTGCTGGTGCCCATCATGACACCGCCGTATATCGCCGCGCTGTCCTACATCCTGGTGATGCAGGAAGGGGGGTTCGCCGACGGGCTGATCGGCGGCTTGCCGGAGTGGCTGCGGCTGTGGTTCTTCTCCTTCTGGGGCGTCACCCTGGTCATGGCCCTGGCCTCGTTCGGCTACGTGGCGCTGGCGGTGGAAGCGACCCTCGGATCATTGCCGAGGCGGCTCGAGGATGCGGCAACCCTGTTCGGTGCGGGCTGGGTCCAGCGCATGCGTTACGTCCTGCTGCCGCTGCTGCTCCCCGCCGTCTTCAACTCCGGTCTGCTGGTGTTTCTGGAGGCGCTATCGAACTTCGGCGTGCCTGCCGTGCTCGGCACGCGCTCGAATCTGCCCCTGCTGCCAGCGGAGATCTTCTATCTGATCACGAGCTGGCCGGCGGACTTTGCCCTGGCAACGTCGCTGTCGAGTCTGTTGTGTCTGTTCGCACTGGTGTGCATGTACGGCAGTCGCTGGCTGGCGCGCCTGCTCGGCGGCGGTGCCTTCCGGCCCGGCGAGGGGGCGTTGCAACCCCTGGGCCGTTGGGGGAAATGGGCGGGGTGGGCGTTCATCGGCGGACTGTTTTTGCTGAGTTCCGTGCTGCCCTACGTCGCCATGGTGCTCACCAGTCTCGTGGACTCCTGGGCCGAGGCGGAGCTGACGTTCACCCTTCGGCACTACTGGGCCCTGTTCGAACCGGGATCGCGTGGGTTGCAGGCGTTGCTGACCAGTCTCGGGCTCAGCCTGGCCGCCGCGACGATCTGTGTACTGGTCGGTGGGTACATTGCCTACGTCAACGTGCGTTCCGCGGGGCCACTGCAGCGCGTGCTGGACGGCATCGCGCTGCTGCCCCGCGTGATCCCGAAGATCGTGATGGCCGTGGCGCTCATCCTGGCCTGGAACGCCCCGTGGGTGCCAGTCGACCTCTACAACACCGTCTGGATGCTGTTGCTCGCTTACGTGGTGATCTACATCACCGACGCGCTCAACTACGCCAATGCCAGTCTGCAGCGCATGGGCGAGAACCTGGAGCATGCCGCGTCAATGCTGGGCGCAGGCCGCGCCACGGTGTTCACGCGCATCGTACTGCCGCGTCTGCGCCCGGCCCTGCTGGCCGCCTGGCTCACCACGTTCATCGTTTGCATGCGCGAACTGGTGGCTTCGATCCTGCTCCTGCCTCCGGGCGTTGATACCACGGCAACGTTCATCTTCAACCAGTTCGAGCAGGGGGAAATCGCCATTGCCATGGCCATGGCGACGGTGACCATACTGCTCAGCACCGTGGTTCTGGTGGTATTCCAGTTGCGACGGCGCGGCTGAGCGGCGTCACCGGGCCGTCACGGACGTGTCATGCCAACCTCACGGTCGTGTCATGCGCTCCCCCTAAGCTACCCCTGTTGCTCGTGGCAGACAGTCTGTCGCGTTGCGGCAACAGCTGAGCACCGGACGCTCCAGGGGCTCGATTGCCACTGATCCCGCTGTCCGGAGGGTGACCGCATCCTCCCCGCGAACGACCTACATATCAATTACCCGGGGGTAACGCATGTCCGACAGTAAAACCACATGGGGCGCTGCGCCGGCGCTCGCCATCGCCGCGGTGCTGGCCGCACCACTGGCACACGCCGACACCGGCGCGCAGCGATTCGCCGGTCTTGATTACGAGCCGATGATGGACGTGAGCGATGATCCCGTCCGCACCCGCGTCAACAAGTTCCGCGTCGAGACGGAAGACGGCAAACACCGCTTCGGTATTCGCGGCCGGCTCATGACCGACTACGCCTTCGTGCAGGATCCTTTTACCTCGACGGATGACGAGGACGCCGACGACGGAGATCTCGCCCGTTACGGCACGATCATCCGTCGCGCCCGGCTCGGTGCTCTGGGGGTGATGTACGACAATTGGGAATGGCAGCTGGAAGTGGATTTCCGGGACGACGAGGTTCGTTTTGCCAACGCCTACATGGCCTACCTCTTCGACAATGGCCGGTTGGCCGTCGGCCACTTCAAGGAGCCTTTCAGCCTTGAGAGCTCCACCAGCTCACGGCGGATCAGCTTCATTGAACGGGCCGCGCCGGTTGACGCCTACCGGCCAAGCCGGCAGATCGGGTTGATGTACGAGACCCTGGTTCCGGATTACTACGCCGCGATCGGTGCGTTCGGCGGTGATGGTGTTGCCAGGGATCGTGACGTGACCGAGGGCTACAGTCTTGCGGCCCGCGCTTCGTTTGCCCCGGTGTTTGATGCCGAGCAGGACCTCTGGAGCCACCTCGGTGTGTCTGCCAACTACCGCGCCAACGCGTACGAGTGGGACCGCAGCGGCGGTGACCAGAAAGAGTACGAGTCGGTCCGCATGCGCACGCGCCTCGGCACACGGGCAGTGGATGGTCGCATGATCGGCGAGAACGACATGGAGAACGTCAAGGACTTCACCACCGTTGCCCTGGAAGGCGGATTCGGCGTCGGGCCGTTCTCGGTGCAGGGCGAGTACATCAGGCAGGACCTCAACCGGGACTCCAACTCGGAAGATTTCGTTGATGAAGACGTGACCAGCATGACCTCGGAAGGGTACTACGTGCAGACCAGTTACTTCCTGACGGGTGAGACACGGAACTATCGCCCGTTCAGCGGTGATTTCGGTGCCACCCGGATACAGTCGCCCCTGAGCGCGGGCGGCCGGGGAGCCTGGGAGGTACTGGCACGCTTCGCGACGGCCGACTCCTATGAGCACCATAACCGCGAGGATCGCCAGAAGCTGGATCACTACACGCTGGGTCTCAACTGGTATCCGGAAGACGATATCGTCCTCAAGCTCAACGTCATGTATGTGGATGCGCAGCGTGGCGAGGACGGATTCGGCGACGGACGCAAGGACTGGGACAGCATGGTGTACGCGGCCCGCTTCCAGTTCGAGTTCTGACCCGAAAACGAGCTTCTCCTCCAGCCAGAGCTTGACCCCGCTTATGCGGGGTCTTTTCTTTGCCGCTAGCTGAAACGCCCGCAGCTGCGCAGGGCAGTGAGGCTGGGCGTCTGCGAGACGACCATGAACCAGCCGCGGCGGCCGTCTTCCAGTTCCAGCAGGGCGTGGCGGCGGTGGCCCAGACCCTTGATCTTCGTGGCCACCGAGGGGATGTAGGCGAGCCAGCCGTTCGCGCGGGACGAACTCTGATGTCGCAGTACGATCTGGTCGCTGCTCAGCACCGTACGCCCTTCGCAGATCAGTCGTCCTTCTCCGGTTTCCCAATGCATCGCTGAATACTCCCGAGCCGAAAGGTCGGTGCATTCTCGCGATGCCGTAAAACAGGATGCTGACGGGATGGCGACAATGGCGTGACAGATGCGCCGCTGCGGCCGGGGAGCCGTCACACAACTGCCTCGGTTCTGCAACGTCCACTTCAACAGTACAGGCCACACTCCTGGCAACATCAGTCGAGAGAGTGGATGAACCATGACGCGTGCTGAACCCATGAAACCGGTTCGATACCGGAGCATTTTCATCTCCGATGCGCATCTGGGATTTCGTGGCGCACGGGCGGACTACCTGCTGGAGTTCCTGGACGCGACCGAATCGGATTACCTCTACCTGGTCGGCGATATGGTCGATGTCTGGGAAATGCGCAAGCGGGTCTACTGGCCGCGGGAGCACCACCTGGTGATCAAGCGGATCATGGAGAAGGTGTGGGCCGGCACCCGGGTGGTCTACCTGCCGGGCAATCACGACGAGGCCCTGCGCGATTACAACGACAGTGTCATCGACAATTTCTCCATGGCGGATCAGGTCATCCACACCACGGCGGATGGTCGCAGGCTGCTGGTGTTGCACGGTGACCAGTTCGACACGGTGGTGAAGTGCTCCCGGGCCGTCGCCATGCTGGGCAGCCGCTGTTACGGCCTGTTGATACGGGCCAACCACTGGGTGCACCTGGTGCGGCGGCTGTTCGGGTTTCCCTACTGGTCGCTTGCGGCGCACGTGAAACACCGGGTGAAGAACGCTGTCACCTACATTTCGAACTTCGAGGACATGGTCGCCTGGGAGGCCAGCCGGCAGGACGTGGACGGTGTCGTCTGCGGTCACATCCACCACGCCGAGGTGCGTGATGTGGACGGCGTGCTCTACTGCAACGATGGCGACTGGGTGGAGAGCTGCACGGCGCTGGTCGAGCACCACGACGGGTCCCTGGAGCTGCTGTGGTGGGCCGAATGCCGGGATGCCTGGGGCTATAACGAGGCAGCGGCCCCGGCGGCCGACAGCCGGGCCGCCTGAGTGGTGGACCTGAAGGTCCACCCTTGTACCTTTATCCTTGTGGTCAGGGAGACCACACCCTGATGCCGGGCGAGCAGGAGTCCACCCGAAGGGCAATTGACCCTGTGCAGTAGATTCAGGCCCCCGGC